>NZ_AP018222.1:1611835-1947916 GCF_002368035.1 Nostoc linckia NIES-25 | reverse complement strand
GATGGGGGGATGGGGACAAGGAAGACAAGGGGGACAAGGAAGAATAGAAGTCTATTTGAGTAGACAAATTGGATAATTTATTTTTTGGAGTTCCGTAAGGAAAGATAACAACTCTACTGTAATATAAATGTACTAATTAAAGTACTCACAACAGGGAGAGTAATACTGTGTTGAAAAACAGAAGGATGCTTAGGGACTGTAGAACAGTTGTTACGTCAAGTTCGGATAATAATTACTTGATTATTCCAAACTCCCCGTGTCCCTACGTCTCCCCATCTCCCCATCTCCCCATCTCCCCATCTCCTCATCTCCTCATCTCCTCATCTCCCCATCTCCTCATCTCCTCATCTCCCCATCCCCCCATCTCCCCATCCCCCCATCCCCGTAAGCTTACCTGATGGTGACAATTTCATTGAGCATCAGTGCCAGTGCTAGCATACCTAAAATAGTCATCAATCCCGCAGGCATAAACTTGCGCGTTTTAGCCAGTCTAAATGCAAAGAAGACTACTAAAACAGCAGTCACGAAGACGGCTAAAATTAAACCCTGAGCTTGTCCTTGGAGTTGGAGGTAAGCGGCAATAATTAGTAATAAACCGCTAATACTACCACTCACAAGTGAAACCTTGCTTCTAGCTTGAATATAGCCAATAATGCCACCAGCGATCGCTAATATGCCGTAGGCAAAAGCAGCGATTATACTTAAATTCATTGTTAAAACCTATGTAGATTTTGTTTTTGCTGCCAGGGTCAGCAGACAATTTACCATAGCTGTTTAGCTACATCACCCAGTTGATTGATGAATAATCAAGCAATGCCAATGGCCAGTACTTCCTCCAATACAAAAATTCAATATCTCCAGCGTCAAGCGGCGTCACTTTTACTTTACCAATCTGTTCTCCAAGGCGAAGTGGGGATGGCATTTATTGACCTGTTGCAAGCTATACGTTACACTGATGCCGATGCACGCGGTTGTCTACAAGCCTACGGCAATTATTTCCATGCTTTGGCTGCGAGAAATCAAAATTGGGAAGATTATATAATCGCTCAAATTCTCTTTTGTGAGAACCCTTTTACAAAACTTGCTCAACAACATAAATTTGAAGACTTATCTCCAGCTTTAGTAGCAGCAGTTGGGCATGATTTACAAGTATTGCAAAGTCTTTATGAATGTAGCAGCGCTTATTTGAGCGAGTGGGTGCAAAATGTTGCTCATTTGCCGGTTTCGCCGATAGTGTGGTATGAGGAACCAAAAAAGCTGGGAAGAGAGACAAAATTTGCTGCATATCTACAGGAGTTAGATAATTGGGGTGATGCTGTAGAAGAGTTAGCCGCTTATTATCGGCAATATGGTTGTGGTTTATTTGCTCAATACAGCGCTTTTCGCTGGGAAGCTGGAGAGTTTATCGGTATCCCATATCCAGACCCCGTTAAGCTTAGTACGCTTGTAGGTTATGAGTCTCAAAGAGATGCTTTGCTCAAAAATACCGAGTTTTTATTATCAGGAGAGGTAGCACTGCATGTATTACTTTATGGTAGCCGTGGTTCGGGAAAATCTTCTTTGGTGAAATCTTTATTGCATGAATATAGCGAACGATCTCTTTGTTTGCTGGAAGTCGCAAAATCCGATTTAAAAGCTTTACCAGAAATTGTGGAACATTTACGAGGAGTGCCACAAAAATTTATTATTTTTGTTGACGATCTTTCATTTGAAGAAGATGATGATGCTTTTAAAGCACTAAAGGTAGTTTTAGAGGGTAATTTAACCGCCAGACCGCAAAACGTAGTTGTATATGCGACTTCTAATCGCCGTCACTTGATTCGGGAGTTTTTTGTGGATAGACCGGCGCCCAAAGATAACGATGAAATCCATGCCTGGGATACGATGCAGGAGAAGCTTTCGTTTAGCGATCGCTTTGGTTTAACCTTAACCTTTGAACCAGCTAACCAGAAAACTTATTTAAACATTGTTCATCATTTAGCAGCACAAGCTGAAATTAATATTACCCAAGAAGATTTGGAATATCAAGCATTACAGTGGGCGACCCGCCACAATGGCCGTTCTGGACGCACAGCACGGCAGTTTATTGACTTCTTAAAAGCAGATTTAAAACTATTTCATGGAGCAAATAACAATACCTCTACCACTGAAAATTCAAATTAATTCTTTGGCGATCGCGCTTTTTTGTTTCTTACGTAACAAAGTTATACACGGATAATTATGATTATAAAACTTAAAATGACTCTAATACCAAAAATCATAGATTAAAAAGCAATTTTACTCATTATGTTGAGAAATATATTTAAATTACGAATTACAAATTAGTATGAAAACTGGTTATTCCGATCGCTCAACTACGCTAACAACCAGCAATATGCAATCAGTAACGATTAGTAATCGATTTATTTTAGGCATAGTTGCCTTTAGTGTGAGTTTTGGACTTAGCCTCGTTCCCAACTGGGATTTTAATAAAGCCTTTCTCACAGGTATAATTACTGCATTCATTATCTATGGGGCAGCATTATTCGTAGATAAAAGGCGCAGAAATTATGAAATGTTTCTTTTAGGTTCTCTCCGAAAGCGAATTAAAGAAATGGAGGGATTAAAAGCTCGTATTGTTAAAGAAATCAATCAAATTGAAGAACATCATAATTTATTATACGCAGAATCAAAGCAACTCCAAAATCAAGTAATTGAAAACCGTAACCAAAGGGATAGTCTGAATCGAGAAGTCAGAACATTAGCTGGTCAAAAAAAGCAGTTAGAAACTGAAATCACCAATCTGCAAATTGAACTGAGTAACTTAGAAAAAAATCATGCAGAATTGAGCAATGCTTTTGCTAACCTCACAGGAGAAAAGCGTCGTTTAGAGTCTAATTGCCATATATCTCGTGCGGAAATCGCTCAGTTGCAAAGCCAAATTTCTGAATTCCAGCAACAAAAAGAAGAAATTGAAAGTAACTTAACACTTTTAGGCAGACTCAAACCCCAATTAGAAGAAAAATTATACGAACTGCGAATTGAAATTCAAGAACTAGAAATTAAAGTAAATAAAGAAAATGAATTACTGATAGCAAAAACAACCGAAAGAGAAAATATCCAAGCTTTTTTGAATTCTTCACAAACTCAAATAGCAACGCAAAAAGAAGAGCTACAGCAATTGCAAGGGCAAGTTTCATTATTGCAAGAAGAACGAGACTTGTTGCAAAATCAAGTTTGGGAATTACTCCAACAAGCAGAAAACTTTAACTCAGAAACTTTAGCCGATAATTTCAAAGAAGACGATATTGAATTATTTCCTTTTACTGAAATAATTGAACCTGCAACAACAAAAGATTCGTTGGAAATTAATACACTAGAAAATATACCAGAAGAATGGACTAATTTTTTGGAAAATTTACCAGGATATGAATTACAAGTATTAAAAGCTATAGTCGAAGAAGATAATACAAAAGCTACTATTAAAAAAATTGCTGAAGCAAATATCACCATGCCGAATCTACTAATAGATTCAATCAATGAACGAGCAAATGATACCATTGGTGAATTAATAATCAATTCAGAGTCAGAAATCCCAGAAGTGTATCAGGAACATAAAGCCTATGTCAGAAAAATGATTGCAATGTACGACGATCTTATGGCTAGACATACTCAAATGTAAGAATAAAGTCGTCAGAATCCAGAATTCCGAATTCAGAATAATTAGAGAGTAAGCTTAATAATTAATTAGAATAAATTATACCTTTTGCAAAAGTCATTAACACCCCACCCCCAACCCCTCCCCTTAGCAAGGGGAGGGGAGCGTTTGCTTTACTCAAATGCGGGATAGAGTTCTTTATTTTTGATTTATGCAAGAGGTCTATTTAATAACATATAGCAAACTTGATTCTCCAATAAATCTGGAATCTTCACGCTAATTTTTGAATAACACAGTTGATTCTTCCAAATTATTAAACTTGAGTGTTAAAATCTTTTAAATTCTGGCTCCTGAATTCTGACTTCTGAATTCTGACTCCTGACTTCTGACGTTGTAAAATTATTAATAAGGTAAAAATACGCCTTATCTTCTTACTGCGTGCTTCTGCGTTTAGAATAAAGTGAAGTGTAATACATGGCAAAGCTCAAAATCTCGAAAAAAATATTCACTGCTTTGATTAATTCCCTTGGTGCTGGGGTAGTACCAAGAGTGGGAGTTGAACACATAGCAGTAGGTCGAGAAAAAGAACTTCAAAGCCTATTAAAAAATCTAGATGATATTGCAGAAGGTGTAGCAGCATTTCGGTTTATAATTGGTAATTATGGTTCGGGGAAAAGCTTTTTACTGCAACTAATTCGTAACCGAGCGATGGAGCAGGGTTTCGTCGTAGCTGATGCAGATTTATCACCTGAACGTCGGTTAGCAGGAAGTAATAACGAAGGTTTAGCAACCTATCGAGAATTAATGAGGCATCTAGCTACAAAAACTCGTCCTGATGGTGGCGCTTTAGTCTCAATTTTGGAAGGATGGATTAATAAAATTCAACAAGAGGTGGTTAAAGAAACCGAACTGCGTCCCAATGACGATGGTTTTGATGACCAAGTTGAATCAAAAATTCGGGAAGTAGTTCAATATATTGAAGATTTGGTTCACGGTTTTGATTTTGGTAGTGTTATTATCGCTTATTGGCGCGGCTATCGATTGGATGATGATAATTTAAAAAATGCTGCAATGCGCTGGTTGCGGGGAGAATTTACTACTAAAATTGAGGCAAAAGCAGCTTTAGGAGTCCGGGTGATTATTGATGATGATAGTTGGTATGACTACATCAAATTGTTTGCTAAATTTGTAGCTGAAATTGGTTATAAAGGACTATTAATTCTAGTTGATGAAGCTGTACATTTATATCAAATCTCTACTACAGTCACGCGGGAAAAGAATTATAACCGACTTTTAGCAATGTTTAACGATACCATGCAATGTAAAGCAGAACATCTTGGTATTCTTGTCGGTGGAACAACCAAATTTTTAGAAGATCCAAATAGAGGACTTTTTGCAGACCAAGCTTGGCGAAGACGCACAAAAGAAAGTCGCTTTGTCGCACAAGCTAATATGCAAGAAGTTTTAGGGCCAGTGATTCGGCTAAACCCGTTAAGTGAAGGAGAAATTTTAACGCTTTTGCAACGTCTAGCGGAAATTCATGCGCTCAATTTCGGCTATCAACAAACTTTGACAAATCGTGAGTTAAAAGAGTTTGTTCGAGAAGTTGTTAATCGCTTGGGTGCAGAAGCATTATTAACGCCAGGTGAAATTGTGCGGGATTTTATGAGTGTGCTGAATATTCTTTTTCAAAATACAAGCATTTCATTTGGGGAATTAATTCACGACGCGAAATTTAAACCGACTGCTGTGGGGAAAGATGCAGATGTGGATGAGGATAATGCAGCTGAATTTAGTTTGTAATTAATGATGAAGACACTCAATCAAAAGAATAATAAGATTGAAAAACCTCCTGTATCACAGAGGTTTGGAGAGGAGTTTGGAGTATATTTTACAATTTTTAAAACAACCTCTTAGAGGATGTCTGAAAACTTCTTAGTGTTGTATTCAATACTTGTAGATCCCCCTAAATCCCCCTTTTTAAGGGGGACTTTGATTCCGGTTCCCCCCTTTTTAAGGGGAGCCAGGGACGGGTACGTAGGGGGTATCGAGCGAAATATTTAATACTTCTCAGACATCCTCTTAGACCAAGATAATGTCTTAACCCGATCTAGACAATGGAAACAGATCCAAGCGTATAACCCTGGAGTAAGATGATGGAATCATTTGCAGAATTGTAGCCAGCAGTTGCGTCATTGAAAGCGAGAAAGGTTCCGCTGATGCCAGTAACAGTAAACGCTTTAGAACTATTGCCTGTAAACACACTATTTTTAAGTAAAGTAGAGATATTTGCCGCAGTCAAACTAGCTATCTTACCAACAGAAGTTGTGAGCGTTACTGCCGAACCACCAACACGATCGATTTGCTCGCCACTAGTGTAGCCAGTAATGACATCATAGCTAGTTAACAAGGAGTCACTCAGAGCAGTGTAGATGAATTTATCAGTTCCAGTCCCACCAGTCAGTATGTCTTTGCCAGCACCACCATTGATTGTGTCATTACCAGCACCACCATTGATTGTGTCATTGCCAGCAGCACCATTGAGAATGTTATTACCAGCGTTACCTGTAATTGTGTTATTAAGACTATTGCCATATCCATTGATAGCAGCAGAACCAGTGAGGGTCAGGTTTTCTACGTTTGCCGACAAGGTGTAGGTGATAGAAGAATTTACCAAGTCAGTACCCGGAGAGCTATACTCGTTCACTACATCGTTAACACTATTAACATAGTAGGTGTCATTGCCAGCGCCACCATAGTAGGCATTATTGCCAGTACCACCGACTAATGTGTCATTGCCATTAGCACCATTTAAGGTATCATTGCCAGCCCCACCGTCGAGGTAGTCATTGCCCTCAAGCCCACCGTTGAGGGAGTCATCGCCGTCATAACCGTAGATAATGTTGTTGGCAGTGTTACCTTTAATCGTGTTACCGAGGCTATTGCCATATCCATTGATAGCAGCAGAACCAGCCAGGATTAAGTTTTCTACGTTTGCTGATAAGGTGTAGGTAAAAGGAGAATTTACTAGGTCAGTACCTGCCGAACTATACTCAGTCACTACATCCTTACCACTATCAACAAAACTCCGATCGTAAACAAAATCAACATAGTAGACATCATCGCCAGTGCCACCATATAAGAAGTCTTTACCAAGACCACCAGTGATTGTGTCATTGCCACTAGCACCATTTACGGTGTCATTGCCATTTAGATCGTTGCCATCACCTTCGAGATTATCATTGCCAGCCCCACCAAAGATGGTGTCATCACCCTTACCACCTCTTATGACATCTGCACCATCTCCACCGTTGAGGGAGTCATTACCAGAACCAGTGATTATGAAGTCATCGCCAGTTCCACCTAAAATGGTGTTGTTATTGCCAGATCCGACGTACTGGATGTTGTCGTTACCAGCCCCGCCATCTACATAATCTGCACTATCATCACTACCATAGATGATGTCATCACCATCTCCAGCATAGATGTAGTTAGTAAAATAGTTATTGGTATAATTGTAATCATCTTCATCGCTAGAGATGACATCATTTCCACTACCACCATAAATCGTGTCTGAACCATAGCCACCATTTAGCGAGTTGTTACCGCTACTATACGCTGCATAAAGGTAGTCATTACCTTCATTACCAGAGATGGTGTCGTCATAGTAATAACCACCATAGATGGTGTCATTGCCATTATTACCAGTAGCATTCAGCGCATCATACACATAGTAGTAGCTGCCGGAATAGTTGTACTCTGAGCGATAATCAAAGTAGTCGGAACCCAAAGTTCCGTTATAATAAATCACAACATCACCATTAACATCAAAATTGGCATCGTTGTCATTACCATAATCGAAGTCATCAATACCAGCTTGACCTGCTTCACTCATAAAAGGTTCTCCTTAAACTCAGGTTGATGTGTTAATCAAGTTAATATGCAGTTTGTAGATAGGTGAAATTAGCTCACTCAGTAAAAATAGGTGAGTTTCACTACCGTGTAATTGTGGAATTAGCAATGTAGCCCCTCTAAGAAGTTGGGGATACGAATACTGCTTATCGAAATACTCTACTGCCAAGTAGAAAGTTTGTCGGTCGGAAAAGGTCGGAAAAAAGTCGGATACTGATTGTGTTCCGTAAGTTTACCACTAACTACAAGTATTTCAGGTAAATTAACAAGATTTATCTCACGCACAGACGCAAAGACAAAGTGTATGAGACGATCCTTTTGCAGTCATTTGAATCAGATCTCCTCGAATTAATTGAATACGATCGCTCTCTTTGAAAAATCCGAGTTGAATCAATTGATGGTATTTAGCGATCGTAAATCTTTTAGGTGTGACAACATTTTTATCGCACTGATTCTACTTTTATTTGTACGTTAGCAGAGATTAAACTGACCGCGTTGTTTATCCGCGTTGCGATCGCAATGCTTCAAACTCCCGCCAGCAAAGATACAACGCCCGCGGAACGTGAAAACATCCTTTCCATTTGCCGCCTTTGAGGTTCAATAATACTTCTCCTTGCCGATTGAGATAGCCAAACCACTCGCCAAACTCAGAATCGGCAAAGTGCGACCAGGCGTAATCGTGCATCTTTTGATACCATTCCCAACAGGCTTCACGCTTCGTCAAGCGATAACCCATCGCTAATGCAACCAAAGACTCTAGGTGAACCCACCACAGCTTTTGATCCCATTCGAGTTGTTGTGGAGGATGACCGAGTGCATCCATAAAGTAATACAAGCCGCCATACTCGCTATCCCAAGCAAAATTTAGGATATTTAGCACCACATCAACGGCTTGGTTAATAGTTTTAGTATCGTTTTTCCGACGGGCGATGTCCATGATAAACCACATCGCTTCAATACCGTGACCTGGGTTAATCAATCGCCCTTCAAAAGAATCGATGTGGGAAGCGTCAGGGGCAACATTTTCATACATTAGCCCCCGTTCTGAGTCGAGAAAATCGGTCATCACTTCGCGGACTGTTTCAGCGAGGACATTTTCTAGGGTTTCGTTGGGCAACAACCATTCCATTTCTAAAGTGAGGTTGGCTAAAATCATCGGTACAGCCAATGATTTCATCGGGCGCGTACCTGGATAGGTTTTGTTATATTTGCCCTTGGGATTATCTTTGCGGCGTAAAACGTTGTTGTAAGCTTGCTTCGCCACATCTGTCGCCCAGTCTTCACCGGATGCGAGTGCATATTGGCTAAATGCCATTGCTGCAAAGCAATCAGAAAAAATATTGTAAGGCTCAACCAGTGGTTTTCCTTCACGAGTGAGGGCAAAGTACCAATTACCATCACTATCTCTACCGTGCTGGGCAAGAAAATTAGCACCATTATTAGCGATTTTCAGCCAATTTTCGCGTTTTTCCAGCTGGTTGTAAAGCATGGAAAAAGTCCATACTTGGCGATTTTGCAGCCAGATAAATTTGTCTGTATCATAAACCTTGCCCTGGCGATCGAGGCAGGTGAAATAGCCGCCTTGTTGCCAATCGAGGGAGTGTTTTTCCCAAAATGGGAGGACATCGTTGAGGAGTGCGTTTTTGTAAAGTTCAGCCAACGCTTGAAAATTGTACTCCATAAATTTCTTCCCTTTTCTACCAAGAGCAAGTGCTTAAGATTCATCGTAAGTTACTAGTTAAAAAGAGGCAAAGAGGGGAAGGCGGAGGCAGGGGAAAAGGTTAAAGGTTAAAGGGAAAAGGAATAAATTTAATCTTTCCCCTTTTCCCCTTACCCTTTTCCCTTTCCCCATGCCCTATGTGCTATTTGCCAATCTCATTTTTCGCGCTACACTCTTTGTCACTTCTAAAAATTGGCGCAAAACTAAGGATGTATCATCGCTTCGCCAAACCACGGCTAATTCTGAAGTTAAGTTTTGTCCTTGAATTGGTCTGTAGACAACTCCCTTTCGCTGTAAACTTTGGGCATTAGCGGGAAGCAATGTTACTCCAACTCCACCTGCAACGGAACTGAGTACGGTTACCATCCAAGTTGCTTCCTGTACTACTTTTGGAGAAAAACCCACTTGCTGACAAAGGTTAATTATTTGACTGTATGATGGTACCAAGTCGGTTGGGGGTAAAACAAAAGGTTCATCTGCTAGGGCAATGAGTGGAATTTGTGACTGGGCTGCTAGAGGGTGTTTTTCTGGTAAAGCAACGACTAAAGACTCTTGCAGAATTGGCAAAAAACTTAAAGAACGATCGCTTAAATTGGTATTGGGTAGTCTTTCAAAAGCAATATCGATGTAGCGATCGCGCAGTTGGTTTACTTGCTGGGAAGAACTAACTTCGCGCAACACCAATATCACCTCTGGAAATAGAGGATGAAAAGTTTGCAGTATATCTGGCAAAACACTGTTAGCAACGGAACTATTAGTTCCCACCACCAAGCGTCCAATTTCTCCCCGGCTGACTTTTTGTGCAGAGGTAATTGCTTGTTCTAACTGAGTTAATACTAAATGTGCTTCTGTTAAAAAGACTTGCCCAGCAGCAGTTAGCTGTAGGGGACGTTTCTTGCGTTCAAATAATTTTAGCCCTAGTTCTGCTTCTAGTGCTTGAATTTGTTGGCTTAAAGGTGGTTGAGCAATATGCAATCGTTCAGCTGCACGACTAAAGTTTAATTCTTCAGCCACAGCGATGAAGTACCGCAGATGTCTAAGTTCTATCACTGCTCTAGCTATTATATCTTTAATATATATTGTATAAGCTCAATAAATATTGGACATATAGTAGCATTTTGTTTATTTTAATTCTTATAGCTGTTTTATATCGATAAACCAGAGTAGGGTGGGCATTATAATAAACCTCTTGCAAAAGTGCTTTTTACACTCTTGGGGGAAAAGGGTAAAGGTTAAAGGGTAAGGGGACTTTTGCAGAACCTTTCCCCCTTTCCCCTTACCCTTTTCCCGACTTATGCAAGAAGTCTAATGTCTAGCCTACAAGCTTTCAGTGCGAGGTTTTTATGAGTCAGGTTGAACGAGTGGCGATCGTTGGAGGAACTCATGGGAATGAGTTAACAGGAGTATACTTAGTCAAAAAATTTCAACAATATCCAAATTTAATTAACAAACCAAGTCTAGAAACTTTGATATTACTTGGTAATCCTAAAGCGATCGCAGAAGGTAAACGTTATATTGACAAAGATTTAAATCGTTGCTTTAGCAAGCAAAACTTACAAAATTCAAATTTTTTAAATTATGAAGATAGGCGGGCGAAAGAAATAAAACAAATACTGCAACCGCAAAATCAGCCTTTTGTAGATGCGATCGTTGATTTACATAGCACAACCGCCAACATGGGGCTAAGTTTAATTTTTTGCGATATGCATCCTTTTTTACTGCGGTTAGCTGCCTATTTAAGTTCAATAAATTCTTTAGTGAGAGTATATGTTAATCCCCAATCAAAAGAAGGTGGTTTCTTGCGTTCTTTGTGTGAATTAGGTTTTGTAATTGAAGTCGGCGCTGTAGCTCAAAATGTCTTAAATGCAGAATTATTTCAACAAACAGAACAGCTAATTTATGCAATTTTAGAATATTTTGAATGGTGCAATCAAGGTAATATTCCAGAGATAAACAATACCCTGACATTTTATGAATATATTGGAACTATTGATTATCCCAGAGATGAACGCGGTGAAATTCAAGCTATGATTCATCCGCAGCTTCAGTTTCGAGATTATGAACCTCTAAATCCAGGTGAGCCAATATTTCGGACTTTTGCAGGGAAAGATATTTTATATGACGGAGTATCTACTGTTTATCCGATTTTTATTAATGAAGCAGCTTATTATGAAAAAGGAGTTGCGATGCATTTAACTCAAAAGCATCAAAAGGTAGTTTAATATAATTCGCTTTTTTTAACTAATAAATTTAGATTATACGACTACTATTTGATTACGTGAAAATATTATAGGACTCATATTTGATTTTTGAAATATACGTAGGGTGCGTTACGCCAAAGGCTAACGCACCGATTAATGATTTAGGTGCGTTAGGCTACGCCATAACACTACAAATACTGAGATTTTTTCAAAAATTAAATCGGACTCCTATAGTTGCAATATGTAGTAGCGTGACAAGACTAAAATGTTGCAATAGAGTTTATTGTGGGATGGGTGTCCTCACCCGTCCAGGCGGGCAGGATGCCCACCCCACAAGAGTTTACTAATGCACTATTTTAAGCTTGCCACGCCACTATAGTACTAATGACCAAAGACTAATGACTAATAGCAATGGCGGTGGCAATTTCTATGCAGATAGTCATAGTTTCTCAGATAGTAACGGTATAGAGGATCGCGAACCCTTTGATGGTAATTTCTGTATTGATGGTGATACCGTCTACGGTAATAAATATCTTCGGGATAGTAAATTCTTTGACGGTAATAATTTCTGTGCCATTGACGATAGTACCTACGATGGCGATAATATCGACGATGCCTCCGGTGATAGCGTCGGTATTTTCGATGTTTTAATTTTTCGCTATCAACTTCTGAATCTTGTGGGAGTGAGGAATATTTTGTAATTGAATTAGGCAAGTAATTCAGGATATTTTGATTGCTTTTTGTGCGGACAATTGGGGTACTTAATTCTTCAGAACTTTGTAGCATCTGCAACTCATTTGTTTCAGATGCTGCGGCTATTTCCAATCCCAGACAAGTGGGCAACAATAAAACACTGATTACAAATTTCCAAAACACTGTTTCACGCTCCTAATTTCTTGTTCCCTGTCTGAACTAGGGAATGCCAATTTGATGTCAAGCTCTGGCTTAAATAGGAATTACGCAGTGAAACAAAAAATTAAGGCTTGTTTTTATCGAAAGAAAAACATAGCCTTCATAAATAATATCATGTCCGCAATAAAATCGATATAAATGCTCACCCTGGTAAGCGATACATAATCACTTTTCCTTTCCAATTTTCTTCTACAAATACTAAGTATTCGCCATTGGAACGTCGAAACGCGCGGATACCGTAAGGTATATCAATCCAACCACTTTCGCTGCCAACTTCTGGGCCTGGTTTTAACTTTTGTACTTCCACTCCTGTGGTTGCATTGTAAACATATACTTCTGCGGTTTTAACTGTGACAGCCAAAACATAATCTCCCGCTACACTCATGGCGGCTGTGGCAACTTCGCGCTTGCCGATGGTGTCATAGGGAATTACAGCCCGCCAGCGAGGAGTGCGATTTCCTTTACTCCAATTGTCAAAACGGGCAATTTCAGATCCCACAACTCCGGTATCGTCGCCAAATGCGGGATGGTCTAATGTGAAGCCTGATAAATACATGGTATCTGTTTGGGGGAAATATTCAATGCGCCGCAAATCGTTAAAAATCTCAGGAGTAGTTTGCTTTTCCATTGAACTATAGCTGTAGATGGGATTCCCCTTAGCATCAATTCCCTGTAAAGGATAATGTCGGATACCCATACCGTCTTGGGTTCGCAAAGCTTTCCAAACATCTCCTTTGCTGTCTACCCACCAACCACCGATATGGGGATAATCTTTGCTGGTATCGTATTCATTGCTTTCAAATTTGCCATTACCGTTGGTGTCTCGCCAAATCCATTCGCCTTTTTGTGGTTGATTAGGCGGCCAATTTCCATCTAGAAATGGCTTATCTGCGCCATTTGTACCAACAAACATTCCGGCTGGGATGGCAATTTTACCGTCTGTGGCGGAGTTGAAGCGATATATTTGCAGAAAGCTGCCATACATATCTGTGAGGAACAAAAACGGCTTACCTTGGATGCGGCGCACAAAGGTTGCATCTGGTGATGTATGCAAACGCGCATCTTGAGGATATTTGAAGGGATTTAAGGTGTAGGCTTTGTAAGTCCATTGCTTACCAGCAGGCTTACTATAATCCATTTGATATTGTTCTTGTTTGGTGAATAAATCTACACCATCAGTTTTGGGATCGGCGTCTGCATTATCAACGAATATTAAACCTAGCGATCGCCACTGTAGTTTACCTGATGGTGCAAATTTCCGCAAATCTGTTCCTGATTTGTTGAAACCATTACTATTTATATAAATATTACCTGATGCATCTGTGCCAACTCCGGTAAGTCCATAAAGTTTCAAATCTAGAACTTCACCTGAAACTCCTGCATAAATACCATTTTTATTGCCAAAACTGCTTACTTGTGTTGGCTTATCTTTAATGTCATAAATCAAGATTTGCTGGCGGGAACCATTTTCTGCTACTAATAGCCTACCTTGAGGATTTATGGCGATCGCTGTTGGTTCTACAATATTTGCAATCTCTTGGGGTAATTGCTTCCCACTGGGAGAATAATGTAAAATCTTCGCAGGATTACTACCATTTTTGTTTTGAATAATCCACAGATTTTTTTGTTTATCAACTGCGATCGCCCCTGGATTCGTAACACTAAAACCACGAAGTTCCTTCATCGTGTCAGTATCAAAAACACGAATTCGGTTAGTAGCAATATCACTCACATACAACTCACTTCCGACAATTGCTAATCCAGAAACTTCGCTTTTATTACTGACAATTAACATACTTTTATCCCAGCCACGTCCCCCAGGAAACGGTGCTGGTTTTCCCGACAAATCATAGCGTCTAACGCAGTGCCAAGCTGTTTTTTCTGCTGGATAATCTTCTTTTGTATTGCCTATTGAACCTTGAGTCATGGCAAGGTAAATATATTTATTATTAGCTGTCACAGCCTTGCCACCACCACGACCCCAACCATGAGTATCGCCAAGGGCATTGATAATTTTACCGTCTTTATATATTCCTGCTTCTGTTCCCGCTTCATCCCAATGGCTGTTAGTATAGACAGTACCATCAGGGGTAACATACATTGCTTCTATATTGTTTTGTATCCGTAGATTGCCGCTGCCAATACTATTACCAATCCACGATGTTTGATAGGTGAGTGTAGATGTTCCAGTTGTTGCCCAATCTGTTGTAATACCAATGGTAGTAATCAAAATTCCAACGATTAGACTGATTAAAAACTTGAAAGTTTTATTTCTTTGAAAATATCTGAAATTAAATAACTTTCTCAATTCTTGATAGAGCCTTACTAACCGCATCTTTAATTGATTATTCATATAATCTTATTTAATTCTCTACAAAACTCAAAATTTCTCTCTCCGTCTGGAGCAAATTTGCGCGAGATCTTTTATGTTCGCAATCTAAATACGATAATTGTATATACAATCATCATTTCTCAAATCCGCACAAAAAATTTAGCTAAACCGATCGATACATTTTAGGTATTAAACTTTACTATTTTTCAACGCTAAAATAGTAAAGTTTAATACAATATTTGAAAACACTTATTAATTTATAGTGATTTGAGCGTTTCACTGTCTGCCATTCAGCTTCTTTTTATAACTTGTATTATATTTATCATCTTCGGTATTAGAAAGTTAGCTAAAACACAGGTTTTAATTGCTTGTTGACGTGAAGATATAAATAGTTTATAAAGTGGTGTTCTCTAAAAAACTATTATTGATAATCTGTATATTTTTTAATACATTTATAGGAGAAATATTGATGAAGCATCAAAAAGAAAATTTCACTTCAACATCTGCATCTATTCTTACTTTGGGATTAGGCTGGTTTCCTAAAAATCCTGGAGGGTTGGAAAGGTATATTTATGAACTAACTCATAAATTAGCAGCAAATCAAGACGAAATTGAATTATGCGGAGTTGGACTACCTGAAACTGAACTAAATTACCCAATTAAGCTGACTAACTTAGCTGCTGTTGATACTAATATTTGTCAAAGATTATGGTCAATTCGCAGAAATTTCCAGAAAACCAGAACAAACAAGCCAGATGCAATTAATCTGCACTTTGCATTATATAGTTTTCCTATTTTAGATATTTTGCCAAAGAAAGTACCAGTTACTTTTAACTTTCACGGCCCTTGGGCTTTTGAAAGTAAGCAAGAAGTGGTTAATAAAAATCTCAGTCTTTTAATCAAGCATTGGCTGATAGAACAAACGACTTATAATAGGTGCGATCGCTTTATCGTTCTCAGCAAAGCTTTTGGCAATATCTTACACCAAAAATATCAAATCCCTTGGAGCAAAATTAATGTTATTCCTGGTGGAGTTGATATTAATTGGTTTCAACCGAATTTATCACCCCAGGAAGCTTGTAGACAATTAGGCTGGCCTAATAATCGTCGGATTCTATTTACATCACGCCGCTTGGTACATCGTACTGGAGTTGATAAATTATTACAAGCGATCGCCATAATTAAACCCAGAATACCAGATATTTGGGTAGCGATCGCTGGTCGCGGTCACATCCAAGCAGCACTAGAACAACAGGCTACAGAATTAGGGCTAGACGATAACGTCAAATTTTTAGGTTTTCTACCCGATGAACAATTACCGATAGCTTATCAAGCTGCTGAATTAACTGTAGTCCCTAGTCAATCTTTTGAAGGATTTGGATTAGTAGTAGTTGAATCTCTAGCTTCTGGTACTCCAGTTTTATGTACTCCCGTAGGCGGAATGCCAGAAATTTTAACAGACTTTTCACCTGATTTAATTACTACTTCCATCGAAGCATCAGCTATTGCGGAAAAATTAGAACAAGCACTACTAGGAAATATTCATATCCCCTCACGAGAAGCCTGTCGCCAGTACGCCACCACACATTATGATTGGAATCAAATCGCCCAGCGAGTACGAAATATTTTATTACAATAGAATTGATAATTGATTTTTAAAATATAATTCCACCAATAGACGATTTTGTAGAGACGCGATTCATCGCGTCTTTATCCAAAATAGGTGCATCATGAATAAAATTATCTGACGAAATAAAGGTTTTATGAAAATTCTTTTTTTAGACCAAAGTGGTAAACCAGGCGGTGCAGAATTGTGTTTAATAGATATCGCTAAACCGTATCGGCATAATTCTTTGGTAGGTTTATTTGCAGATGGTTCATTTAAAGAGTTACTACAGCAAAATAATATTCCGGTAGAAGTTTTGAGAAATGAGGCGATCGCAGTTCGCAAAGAAAGCGGTTTCCTCCAAGGTTTAAATAGTTTAGGACAACTTATACCTTTAATTATTAAGGTAGTTAAAAAAGCGCGTGAATACGATTTAATCTATGCCAACACCCAAAAGGCATTAGTTGTAGGAGCAATAGCGAGTTTTTTTAGTCGTCGTCCTCTGGTTTATCATTTACATGATATTCTTTCTACAGAACACTTTAGCCAAATTAATCTTCAAATAGCAGTCAACCTTGCTAATCGTTTTGCATCATTAGTAATTGCTAATTCTCAAGCTAGCCAAACAGCTTTTATAGAAGCAGGCGGATGGAGAGATATCGTTGAAATTGTCTATAACGGCTTTGAACCAAAAAATTATTATACTGATGAATCCGACATCAAAAAATTGCAGGAAAATTTAGAATTACAAGGAAAATTTGTAATTGGACATTTTAGCCGACTTGCACCTTGGAAAGGGCAACATATTTTAATTGATGCCCTTGCTCAATGTCCGCCACAGGTAACAGCAATTTTAGTCGGCGATGCATTATTTGGCGAACAAAATTACGTCCAACAGTTACACCAACAAGTTGCTAAATTGGGGCTAGAAAACCGCGTCAAATTTTTAGGTTTCCGTTCGGATATTCCCCAATTAATGGCAGCTTGTGACTTAGTAGCACACACCTCCACCTCTCCAGAGCCTTTTGGTAGAGTGATTGTTGAGGCGATGCTATGTGAAAAACCTGTAATTGCAGCAAAAGCTGGCGGTGCAATGGAATTAGTAGAACACGGACTAAACGGTTTTCTGGTGACACCAGAAGAACCCCAGCAACTTGCACAAGCGATTATTACCTGTCTTCAAGAGACAGAAATAACTGCAACTATAGCGAAGAATGCCAGAATTACTGCTAGTCAACGTTTTGATGTTGCAACCATTAATCAGCAAATTGCTCAACTGCTGTCCCAGAGAATAAGCTGTTAAGCACCTAATATCGTGTTCGGAGAAAGACTTATCATTAAGACCGCAGGGGGCAGGGGGCAGGGGGCAGGGGGCAGGGGGAAAGAAGGTTTTCCGATTTCTCCATAGATTACGGAAATTATAACTAATCAACCGAACTTGATAAGTAGGTCAACCTAAAAAAACGTAAGATAAATAGAGTCCAGTAATTAAGTAAGCAGCGATGCCAAAAGTATTAAAAATAATACTTAATAGCGAAGAAGACCGTACACTCAAAGAACTAAGTTGCGCTGATGGGGTAGCACGTCGAACCAAGGAAAGAGCGACTGCATTACGTCTCAATGCTCATGGATGGAATGTAACTCAGATTGCAGAGTATCTAGATTGGGCACAACAGACGGTAAGACAAACAATTCGACGCTGGGAACTTCAAGGCTTAGGGGGTTTGTGGGAAAAACCTGGAAGGGGAAAAAAACGAAGTTGGCATGAAGTTGATTGGCAAGTAGTCGAAAAATGCTTGGAACAAAATCGCCGATACAGTGCTCGCCAACTAAGTCAAAAGCTTTTAGAGGAACGACAAATCGAGTTAGGTGCCGAACAAATACGGCGACTACTCAAAAAAAGGGGTGGCATTGGAAACGTATCCGCTACTGTCCGGCTCTAAATCTCAAGAAAGAATATTTACAAGCTAAAAGGCTTGATTGGGAATTACTTAAGCTCTGGTCACAATTAGGGTTAGTTTGTTTAAAGTACTTAGATGAATCTGGTTGCTACTGCACTAGCCCCACTGATTACGCTTATGGACGCAGGGGTGAGCAAAAACGTATTCGACAAAATAGACGACGTGGTAGGCGTATCAATATCTTCGGTATTTGGGAACCAAAAATTCGTTTTGATTATGCTTTGATGGTGGGAACTCTCAAAACCCCAACCTATGTCCAGCTGATGGAGTGTCTTGCTCAAACTGCTGCTACTCGCTTACTTGAAACTGGACAAGTCACCGTGATCGTTCATGATAATGCCTCTGTCCATAAAAGCTCTTTGGCTCGCCAGCAGCACCAACGTTGGCAGCAACAAGGTTTGTACATCTTTTTTCTTCCTCCCTATAGTCCCCAAATGAATCGGATTGAAGATGAATGGTTGCATCTCAAGCGTGACGAGCTTGCTGGTCAAGTTTTTGAGGATGAATATGAATTAGCGATCGCTATTATTGATGGTATAAATCACCGAGCTAACCACGGATATTATCAAGTTGAGCGTTTTACGTTTAATTAGGTTGACCTACTTATAATTTGCACATTTAGACAGCTCTTGAGCAGGGGGGCAGGGGAGCAGAGGGGCTTCAGGGGCAGAGGAGAAGGATTGACGCTTTTTCTCCAAAATCAACAATATGCAAGTTAAATGCGTATTAGCTTACAACAATCACCCACTTAACCATAACTTACGTACTCAGATCCCCCTGCTCCCCTGCCCCCTGCCCCCCTGCTTTAATTCTTCATCACTGCATCCAAAAGCACATTCGCATCAAAACGGACAACATCGGTGCAAGGTAGTCCTGTTTCGGCTGTGACTTGAGCGATCGCTTCATTTGCCGCAAATTCATCTAGATGGGCTGTGTTTAATGCTATACCCACCACATGTACAGTACCAAAGGCACCGCCGGCACTGGCGACGCTTTCATAAAGCTGGATTACCTTACGTAAAGCTGGAATCACTACATGGGGATGATTGCGGATATGAACTTGTCCGGCTCGATGTGCCAATACTAGTTCGGTTGGTTGTGAACCACGAATCAAGGGTAAAGTTGCGGTGGAACCAGGATGTAGCAGCGAACCTTGTCCTTCAATGTGCAAGATATCGTAGCTTTTGCCATAGCGCATGACCATTTGTTCGACAGCACCGGCGGCAAAGTCTACGCGCACAGCATCCAAAGGTACACCATCGCCTTCTAACATCACACCAGTTTGACCTGTGGCTAAGAATTTAGAACTCCATCCCCGCAGTTTTGATACCCGATGTAACTCCAGGCTGGTTGACATCTTACCGATGGCCATGTCTGTTCCCACAGTCAATACCCGCCGACACGGGAGAGTCCGCGCCATACCACTGGCAATAGGTATATTAGACGGTTCTTTCCGCACATCCCAAATGAGTTGTCCTGGTTTGAGCAGTGCATTTAAATCTGGCATATTTGCCATTGCTGTATGTAAACCGTTCACCAAGGACATTCCAGCTTGTAAAGCCTCTTTGATTTCCAGCCAATAATCATCTGGTACGGCGCCACCTCCTGGCGCTATGCCAATTACTAAGACTTCTGGTTTGTACTCCAGGGCAGCGACTACCGATGGCACAATTGGTACATCACGGTTGATACCTGTTAATTGCGGTAAGGATTTGCCTGCGGAGTCGCGATCGATAACTGCGACAATTGGGGCTTCACTGTAACGTAAAATTGCTAGCCCTGTTTTACCTTGAGTCCCGGTAATTCCCTCATGAAGCAAGATAGCTACTCGTTGATTAAGTGGCAAACGCACTGTGTTGTACCCCCAAACCTGGTAAATCGTTCGGCAAAACTCTCCCTTGTTTTAACAATGCACCCGTAAATGGGTCATCAATTAAGTTAAGGTGGCTGTCTAAATCTAAATAATCAGCTAGTGGTGCTAGCTGCGCTGCTGCTGTATTGGCTAAGGAACTATCAGAATAGCAACCGAACATCACTTGTAATCCATAGGCTTTGGCTACATGTACCATTCGCATTGCCTCAGTTAGTCCCCCTGATTTCATCAGTTTAATATTTATCCCATCGACGTAGTTTGCTAGGTGGGGAATATCAGAACTTGTAAAGCAACTTTCATCGACAAAGATGGGGAGAGGCGAGTTTTCCTTGAGTTTTGCCAAACTTGTTTCTTGTCCCCGTGGCAATGGCTGTTCTACATACTTTATACCTAAATCAGCCAGCCAATGGCACATGGCGATCGCGTCCTCTAAACTCCAGCCACCGTTAGCATCAACGAAAAATTCTGGTTCTGGTGCTGCTTGTTGCACCGCTAGGAGCATTTTTTGGTCTGCTTCTATGCCATCTGGGCTACCCAGCTTGACTTTGAAAACACGAACATCGGTAAAGTTTAACCAGTCTTTAGCTCTGGCGATCGCACCTTCTGGCGAACTAATACCAATTGTGACAGAAGTCGGGACGATAGCGTGGCGATCGAGTCCCCAAATTTGCCACAAAGGTAACCCTACGCGCTTTCCCAACCAGTCGTGCATTGCCATATCCAAAGCTGCTTTCACGGCAGAAGGAACCTGGTTTTGAGTTAAAACTTGCTCAACTTCCTGCCGCTGTAAGGGACTAAACGCTTGCAACAGTGGGACAACTTGCTCTAAGGCGTCTTTGATTGTATCAGTTGATTGTCGGCGATCGCCCACACCAAACGGCGACGCCTCACCCCAACCTTCGATATCATCTTCTGAAATCCTCACCCAGACATTCGTTGTCTGTGCCGTTGTACCCCGACTAATAGTCAACGGAAATCTTTTATTAACTGTAAATAAATTTACATTTATTTGCATAAATATAGAACTTATTATGTTATTGCAAAAGCCAGTGTAAGTTCAAAATTTAGACTCTCAGACGTATCTGTTATACTTTTTTACATTCAATCATTGATTCCTTATACAAAATTTTATTTGTTAGTTAATTTATGAGTAACTTAAAAAAATGGAAAACTTTGAAATCAAAAATGGTCTTAGATCGTTACTGGTGTAAGGTAAGGCAAGACGAAATAGAATTACCCAATGGCAAAATCATTGATGATTATTTTGTCAGTATTAAGCCTGATGTGGCGATGGTTTTACCTATTACCAGTAGTCGAGAAATTATTTTCGTCCGGCAATACAGACACGCCGTCGGTGAATTTTTCATAGAACTGCCAGCAGGGAGTTTCGATCCTACAAAAGAGAGTCCTGAAATCGCAGCAATGAGAGAATTTACAGAAGAAACTGGTTATATTTCCCAAGAATTTCAAAAGATAGGAATTTTATATGATAAGCCAAGCAAAGATACCAATCAAATACATTTATTTTTAGCCGAAAATGTAATCAAGGTTAAAGAGCAACAACTTGATATTACAGAAGAAATTGAGATTATATTAATTCCCATAGAATCAGTTTTAGATAAAATTATTCAGGGAGACATTTCTGTTGCTGGGACTGTAGCGGCTCTGTTTTTAGGTTTAAAATTTATAACTTATGAATAATCAATAGAGTTTTTTGCATTTACTAAGTATACAATTCAATTCATGAAGTACTACTCAAATTCTAATTTTTAAGTAAAAATACTACACTTGTGACAAGAATTCTAGATGGTAAAATTATCAATCATGTAACATTGACGGAGTTATGGGTTGCTGCCATTAATTGGGATCGAATTAGACAGGTTGAGGATTTTGTTGTGCAGGCACAACTTTGAGTATCCACGCCACCCAATTTTTCACCTCGCCCATTGTTGCAAAATATAAGCATAAAAAGCATCTTTATCTACTTTATCCATTGCATAAATCTTCCGCCCACCAGACATAACTTTGGTACGTCCCTGACTCAGACCACTGGTGATAATTTCAGTTTCCCATTCGCGCAATTGATAAAATTCTGGATTTCCCAAATAAGCGGTTGCTAAAACATCCCAAAAATAATAATCTTGGGGAATAACTAGCGCATAACATTGTCCTGCTAAATCGGAGATGGGATAATGCCGTTGTCGCCCCATTTTTTGGACTAATTCTGATGTCACTGGAACATTATTCGTCAAATCCAAAGGACACATAATAATTTCAATTTGGGTTTGCCAAACTCGCGCTGCTGAAATTGAATCCCAATAAACATTCCATTCAGCAGAACCATCTTGTCCTGGTTCCAAACTTTTTTCTACATTACCAGGAACATTCAAAGCACCTCCCATCCAAACAATTTTCTGAATTTTGGCTTCAATATCTGGTGCTTTCTCCAATGCGGCTGCAACCGTTGTCAACGGCCCAGTTACCATCAAGGTTACGGGGTTTGATGCTTCGCGTAACACCTGAATCATAAAATCTTGTCCTGGTTCGGCAACTAAAGGCGTAGTGATGGTTTCGCTTTGATTGAGAATGGGTAAATGATCGACAATAAACGAATCACGGCGATAGAGGCTGGGAAAGGGATTAATACCGCGCACAGTACTTTCTGCAACTGGAATATGAGAAAATCCCATCAAATCGAGAATTTTCCGTGTGGCGCTAACGGCTGGTTGGATATAACAATCGGCTGGGGTGACAACAACACCGAGAAGTTCGATATTATCCATTGTCAACAGCAGCATAGTCGCTAAATAATCATCTACACCGCCATCATGATCCATTAATACAAGTTGTTTTGACATATTTTTTTTAAGGAGAATAAAAAATGGATGAATTTATGCAGGCTGCAATTCAAGAAGCAAAACAAGGCAGACAAGAAGGTGGAATTCCTATCGGTTCGGTTCTCGTCAAGGATGGCAAAATTCTCGGCAGAGGACACAACAAACGGGTACAAGATGGCGATCCTGTTACCCATGCCGAAATTGATTGTCTCCGCAATGCTGGCAGAGTTGGCAGCTATAGAGGTACAACACTATATTCAACCTTAATGCCGTGCTATTTATGCGCTGGGGCAGTGGTACAATTTGGCATTAAAAAAGTTATTGCCGGAGAATCCAGAACTTTTCCTGGTGCCAAAGATTTTATGATATCTCACGGTGTAGAAGTAATCGATCTCAATCTTGACAAATGCGAACAAATAATGAGTGAATTTATTGAAAGTAATCCTGAACTTTGGAATGAAGATATAGGGAAATAAGAAAGAATTCAGAATTCAGTAATGCTTGAAGTTAGGTGAGTACTGGCGTGACAAGGCTAAAATAGTGCATTAGTAAACTCTTGTGGGGTGGGCATCCTGCCCGCCCGGACGGGTGAGGACACCCATCCCACAATAAAATCTATTGCATCATTTTAGTCGTGTCAGTCCACTACTAGCGTGACAAGGCTAAAATAGTGCATTAGCAAACTCTTGTGGGGTGGGCATCCTGCCCGCCCGGACGGGTGAGGACACCCATCCCACAATAAAATCTATTGCATCATTTTAGTCGTGTCAGTCCACTACGTATATTTCAAAAATCAAATATGAGTCCTATATTAGGCAGCCTGATATTAATTAAGAATGACCTTTGCTCTTAATTGTATGTGCCAAAGCGGCTGGCGTAGGCGTAGCCCATCGTAGACATCGCTTTTACAAACACCTCCAGCCATGCGAGCTGATATTCCTAGCTATCCTCAAGGCGGGAGTGGTTAACTATTATTAAGTAAAAAATATAACTATAAAAAACCAAAAACCTGGTCGAGGTTGACCAGGTTTTATCGAGTTTACAGCTTTCAAATTGTTAAACTAATTAACTAACAGAAGGTTAATAACTAAGGTGGACTAGATAACTAGCAAACTTCGCATTTCTACGTTTTTCCGTTTTAGGATTTGGCATTGCCTTTTACAATTAGACTTTTCGCCACTTCTATATTCATATGCGAAAGTTTACTTGGGTTCATGACAGGGGACACTAAGTCATTACCCTTTTTGTTTGGTTTTGCTTTGTTTCGTGTCCTACTATTTAAGTTATCACTAAGTTCCTCAGTTGCAACCCTGAGTTTACTAAAGTTGACGTTTTGTTAGGTTTTGCAATCTGGTAGTGGAGGCTCGATCCCTAACCGTATTTTTAAGAGAGTTAAAGGGATCTGCCAAAGTTAGACTTGCTAAATCGATCTGTATTGTCAAAAATCCCACATAATTGGATTGTTGTCTAAGCGATCGCTAACAATGCGTCCAATAGCATCAATTTGTGCCAATTGGTCAGGAGAAAGTTGAATTTTGGCGGCTAAGGCGTTATCTTGTGCTTGTTCGGGATAACGCGCCCCGACTATAGCATTTGTTTGAGGTTGAGCAATTAACCAGGCCAAAGCTAACTGAGCAAGGCTACAATTATGAAGGAGGGCTATAGGACGCAGTTTTTCCAGAGCTTGTTGGGCACGTTCAAAGTTTTCGCCTTGAAACAGTTTATTCGCAGCACGGTTATCTGCTGGGTCAAACTTATGACCGGCCGCAAATTTCCCTGTCAGCAATCCCTGTGCTAGAGGCGAATAAGCAAGGATAGAAATATTGTGTTCAATACAATAAGGCTGTGCATCTTTTTCTACCTGTCTCCAAAATAGAGAATAAGGTGGTTGTAAGCTATCAATACGTCCATAACTTGCGGCTTCTGCTAACTGGGCGCGAGAAAAATTAGAAACGCCGATCGCTCGAATTTTACCTTGTTCTTTGAGCAAGTTGAGAGCGCTCATAGTTTCTTCGATAGGTACTATTTCACTATTGAAAGCGCCGGAGGGCCAATGAATTTGGTAAAGGTCGATGTAATCAGTTTTTAGGTTTGTCAGGGAACGTTCACAAGCCTCGATTACTTGTTCGTACTTGAGATGGTTGGCGAAAACTTTCGTGGCATATACCACCTGATGGCGGACATCAGATAAAGCCTCAGCCACAATCTTTTCAGAATGTCCTTGACCATAAGCTTCAGCAGTATCAATTGTTGTGATACCAGCTTCAAATGCTGCTCGAATTGTTTTAATCGAGTCAGTATCCTCAATTCCCACCCACATTCTTTTACCTGCTTGCCAAGTTCCCATAAGAATAGGTGTGATTTGCACTTGAGAAGTACCTAGCGTTCGTTTTTCCATAACTGCTTCCTAACCTAATTCATTTCTCTGGACAGTTTCATACTTTATCGGTCTTAGCTTGAAATTAAATCAGAATTACAGTAGATGTGATGGAATCGACTAGAACTTTTCACGCTCTCAAAGAATGGGCAACCGCTGTAAATGCCTTGGAGGCGGGCAAAACAATTATGTTGCTCCGCAAAGGCGGTATCCACGAACGAAATGGACATTTCCAAGTTGCCCACAAACAGATTTTGCTTTATCCTACTTACGAACATCAACAATCTTTCATGCTCAAAGCTGAGTATGCCAATGATGTTTATCCAGTAACGTCAGGCTGGCATCCAGAAACAATTCGCATCGGTAGTTGGGCTGAAATTACAGATATTTTGCCAGTTAGTGACGAGTCTATTGTCAACGCCTTACTTCCTTTCCACATTTGGAACGAGCATTTTATTAGCGATCGCCTCAAATGGAAACCACGTCAACCCCTATATATTCTGCTCTTACGAACTTATCAATTACCCCAAGAACAACAAATCGCCTATTATGCTAAATACGGCGGCTGTAAGTCATGGATTGATTTAGACCAACCAATTGATTTACAAGGAGCAGAACCAGTTTTATCTGACTTTGCATACACTCAATTAGTAGAGACAATTCGCGGGATTGTTGGCGATAAATTGTATGCGCCGTTGTTGTAATTAACGAAATTGTAGGTAATTGAGTATCAATTTTCTCTGGAATGCGATCGAGTGCGATTGATAGCAGCATCAGAATGGATTTAGGAATCAAACCCGATCCATTCAATTATTCTCTAATACGCTGCCTTTGATAAAACCCATATTCCGCACATTGACTGTAACATGGGAAAAGGATGGTAATAAGAACACTTACATCCTATGAACATGTCTCAGAAATTCTGCTTTTGTACCTTGGCTGTGGGTGAGAGATATCGTACTCACGCAAGGATGCTAGCTAAAGATATTCAGCAACACACACAAAATACAACTCTATGCGTTCTGACTGATAAGCCAGAGTATTTTAACGAATTTCCTCACGTTTTGGTATTTAAGCACCGCCTTCAAAGTGTCAAAGGCTATCATGATAAACGCTTCGTCCTTGAAAAAGCTCTCTCACTATTTGAGAGTTGTATGTTTTTAGACTCTGATGTCCGAATTCTTGGCGCTGTAACCGGAAAAATGAATTGGCCTGCTGGAATCACAGCGAGAACCGGTTGTAATTTGCTACAACACATGGCAAATATCAAGAACCCGAAAGAAATTCAAGTTATAGAAGAAGTAGCTGAAAAACTAAATATCGACCTTCACAAAGTGCAGTGGTTCCATGAATTCATGTTTGCTATGCGCGGACAGGATGGATTGGAAAGAAACTTTTTTCAGCTTTGGCAGACAATTTCTTACTTATTTGAAATGCGAGGAATTTATCATGGCGAAGGTTATGCTATGGGGCTAGCTGCCGCGAAAGTGGGAATGGCGATCGCATTCGATCGCGAAGATAAATTTCCGTTTTTTAAGGACAATATAGAGCGAATAAGAATCAAAAAAGGACAATCGAGTCCTCAGGAAAAACAAATCTATTTCGAGATTCATGAAAATATTGAATATCGAAATCGTTCAATCTTGCGAAAAATAAGTGATAAATTGATTAAAAAATCTGTGTTTTTTTATAGGTTATTGCGCCTGAGAAAGGTTGCCAGGAATGATTCTGATTTTCACAGGTTATTTGAGGTAAATATATAGGTTGTGAAATGGCGATATTGTAGAGACGTAGCAGTGCTACGTCTCTACAAGGATATCGGGGAATGCAGAATTAATTTATAGATAATGTCAACCTGCCTCCTGCTTATCTGATGCTCTTTCTGCAACATTTTTCAAGCGGCTCGATCGCATTTTGCGGACGCGATCGCTATCTCGAACACCACCTGCCGTTTCATATTCAGCGCTATCTTTGCCGTACTTAATAGCAATTAACATTAGCATCTTTTGAGAAAGTTTACTCAAATTCTTTTCCATCTGTTCAATTTCAGTTAGAGAAGAATCGGCTAAAGACAGAGCGTTATTATGAACGTCAAGTTTATTTTGTAACTGTTCAATTGACTCAATCAGTTTTTCGAGACTATGATCGTTATCAAATTTGATACTTGGGTCGATCAATTTTATCCCGGCTACTCTTGACTCAACTTTTTCTAAAACGCTGGATTTACGTTTTTTCAGAGCCATAAATTTATCCTTTTAAAATACTTCTAAAACTAGCTTGCCTTAATTAAATCGAAATCTGGTTCAGCAGAAATCGCAATTTTTGATCGTACAATTTTCAGCTAATATCAGTAATATTTCGGTATTTAACTACTCATCTTCAGAAGGCAAGGCGCAAACACAAGAGCTAAGGAACATTAAAAAAGCCGCTATTGGATGAAGAAAAGCCACTATTGGGTGAAGAAAAGCTGCTATTGGATGAAGAAAAGCCACTACTTGGATGAAGGAAAGCCGCTATTGGATGGAGAAAAGCCGCTATTGGATGGAGAAAAGCCGCTATTGGGTGAAGAAAAGCCGCTATTGGGTGAAGAAAAGCCACTACTTGGATGAAGAAAAGCCGCTATTGGGTGAAGAAAAGCCGCTATTGACTTAACAATAGTGGCTTCTGTTGTTTGTTGGCGAGTGTGCGATGCCTACGGCAGGCTTCTCTACGAGACGCTACGCGAACGCCTACGCAGATGAATATTTTGCTAGCTGGTGATTTCAGAGATAATGCTATAAGAAAAGTTAGTTTAGATATGTTTAATGTAAATGCGATCGCTTAGTGTTTTGTAGATTAGTCTAGTAGCCATTACTCGTTACAGCAATTTTCAGGTAAATAGACCGCGTTGTAGGGGCGCACAGCTGTGCGCCCCTACCCTGGATTGTGGTTCAAAGAGATGAAAAACGCTGTAAAATGAAGACAATGGAGTTTAAAGTGCAAAAAACACACCTAATAGGAGAAAAATGCCAGCCATTGTTAAACTACAACTCTCCTTAGAAGTTTTAGCAGAAGCAATATCTTCCCTTGATTTAACAGAAAAACGTCAACTTCAAGAGTTAATTGAGCAACAAATTTTTGAAGCTGAAGAAGCATTGTATGAAGACGATGCAGAAACACTCTCAGAAATTCAAGCAGTTCGCGCTGAGTATAGAGATGGTGAGTCAATGACTATTGATGAATATCTTGCTAAGCGATCGCATCAGGGATAATGAGTTATACAGTCATTATTTCAAAGTCGGTACAAAAGCAAATTGACGACTTACCCAATGATATTACCCTGCGTGTGATTGAAAAAATTCAAAATCTTGCTGTGGAACCGCGTCCCGATGGAATTGTCAAGTTAAAAGGTTTTGATAACGAGTATCGTATCAGAATTGGTGATTATAGAGTTCGTTATGAGATTGATGATGAAAATCAACTCGTACAAATTTTGCAGTGCAAGCATCGGAAAGATGTTTATAGGAAAAGTTAATTGAGATATGTTTAATGTAAATGCGATCGTTTGGTGTTTTGTAGAGTCTAAGAGTGATGGCTGCACCAGGTAAAAGGGACTGGCGATCGGGGGAGAGTTTTGTTAGTACCCAATACTCGTTAAAATCAGCATAATGGTGGAATTAAAGATAATGGTTAAAATTCGCAGCTTGCAGGATAAAAAAGAAAAAAAGGATTCTCCAAAGATTAAAAGTAAAAGATGAAGTGGTAGGGTGTGTTAGGTGGAACGCCCTAACGCACCATTTAAAGAATTCTGTTAAGAATAATCGTAGAGTAATGTATGCCATCCACATGAAAACTGCTGTATGAGTCGTCCCCGAATCATTCAACCCGGTCAAAGCTATACATTCAGCAAATATTTTGAACTGCCATTTTCTCCAGAACATATTTTAGCTGAACTTGGCTGTTCTTATCAACGCGATCGCTTGCAATTACCAAAAACAGAATTCAACCCCAATCAAATCGCAGAATTACAGCGAACGATTGAGCGTAATCTCCGACGCGTCAAGCTACTTAGCGAAGACGCACGCAAGCAATTATCGCACCAATATTACTAGAAGTTTGTGAAATTGCCCAAACGCAATTGAATATTGAGTATGCCATTAATGTTAGCGACCAACTAAAAGGTAGCTTAGATTATTACATTGATAAAGGTAAAGGCTTGTTGGTATAGCAACAGCCAAGGTGGTTAGGACATTAACAGATGATAAAACTTAGACACAAAGCGACTTTTCACCCAGTCCCCAGTCCCCAGTCACCAGTCCCTTGCTATAATTGAAGCGAAACAAGCAGATTTAAGTAGAGGTTTTACTCAATTAGCAGTTGAATTGATTGCACTCGACCAATGGATAAATTCTAAACTGTCACTTCTTTATGGAGCAGTAACTACTGGTGAAGATTGGCGATTTGCAATCTACAACCGCCAAGAAAAACAGATAACCGAAGACATTAAATTGTATCGAGTTCCTGAAGAATTAGTTGAGTTAACTCATATTTTAGTTGGCATCTTGAGCAATTAGACATCTAAAAATTGTTGCTGCCCAGATCCCCGACTTCTTCAAGAAGTCGGGGATCTAAATCTTCAGACATTAAGACTCCATCTCCGCCAATTCTAACCACCGTTCAGTCGCCACATCGATCGCCTGTTTTAAAGATTCCACTTCTTCATACAGTTTCTGCACCTGGCTATAGTTCCCCGGTGGAACATTCGCCAGTTTTTTCTCAACTTCTGCCTTATCAGCTTCTAACTGGGCAATTTTACCTTCTAACTGGTCAAATTCCTTTTTCTCCCAATTGGATAATCTGCGCCGCTTTTGATTTTCGGTATTCTTGGGTGAAGATGTACCATTTTGGGGTTCCACATTTTTCGGCTTTTCTTTAGTAGCAGCAGCTTGTTGCTGTGCTGCTTCTTCAGCCTTCTTATAGTCCAGATAAACCGAGTAATTGCCTGGATATTGGCGCAGGTTTCCGCCTTCTTCAAAGGAAAAGATTGTGTCGATGGTGCGGTCGAGAAAGTAGCGATCGTGAGAAACTACAATTACACACCCAACAAAATCTTCTAAATATTCTTCTAGTACTGCCAATGTCTGGACATCTAAATCATTTGTCGGTTCGTCTAATATTAAGACATTGGGCGCACTCATGAGAACGCGTAACAGAAATAAACGGCGTTTTTCGCCGCCAGAAAGTTTATGAATTGGGGCATATTGTTGATTCCCAGGAAACAGAAATCGCTCCAACATTTGGGAAGCAGTAATTTGAGTTCCATCGGTAATTTTGACAAATTCTCCTTCTTCTTTTATGTAATCAATCACGCGCTGATTTTCATTCAAAGCTGTGAGCAATTCTTCAGAATGCTGGTCAAAATAACCGATGTGAATTGTAGTACCAATTTCTGCATTGCCAGAATCAGGCTGAATTCTTCGTGTAATAATATCCATTAAAGTGGATTTACCCGCACCGTTAGCGCCAATGATGCCAATGCGGTCTTCTGGACTAAATTCGTAGGTAAAATCTTTAATCAGGGTGCGTCCGTTATAGGCTTTGGAAACGTTATTTAATTCAATAACCTTTTTACCAATGCGACGACCAACTGTAGAGATATCAACTTTACCCTGAACTTGTTTAAACTCAGTATCTCGCAGAGCATGAGCGCGGTCAATTCTGGCTTTTTGTTTGGTACTTCTGGCTTTCGGCCCTTTTTTGAGCCATTCCAACTCGCGCCGCAATAAGCCTTGATGTTTGCGTTGACTGCTAAGAGCAGATTCTTCCGCTAAAGCTTTCTTTTCGAGGTAGTATGAATAGTTACCTGTATAAGTGTAAATGTCGCCTCGGTCTATTTCTACGATACGATTGGTGACGCGATCTAAAAAATAGCGATCGTGGGTGATGAGAAAAAGTGCGCCGCGATAGCGATTTAAATAACTTTGTAACCATTCTACAGAAAGAGCATCGAGATGGTTTGTTGGCTCATCCATGAGCAAAACATCTGGTTCTGCAAGCAAAGCTGTTGCTAAAGCAATGCGTTTGCGATAGCCTCCAGATAAAGTGCCGATTTTAGCCTCAAAGTCAGAAATTCCTAATTTGGTGAGGATGATTTTAGCATTGGTTTCTAGTTCCCAAGCATTACTTGTATCCATCCGTTGCATCACGGCAGAAAGGCGAGACATCAGTTGACTATCATCTGGATAGTGAGCCAATTTATCAGAAAGTTCTTCGTATTCACGCACTAAAGTCATGTGTTCGCCGCTATCGGCAAAAACTTGCTCTAAAACTGTGCGATTTTCGTCTAAATCTGGCTGTTGAGGTAAGTAGATGATTTGAGAACCAGAACTGATTAAAATTTGACCGCTATCGATGGGTTCTAAACCGGCAATCATTTTTAGTAGGGTTGATTTGCCGGAACCATTAGTACCAATTAAACCAACTTTATCGGTTGCATCGAGGCTAAAGCTGGCATCTTTTAAAATTTCTTTGATGCCAAAGTCTTTTTTGATTGATTGCAGGGTAATGAGACTCATAGGATTTAGAATATAGGGTTTTTTTATTTGCACGCACGAGGCAAGAGAGGCGCAGAGAAAGAGAGGGAGGAGTAAGAATGGAGGTATAGCAGTTGAAGCAGATGTTCGGAGATAAGCTAATCGTAAAATTTGCAAGCAAAGAGACTTTCAAAGCTGTTGCTTTTTGTCTGTTCCCTACTTACCTATTGATGAATTTTAAACGAATAAATCCAAGGGGAGATGTCCATACATTTCGTTGATTCCGGCTTCGTTGAAAGATTGGCAAGATACTAAGACGCCGCGGTGATGTCCAGCATAGGAATCGACATAACACAAGCCGTTTTTGCCATTTAATTTGATATAAACCGGGCCTTCAGGTGTAGGTAAATTGCTTGGTGGTTCATAACCAAAGGCCAGAGAATAGGTTTTCATGGCTAATATTCCTTCTTCTGCTGTATCAGCACAAATTCCTAAAATTTCATAGTCAGCAAGGTTAGCCATCAAAATTAAGGCATTACGAATTACATCTTTTTCACCTGGTTTGAGGATAGGTGCTATATCTAAACAGTTAAATTTATTCAGAATTTTTCTTGCTTCTTCGGGAGTTAGATGATTAGAATTCGGCATAAATTTGCTTTGTTATCCTGTTGGTTGTTCTTTACTAAGTAGGAGGCAGGGGGCAGGGGACAGGGGGCAGGAGGTAGAAGACGGTCTCGTTTGGGGTTTTAAAATTTTGTGTTTTACATTTAGTTATGTCTACCTACTTATTTGATTGTTGATTGTTGACTGTTGACTGAAGACTTATTTTCTTTGTCTCTTCAATCCTCAGTCACTTTCACGGGTTATTTTCTACATTTCCAAGATTAAAAATGAAGGGTACGTTGCTTTTTGAATCACCACTCATAACGAGGACTTTTGGCATTTGAGCGCCGCCAGTTTTCCAAGCTTCAATTGCTTCTTTTTGCAGAACTAATTGCCCTCCTTGGGCTTTGAGTGTCTCTGCTAAAAGTCTTTGAGCTTCTGCTTTTCCTTTTGCTCGATTAACTTCTGCTTGTGCTTCTTGTTCAGCTTCTCGTGCTACATAAACTGCTCTTTGCGCTCGTTGTTCGGCAATTTGTTTTTCTTCGACTGCTTTAGCGAATTCTGGAGAGAATGTCAAGTCAACGACGCTAGTATCTAAGACAATTATCCCATATTTGTCTAGGCGATCGCCTAAGGCATTATCAAAGTCTTCTTTCAATTCACTTCTTTTGGTAATTGCCTCTTCTACTGTTCTTCTAGCTGCGGCAATTTTAAATGCTTCTTGGGTTTGGGGAGCAATTATTTTTGATACTATATTCTCTAATGTTCCTTGTTTTCTCCTCACTTCAACTACCTGTATCGGATCGAGACGAAAGTTAATTGCAAATCTCGCTGATAAGTTTTGCAAATCTTTGGTAGAACTTTCCGCTGGCACTTCAAATTTTTGTACTGTTAAATCATACACATCTATAGCCGAAATAAAAGGTGGTTTCAGGTGGATACCTTCCAATAAAGCGCCATCTCTAGCTTTACCCAAAATGCTAATCACTCCTGCTTGCCCTGGGTTGATAATAATAAAAGAATTTAGCCCAACAAGCGCTAATATTGCTAACACAATTGCCAAAACTGTAGTTTGCCAATTGCCAAATTGTTGATTTTTCAAGTTCTTCTCTCCATATAAGTGATGAATATTGAGTACTGAGTCCTAAGTTAGGAGTCAGGAGGCAGAAGGCAGGAGGATGGATTCTTCATTTTGGATTTTGCGGAAAGTCTGAGCGGAGGTTTCCGACCATCGGAACTTTCCAAGAGGGAATTTTGAATTTTGAATTGGTTGTCCCCCCTCCTCATTCCTACATCTTTCCCTCTCCCGATGTCGTCATTCTTCAGATTCAGGATTCAAAACTTGATTCCGTGGTAATATCGATTGCACGCAAATGCAAAAAGCCGTGGCTACCGTACTAAAATCTCATCAAGTCTCAAGAAGGCGTAAACATTCGACGCATCCTCTCCAGCGTTTGTTTGACTATGCACATCAGTATCGTAAACAAATTTGGCTAGCGACTACTTATTCTATCCTTAATAAATTTTTTGACTTGGCGCCACCTGGCTTAATTGGTGTGGCAGTAGATGTGGTAGTCAAACAGCAGGATTCCATAATTGCACAGTTAGGGGTACGCGATGTCTTTGGACAATTTTTGATTATTTCTTTCCTCACTGTCATCATTTGGATTCTAGAATCTGTTTTTGAGTATGCCTACGATCGCCTTTGGCGTAATTTGGCACAGAATATTCAGCATAACTTACGTTTGGATGCATATAAACATCTGCAAGAGCTAGAGTTAGCTTATTTTGAAGAACGCAGCACTGGCGGTTTAATGTCCGTCCTCAGTGACGATATTAACCAATTAGAGCGATTTTTGGATGTGGGAGCCAATGACATCATCCAAGTTGCCACAACTGTGCTAATTATTGGCGGCGCTTTCTTTATATTGGCTCCTAGTGTAGCGTGGATGGCTCTATCGCCGATGCCATTCATTCTCTGGGGTTCGTTTGCTTATCAACGTCTACTCGCACCCCGCTATGCTGATGTGCGGGAAAAGGTAGGTTTTCTCAACTCGCGTTTGGCAAATAATATCAGCGGCATTACTACTATTAAAAGTTTTACTGCTGAAGTTTATGAAGCCTACCGTTTGGAAATAGATAGTGAAGCTTATCGTCGCAGTAATGCCAAAGCAATTGCCCTTTCTGCGGCTTTTGTACCCTTAATTCGGATGTTAATTTTGGTAGGTTTCACAGCCTTACTTTTATATGGCGGGATGGCAGCGGTTTCTGGGAAAATGTCTGTCGGTACTTACAGCGTGTTGGTGTTTTTAATCCAGCGTTTACTGTGGCCTTTAACAAGATTAGGTCAAACTTTTGACCAATATCAACGGGCAATGGCTTCTACTAATCGAGTGATGAATTTGTTAGATACTCCCATTAATATTCATACAGGAAATACAGCGTTGCCTGTGGATGAAGTACGGGGTGAAGTGCAATTTAAAAATGTTTATTTTGCCTATAAAGATAGATTTCCAGTAATTAAAAATCTATCTTTGGATGTTCCAGCCGGAAAAACTATTGCAATTGTAGGTTCTACTGGTTCTGGTAAAAGCACTTTAGTCAAACTTTTGTTGCGGTTATACGAAGTACAAGCGGGAAGTATTACCGTTGATGGGATTGATTTGCAAAGTTTGAATTTAAAAGATTTACGCCGCTGCATTGGTTTGGTGAGTCAAGATGTGTTTCTATTTCATGGCACCGTAGCAGAGAATATTGCTTATGGTAGCTTTAGTGCCAACGAGCAAGAAATTATCACGGCGGCGAAGATAGCCGAGGCACACGAATTTATTATTAACTTGCCCCAAGGTTATGAGACAATTGTGGGGGAAAGAGGACAAAAGTTGTCTGGCGGACAAAGACAACGGATTGCAATCGCCCGTGCAGTCTTGAAGAATCCACCCATCTTGATTTTAGATGAGGCAACCTCAGCGGTGGATAATGAAACAGAAGCGGCTATTCAGCGATCGCTAGAACGGATTACAGTAGATAGAACTACAATTGCGATCGCTCATCGTCTTTCCACCATCCGCAATGCCGATTGCATTTATGTCATGGAACATGGGAAATTAGTAGAATCAGGAACCCATGAAGAATTGCTAGAGCAAAATGGCATCTATTCCAGCCTTTGGCGCGTACAAAGTGGCTTGAGATAAAGATCCCCCCTTTTTAATTACGAACTACGAATTATTTATGATTTTTGGTAATCCTCAACCGGAAACAGCAGATAACAAGTGGCGTCGCCAGTTGGATAAGTTTGTCAAAGCAAATCAAAAAGAATTGGCGGCACTTTTTTGGGCATTATGGTTAGCAAATGGCGACAGCAAGGGTACTATTGGCATTGATTTGCAACCTACACCGCATTTTGTTTATTGTCCTCAAGAACAGATTGAAAAGTTAAATAATAAAGTTGAAAATCGGCTGCAAGAAATTTTGGGAATTATTGAGAATCATAAGCCGGAAATGGAAGTTGTGATGATTGGTATTGGGAAGGGTGAAATTAAGTTAATTCAGTTTGCACCAGAACCAGCGCCAGCGATTTGTTTTGAGGAAGTTGGGAAGGATGTGGATGGGTTGTTGGAATTGTTGGAAGAGAGGATGAGTGAGGAGATTGTTTTTTAACGCAGAGGAAGGCAAAGGTAAGCGCAAAGGAACACAGAGAGAAGGTTCATTAATTACTTTTATTTTCATTGAGATTTTTTCAATCGTCATATCAAGCAAGCAAATTTAAAAAATCCCCAGCTTTGAGAATATAAATATCCTGGTATTTATTTAATGAGAGTAAATGTTTATCACCTGTAATAATGTGTGTTGCTTGACCGACAATTGCACACTCAATCACCATATCATCATCAGGATCGTCAACAACAACTTTCAGGCTATTAGGAATTTCTACCAAGCGTCAAAAAGCAAGAATTTGCTCAATATCAATAGCTGCATCTGTCGGAGAACGATTTTGCTTTGTCTGCAACTTTTCGCGTAACTCCAATAAAATTTCTCGACAAGTTATAGATTCAATCTGTCCGTTTCTAGCAAGTTCTAAACAACGATAGGGACTACCTCGCCAACCTAAACCAGAAAAGAGCGTATTTGTATCGAAAACAACTACATAAGAGGTCATTACTGCTCGTGCAAGATATTGTCTATAAATTCTTCTCGCTCTTGTTCAGTCATAATATCCCAGTTAAGACCGCGTGTTGTACTCAAAGAGCGCATCTGTAGCTCTCCGTAATCAAGTCTATTTTGCCACCAACAATCTTGCTCTGCTTTGATAGCTTGCAATATCATGCGCTGCTCTGGAATTGCTAGTTGCTTCACCAGTGTTATGACTTGCTCAACATTGAGATTAAGGGTTGCCATCTCCATAGCACCTCAAGTGTGGAAATTTAAGGATATTTTAACTGAATTAAAGTTCCAGCCTATTGCTTATTTCCATTATTCTCATCTGGCGTCTGTTTTTCTAATTTCTCGTCTTTTGGCGTTTGACTCTCAGTCGGGGAATTTTGCTTTTCTAATGTTGGTACTACTACAGCAGAAGGATCTGGGGGTCTGAATTCTCGCGGCAGTGGTTCTGATGGTGCGACTACAGAATTTGCAGGAGTTACAGGTTTAAGAGGAGCAGAATTTTGATTAGAGGTTGGCGAGTTATTATCTGGTGATGTTGGTGTGGAAGTTTTGCGAGATGAACGAATTGCCCGTAGTTTTTCCACTAGCGTCGGTGTGGGGGCAACGGTGGGCGAAGGCGAAGATGTTGATTGTTCGGAATTATTGCGTTGTGATTCCGTTGTAGAACTGCTACCAGAAGATTCTTCCTGGGAAGAAGGACGACTGCGCCGACGCTGCCTGAAATTAGATACGGGTGCAGATTCGGTTTTTGAGGTGGTGTTAGTCTCTGAGGGTGCAGAGGAAGATGTATTGCCTTTAGGTACTTTGGCGGCTGGTTCTTGAGTAGGCTGTTGAAAAAGTGGTTTGGTGGTTGGCTGCGGCTGGGATTTGGGTAACATGTTAGTGATGGCAAATCCTGTGGTGGCAGCAATTACAGCTACACCCATACCAAGAAATATTTTAGATGACTGCTGTTTTTGAGGGTGGGAAGTTTTCTTAGCCTTGGGGGTAGCCTTGCCGTCAGGCATCGCTTTTTTGCGATTTTTGCCAATGAGAGTTTCTGGCGGTTGAACAGATAAATTAATAGTTTGCACCGCGGAAGTGGGTAAAACTTGGGGTCGGAGATTCACCCCACTCCCCGGTAGCAATTGCAGCCACTCGACAACAGTCGCCGGACGAAAACGAGACTCTACAGCCATACCGCGCATGATTGCTTGGTTGACAGCAGCACTCAAATGTGGTTGCAGTTCGCGGGGGGATGGCATTTGCTCGCGATCGCGCAATAATGCTGGCATGGGAACTTGAGCCGTTAACAGTGCATACAATGTTGCTGCTAAACCATAAACATCCGTGGCGGGTGTGCGCGGTGCTTGGGTTAGGTACTGCTCAATGGGAGAATAACCTTCAGAAACTAAACCCGTATGAGTCTGTCTCACTCCGCCATTAAATTCCCTGGCAATGCCAAAATCAATCAACACTACTTCCTGGGTTCCTTGGCGCAAGATGATATTATCTGGTTTAATATCCCGATGCAGCAAACCGTTACTGTGTACTACCTGCAAAGCTGCGCCAATTTGCTGGATATAATGAATTGCTGTCGCTTCCGGCAAAGGTATTCCTGGTAATACAAATGCGTCGCCCAAAGTTTCCCCAGGAATGTATTCCATGACCATGTAAGGCAGTCCAGCTTCCACAAAAAAATCGCTGACTCGGACTATATTTGGGTGGATACAAGTAGCTAATCGTCTGGCTTCATCTTGGAATTGGCGCTCGAACTTGGCAAAATCAGGATGTTGTCGCAGCCGTTCATTGATGGTTTTCATCACCACCTCCTGACCCAAGTAGTGATGCTTAGCTTTGTACGTAATGCCAAAGCCGCCACGCCCTATTTCTTGGATAAGGGTATATTTTCCATCCTGTAAAATTGTGCCTGCTAACATAGAGAGTCCTGATTCTTGAGTGAGCAGATAACTAGCGAGTCTTGAATCTTGAGGGATTGCTCAAAAATTTTCCCATATTTTTGAGATTGTAAGGTTTTTACTTGGCTATCTATGGGATGATTTAGTTTTTGAAATTCCCTCAGTGGGAAAACCTCCCCAGCGATCGCAACAGTTTTACCTTTTTCAGATGATAACGCGAGAGTCAACAAATCCTGAAGTAGGGAACATACTCAAGCCAATTACTAATTCTGAATTCTTCTTTCTTAAAACCGCTGTCCTATACCTAAATGTAACTGGCTTTCTCCCTGGTCGTTAAAGCCATAATCAGCGCGAATTAAGCCCAAGGGTGAATCGATTCGCACTCCAGCGCCATAACCAAAACCAATCCCCGGTTTGTCTCGCACACCCGCCGGATTTCCCAATACAGTATTACCAGAACCCAAGTCAGAACCGAAGTCGGCAAACAAGACACCGCCGACGATTGGTAAAACTGGGAAGCGATATTCCGCAGAAGCTAAGACATAACTGCGACCACTCCCAACTTCTCCAGAGTCGTAACCGCGCACTGAGTTGGAACCGCCCAAGTTAAAGCTTTCGTAGGGCGGTAAATCACCAATGACGGTACCAGCTTGAAGATTAACTGCAAATACTTGTGGCTGTTTGCTGTTAAATAATTGAACTGGTAAATATTGGCTGTAATTGGCTTTGAGGCGATTGAGGGAAATATTACCTTGACCAATGGGCACAGATTGTTCTGTACTCAGACTCAACACGGAACCTTTAGTGGGATTAAGGGGATTATCTCGTTGGTCTTTGGTGGCGGTGAAGGATACGGTGGTGAGGTCATCTACACCAGTACCGCTGAAAGATAAAGGATTGCCCTGAGCGTCTTTTGGGGTAATATTACCTTGGCGATCGCGGATACTAGTCCGGTTGTAGTTAAGTCCTAATGAGGTATTCCAGCCGTCGATTGGTTGCTGTAAAGCGATACCGCCACCAATGTGACCTTCTTGGACTTTATCGCCGTTAGCTAACCGAATTTCATCGTCAAAGGTTTCAGAAACTTCCCGATTGCGGAAAACATTCACAGTGTAACCCAAGCGATCGGGGTTAGTTATTCGGTAGGGACTGATAAATTTGGTATTAAACTGCAAGTCCCGGCTACTTACCCCAACATTCAACGCTAAAGTATCGTTAGTACCGCCCACATTCCGGTCTTGATAGCTGATTGTACCTATTAATCCTTGCTCGGCGTTGTAACTACCACCCAAGTTAACGCCACGCGCCCCAGTTTCTTTAAGTTGATAAACGACATCAACTTTTGTCGCATCTCCTTCTAAAGCAACATTTACACTTTGAAATAAGCCTGTGGCATATAGCTGTTGTATGTCTTGTTTAACTACATTTTCTTGGAAAATTTGACCTGGTTTGAGTTTGAGTTGCTGTTGGAGAAAATCTGGTTTGGTGCGTCCTCCTACGGGATTACCTTTACTATCTACGGTTTTGCCGTCCTCACCAACAAAGCGAAATTTAATATCACCCACCAAGCCCTCAGCAACATTCACAGTCAAAATTCCTTGAGGACTGGGTTTAATTGATAGCACCCGTGCCAAGTTATAACCATTGTCAGCGTACCACTTGTTAATTTGTGCCACTGCTTGCTGGAGTCCAGCCGGACTGATGGCGGTGCCAATTTGAGATTGCAAACGTTCTTGTGCTACTTGGTAAGTCAGGACTTTTGCACCAGATAATTGCAGCGATCGCACTATTACCGGTTGCACCTGATAAACTACATTTAATCCAGCAGATGTACTTTGGCTATTTACAGTGGCATTGCTAAATAAACCTGTATCTAAAATTGCTGCAACATCTTTTTGTAACTGGCTTTGACTAGTTTCTCCACCAGCCTGAGTTTTAATCACTTTGCGAACGATTTCCTGCAATTCTTGATTAGCTCCCACTATCTGTAGATTTGTCGCTGTGACTACTAAATCGTTATTAGTATCAGGCTTTTGGGGAGAAGGAGATAAGGGGATCGGAAGTGGCGTTGCGGAGGGATTAACCTTGTCTTTTTGGTTTTGTATAATTGTGGCTGCTGGTTTTAAGATGACTGGGGAATTTTTGTTTGCAGTTGTTGGAATAGGCAGGGGATTTTGGGAAAATTGTTGTGCAACTATAGTTTCTGGAGAAGCAATTGTTTCTACCCGTGCGGGAGTTTCTTCAATTATCGGCACTACCAAGTTATCGGGTTTTGCAGTTGGTGTAACGGTTTTTGCTGATGCAGCCGTCGCTTGCCCAGTAACATTGCCAGCAGCCAAAGTCGCTAAAGTAAAAATTGCGGTGGTAGAAATTTTCATAATATTTAACTTAATTAACTAAGATTTATACCAATTTTGAATTTTAGATTTCGGATTTTGATTAAAAGTCTTGGCTAAAAGACTATTTTAGAAATTTCAAACAATATATACTTAGGGAATTTAGCGTTAGCTAAAGGAAAGTAAAGAAGTCAGGATAATACTAACTTCCAACTACTTTGCTAAATTCCCTATCGATCCTCTTACCCACATAGACAGTTAATTTTGATTTTTTGTTTCACAGCAGCTTTGCTGTGTTGTCTAGGATATTAAAGCAGATTGCTACTTTGTAAGGTACTGATAATTGTAGGGGCACAATATATTGTGCCCCTAGCCATGTACTTCATTTACCTGAAATACGCTGTATCAGCACTAGAGGAGATGATTGAAAAAGGTTGAATGTTTTTAATTTAGAAATACTTTTTAGTCTAAGTTGAAAATATGCTGAAAAAGGCGTTACCATCTAGTACGCCTTTACCTCTTTTACAATGATTCTTATTGTTAAATAAGCTCTATTTGTTGTTTTTTTTTGGATAATTTATTTGTTGGTAGTATTTAAGAAAAACACAAAAGTTTAAAACCCCAATAAAAACTGGCTTTTCCCTCTTGCCCCCTGTCCCCTGCCTTCTACATATAAAATTCTATGAGTAATGCATCTCGCTTATCCCAAGCCTCTAATTCCCAAGCTGCAAATTCTCCTTTGCGGTTACTTGTATTAAGTAACGGACATGGGGAAGATATAATTGCAGTTCGGATTTTGCAAGAACTTCAGCAACAATTAAACCCACCAGAGATATTTGCTTTGCCTTTGGTGGGTGAAGGACGTGCTTACCAACAACTGAATATTCCTGTCATTGGTTCAGTACGCAATATGCCTTCTGGTGGATTTATTTATATGGATGGGCGCCAATTGGCGCGGGATGTACGCGGTGGTTTATTGCAACTTACCCTCAGCCAAATTAAAGCCATTCGCCACTGGGTAAGTTCCCAAAAAAAATTAGGTAACAAGAGAGCAATTTTAGCTGTGGGAGATATTGTGCCGCTGTTATTTGCAGCTTTGAGTGGTGCTAATTATGCTTTTGTTGCTACGGCAAAATCGGAATATCATGTGCGAGATGAAGTTGGATTGTTACCAAAAAAATCCAAAGGTATAAGTTGGGAAAACTTTTCTGGTTCAGTTTATCATCCTTGGGAACGTTGGTTGATGAGTCGTCGCCGTTGTAAGGCGGTGTTCCTCAGAGATGCGCTGACGACGGAAATATTAAAACAATGGCCGATTCCAGCTTTTAATTTGGGTAATCCGATGATGGATGGCCTAGAACCAACCTTCTCATCCGCACAATTTTATAGTCTAGCTAGCCACCAGCAGGAGACGGTTCGGCCTTTTGTAGTGACTCTTTTGCCTGGTTCCCGTCCCCCAGAAGCCTACAATAACTGGGAAACCATCGCCATCGCTGTGTCTGCATTGCTAACTAGTTTTCAACAGCGAAATTCCATTTTCCACACTTCCGGCACGGTGGTGTTTTTAGGTGCGATCGCTCCCGGTCTAGATTGCAATATCTTATCTCAAACCGTACAATCCCAAGGCTGGCGAACTGCATCAGAATCTCCTATCCAAATTTCAGACCCAAATATCTTGACATTTAAGCAAAGAAATGCATATTTACTGTTAACACAACAAGCTTATAATGACTGTTTGCATTTAGGAGATGTGGCGATCGCGATGGCAGGTACAGCTACAGAACAGTTTATCGGTTTAGGCAAACCTGCGATCGCTATTCCCGGTAAAGGGCCTCAATATAACCCTGGCTTTGCTCAAGCCCAAAGTCGGCTTTTAGGCTCATCTTTGATTTTAGTTGAGCAGCCAGCGGAAGTTGCAAAAATAGTACAGTCTTTATTCAAAGATCCCGATAATTTGCAAATAATTGCCGAAAATGGTCTGCGGCGCATGGGAAAACCAGGTGCAGCACTACGTATTGCCCAATGTTTACAAGAAAGGTTGGGATGAAGGGTATGGGGTATAGGGCATGGGGAAAGGGAAAGGGGTAAGGGGAAAAGGAGAAAGATTAAATTTATTCCTTTTCCCTTTTCCCTTTAACCTTTTCCCCTGCCTCAAGAGCGTGCTCATCTCCCCATCTCCCCTGCTCCCCAATCCCCTCACGCTACCAACCCAGAACGCAAAGCCCTAACAGCAGCTTGGGTACGGTCATCAGCGCAGAGTTTATTGAGAATATTCCGAACGTGGGTCTTGACAGTGCCAACTGTAATGTAGAGTTTTTCGGCAATTTGCCCGTTGCTACACCCAGCGACAATTAACTCCAAAATTTCTAATTCTCGTTGAGTCAAGGGGTATGTTTCCAAAACTTGCTCGTATTCTGTGGCTAGGGCTTCGATTTTTACAGTTTTTGGTTTGTCAGAGGTTTGGCTTTCTCCGGGAATTCCTTGGCGCATCTTCCGTAATACCACATTGGCGATCGCGGGATCGATCCAAGAGTTACCGCCATAAGTCGCTTGTATAGCCTCAGTTAATTTACTGATACTTGTTTCTTTCATGTAATAAGAATCTGCTCCTGCCGCAAAAGCCGCAAGTACAGCATCCTCTGTATGATCCATTGTGAGGATGAGAATTTTGGTTGCGGGTTGCCCCCCAGTTTCAGCTTGGTAGCGTCTGAATTTACGGGTAAGCTCAATGCCATCCATATCAGGCAAGCCAATATCTACAACAGCTACATCTGGCTTTGCTGTTTCCAAAAGTTTTAATCCCTGAGTAGCGTTTGCAGCTTCGCCAATCACTTTTAATGCACTGTGAGACTGTAATGCAGCCCGTAGTCCCATTCGCGTTAAATCGTGATCTTCAATTAAGATAATGCTAATTTCACTCATCGCTACACTCACTGTTATACCAATTTAATGTGAAGCTGCATAGAAAAGAGCTTCTAGGATAAAGTTATAAGAAGAGACAGAAATTACTTGCTCAAATGTAAGTTGGTCGAATATCTCTTGGATGCGTTCGCGTAAAGCTTGTAAAGAAGAGAAAAGTTGATTTTTGAGAGGTTTCTTGAGAGCTTGCCAAAGCCTTTCGATAGGATTGAGTTCAGGAGCCGATGGTGGTTGAAATAGAGGAATAATATTCTCTGGCCAGGTAATCGCTGAACTTGTATGAGCTGGTGCTTGGTCAATCTGTAAAATTGCATAATCCGAGCCTAATTGCACAGATAGCCAATCCAAAAACTGTTGAAAACACTCGCCATCTAGTTTTGGATATTCATAAAGGAAATGATCTCCAGTCAATGGTTCAATTGCACCATAAATCCAAAAGTTATCTCTTGGCCATATCACCTTAACAGTGGGCTTGACTCCAGAAGCTGTAATCACTTTTCCTGTAAGAGTTTTGAGTCCAACCCTAGTTTCATCCTGGCACAGGTAGCGAACACATTTGCCAGGTGCTAGATGTTTTTCTAGACAATTAAGAATGATTCCGAGTTTTTTTTAAATTCAGATACCAATTTCTCGTCTTGGTTATTGCTTTGAGGGCGAGGCACTTTTAGTTTTGCCCCTAATCGATATCGAACCCAGGCATAAACCGTTGCATACTCTATATCTTGTCCATGTTCTTTTTTTAACCACTCAACTATTGCACCATAGCTACTAAAGCCTTTTCCTGCTTTTAACTCCTCCTCAAGTGCTGCGATCGCAGCATCATCGATTTTCCGTTTTGCTCCTGGTGCTTTCTTGATTTCTAATAAGCCTGACAGCCCATCAGTTCTGTACTTCTGCAACCATCTCGTGACCGTTGAACTATCTCTTGCCAAACGTTCTCCGATTTCTTGCTGTTTGTTTACTTGTCCGCTTTTGAGCCACCACAACATAATAAGTTTTTCTTTCTGGTTTCCCAAGTTGGCTGTTTGTAGGCGTTTTTTTAGTTCCTCTTCGCTCTCTGCAATTTCAATTTTAAACGGGCGGCTCATGGCTATTTAAACTTAGAAGTTGGCTTCTCCTTATTATATGCAGCTTCATATTAAATTGGTATTACGCTGTTTGCATCTTTAAAAGTATTACCTTTTGTAATTACTTTTTCTGTTAAGAATTTTAGGAGTCAAAATAGTTCAAGAATCACAAAAACGCTTAATGAATCAATAATTTTTAGATTCATTCTCAATTATGACTTTTGAACGGCAGCTGGTACGCTGCGGCAACGCTAAGAGCTAACAAGTCAATAAACCTTCTTGACGCACTGCTTCATCTTGAGCGCCTAATTCTTACCTATATTTTATTTTCCCAAACCAAAGATAGATGATCTTTTGACAACTCTGCATCCACCGATAGAAATAATAAATATCCTATTTTTTTATATTTAGATAGAGTACAAATCTAGCCGGAGATATATGGTGAGTTGCACAAAAAGGATGAAATATTGATACGAATACTAAATTGCTCGCTTTTGTCCAAAAATCAGCTTTTAGTTTCTACGATACCTTAGTTATTTACTATTATCTTGTACAAAGCCACGAATGAGGGCTGGGGAGATAGGGGGATGGGATCGCAGGAGCAAATGTGCAGGGGGCAGGGGCGAAAATTCCAGACTCACCACTTAGCACGCGCCAATCAACAATCAATAGCCAAGAGTGCAAAAGTGCTTTTTGCACTCTTGTGGTCAAAGGGAAAAGGGACTCATGTTAAAGGTAAAATACCAAACCTTTCCCCCTTTCCCGTTCCCGTTTTCCCGACTTCTGCAAGAACTCTAATAGCCAATACTCCCAATAATTCCAGGAGGTTAAGATTCCTTAAAATTTACAAATTAAGTACAGCTAGTACTTCTTTATTTACTTCCTCCGAGCAAACTGATGGGTAAAACTGCTCAAGCCTATAGTACAAAATAATGGCGTGCAACTCTCACTAATGACTGACGACGGTTGTTAACTCACTCATTTAGAATTGTTTTAAGCTCTATAAAGTATTTTATTTTACTTTATACCGACCTTGTTTGCTGTCTTCATTTCAAGATTTTTCAGTTTGTTAATTACTAATTGTTTTTGAGGTATTAGTCATCAGCTAGCAAATTAGTCGCAATACTTACTAACTAACCAGATTCAGGATACAACAAGCTGAATTGAGTCTCACGAAACACCTGCAACTGTGATTAGTATACTCCTAATGGAGGATAAGGGAATTAAGATAATGAATGTCAAGCGTACATTCATGAAAATTAATATTTTTAACCTAGTTGACTTTACAGGTGATGAACTAGAGACAGTTAGAATTTTGCCCAGCGATCGCAGCTAGCCTCTTGAAGATATGCTAAATAAAGCTTGCTTTTGCTGATAGTGTCAGAAATTAGCATCCCTTATGAGGCAGTCTGTTGGTTTAGTCAACAGAGCGATGGCAACTGCCATTCTCAACTCAGAATCGATCGCGAGTCTACGATGATTGGTATACTGATTTGGGAAATATTGTTTTGATTTTTAAATTTTCCTGATTTTTGAATTTTTAACATAGTTGGATATAGTACAAAAGGCCTTAGTTAATTAAGTTACAGATTTTAGATATCATAAAATCTTACATTCTTTAATAGGATAATCTGAAAAAAGAAATGTTAGACATCAACCTATGTTTTACGGCGAAAATAAAAACCGATGGAAGAGACGCTGAAAATTTTGGTTGTAGACGATGACGAAGTGGATCGGATGGCAGTACGCCGTGCCCTGACAAAAGCGGGCGTGCAAATGGATCTGTCTGAGGTAGGCGACGGTAATGATGCATTGTATTCCTTAAGCACCACTACCTATGATTGTGTTTTCCTTGACTATCGCTTACCAGACCAAGATGGATTAACTCTCATCCAAAACATACGCGCTTCGGATATCAAAGTTCCTTTAGTAGTTCTAACTGGCCAAGGAGATGAACAAATCGCTGTTGAATTAATGAAAGCTGGTGCTACAGACTATCTTTCTAAATCTAGAATATCCTCAGAAATTTTGGCACGCGTTTTGCGGAATGCCATTCGGGTTTATCGTGCTGAAATGCAGGCAGCTTTGGCAAACCAGCAGCTTAGAGAAAGCCACGAACAGCTGATTCGTAAGAACCAAGAATTGGAAAGGCAACAGCAACAAATTCAAATTCAAAACTTCAAGTTATTGGAAGCATCGCGGCTAAAATCACATTTTTTAGCTACCATGTCTCACGAACTGAGAACGCCAATGAATGCGATTATTGGTTTTTCGCAAATACTTTTGCGTCCGAAGTTCGGCCAACTAACGCACCAACAAACAGATATGGTTGAGCGCATTTTAAATAATGGTAAGCATTTATTAATGCTGCTCAATGAAGTTCTAGATTTCTCTAAATTGGAGGCTGGACGATTAGACTTAAAACCAGAAATATTTGATATTTGCAAGGTAATAAACGCCGGTGTAGGAGAAATGAATTCTCTAGCTGAGGCTAAAAATCTCTCATTGCTAGTGCAAACAGATTTACAAAATCCTTTGGGATTTAACGATCCATTTCGTGTCAAACAAATCTTAATTAACTTGCTTTCTAACGCCATTAAGTTCACAGAATCTGGTGAAATTTGGGTTGAGGTTAAGGAACTACCCGCCAATCGAGTGGCAATTATCGTCAAAGATACAGGTATTGGTATAGCACCTAGAGATTTCAAACTTATTTTTGAAGCATTTCGCCAAGTCGATCAAACTATCACTCGTAAATATCCAGGAACTGGTCTGGGTTTGGCGATTGTAGATTCACTGGTACACATGATGGGTGGCAAAATTATTCTGGAGAGTCAATTAGGAATCGGTTCAATGTTTAGAATTGAATTGCCACGTCAAGTAACATTACCAAGTGTAGCAGTCGATCCTCCGAGTTTACATTGGGAAAAGGATGGCGTTTTTTGCTCTGCTCAAAATCCCCATCAATCATCTGCTCCAGCGAGAAAATCACCAATAGGTTCTCCTAAATTTAAACTATAAATTGCTGCTAAAAAAATTGATAAAAGTTGATAAATCATGTCTGTAGTTGAAAATTATAAAATCGATCGCATTCTTGCAGTTGATGATACGCGAGATAATTTAATTTTGGTACAAACAATTTTAGAAAGTGAAGGTTATGAAGTTGATTTAGCTTCAGATGGGATAATGGCTTTGCGAAAAATCGAACAATCTCCACCGGATTTAATTTTGCTAGATGTGATGATGCCGGGGATAGATGGTTATGAAGTTACGCGTCGGATTCGTAATAACCATGCAATTAGTTATATCCCAATTTTGTTGATTACTGCTTTTCACGAATCTAGCGTTGTTGAAGGTTTGGATGTTGGCGCTGACGATTTTATTCGCAAACCGTTTGATACGGATGAACTCTTGGCAAGAGTGCGATCGCTTTTACGTCTCAAGCACAGTCTCGACGAACAACAAAAAATGGCCCGCCAGCGAGAAGACTTTGTTTCTCGTCTGACTCACGATTTGCGAACTCCACTGGTAGCCGCCGATCGCATGTTGAATTTGTTCGAGATGGAAACATTCTGCAAAATTTCGCCGGAAATGAAACAAGCGATCGCAGTGATGATTCGCAGTAACCAAAATTTGATGGTAATGGTGAACACTCTGTTAGAAGTTTATCGCTTTGAAGCAGGTAAAAAAACTTTAAATTGGGAGGTATGTGATTGGCCTGAAATTGCTCAAGAAGTGGCGAGCGAAATCATGCCTCTGACTAACGAAAAAGGATTGACTTTAAAAGTAGATACCAGTGGATTAGACTTCAAGGATAAAAATGCTGGTATAGTTATGGGCGATCGCCTCGAACTCAGACGAGTATTATACAACTTAATTGCAAATGCCATTAAATTTACAGACACAGGAGGCATAACAGTCCGCATTTTTGAAAAATCACCAAATTCTAAATATCAAGATTGGGTAACAATTGAGGTAGAAGATACAGGATATGGAATTGCGCCTGAAGAGCAAGCGACGATTTTCGAGCGATTTCGTCAAGGCAGAAACAAACGTTCGGGTAGCGGTTTAGGACTACATCTATCCCACCGAATTGTAGAAGCGCACGCAGGAAATATTCAAGTAGCCTCTGAAGTAGGTAAAGGCAGTTTATTCACAGTCAAACTACCCAAAAATCTTGAATCTACCAGTTGAAGCACAATTTAGGACAAATAGAGCGATCGCAAAACCCACACACCAAAAGACTTTCTATTTTGTTGCGTATTACCTATTGTTTGTTCGGTGCTACATTACTAATCTTGGCAAACCTCAAAAACTGAGTGAGGACTAAATTTTCCTTTAAGCGATCGACGAATTACAGCTTCCAAATCTTCAAGCATGTAAGGTTTACTAATGTAATCATCAAAGCCGGCTTTCAAAATACGCTCTCGATCCTCCTTAGTGGCTAAAGCTGTGACTGCAACCACTGGAATTTGGTAAGTTAGAGGTTCTTGCTTCAAATAACACGCAACATCGATACCGCTTATACCTGGTAACAAAATATCCAACAATATCAAGTCTGGTTGATATTCTTTAGCCACCAAAACCGTTGCAGAACAATCTGTTTGACAAATGAATCTACAACCTATTGACTCTAAAGCATAACTAATCAACAGAAGACTATCATTATTGTCTTCAACTACCAAAATCAAAGGCTGGTGAGAGTTTTGCTTTTTTTCATCACTCGTGAATGAATTTGCCAAATACATCTCTTCTCCAGAAGATTTTATTAGAATTCATTGTCTTTCTTGAGATATACAGACGAGGTTTCCTCAAAAGGATAAAATAATGGTTAATGAGGTAATTGTTTTGTTTTACTTCGGCTTAGCTGATAATCCTTGCCAACGCAAAAAAACGCTGAGGTAAAAGAACCTCAAGCTTATAGGATTAGCAGATACTTTTCAATCATACGCAAAACTACAAAATATTTTCTTAATTGGTTCATAATAAATTTATATAGTAAAGCTGTAGAAAGTTCAAATGATTATTTGCAATACATTGCTTAAAATATCCGTTTATAAAATTAAAAGATGCTAACAGTTAAGTAGTAACACTATTAGGTGTCAAATTGCTTACTAAAACTTAAGTAATGAATAGATGTTAACCCTTATCATTTATTCTATTCAGTTTCAGGAATTTGGTTTAACTTTCTGACAAATGTAATATAATATATTAGTGCAGAAACAGTGTTTTAACAGAGTTTCAAATTAGTAAAAAATAAGCTAGGTATAAAAGCGGGTTGGCAACCACAAGCATTTAAACATTGCTGGTTTAGACTGTTCATTAGTCTACCATAAACTCGACATATAAATTTTTTTTTATAATGATTGCACTTATTTAACATCTTGTATAGCGGTGCATTAGAGACTTCCAAAAAATAAAATATACAGTAGTGGCGTGTTAGGCCAAAGCCATAACGCACGCAAATACCTGGCGATGCCGTACTGGCGTGGCAAGGCTTAAATGTTGCAAAAGATTTTATTGTGGGATGGGTGTCCTCACCCGTCAGGCCGGGCAGGATACCCACCCTACAAGAGTTTACTAATCCACTATTTAAGCCTTGCCACGCTAGTACAAATTGGCTATTTTTTTAATTGGAAGTCCTTGGGTTAGATGCAAATGCAGCTTAGCAGATTTAATGATTATTCAACACATCCTAGAGGAAGATGACTATAATTAAGACCAAGTTTAAATTAATTCTGGTGTGTCGAATAACTGCTTTCTATGGAGGTTTAGCAATCAGCTAAGCCTTTTTTATTATTACTATAGATATTTTAAAATACATTTATAAAATATTTGTCTACTCTCTTTAGACAGATGTATTCGTCAGTTAAAATGACTAAATTCTCCTGATAGACTCTACTCTTACCTAAGGCTTGGTTAACGACCAAGCCTTTCTTTATTAATTACATTTGCTATAAACATCCGCTTTAATTTGCACAATTGACTTTTAATGCCTTGCTAACGAACTGGCTTTATATGAACAATTCCCAGATCCTAAAGAAATAATTGAGGAAACAGCTAACTAGCAAAACTTTATTATTTACGATACTAGTTTACTAAAAATTCATATAGTTTATATAGCAATCTTATTTGATTTGCTCTCCATCGAAAGGCTCAAATCCCCGACTTATTGAAGAAATCGGGGATTTTTTTGTTCGTAACTCATTTAGAACTGCTATATTAATCAATAATTAATTAAAGCTTGAATAAATTATCAATTACTTAGACATAATACTTATTTTTATATAAAAAATATTTTTCAGTATCTAGGATTCATATTTAATTTTTGAAAATTCATATCTACGGAAAATCATTTTTTTTATGTCTTGAAAGTTTTCATTTGTCAACAGATATTACAAACTTTGTAAACACACTATAGACAGATGAACAGAAATGAAAGTAATTTTACATTAGCTAAGTATGGTAAACACTTGGTATATAGGAGGCGTGGCTTTTAGCCATGCCTTTTTCGTGACTAATTCCAAAAAAGTTTCTAACTAGCTAGTAAGATGCTTACTCAATCACCTTTAACGATAATTTAATCGCAATAAGAGATGCATACCAAGTTGCAACCTGTTTTATACCCTACTAAAGTAATAAAATAATTTTTCAAACACCGCTTTTTAGTGTTCTAAAATACTAGACAGCATAATTTAGAATTAAAATAGGCTTTGTGCCTAACTCTGAGACATAGATAAGGTACTTCATGTTTGTTGAAATCTGCTGTATATAGATAGGTCATGCAACAAAAAAGCATATATATCATATATAGAGCAGTCTTAGTATCATTCTATAGATAGTAGAAATAACTATTTTCTAGAGTTAATATTCAGCCTGTTAATGCCTGAAAAACGTGTATGTACCCTGGAATAATACCCAGGGTTTTTTTTCAAATCTTAATATTAGCTCAAGACAGACTTTCAAATCTATCTGTTATAAATTATGTTTGTCTTTAGCATTGGCACAGGTATGTATCCATTAATTTGCTTTAATTCTTGGACTTATTCGTGTGGTGCAGGAAGTACAGCACAAGCACGAGAAGTTAAGAAGAAAATGAGTAACCACCCTCAAATGGCATTGGTGAGTAGAGGGTGAAAATCAGACTTTTTAAGTTGCAGACGAGTCCTTTAAAACTTAGCACTTAACCGCATAAACATTTAGTATAAAATACTTTATAGCTTCATAAAGTATTTTCATACTTAAGGTGTACGTGATTGTATATTTTTATATATGCTTAGAAAAAACAAGTCAATATTTTTACAAAAAACCAAATATCAAATTTCACAAGATTTCGACACATTCTCTAGGATGATGATCTGTAGAAAGAGTAGAACTAAATTAATTTAGTACGTTGTTAAGCACAGCAATTATTGAGGTTTGGTTTAGAGCCAAACCTTTTTTATTAAACACCCAGAAAATTGTATATCAGATTTCCGAATATTTGGACACAGCCTATAGGAAGATGAACTAAAGTAAGAGTGAGTCTAAATTAATCTTGGTGTAGTAAATGCTTGGTATATATAGAGGCTTGGTCTAGCCAAGCCTTTTATTATGGATTATTAAGTAATTGCCTAGCAGTTTTTAGAATATTTGGACACAACCCATAGGAAGATGAACTATCTATAAACTCAGTCTAAATCAATTTAGATGTCTCTTTAAGCACTAAATATAAAAAGGCTTAGCTCAGTGCTAAGCCTTTTTACTGAGTTTTTGCGGCAATTGCGAGGCTGATTGCAAAATGATCATGGGGATGATGAAATTATTGCATAACTACTTATGTAGTATATGCAAGTAGATGCCATTCTAGGGTTAGGGAATAAAGATGGATACCCCTGGTGTTGACTTGACCAGGGGCTTTTTGATTATGTGTAAAATGTGGCGATGGGTTACGCCCAGATCGAGGCGATCGCATCGTTATCCATGCAGTAATTGTCCAGTAAGATGTTTTTACCAGACGCAAAGCGCAAAAAACAGCGTCACTTTTTCAATCCCATACTTTTAAGTGTGGGTTTCCCTGTCTGCTTTGAACTTCTATTTATGGTGCGCGTAAGAACGAAAATATACTTAGCCTAACTAATTATTAGCTTTACATAAATTTAAATAGCCGTATATTTTATTGTCGAAGGGCTTGAATTTTACCTATGCCCATGTAATACTCCTAAAATAAACACCTTAAAGTCGGTAGGTAAACAGTATTTTAGAATGGGGAAAGTACTGTAAACCTAAACTATTCATATCTCCGCAATGATGATGCACAGATGCCTTCTGTGAATCACGTCTGTTGTTTGGTATTTGATACAAATAAATCTTGCAAATAAAGGGGTAAAGCTAGTAAGCGCAAATTTTTCCTTGTCTTTCCGTTCCCTACTCCCTTTTTCAACTTAGGTTTAATCGCAAAATTACAAATGGTATGACTTATGAGCTTAAATAGCCAAGTTCTAAACAGACCGATTGTTGAGGATTTGCCATCTGTAGAGGCTAACCTCACTTACCTGCTACCAACTACAGACAAGCTTTTTAGCTACACTTATGAACCACCATCAGGTGTTCTCCGTTCCAATGGCAGCTATCAGTCATACAAAGTACCAATTTATAATGCTCGTTCGATCGCACAGAATATCTCGCTAGATCGGGAAGGCTTCGCATTTACTGAGCATCATACCAGCGTCGGTAACTTTTACGATGAAGAAGAGATACGCCAAGTTTATTACCCAGAAGCAAAACAGTTATTAAAAGAAGTGACTGGTGCAACTGAGGTCGCGATCTTCGATTACACCTTGCGTAATGCCACACTGATGAAGCAGGATATCAACAGTGGTATTAAAGAACCTGTGAAGCGCGTACATAATGATTTCAGCACTTCAAGCGGACATATACGCGCACGCCGAGAGTTAGCTGCACAGGGTATAGATAACATTGATAGCCTATTACAACGAAGGTTTGCGATTATCAATGTTTGGCGAGGAATTGGTGACACAATTCAAGAATCGCCATTAACACTATGTGATGCCCAAACTGTTGCACCAACAGACCTGGTAGTTAACAATCTTATATACCGCGATCGCATTGGTGAAACCTACGCCGTCACTTATAATCCAAAACATAAGTGGTACTACTTCCCGCAAATGCAAAGGAAGGAAGTGGTATTGATTAAGTGTTTCGACTCCGCAGAGGACGCAAGTGCCCGCTTTGCACTCCATACAGGATTTGACGATCCCACCAGCCCACCGAATGCACCTCCACGCGAGAGTATCGAGTTGCGGACATTCGTGTTTTTTCCTGAATAATTCAGTACCACAAAATGCTAAATTTTGGGCGTTGCTGAATTATGCTGTGAATCCAGATGTAGAGACGTTGCATTGCAACGTCTCTACAAATATTTTCATATCATACAGAATCGTTGTCATAAATTAAATCAACAACGCCAAATTTTGAGTACTAAATTCGGAACGGGTGTCTGAATTAAACTAAATACGATGAAATTAGTAATGTTTGATATTGATGGCACTCTTACTGAGTCCAACAACCTGGATAATGAATCATATTTACAAGCATTGTATGAAGTATTTGGTTTTTCAGAAGTATCGAGTGATTGGACATCATACACTCATGTAACAGATGCTTGTATTTTAAAAGAAGTTTGTCAAAGTAAACTCGATCGCATTCCTTCATCTAAAGAAATTGAGGCATTTCAACAGCGTTTTTTAGAATTACTCGTTGATGGTGCAAAAGCACATGGTGGAGTAAAAGCGATACCAGGTTCATCTAATATATTGAAAAAGCTACTTGCATCTGGTGACTATCAAGTAGCCTATGCTGGAGGAGGTTGGGCAGCATCAGCGATATTCAAGTTAAAATCTGCCGATCTTCCCATTGATAATATTCCTTGTGCTTTTTCGGATGATAACGAGTCGCGTGAGGGAATAATGGCGATCGCTCATTCTAGAGCCGAAACGTATTACAATCAGCTTTTCTCGGAAGTTGTTTACATTGGGGATGGTGTTTGGGATATTCGCTCGGCTCAAAAATCAGGATATTCATTCATCGGTATTGCTTCAGATCGTCAAGCTAAAGCATTATTCAACGAGGGAGCGACTGATGTTTTTCCAAACTACGATGACTGCGAAAGTTTTTTACTCGCCTTAAAAAAGGTTACAGGCATAACGAAAGGAGATACATTTTCATAAGCTTTTGCTGCTTGCAATACTAGTAAATCTCTGTATTTAGCAGCGACAATTTGTATACCTACAGGTAGACCGTTTTTGGTGAAGCCACAAGGCACAGAAGCGGCTGGTTGTTGTGTCAAATTAAAAACATAAGAAAAAGGCGACCAATCTCGCTGGGGATTGTCAATATATGACTGGGGTCTGTTTTGTCCGACGGGAAAAGCAACTACGGGTAAGGTGGGAGTAATTAGCAAATCATAGTTTTGATGAAAGCGTTGCAGATGTCTTCCTAAAGCTTCGCGAGCATCCTGAGCGCTGAAGTATTCTGATAGAGTAATGCGATCGCCTTCTCTAGCACTAGCCTGTAATCCTTCTTCAATGACAGCTCGTTGTTCTGGACTAAAGCCGCGCAGTAGCTTGGCTGCACCGACTTGCCAAAAGGTTTGAAAAATACTCCGGGGATTGGCAAAACCAGGATCGACTTGCTCGACAACAGCACCGAGTTTGGCAAAAACATCAACTGCGGCTTTGACTAAGGCGGCTACTTCGGAATCGACATCGGCGTATTCCAAGTTCGGACTGTAAGCAATCCGCAATCCAGCAACACCCCGATTTAAATCCAAAGTATAGTCTTGTTGCTCATCTGGTAAAGCATACCAATCACGAACATCGGGATGGGCAATAACATTTAACGTCACTGCTGCATCGGTAACAGTGCGAACCAGAACGCCAATATGAAACAAAGTTCCAGTATGGGCTGATGGATAACCAGCCACACGCCCAAAAGTGGGTTTGAAACCAAACACCCCCGTTAACGCTGCCGGTGTTCTTGACGAGCCGCCGCCATCTGTACCGAGATGAAGGGTACCCATTCCCAATGCAGCAGCCACAGCCGCCCCGCCGCTACTACCTCCGGGAGTCAGTTCTGTATTCCAAGGATTGCGGGTAATACCAGTCAGGGGACTATCGGTGACACCCTTCCAGCCAAATTCTGAAGTTGTGGTTTTTCCGAGTAGTACTGCTCCCCGTTCGCGCAAACGAGCCACCGCAGGCGCATCTTCTTCCCAAGGTTGATTGGGAATAATCGCTTTACTTCCTCGGCGTGTCGGTAAACCCTTGGTTAACAATAAATCTTTGGCGGTAAAGGGTATTCCATCCACTAAGCCAAGGGGATTAGTGTTGAACCAGCGTACTTCTGAAGCCTGGGCTTCAACAAGAGCAGTCTTTTCATCGACGATCGCAAAGGCATTAACTGAGCTATTGTAAGTATCGATCCGTTCTAGGGCGGCTTTGGTTGCTTCAACTGGTGACAACTGGCGATCGCGGTATAGTGATATGAGTTGAGATGCAGACAAATCAGCAATTTCTGACATATTTTGGCATTGAATAAGAATTAGCGATTTTTAGATAGGAAAGTCACGACGCTTGAGCAGAGAAAGCAGTGCGATCCCTTCAGCTAAGAGTTTATCAACAGCACCTTCCTGGCGATCGATAACGCAGAGTGCGTAATCAATTTCAGCCCCAAGTTGACGAAGTTGATGGGCTGAGACGACGATTTGACCGCCAGAAGTGACTACATCTTCTACAATCAGCACTTTCCGATTATTAATCTGTGCACCTTCCACTAATCGGGAAGTACCATATTTTTTCGCCTCTTTTCTCACGAAAGCAGTAGGTAAACCAGAGTATTGCGATAATAGTGTAACTATTGAAATGCCACCAAGTTCCAAACCTGCAAGTACTTCGATATCACTTGGAATGAGAGTAACCATCTGCCTAACAATAGCATTAAGTAAAATTGGATCTGCCTCGAACTGATACTTATCAAAGTATTCGTTTGATATTCGTCCAGAACGAAGTTTAAAAGATCCAGTCAGATGTGAAACCGCATAAATTTGCTTTGCTAGTTCGCTTTTACTTATTTCGATTTCAACTTTTTTGTTGAAAGCTTCCATGTATTCAACCTTGGTCTAAAGACTTTCCTATATCCAATTCAGCAGCTTGATATTTATCGAGTTAATAACTGTCTTCTAGCAAACCAACCGAACAATAAAACTGTAGTTGCTTACTGAAAACAATTTATGATAAGTTCCTATTTAAATAAAATACGGTAATTCAATCAGTTTACTGTATTTTATTTGATAACTCAATCTCCTCACCCATCCCATACATGATTAAAGCTGTGCTTTTTGACCTAGACGATACGCTTATCAATCATGACGCTGCAATTAGAAGTGCTGCTGGTGCATTGTTCAATAATCTTATATCCAATAGAGAAAATGATTGTCAGGCGTTCGTAGAACGGTGGATAGCTTTAAACCGAGAATGGTATAAAAAGTTCTATGCAAAAGAAGTAACTTTTCAAGAATCGGCTAGAGGAAAACTGCGAAAAGCATTTTTACCATATGGTTATGAATTCTCAGATACGGTTGCTGACACTTTGTTATCGGAGTATTGGGAACGGTATGTAACTATGTGTCTGTTGTTCAATGATGTCGATGAATGCTTTAGGCAGTTAGAACAATGGAAGGTTGGAGTATTAACAAATGGTCAAGAGAATCAGCAACTAGAAAAACTCAGACGATGTGGTATTCTCTCTGTTTTAGATTTGGTTGTGACTTCAGAAGCGGCAGGATTTCCTAAACCTGCGCCTGAGATTTTCCTCCATGCTTGTAACAAAATGGGAATACAGCCAAGGGAAATTATGTATGTTGGAGATAATCTAGAATTAGATGCAATGGCAGCCAGAAATACTGGATTATTAGGAGTCTGGCTTGACCGTCATCACACAGATTTTCTAAACTCTCCTAGTGATGTGAAACGAATCAATCGATTGACTGAAGTATACGAAGTTGTACAACAGAACTTTAGGACTTACGCACTGTAAAAATTAATCATGATGTGCGTTTCTATGCATAGGTCGATTCAGCCTTTTATTAATCATTCTTTGATGGTAAATAGACCCTGGGTGTAAGGGCACAGCAGTGCTGTGCCCCTACGACAGATGTGGTTTTTAAATCATTCATATTTGGTATTTTCTGTCAATGTGTAAGTCCTAAACTTGTGAAATTTTGTAGTTAAACTCGCAGCAACAACAATCCATTTGTTAAAGCTTCATCCCACAAAGGCGATTTCTGTATTTCTGACATACAAAGAGGTGAATTTATAGGTTCATCGCCATCGCTCAACAAAGATTGCTGTGGTTGTAAAGATAATTGCCAGTAACCTACATCACGCCACTTACCAAATTTAAACCCGACTCGATGAAAGACTCCTACAGGTACAAAACCAACAGCTTCATGTACAGCCACACTGGGTTGATTGGGTAAAGCGATCGCAGCCACAACGGTATAAAATCCTTGGAGTTGGAGTAACTTAAACAGCGTTGTATACAAAGCTTTGGCAACTCCTTTGCGGCGATGATTTTCACCAACGTAGACAGATGATTCTACAGACCATTGGTAAGCCGCACGGGTACGATAAGGGCTAGCATAAGCGTAGCCTGCAAGTTCGCCATTAATTTCGCAAACTAACCAAGGCATCTTTTGTTGATAGCTCTGAATCCGGTTTTGAAACTCCGTTTCGCTCGGTGCTTCTAACTCAAAGGAAATTGTAGTTTTCTGGACAATCGGTGCATAAATTAAGAGCATTTGTGATGCATCGTTTTCTTCAGCTAGTCTGATTATCGCCTTCACTGCAATACTTTTATTTTTTGAGTCATTCAATAGCTTGCTTCCTGAAAACAATTTGTGATAAGTTGCTATTTAGATAAAATACAGTAAGTCAATCAATTTACCGTATTTTGTCTCGTAACTCAATCTCCAAACCCTTGCCTAACATGGAGTACTGGGTGCAGAGAGAAACGAAGCACACCAGTACTCTTTGAATAGCAATTTGGAATGAAGTTTGCCATGCAAATTCAAACTGTTGGTATTTTAAGTCCGGGGGATATGGGGCAGGCGATCGCGGCCGTACTCAATCAACATGGATTGAAGACGATTGCGGCTTTGGATGACCGAAGCGATCGCACTCGACAATTAGCCGCCGCCGCCAACATCCGAGATGTCGGTTCGCTCAAACAATTGGTCATTGAATCCGATGTGGTGTTGTCAGTGCTAGTTCCTGCTGCCGCCACAGAGGCAGCCCAAGAAGTAGCCCAAGCAATAGCCAGCGTTGGTAAGAGTATTTTATATGTTGATGCCAACGCGATCGCACCCGAAAAGGTGAGAAATATTGCCGAAATAATTGAATCAAACGGCGGGCAATTTGTCGATGCATCAATTATCGGCCCGCCTCCACGAGTTCCCAATCGCACCCGCATCTATGCATCTGGAAAACAGGCCATTGAACTCGAACAATTGCGAGATTATGGCTTAGATGTGCGGGTAATTGGTGATGAAATTGGTCAAGCTTCTGGGTTAAAAATGTGCTACGCAGCACTGACAAAAGGATTAACAGCGATCGGTACAGAATTGCTGATTGCAGCCCATCGTTTAGGTTTAGACCGAGAACTGTGGGATGAAGTATCTACTAGCCAACCAGAACTAGCAAAAATACTTACCCGCTCCCTACCATCCATGACACCAAAAGCACATCGTTGGGTGGGAGAAATGGAAGAGATTGCAGACACATTTCAAGCCTTAGATTTGACAGAGCGGATTTTTCAAGGTGCAGCCGATGTTTATCGGTTAGTGAAAGAAACTTCATTAGGTAGGGAAACGCCGGAAGAGAACGATCGCGATCGGCCACTACCAGACATAATTACTACCCTTTCTCAAGAAACGTTGACTGTTGACGGTTAACAGTCAACATTTAAAAGCCAGCTTTTATGCCTTAAACGTCAACACCGGACTCAACCGCGCTACAACATCAATCATTCCTGCCGCAACCTGGACATCAATTACAGACTGAATCGGTTTGTAGGCGGCTGGTGCTTCTTCAATGCGGCGTTCTTCACGCAATGTGATGCAGTCTACTCCTGTTAATCCCAGTTCTGCCTCACTTTCAGATGCACCTCTGCGATTGAGGTCAAACCGAGAACGAATTCTTCCCGCCCCGTGTGAAGCAGAATTACAAAATGTTGGATTACCTCTGCCCACCATTAAATAAGAATAATCGCCCATTGAACCAGGGATAATCGCTGGTTGCCCTGCATGGGCTGGACAAGCGCCCTTGCGCGTTACCCATCCTTGGCCTTCTGGCAAAGTGATGTTGTGGGGTAAATCATAAACTAGAGGTGCTTCCACATCTTTGTATACTTCTCGTAAACGCAGACGTAGTAGTTCCGCCAGCAGCAAGCGATTGACAAAGCCATAGTTAGCGGCTGTGGCTTCAGCTTGGAGGTAATTCGCAACTAGTTCGGGATGAGAAGAAGTTGAAAGAGGAAAAATCTGAGAATCAGGGTATTTCAAATTTTTTTGCCAAGCGGCTTTGGCTTTATCTCGCCACATTCCTCCAATGTACTTACCCACATTCCGAGAGCCAGAGTGAATCATAAAAGCCAGTTGTCCCTCGCGCACTCCCCAGGCGTGGGCGAGTGTGCGATTTTCGACTTTATCAACTCGCTGCACTTCTACAAAATGATTGCCGCCGCCAATGGTTGCTAGCCCGCCATCGCGCACTAGTCCAGCATTGGGAACTAATTCTTCAGGCGCAAGTTTCCAGTTACCATCCATTGAGCCACCTAAGAAGATGGCATCGCTTTCTTTAGCAAGTTGTTGCAAATCAGACTTAATTACACTTCCTGTAGGTCGATCTAACATAGCATCTAACCAACCAGGAACTCCGTACTGGAATAACGCTTGCATTGCTTGAGCAGTCATAGTTACATCACGCGTACCGAAGAAATAATCCCCCTTCATACGTTCTACAAATTCATCGCGCTTTGCGAGGAATTGCTCAATTGTCAAATCAGCTACATGCAAGCGTATTCCACAATTAATGTCAGAACCGACAGCACTAGGGATTACTTGACCTACAGTTTCTACGACTGAACCAATGGCGACCCCTGCATCGCCAGGATGGAAATCAGGCGTAGCACAGGCACGGCACACGCATCCACCGGACGGGTGACGAACACTTGCCAAATTCGCTAACTGCTTGAGTGCCTTAGCTTCTACGGGGAAGCCTTCCGGTAGTAGTACTTCTGCTACAGGAGCATCAGGAGAATTAGCTAGACGGACAGAATAAGTCCGATCGCTGTAAGTTACATCCAAACCCTGCCACCCTAAAGCACGCAGGAGACGTTTTAAATTTTTTGGCTGCATGAAAACTCCGAAGTAGAGTCTTAAAAAAGACCCTTGGTTGTGAAGAGGTAAGGAGACTTGGGTTCAGCAGCCGCGTCTCAAGCGATGGGGGCTATTTTCCCAGAAGTATGGGGAAAACAACGGATATAGCAAGGGACTGGTGACTAGGGACTGGGGACTGGGTGAAGAGTCCTTTTATCTCTCAGTTTTATTATCTGTTAATGTCCTAAGTACCTTGACTGTTGCTATATCAACTTAATAGCACACAGTTTCATCTGGTGACAAGTTTTTGTAGCATATTGTATTTTTGAAACTTTGAAAAATCTCTAGACTCTCTAGCCAGCTGGAGAGTCTAGGATAAATTCAAGGCGATTCTTCAGTCAGAAATCAGAAATTTCTGGAGTGTAAGGTATACGTCCTAGTCATCCAGCTTGGCGTGGCGAGGTTGTTCATTTTTTCCCGTAAATCTATGACTTTCCAACTCACAGTTCCTAACATGGCTTGTTCTGCTTGTGCAAGTACCATCACCAAAGCACTTCAGGCGGTCGATGCCAATGCTAGCGTTGAGGCCGATCCCACAACCAAGCTTGTCAGCGTAGAAACTCAAGCATCAGAAACAGCGATTAAGGAAGCGTTAGCTGCTGCTGGCTATCCAGTCGCTTAGAAAGAGGGGAGGGGAAAAGGTTAAAGGTTAAAGGGAAAAGGAATAAATTTAATCTTTCCCCTTTTCCCCGGTTGGTGAGCTTGTCGAACCATACCCCTTTCCCTTTCGCCATGCCCTGTTTGCCCCATGCCCAATCCCCAATCCCCAATATGGATACTCTCACACTCAAACTTCGAGGTATGAGCTGCGCCGCTTGTGCCAACAACGTCGAAAAGGCGATTCGTTCGGTTCGTGGGGTGATTGACTGCAATGTTAACTTTGGAGCTGAGCAAGCGGCCATCAATTACGATCGCTCTCTCACCAATTTAGAACAAATCCAAGGTGCGATCGCCGCTGCGGGTTACTCTTCCTACTCACTTTCCGAAGAAATCCTGTCTCAAGAAGATGATGCCGAGATAGCAACTAGACAAGCAAAACAACGCGAACTTTTTCTCAAAGTAACGGTGGGAGGTGTAATCAGCAGTTTCCTGTTTTTGGGATCGCTGCCAATGATGATTGGGGTAAATTTGCCCATAATTCCCAGTTTCCTGGGAAATCCTTGGCTACAGCTGGTGCTGACAACACCTGTCGTTTTTTGGTGTGGTGGAGCTTTTTACCGCAATGGTTGGAAAGCTTTTAAGCGTCATACAGCGACGATGGATACGCTGATTGCTTTGGGTACAAGTGCAGCCTATCTATATTCTTTGTTTATTACCGTTTTCCCTGGATTTTTTATTGCTCAGGGTTTGGTTCCTCATGTTTATTACGAAGTTGCAGCCATTGTTATTACCTTAATTTTGCTGGGGCGATTATTGGAAAATCGCGCCAAGGGACAAACTTCTGAAGCTATCCGCAAACTTATGGGACTCCAAGCCAGAGATGCCAGAGTCATCCGTAATGGTGTGGAAGTTGATGTTCCCATCGCCGAAGTCAAAATCAACGATGTGATTTTGGTACGTCCTGGTGAAAAGATTCCTGTAGATGGCGAAGTGATTGCAGGGGTTTCTACGGTAGATGAAGCGATGGTGACCGGTGAAAGTTTGCCAGTCAAAAAGCAACCAGGAGATGAAGTGATTGGGGCAACGATAAATGGTGCGGGTGCGTTTCAGTTTCGGGCAACACGAGTGGGAAAAGATACGTTTTTGGCTCAAATCGTCAAATTAGTGCAACAAGCCCAAGGTTCCAAAGCACCAATTCAGCGGTTGGCAGATCGGGTGACAGGATGGTTTGTACCAGCTGTAATTGCCATTGCGATCGCCACCTTTATCATTTGGTTTAGCTTCACAGGCAACCTCACCTTAGCAATCATGACAACGGTAGGTGTATTGATTATCGCTTGTCCTTGTGCCTTGGGTTTAGCTACTCCGACTTCTGTCATGGTGGGAACCGGCAAAGGTGCAGAAAACGGGATTTTGATTAAAGGCGCAGACAGCTTAGAACTAGCACACAAAATCCAAACCATCGTTTTAGATAAAACTGGTACTTTAACTGTGGGTAAACCTACGGTTACAGATTTTGTCACTGTCAACGGTACAGCCGATGGTAACGAACTCAAGGTTTTACATTTAGCAGCAACAGTAGAACGAAATTCCGAACATCCTCTAGCGTCCGCTGTTGTCAGGTATGCCGAGTCCCAAGAGGTGAGTTTAACAGAGGCTAAGAACTTTCAAGCAATTCCGGGTAGCGGCGTGCAAGCAATTGTTAGCGATCGCCTGGTGCAAATTGGTACCCAACGCTGGTTAACAGAACTTGGAATTAATACTACAGCTCTCCAACAGTATAAAAATACATGGGAAGCTGCTGGGAAAACAGTTATTTTGATTGCTGTAGATGGTCGAATAGAAGCAGTAATGGGTATTGCCGATGCCCTCAAACCTTCATCCGCGGCAGCCGTGAAAGCACTGCAAAAGCTGGATTTAGAAGTAGTAATGCTTACCGGAGATAATCGACAAACTGCGGAGGCGATCGCTCAGCAAGTCGGCATCAAACGAGTATTTGCCGAAGTCAGGCCAGATCGAAAGGCGGCGATTATTCAATCTCTGCAAAAAGAGGGACTGGGGACTAGGGACTGGGGACTGGGAAAAATTCGTTCCAGTACCCAATCCCCAGTACCCAATCGCCAGTCCCTAGTGGCAATGGTAGGTGATGGTATCAATGATGCCCCAGCACTAGCACAGGCTGATGTCGGAATTGCCATTGGTACGGGAACAGATGTGGCCATCGCTGCTAGCGATATCACGCTTATTTCTGGAGATTTACAAGGAATTGTGACGGCGATTCAACTTAGTCGCGCTACGATCGACAATATTAGGCAAAATCTATTTTTTGCTTTTATTTACAACGTTATTGGCATTCCTATTGCAGCTGGAATTCTCTTCCCAATCTTCGGTTGGTTACTCAATCCTATTATCGCCGGAGCCGCGATGGCTCTTTCTTCGGTTTCTGTTGTGAGCAATGCCTTAAGATTGCGTAAATTTCAACCAAAAACTATTTGAATTTTGGATTTTAGACTTCGGCTATGCTCAGTTGAACGATTTTAGATTTTGGATTAGTTCAACAGCTTGCAGCGAGAGTTCCTAATCCCCAATCCCCAGTCACCAGTCGCTTTTTGGTATTAGCAAATGTTCAGCAAAAAAATACTTTTGGGAAATCTAGCCGGTTTATTCCTTCTGACTGGAACATCAACCGTAGCCTTAGGAGAAATGCCAGTGCATTCAGAGCAAAGTAGCCAATTTAACCACATAGAGCAACCTTTGGGCTTGAAAGTTGGCGTGGCGATCGCTGGTTTAGCTTTAATCGGGTTAGAGTTATGGTGGTTTCTTTTCTATCCAACAGATAAATAAGCAATTCGACATTGCATAAATGCGGGATGAATTCAGATTTTTGACACAGCCTAAAGATGTATTATTTGCCTTTTTTTATGAGTATTTGTTGGGTTTAGCGCCTCAACCCAACCTACTGGCGTGACAAGACTAAAATAGTGCATTAGGGAATGGGCTTTGAACTTTATAAATTCGATGTTTTTACTGCTAACCTATTGCAACATTTTAGTTTTGTCACGCCACTACAGATACTTAAATTTTTTCAATAATCAAATCGGATTCCTACAGCAAATGTAGAGACTAGCAATTGCTAGTCTCTACCAACAATTTTGTGCGTAAACCTGTTAATGCGTAGATGGATTGTGAGTATTTGGAATTATAAGGTGGGAAATTCCTTAATAATTACGCGCAGCTTCTTCCATTTTCCTGCGAAGGCTAAGTGGTCTCATATCAGTCCAAACTTCTTTGATGTAAGCCAAACACTCTTCTTTCGAGCCAGTTTTGCCGGCATCTTTCCAGCCAAGGGGAACTTCTCTATCAGCTGGCCATATCGAATACTGCTCCTCATAGTTTACTACGACTTTGTAAACTGTATTATCTACAGATTGTTCGGTACTTGTTATCATTAGGATATTGGCACTGCTGAAATTAAAAGCAAAAGCAGGGGTTACTGGCCATGAAAAGACAACAGACAGCACAACACTAGCTACAACCACTAGTTTGATAATTGCATTCTTCATAATCCACCTCTTTTTGTATTTGTAATGATACCAGTATTTTTACTGGAACCATTTACTGCTGAGGTTATCTTCTGACTTTTATTATTAAAATGCAAGGACAGATAAGACAGTTAAGACAGTTAAGCAAGTTTTTAATAAAAATTAAAGAATAAATCCTAAGTAGAAGGCAGGAGGGAAAAGCCAATTTCGAGTTTTATAACTCTCTTTCTTCTCTCCCTGTTCCTTTAAAAAAAGAGGGTAGTCAATCAGCATTTGGTATTAATTACTTGCTAGCAGTATATCCAGAGTGAATAATTCTTTAAAGTGAATACAATGGGACAGACTGCAAGCTTGAGAGCTGCTTCTCCATTGACTTTGTGAAGATTTATTTAATTCTCTAACAATCAATTTCTACATAGCACTGCTATATCTGCCTCAATTTGCTGTTAAGCAGTTTGCCTGCGTGGGAATACTAGACAGCAAGTTTTCAGGAATATAGTATGAAACACTTGCGGTGGATGGCATTGTGCTTGATATCGTTGATTCTTGTGTTCTGGTTGGAAAGTTGTTCTGTCGCGTCGACTCAGGTGGTTAACTTAAATTTTGTTGCGGCAGGCATGATGCGCGGTGCGGTGGAGGAGCTGGATCGACTGTATCAGCAGGAACACCCCAATGTCGTAGTCAACTATAGCTTTGCTGGAACCAGAGCGATCGAAGCAGCGATCGAGCAAGGAGAACTTTTTGATGGGATTTTATTAGCAGATATTCCCCCACTCGATCGCCTGCAAGCCAAAGGCTTAATTCTGCCTGCAAGCCGCAAAGAATTGGTGACTACCGATATCGTCGTCATTGCCCCTGCGGATTCAGCCGCGCAGCTTTCTGACTTCCGAGAATTAGCAAGCGATCGCATCAAAACTGTAGCAATGGGCGGCAAGGGCCCGGCTGTTGGCAAGTATACCCGTGATATTCTGAATCGCTTAGGAATTGCTCAGATTGTAGAGTCAAAAGCAGTCGTGACAGAAGTAGACGTGCGGGAAGTGTTAATAGCTGTCGAGCGACAAGAGGCACAGGTGGGCATCACTTTCCTCTCCGAAGCCAAAACTTCTACCAAAGTCCAGGTATTAGCCACCGCATCAACCGATCTCTATGAACCGATTCGAGCTGCTGTCGCCGTTGTTAAAAAGTCTACCCATACTCAAGAAATGCAGACTTACCTGGACTTTTTAAGTAGCGATCGCGTCAAAGCAGCATTTCAAAAGTATGGACTACGCCCTCTGGTGTCATAGCAGGAATTTAGACAAGAAGACGTAATACCAATTCAAAATTCAAAACTTGTACCGAGCGTAGCCGTTGGCGCAGCCTCTCGTAGAGAAGTATTCAAAATTCAGAAAATTAGACATCACAGGAGTTTGAGCGCGTGTATCTGTTGCATTTTGTTTTCAAATTGGTCAGGACTTACGCAAAAGATAACGAAAGTAGCGGTAATTCATGAAGTAGCGGTAATTCATGAATTACCGCAACGCTTGAATAAGGTTTTCAGTCACATATCGCGTAAGTCCTGTTGGTATAACTATGAAGCAATCATCAAATTTTCTCAAAAGCGTTGCTGGAGGATTGGGAGCAGCCACCTTCTTTGCCTTGACTGTGAGTGGTGTGGCATTTTGGAGCGCCAACCGGACTTTAGAAACTAACCGCCAAATTACTCAACATTTAGAAAACCTGCGGAGTCTCAAATCCTTGGACAGTGCCTTCAAAGACGCTGAGAATATGCAGCGACAATACCTGCTGACGGGCAAGAAAGATGCTGTTAACGTGTTTGGGCTGAGAATGATTGATGTCGATCGAGAAATACGGCAGTTGGAAACCTCGGTGCAAAATCATCTCAGCCAACAAGCGCACGTTGAAAAACTCAAAGCATCGATCTTCGTGCGTCTAAAACAATTGCGGCAAGGCATTGAACTCAGGCAAAGCAAGGGATTAGATGCCGCCATCGATCGAACGCCAACGCGACTGCTCAACGAAGTAACGTTGCCCATCCAGGAGATAGAAGCGATCGAAATCGTCGGGTTGCGAGAGAAACAACAAGCCGCCACCAGCGCTGCTATCCAGGCGATAATGACATTTTTGACAGGCATTATCCTCAACCTGGGGATTATTATGTGGACTTACCACCTGATTGTTAGAGAAACCGTAAAACGGAATCAGGCAGAAACTGACCTCCAAAAGAGCAACCAGACATTCCAAGACCAGACTAATCTGATGGAATCGATCCTCAATAGTATGAGCGATGGCCTAATTGTTGCAGATGAAAACGGTCAATTGGTGATTTTTAACCCTGTTGCCAAAAAGATGTTTGGCATGGGAATAATCAATACTCAGCAAAAAAGTTGGACTGAAGAATATGGGCTATTTCAACCCGATCGAGTGACTCCGATTCCAACAGAGCAAATTCCCTTAGTACGGGCTTTACGGGGTGAAGAGGTAGACAATATGGAAATATTTGCTCGCGATCGCCAAGCCTCAGAGGGCGTCTGGTTGACAGCTAGTAGTAGACCCCTCAAAGATGTCAATGGTGTCTTGAAAGGTGGAGTAGTCGTGTTCCGCAATATTAGCGAACGCAAACAAGTAGAACTGGTACTAAAGCAAAGCGAAGAACGATTCCGTTCGCTAATTGAAGCAACATCACAAATTGTTTGGAGCACCGATGCTGAAGGCGCATTTGTTACAGACCAACCACAATGGCGAGCTTTCACAGGACAAACTTTTGAAGAAATCCAAGGTTGGGGATGGCTAAATATGATACATCCAGAAGATAGAGATCGCACTCATAAAGCATGGTCAACAACACTTACCAACCGCATTACCTATGAAACTGAGACTCGGATTCAGCGTTATGACGGTGAATATCGCTACTTCAATAGCCGTGGCGTACCAATTTTGAATCCAGATAACAGCATTCGAGAATGGGTAGGTGCTAACACAGATATTACCGAACGCAAGCAAGCCGAACAAGTACTGCGTCAAACTTTAGACATTCTCGACTCTGCTAGCGACAGTATCATCATTCGAGACATGGATGACCGAATTATTTATTGGAATCGTGGTGCAGAAATCCTTTACGGTTGGAAAAGAGAAGAAGTTCTTGGGCAGTACATTCACACATTCCTGCAAACAGAATTTCCTAAACCTTTAGAAAGGGTGTTGAGCGAGTTTTTTCAACTGGGACATTGGGAAGGGGAATTACACCACATTACTCGTGACGGTCGGCAAATCATTGTAGCAAGCCGATGGACGTTACAGCGCGATCCTAAAGGAGAGTCCTATAGGCAACTGGAAATTAACAACGATATTAGCGATCGCAAGTCCGCAGAACTAGAGATATTGCAGGCAAAAGAAGCAGCAGAAGCCGCCAATCGTACCAAAAGCGAATTTCTCGCCAACATGAACCACGAACTGCGAACCCCACTCAACGGCATTTTGGGCTATGCCCAGATCCTCCAGCGCGACCCCGCCACCACCCCCAAGCAGCACAAAGGATTAGGCGTAATTTATCAGTGTGGTTCTCACCTGCTGACCTTAATAAATGACATTCTCGATCTCTCAAAACTGGAAGCGCAAAAAATGGATCTCTATCCCCAGGATTTCCACTTTGCCAACTTCCTCGCCACCACAGTAGAAATCTGCCGCATCAAAGCCGAACAAAAGGGTATTGCCTTCCACTACCACCCCGTACACCTGCCCACCGCCGTCTATGCTGATGACAAACGCCTGCGACAAGTACTGCTGAATCTGTTGGGCAATGCAGTTAAATTTACCGATTTTGGCAGTGTCACGTTTACAGTTGAGGCAGTGGCAAATCAACAAACAACCCAAACATCAACTAGAATTCGCTTCCAGGTAGAAGATACAGGCATCGGCATCCCCAGGGAAAAGTTGCAATCGATTTTTTTGCCCTTTGAACAGGCTGGAAAACGCGATCGCAACAGCGAAGGTACTGGGTTGGGGTTAGCAATCAGCCAGCAAATTGTCCAAATGATGGGTAGTTCGATTCAAGTTAACAGCACACCAGGCAAAGGCAGCAATTTCTGGTTTGAGGTGGATGTCCCCGCCAGCGATTGGCTGGCCCAGCCTATATCTAGCAATCAAAAGGTGATTGGCTACCAAGGCGAACGGCAGAAAATCTTAGTCATTGACGATCGCCTAGAGAACCGCGCTGTTGTCGTGGGAATGCTAGCACCTTTAGGCTTCAAACTCGCCCAAGCCGATGATGGACAAGCCGGATTGGATTTAGCACTCCAGATGCGCCCGGATTTGATTATTACCGATGTGATGATGTCAAAGATGAATGGGCTGGAAATGACTCGTCGCCTGCGTCAGTTACCAGATTTTGCACTCACCCCCATTATTGCTTGTCCTGCCAGCTTGTCCCAAGTGGATATACAGCAAGCGATGGATGCCGGTTGCAGTAGCTTTTTTCCAAAACCAATCGAGTTTACTGGCTTGCTGGGGGAATTGCAACGCCATCTAGAGTTGCAATGGATTTACGAAACGACGCCCCAAGAAGCAGAAGTCTCTGCTGAAGCTTTGAGTCCAGTGGATCTGGTGATGCCATCATCACAGGAACTAGCTACTCTTTATCAAGCTGCCCAAGATGGCTTTATGAGTGATATCCAGCAAGAAGCTAACCGCCTTAAGCAACTCAATCCCCAGTATGCCCCTTTTGCCAATAAGCTGCTGGAACTCAGCCAGAAGTTTGACGACGAAGGCATTCTCAATTTATTAGCACCGCATATTTAGGAGGCAGGGGGCAGGGGGCAGGAGGTAGAGGGCAGGAGGCAGGGGGTAAAACTCTAATAGTAATAAGGTTTCGCTGGTTTGGATTTTACATTTCAATTATGTTTGCTTACTTAATATTTTTTATCGATCGCATGTTGAGGAGTTGAAGAATGCCCGTTGAGATGACAGCCGCAACCGGAACCATTTTGGTAGTGGATGATAACCCTACTAACATTCAAGTGTTGTTCGATGTGTTGAGTGAGATTGGTTATCGGGTAGCGATCGCCAAAAGTGGAGAAGCTGCCCTGCAACGCGTCCAATCTTATCACCCTGATATCATTCTGCTGGATGTGATGATGCCCGGAATCGATGGCTTTGAAACTTGCCAGCGCCTGAAAGCCGACTGTGCCACCCGCGAAATTCCGGTAATTTTTATGACTGCGCTTTCCGACTCAGTAGATAAAGTAAAAGGGCTGAGTTTGGGTGCAGTAGATTACATTACCAAGCCCATCCAACATGAAGAAGCCTTAGCCCGGATTCGGGTACACCTACAACTACGTGAATCGCAAAAGTCTTTACACCAACAGACTGCCCAACTCTCCCAAGCACTAGACAACCTCAAGCAGACACAGGTACATCTAGTCCAAAGCGAAAAAATGTCTTCACTCGGTCAAATGATGGCAGGTGTCGCCCACGAAATCAATAATCCCGTGACCTTTATTCACTCTAATCTTGCTCCCGCTAAAGAACACATCGAAGATTTGTTGAATTTTATTGAGTTGTATCGTCAATGCCATCCCCAACCTCATCCCCAAATTCAAAACTGGATGGACGAAGTGGATATCGACTATTTACAAACAGATTTGCCCAAGCTGATGAATTCTTTAAAATTGGGGAGCGATCGCATCCGGCAACTCGTTGTTTCGTTACGTAACTTTTCCCGCTTGGATGAGTTGGGAACGCATATAGTTGATTTGCATGAAGGTATCGAAAGCACTCTGTTAATTTTACAACATCGCCTCAAAGCAAGTCCCGATCATCCTGGGATTCAAATCTTACGAGACTATGGACAATTGCCCAATATAGAATGCCATCCCAGCCAACTCAATCAAGTATTTATGAATATTTTGTGCAATGCCATTGATGCTTTGGAACAGCGCGATCGACAGCGCACCCTTGACGATATCCTAGCCAATCCCAGCAAAATCTCTATTCGGACTGAACACCTACAAAACCAAGCGATCGCTATCAGCATTGCCGATAACGGCCCTGGCATTCCAGAAAATATTTCTTCTCGTCTGTTTGAGCCTTTTTTCACTACCAAACCCATTGGCAAAGGCACTGGATTGGGACTTTCGATCAGCTATCAAATTGTTACCCAAAAACACCGCGGTAAAATTTATTGTGAGTCCACACCGGGAATCAAAACCAAGTTTATAATCCAAATTCCTATTCGCCAAGCTCTATCTTAGATAGCTGAAATGCGAACAATATTCTCATAATTATTATTGTTTAAAACTAACTATATTTTTGATTTTTATTCAGTAATTTATACCGATTCAAATAATGTTTGCGACACATTAATTATTTGTAAGGGCACAACATTGTTCATACGTGTCAACTTAAGCTTAAACTGTTGCCCCGCAATCGTTTTACCCCACCCCAACCCCTCCCCTTGGCAAGGGGAGGGGCGATTTTGGCTTTAGACAAAATCGGGGTGGGGTAACGCGGATCTTGATGGTAAATGAGTAGAACTCGCTCATCACCTTTCTATTAGGGTTTCACGTTAAGTTGACACCAATGAACAATGTTGTGCCCTTACCTGTATACTTCATTTAACGTGAATTCGATGTATAGGATTTTGACCTCACCCCCAGCCCCTCTCCTTCAAGGAGAGGGGAGTAAAAGCCTAATTTTTCGCTACTCCTCCCTTTAGCCCATTGCAAACACCAGAGGCGTTTTGATTTCTTGGAGTTGCCTTAATGTTTTTGCCAGCTGTGCTTTTGTAACTTTGTTTGCCACGACTCCATATATGTGTAAAAAACAGGCGTTAAATAAAGTGTGAGAAACTGCGAGAACAGTAACCCGCCAACTACTGCTAAACCAAGGGGACGGCGCGTATCTGCTCCGGCTCCCAAACCAAGGGCGATGGGTAATGTGCCCATCAGTGCTGCCATTGTGGTCATCATGATTGGGCGGAATCTCACCAAGCAGGCTTGATAAATAGCATCATAGGGAGTTTTGCCTTCTTGACGAGCTGCGATCGCAAAGTCAACCATCATGATCCCATTTTTCTTGACAATGCCAACCAGCAAAATAATGCCCACGAAGGCGTAAATATTCAAGTCAACTTGAAACAGTAACAAAGTCAGCAGTGCCCCAAACCCAGCGGAGGGTAAGCTAGAAAGAATGGTCAGGGGGTGAATAAAGTTCTCGTAGAGAATTCCCAAGACAATATAAATTACGAAAATCGCAACCAACAGTAGCATTCCTAAACCCTGAATTGAAGACTGAAACGCCTGGGCTGAACCCTGAAACGCCGTACTAATACTAGTTGGTAGTGTTTTACGGGCAATTTCTTCAATTTTCCCAGTGACACTACTTAGGGATATTCCCGGTTTGAGGTTAAAAGAGAAGGTAACAGAGGCTAGCTGCCCTTTATGGTTAATTGTGAGCGGACCTACATCCTTGGTCAAAGTTGTTACAGCATTTAAAGGTACGAGTTGTCCATTGGGGGCACGAATCGAGAGCAAATCTAGGGCTTGGGAATTTTGTTGATATTTTGGTTCCACGCCCATAATCACTTGATACTGGCTATCAGAGGCGTAGATGGTAGAGACTTGGCGAGTACCATAGGCATTACTTAGGGCAGTTTCGATTTGATTGGCAGTCAAACCGAGAGCCGACGCTTGGTCGCGGTTGATGTCTACTTTGACTTGGGGATTCTTAACTTGTAGGTCGCTGTTGACATCTTGTAACTCTGACAAGTTGCGGAGTTGATTTTCTAGAAGTGGAGCGTACTGGTAAAGTTCTTGAATATCTGGACTTTGGAGAGTAAATTGATACTGCGCTTTTGTTTGTTGGCCGCCAATATTGATGGCAGGCGGATTTTGCAAGAAGACTTTGATTCCAGGTACAGTTGACAACTTCGGTCGCAGTTCCTCGACTATTTCATCGGCACTGAGATGGCGCTCGTGGCGCGGCTTGAGTTCAATTAAAAGTCGTCCGCTGTTAGCAGAGGCATTTGGCCCGCCAGCCCCGACGCTAGAGTTAATGGAATCGATATTAGGATCGCGGTAAGCGATCGCAGCTACAGCCTGTTGATGTTTTACCATTTCATCAAAGGAGATATCCTCTGATGCTTGAGTAGTTGCAGTAATTTGTCCGACATCAGCGTTGGGAACAAATCCCTTAGGCACAACTATAAATAGATACACCGTCGCTACAAGAATCGCTGCCGAAATGACCATTGTTGTCCGGTGATACTTCAGCGATATCTTCAAACTCCAATCGTATCCCCGCAACAACAAATCAAAGAAGCTTTCCGAAATGTTGTAAAGACGAGTCTGGAAATTAGGGACTGGGGATTGGGGACTGGGGATTGGGGACTGGGGACTGGGTATTTGTTCCTCATCTCCTCCATCTACCTCATTTTTCCAGCTTACCTGCTCCTCTGCTCCTCTGCTCCTCTGCTCCTCTGCTCCCTGATGATGGGGTGGACGCAAGAATCTGGAACAGAGCATTGGCGTTAAGCTTAGGGAAATGATGCCAGAAACTAAGATGGCAACGCTGATGGTAATGGCAAACTCACGGAACAGTCGCCCTAAAATGCCTTCCATGAACAGCACAGGGATAAATACTGCTACCAAGGAAATGGTCATTGATAAAATTGTGAAACCAATTTCTCTAGAACCATTCAGAGCTGCTTCCATGCGGCTCTCGCCCATTTCCATGTGGCGGACAATATTTTCTAGCATGACTACGGCATCATCCACCACGAAACCCACTGATAAAGTTAATGCCATCAGCGACAAGTTATCGAGTGAAAAGCCCAGCACCAGCATAACTGCAAAGGTCGCTACGATTGACAGCGGTACTGCCAAACTGGGAATGACTGTAGCTGAGATATTGCGAAGAAATAGAAAGATTACTAGTACTACCAAAGCGATGGTGAGTAACAGTGTGAATTGTACATCATCTACAGATTCGCGAATTGATTGAGAGCGATCGTAGAGAATATTCATGTTCACAGCCGCCGGAATCTGTTTTTGGAAGCTAGGTAACAGTTTCTTAATTGCATCCACCACCTCGACGGTATTAGTTCCCGGTTGGCGTTGAATTGCCAGAACGATCGCCCGCACGCCAGAATTTTGGACTTGGGCATTGGGAGTCTTGACTGAGGAGTTATTCTCCTTGTCCTCCGAAGTTTGGAGTGGAGGTTTCCTCCGCTCCAACTTCTCTCCTTGTCTCCCCATCTCCCCATCTCCCCATCTCCCCATCTCCCCTACTCCCTGCTTCGTAGGAAAATACCAACTGGCAATCTTGTCATTTTCCACGCTGTCCAGCACTTGACCGAGTTCGCCTAACTGCACAGGTGCGCCGTTTTGATAAGTCACAACTAGGGAGCGATAGTTGGCGGCATCGTTAAGTTGACCGTTGGCTTCAATTGTATAGTTCTGCTGCTGCCCGTAAAGTGTGCCGGTTGGTAGGTTAACATTTCCGTTAGCGATCGCATCAGCTACTTCATCGATTCCTATGCCTTTAGCACTCAATGATTCTGGATCGAGCTGAATCCTGACCGCGTACTTTTGGGAACCGTACACCTGCACTTGCGCCACCCCATCCACCATAGAAAGACGTTGTGCCAACAGCGTTTCGGCGTACTTATCTACAGTTGAAAGCGGCAAAATAGATGAATTTAAAGAGATGTAGAGGACTGGTTGATCTGCCGGGTTTACCTTGCGGAAAGAAGGGGGATTAGGCATATTAGTCGGCAACTGCCTCGCTGCTTTAGAAATAGCAGACTGTACATCTTGTGCTGCCCCGTCAATATCTCGATTCAGGTCAAATTGCAGCGTAATTTGCGTGCTACCCAAAGAGCTAGTAGAGTTCATTGAACTCAATCCCGCAATACTAGAAAACTGCTGCTCTAAAGGAGTTGCAACCGAGGAAGCCATCGTTTCTGGACTACCTCCAGGCAGGCTAGCCGTTACCTGGAGTGTCGGATAATCCACGTTGGGCAAGTCGCTAACAGGTAGCTGTTGATAACTCATCAGCCCAAATATTAAGATGCCAACCATCACTAGGGTTGTCATGATTGGACGCCGGATGAATAGCTGGGAAATGTTCATCTGAGTTAGGAGTTAGGAGTTAGAAGTTAAGAGTAGAGACGCGATTAATCGCGTCTGGAGTTAAGAGTTATTCTCACCCTGCCCCCTGCCCCCTGCCCCTTTGCCTACTCCCGGTTTCACCTGCACACTGGCACCAGGTACTAGATTGAATTGCCCATCGGTGACGATTTGCTCGCCTGGTTGCAACCCTTGTTCGATCGCGGTTTCGTTGCCAATGGTGTCGCCTACGGTAACTGGACGCATTTGGGCTGTTTTATCGGGTGTGACTACAAATACAAATTGTCCTTGCTGTCCGGTTTGGACTGCTTGGGAAGGCACGGTGATGACATTTGGTTCTTCGGTTAGCTTGAGTACTACGTTGACAAACTGCCCTGGAACTAATCGTTCATCTGTGTTGGTAAAGGTGGCTTTTAGTTGAATTGTGCCTGTTTGGGTATTGAGTCCGCTATCAACAAAGGTGAGTTCGCCCTGTATCGGATGCCCTGTATCTTTTGGAGGTATGGCACTGACTTCTAACTTGCCGTTAGCACTGTACTTCTTCAAATCTGGCAGCAACCTTTGGGGGATGGAAAAGGTAACGTAAATCGGGCGGATTTGGCTGATAGTAATTAATGGATCGGTGGCGTTGGCTTCTACCAAGTTGCCTTGATTGAGCTTCAGGCTTCCTGTGCGTCCGGTAATTGGTGAGTAGATGGAACTGTAGGAAAGCTGGATTTTAGCATTGGCGATCGCAGCTTCATCTGCTGCTACTGCTGCTTTGGCATTTTGGACATCTGCTTGGGCTGCGGCTACGGCTGCTGTGGCATCTGCGACTCCATTTCGATCTGCATTGACTGTTGCCCGTTGAGCATCAGCTGTCGTCTGAAACTGATCCGCTTGTTCTTTGCTAATTGCTCCTTCCTTTAGTAAGCTGTTATATCTTTTCGCCTGGACATCTGCGTTTCTAGATTGGGCAACATCCTTGGCTACATTAGCTTTTGCTTGGTTGACTTGGGCGATCGCTTTGGTCACATTTGCCTGTGCCTGTTTCACCTGGGCCAAATCTTTGGCTTTAGCAGCATTAGCTTGCATTAGCGCTGCTTCCAAGGAACGCGAATCAATTTTAAATAACAAGTCTCCTTTCTTGACGTTCTGTCCCTGCTGAAAATAAACCCCAGTCAGTTGCCCACCAACTTGGGACTTGACAGAGACTGTCGAATATGCTTCTACTGTTCCCGTAGCCGATAGCTGTACTGGAATAGTCTTTTGAGTTGCAGTGGCAACCACCACTGGCACAGCTCGCTTTTTACCTGCTTGCTTGCCACTTGATTGAGCGTCACTTGCGTTACAAGCAGCACACAAGTAGGTCAAACCGAGCATCAGTAGACATAACCGTCCTCTTGAAATCAAGCCATAAAAACGAGGAATGCTTTGAGCAACTGAAGATAAAGGTTTTGTCGTTTGAACTGAAATTAAACAACGCATATCGACGATCGGGGGAAAGGAAAGTAGACAGATGTATTGGTATGTTATTGGTTTTACTAAAGTCAGCCGAAACCAGGCAACTGCATTAGCGATCGCCTGCTTTTAGCCGCTAGTTAATTATCACAATGAGCCTCACCTATTCCCCGAAGGGTAGGGTTTGTTGCCAAACATTGTATTTTCCACGAAATCGCTGCGATCGATTTCTAGTGGAGTCATTTAATATTAGTTCCTCTAACTGTTAGCATACTAAATAATTTATTTTTTAGCCTAGCTCTTAAGAGAGAAATTTGTGTGAAGCTGGCTTGACTTTCGTATGAATATACTGTGACAATTGTGAATATTTCAACTGAAAATATATAATTATTGATAGTTTTTATTAAATAAAAATTCTATATATTATTACTATTTTATTTTTGAAATTAGCTATGCAGATAATGGGCGATCGAAGATTAAAATGTATCGATTTTTCGGCAAAATATAAATATTTAGGACTTGCACTGTACAAATGAATCATGGTGTGGGTTTCTATGAATAGGTCGTTTTAGGCTTTTATTAATCATTTTTTGATGGTAAATAGACCCTGGGTGTAGGGGCACAGCAGTGCTCATTGGTGTCAACTTAAGCTCAAACTGTTGCCCCACAATCGTTTTACCCCACCCCCAACCCCTCCCCGATGCTTTGGGGAGGGGAGGTTTTGCGCCAGCAAAACCGGGGTGGGGTAACGCGGATCTTGATGGTAAATGAGTAGAACTCGCTCATCACCTTTCTATCAGGGTTTGACGTTAAGTTGACACTAATGAGCAGTGCTGTGCCCCAACGACAGATGTAGTTTTTCAATCATCCATATTTGATATTTTCTGTCAATGCGTAAGCCATAATATTATCTCTATATTTTGAGGAAGAATATAGAAAATTTATATTTAATTTTTGAAATTGGAAAAGATAAAAAATCTAGTCAATTTATAGTAGAAAGATAGCACAGAAATTCACAGTTCTTTTTGTATAAGTTAAGGTATAAAACAAGTAAACTCAATCCTTTAACTTCGCAACCATTTCAGCACGGGCACAAACGTCTAGTTTTTGAAACATCCGCTTGAGTAGCTGTTTGACGGCATCACGACTGATATGCAACTTCAAAGCGATTTATCGATTGCTTAAGCCTTGGGCAACTAATTGGGCAACATCAACTTCTCGTGGTGTCAGACAATTGGCTAAAGACGGAGCGATCGCCAGGCGAAAAGTTGCTAAACGAACCGATAAATGCTGGCACAGAGAACTTAATTGAATCAGATCGCCATCATTAAAGGCGGGAAGCTCTTTACTACGTAGAAAATAAATTCCACCAAGCAACCGACCGACGCCGATTAGCGGTGCAACCATACCAGATTCGATTCCATAGATGCGGAACACAGATTGATAAAGTTCGCTCTGATACCAATATTCGAGAGAGTGTACCGATAGAGTATGAACCGGAATTTGATGCCGAATCATTTGTTGACTGACGCGATCGCCTTTTCGTCCAACTTCCTGATAGCGATCGCGAAATGTATCGGGCAACCCCCACAAGTCTGACGCAATCACTTGAAAACGGCTATCGAGCAAATCCAATCCCCAAGCACTAGCTCCGACCAATTGACCAGCATACTCCAAAAAGCAAGAGCGCAACTGAGCTTCGTTAGATGCCGTTGCGATCTTTTCAACCAAAGGAGCAAATTTCATAAACTTATACCCAGTTGGGGACTTTGCTACTTAGCTGCAAATTTCTATTTTATAGAATTGACCCCCAGTTGAGATTTTCTATGTCTATTCCCGTCACAACATTTTTTGTCGGACTCAATGGCTTGATTGCGTTTGCCCTTTCATACATTGTCGTAATGGAGCGTACCAAAACTCGCATTTGGCATGGGGAAACTGAGGCACAAGTCATAAACCAGCCAAATTATCTGGAAAATCCCAATCCTTGGGCGGCGTTTGTCGAAAGCTATACTCAAAAATCTTTGCTCACAAAAACTGCTGATGATGGAGTTCTTCAGCGTAAAGCACGCGCCTATGGAAATTTCACAGAATATGTACCCTTGGCACTGCTGTTTATCATGACTTTAGAATTGATGCATTCGTCGCCTTGGATACTCTGGTTGATTGGAAGTGCGCTGACTGTAGGGCGGATTGCTCATGCATGGGGTTTGATCGCAACCTATGGCCCTTCACCCGGCCGCGCAATTGGCTTTTTTCTAACTTGGTTTGTCTATATTATTGGTGCTGGTGCTTGTGTTTACTACGGAATTACTGGGCTTTTTTAATAGCCTCTTGCAAAACTATTTTTGCAAGAGAAGGGAAAGGGTTTTTTCTTGAAACCCTGACAGCAAAGGACTTTCAAAGCTGTTGCCTATTGCCTGTTCCCTGCTATATTTTGTTCAAGCAGCGCAAACAAAAGGGGCAGGTTTAGAACCCACCCCTTTTGTTTGTGATATGCTGCGCCCAACGGCTGTTGCTACCAGCTTTAAACTATTAACTAAATCGACCATATCTTCTAAAGAAAGTGCTTGACGGGCGTCAGAAACTGATTTTTCTGGTTGTGGGTGACACTCAATTATTAACCCATCTGCGCCGCAAGCGATCGCAGCTCTAGCTACAGGTGCTACCAATTCCCGTTTACCTACGGCATGGGAAGGATCTACAATCACAGGCAGGTGAGTTATTTGTTTGAGTGCTGCTACTGCGCCTAAATCTAGGACGTTGCGGGTGTAATCATCGAAGCTGCGGATACCCCTTTCGCACAGCACCACATCAGGATTTCCGTGGCTGAGAATATATTCAGCTGCCATGACGAATTCTTCAATTGTCGCTGCTAAACCACGTTTAAGTAGTATCGGTTTACCAGCTTGCCCTAAAGCTTTGAGCAAATCGAAGTTTTGCATATTACGGCTACCAACTTGAAGCATATCAGCGTGGGCGGCCACTGTTTCAATTTGGGAAATTGACATCACCTCGGTGACAACTGGCATATTGTACTGCGATCGCACCTTTGCCAAAATTTCCAATCCTGACTCGCCCATACCCTGGAAAGCGTAGGGAGATGTTCGGGGTTTGTAGACACCACCACGCAAAGCTTGTACCGATGCAGTAGATAGCTTTTGCGCTACTGTCTCCATTTGTTCCCAGCTTTCGACGGTACAGGGGCCGGCGATAATTACCAATTCTTCACCGCCGAAAGCAACTTTTTCTGAAAGTTTAACGATTGTCTGGTGATTGGGATGAGATTGTGCAGCAAGTTTAGCGTTAATCATGATTTAATTCTCCTAAAAAATTAAGTATTGGGCATTGGGAGTTAGGAGTTAGGAGTGAGGAGTTAAGAGTTTTTTCTTCCCATCTCCCCATCTCCCCATCTCCCCAGTCCCCAGTCCCCAGTCTCCATTAAGAAAAAAGCCCGGAACCTTTGAGAAGTTCCGGGCGCGTTGTGGTTTATCGGCATAACGCTATTTACCCGGAACTGACTCTGGGCCAAAAGTAAAAGCCGTAAAACCAACTACTGAAATAAGTTGTCACAATGAAATTCTCCTTAAAAGACAAAAACCGCAGAGTTCGCTCTGCGGTTCACCGGGTGGTTTCCATGTGGAAACATAATTCACTCCCGGTGAACCACCCTAAACCAAAAATAAAAGTAGGAATTTGTGTTAAACATTTACAAGGCGCTTTAGCTGAAAAATTTAAGGAAACTAGATAAACCTATGTATAGTAACATTAACAGGAAGGGTTAGTGGTGTCAAGACCCCCACAACAGCTAAAAAAGCGATAGACTCGGTACAATTGGGGGAATCAAGACCATAGCATTTCTCCACGAGATGCTAGGCGTAGCTTGGTTTTTGTAGAGGAGTCCCCAAAATTCACTCATCACGGTTTGTTCTGATGCCTACGGCAAGTCGTCCTTTGCGCGTCTAGGCTTGAAGGTGGCGAATCCTATTTTAAACAAGTTTCAAATTTCTCTTTGAATTTAGATGCTTAAATTGTAAGCTTTGTCACCCTCGATTTCTCAGAATTTGTGTCATGAAGTTCTCGTTGCTTGTTTGCCTAGAAAAAAGCGGCTTGCGATCGGACATTGCTATAGTGATATAACTTTACAAATATTGCTATGTCATAACTCAATAAATAGCGTACATAATCAAAAACCAATGGTAAAAAATTTAAGAGTTCAGATAATTAAATACAGCCAATTTCCAGGAATCAAAGAAAATTTACCGCCGCGGCATAGTCGTTCCAAAATTGTCAAAGCTAGGATTCCAAAATCAAAACATCTAATTTTCCTGACTTCTGTTTTTACCTTGTGAAAGCTGATTACAGACAATTAAGAAATGCCATACATCATTTTTACCCAAGTCCTTATTCAGCAGCTTAACTTTTTAGAATTAACAGTTTCATTATGCCCAGTCCTAAAATCTTAGCCAAATCTTTTGACTATCATGGAGTTTACCCCTGCCCAGTCTGTCGGATAGGTAAGATTTCTCATATGCCATTGATGGAAGCTATGGCTTGTGACTTTTGCCAAGAGATTTTTACGGTGAACCTAGAACTACAGCAAATCAAGATGCCTTCTAGGCAACCGCCCTTGGTTTGGCGTTGGAATGGGTTTAGTTGGACAGAAGCCCAGTTAGAAGGCGTGGAATTAGGTTGGGGTTATGGACTAGCTGCTATTGCTTTTGTAGTCCTTCCTACTACTCTCATTGGCATAGTAGCTTATTATTTTCCTCCTAATATCAATGAGCCGATAACCTGGATGCCATATATTTGGACAATATTAACTTTTTTGTCACACTTATCAATTATTGTTTGGATTTTTATTGAAGTTTATCAAATTCCAGTTGCAGCATATTTAAGAGCGATCGCTCGATGGAGAAATGGGGAGATGGGGAGATGAGGGGCAAGGGGAGCAGGGGGAAAAGGTTAAAGGGAAAAGGGAAAAGGAATAAATTTAACCTTTCCCCTTTTCCCCTTACCCCTTTCCCTTTCCCCATGCCCAATGCCCAAATAATAAAAGATGCAGCCGATAGACCGCTGTATCACTGATAATTAAGTTGATTGTCCACCAAAATGGCGTATGAGCGATCTGGAGCGGTACTATAGAATTTTGGAATTAGAGCCTGGGGCAACGCTTGAAGAAGTGAACCAGGCTTATAAAGATTTGGTCTTTGTTTGGCATCCCGATCGCATTCCGAAGGAAAATCTTCGCTTACAGCAGAAGGCGCAGGACAAGCTCAAAGCGATTAATGAAGCTCGTGAAAAATTGCGCTCTGTAAAAACCAAACATCAAAGCACACATAAGCAGTCATCGTCATCGCCGTTTCACTATGAAACACCATCTCAAGCAAAGCAGCCATCATCATCGCCGTTTCACTATGAAACACCATCTCAAACAAGCCAGTCACCATCAAAGCACAATCCAGATTTGAGTGGTAAAGACTATAGTCGAGCAAATTTGAGCAATAAAGACTTATCGGGCAGAAATCTTAGTTATGCCAACTTGAGCGGTGCTAATCTCAGCGATACTTTTATGCACAAAGTTAACCTCAGAGGAGCAAATTTATCTGAAGCTAATTTGTTTCGAGCAAATTTACTTTTAGCGGATCTCAGGGAGGCAAATTTACGTGCTGCTAATTTAATTGGTGCCGATCTCAGCGGAGCCGATTTACGAGGAGCAGATTTAACCGGAGCGCGGATTCGCTCTGGTGAAAGGCTTCTGGTTAAACTAATTGGTGCTAACCTAGCTGGAGCAATCATGCCTGATGGGGAGATTCATCAGTGATGAGGGAGATACTGGGACAGGGAGCAGGGGGCAGGAGGCAGGAGGCAGGGGGAAAGAATTAGAGACTAATCATTTGTATCAGGTATTTCGTGAAATGGTATTAGCTAAATTCTTTACTAATCAGTTTCATCCTTTTAACTTTTGAGTTGCTTATACCAATTTAAAAAATGATTCTGATAAATGAATTCACTAAACCCAGATTCACCAAGCCTATTCCCAATCCCAAATCCCAAATCTAAAATCGTATTAAGTAGGCAGACATAATTAAATATAAAATACAAAAGTTTAAAACCGCGATCGAAACTGTCTTTCCCTCCTGCCCCCTGCCCCCTGCCCCCTGCCCCCTGCCTCCTGCCTCCTACTTACTCGCGCAGTGCGTAACCTACACCACGCACCGTGTGAATTAGGCGTTTTTCTTTATTTTCTTCTAATTTCAGGCGTAGATAACGAATATAGACTTCGATAATATTGGAATCGCCCATGAAGTCGTAACCCCAAACTTTTTCGAGAATTTGGTCTCTGGTAAATACTTGACGGGGATGTGAAAGCAAATATTCTAATAAATCAAACTCTTTGGCTGTTAACTCAATGCTTCTTTTAGTGCGAAATACTTGACGAGTGCGGCGATTTAAGCTTAGGTCTTCAAACTGTAATAAGTCTTCGTCTGTTTCTTGAGTGCGGCGTAAATGAGCGCGGATTCTTGCTAGTAGTTCTTCTATGCTGAAGGGTTTGACTACATAATCATCGGCTCCTGCATCTAATCCTGCGACGCGATCGCTAACTTCATCTTTGGCTGTCAACAAAATTACTGGTACTGAATTACCTGTGGCTCGCAAACGACGGCAAATTTCTACACCTGAGAGTCCAGGTAACATCCAATCCAGAACGGCTAAATCTGGGGAAGACTCCCGCGCCAAAGTCAATCCAGTAATGCCATCATGGGCTACGCTAACTTTGTATCCTTCACTGCTAAGTTCTAATTCCACAAATCGCGCTAGTTTGACTTCATCTTCAACTAAAAGGATATGTGCTGCCATTTTTTACTCCTAAAATAGATAATTTCAAAATAAAAGTGCTAAGGTAACCTATCTGTGATTTGGTATCAAATTCGGATAATCACTCACTATTTTCGGAATTTATTGTCAATAATTTGCTAAGTAATAACTACATTGCTATCTTCTTTGCAGATATACATAAAGCATACTCAGGGGTATATGAAATTGGTTAGCTCTGTTTGGCGAAACTGCTGCTGTTGTTTTATTTGTTTTAACTGCGTTAATAATTCTTTCCAAATCAAGGTCAAGTTTAATATTTTAAATTCACTGGGCGTTCGATTAAAATTTAGTTGGTAAAAGTATAGTGCATAGTTAGTCGTCCATTGATTGATTAATTGACATAAATTAACTTTTTGTTTTAATTGCAGAAATAGATAATGAATTATTGATATGTAGTTTGCACTTTAGTATATATGGAAGTAATAAAAATGAGTTTTTCCTGAATAAAGTTATAATTTTTGCTTAGAGGTTGTTTGAAAAGTCTAAATTATTACTCACTGGGCTATTGGAAATCGCGGCTACACAGACGAAACCTACCTACATGGGTTTGAAAACCTTGATTTTGTGTTATTCACCTGTGTGGACTAAGCTTTGTGTAGTAGCGAATTCTATTTGCCCAATACTTTTCAAACATCCTCTTAAAAAACTGTGATTTTACGCACTTATCGATCTCTCTAACCCTCATGTTTTAAGGGGGAAAACAAAATCAAAGTCCCTCTTTTTAAGAGGGATTTAGGGAGATCAAGAACGTTTTGCTACCGAAAAGATAATTTTTCAAATATCCTATAAAACTAACAGATGAAACTGTTATGTTTAGAAACCTCATCTCTTGATTGGTGGAGTATTCTGAACTCTGTATTCTGAATTATATTTAATTATATTGGTAAAGTAATTGTGAAAATACTTCCTTCTCCTAATTTGGATTGTACGCTCACATTGCCACCCATACCTTCTATAAGTGTCTTGACAATTGATAAACCTAAACCAGAACCTCCAGTTGCATGAGAGCGAGATTCATCTACGCGGTAAAATCTTTCAAAAATGCGTGCTTGATGTTGTAAAGTAATTCCATAACCATTGTCGCAAACTTGAATAACTACTTTATCTGTAAGTCGATCTAATTTAAAAATTATAGGTGTACCAGCTTCAGAGTATTTAATAGCATTATCAATCAAATTAAGTAATACTTGTTTGAGACGGCTGTAGTCTACTTTGACTTCAATTGGGTAAATTGTAGACTCAATATTAATTTGGCGATCGCTATATTTTTCTGCCATCGCCACAATTTCTTCAACTAAGTCATGTAAAACGTAAGATTTCATTTGAAAATGCAAGTAACCGCTATCTGCTCGTGCTAAATCTAGCAAATCTTGTAGCAGGCGAATAGTACGTTCGGCTTCTGACGCCGCAGTTTCTAAAGCTTCTTGTTGGGTTTGGGTTAAGTTATTTTGCCGCCGCAAAACGCTTTGTAAGTAACCATGTACAATTGTCAAAGGTGTGCGTAATTCGTGAGAAACATTACTGACAAATTCTTTTTCTTGCTCCCAAGATTGAGAAAGACGCGATAACAACATAGTTAAAGTTTGAGCTAATTCTTTGACTTCGCTGGGTGCATTATCAAGATATAACTGTGGTTGTCCTAAATCTTCTGCGGAAATCACAGCAGCCATTTGATTTAGCTGACGGAGAGGTTGTAGCGAATGCTTGATATAAATGGCGATCGCAACTGTTAAAATAATAATTGCTAACACACTAATAATAACTAAACTCTGTACCATTCCGACCAATATCTTCTGCTCGCGGGTAATATCTTTAACTACAAATAATTCACCAAGTAACTTACCCTGAATTTCTATAGAGCCACCGCATAAAATAAAATAGTTTTGATTAATTTTATAAACTTGTGGTTTAATCGGCATTTTAGTTAAAGACATTAACTCAGATACCATAGAATTAGATAAAAAAGTTAAAGCATTGGATTGTACCAAAATTTTATTTTCAGAATTTTTGACCCATAATAATGTATTGTTATTCGCCAAATTATTAATAGCCTTCTGTAAACCCGTTTCAGGTTGCATCATTTCACTATAAATTTGTACATCTCGCGGCAAACGTTTAGCTATTTGCTCTATATTGTGTTTATGGTTATCAATTAAAATTTCCTGGGTTTTCCAACTCGTCCATGTAGCAAGACCTCCTAATACTAAAGCTGAAAAGCCGCCAATACCAACTGTTAGGCGTAGCTGTAATGAAAATGGGTCTATATTTTGACAATTTTTTTTGATTTGCTTCACTGCTTTAATGTTTTAAAAAAGTGAGTATAAAGTGAGTATTTGGGAGTAAAGTACATTATTTTTTGATTGTTAGTTGTAAGATTTAACTGCGAACAGCCGATTTCAAATTATCTCTGTTGTCAACTTAAACTAAAAATTAGCAAATCCCGAAACATAGTAATTTTTATTTGTTTCTCAATCCTAAGAGCCTCCCTAATTATAATTTATATGTAATCCATCTAAGTTAAATTAATTTCATCTGAGAATTTCCTGAAAGCTTTTAAGATAAACTGAACTTACTGAATAAACAGAACCCTAGCTTATTTAATAAGTCAGGGTTCTCAACTTTGCTATTTTCACAAATTCTTGATTTTACGAAGACGTTTTTATCTGAGGACATTTTGTTTGCTGGACTTTAATTTTCTGCTGAATTGCTGGTGGTAAGCCAGGTTTAACTTTGGCATAAAGACGAGCAAACTCTCGCACATAATGAGCGGCGACTATCGGACTTTCAATGACTACAAGTGTCTCGTCGTTACCATTATTGGCTGCATCAGACCAATTATGAGAACCTGTAATTACTGTTTGGTTATCAATAACTGAAAATTTGTGGTGTAGCAAATCGCCTTTGGGTAATGTAGGTACGCCTACGGTTGTAATTGGGTTTTGCCAAGGATGATTGCCAACTTCATATTTACATTTATTACTAAGAGCAAATCCCATCATATCTAATGCTTCACTATAAGGACGATAAGCAAATTGCGGTTCAATTAAAGCCCGAATTTGGACATTTTGTTGATGTCGATTTTCCAAAATATTAGCAAGACGCTGTTCGGAAAAGACGAATAAAGCCAAATCAACAGATTCTGTTGCTGAATCTAAAGTTTTGCCAATTAAACCATTACTACTATTAGTCCAAGGTTGAGTGGGAGAAGTAGGTGAAAACTGTACGGTAATTTTGGTTTTATTTAATGTGACTTGTTGAGGTAAACGTGGTGGTTTTTGTAGACCAAATCGGCTATCTGGCTTACCTCCGGGGCCGTCACCCCACATAATATTAAACTCTTGTGTAAATAAAGATGCTAATTCTGGGCTGTCAATTTGCAATAAGTTATTGGCATTACCTAAACTGCTAGGATTTGTATAATCGCCAAAGGTATCGCTCAAGGTAAAATTGGCTGAAGTAATAATTACAATGCGATTATCTACAATCAAGAACTTATGGTGCATCAAACTACTACCTGCTGAACCATCTGCTTTATCGTCTAGCCAGGAAATTTTTGCATTTTGCAAAATTATTAAAGCATCTCTTTGATTTATTTCTGCGGGAGTTAGTTGATTATCGTGGTTAATATCGATAAATTGGCGAAATTCTTGATAGCGTTCTCGTTCTCTTTTATCTAATTTACTTACTTCCTCAGGTGTAAAATTACTCCAAGATCGGCTATAGGTATTTTCTAAAATTAACCTGACTTTTACTCCAGCTTTTTGTCTATCAACGAGTGCTTGGGCAACTTTAGGTAAACGTAATTCTTGCACCGCAACATCTATTGTAGATTTAGCTTGAGAAATAGTATCAACAATCTGTTTTTCTAAGTCATCCCCCAGCCGAGTTTGCTGGCGGTAAGGTTCTTTGTATTCCGAAGATTGAGAATGGTTAAAGTAAACTTTAACTAAAGGATCTTGTGGTAAAGCTGCTAGAAGTTTATTGGATGACTGGATTCGTTGACAAGCAGCAAGGGGAAAGATTGGTAAAAAGATATATAAAAAAAACCTTTGTCTAGATAAAAATTGCACTGTAATCTGTTAAAAGTGGATTGAGAGGGGACATATTTATCATTCCCAAAATTTAGGGTAATGAGATGAAGTAAAAAAATAGCTTTCCCAGGCAAGAAAAACCCACTCATACATACAAAATTACAGAGATTTTGTTAGATTTGTCCCCCTAAAGTGTAAGTGCTAAAAAAATCAGCAGCTTATTACCAGCGTGTGTTCTCTCCATTATCGGTTATATGCAAATTTATCTAGATTACAGCGCGACTACTCCCACTCGCAAAGAAGCGATCGCAGTTATGCAAACAGTCCTCACTCAACAGTGGGGCAATCCTTCCAGCTTACATGAATGGGGAAAACGGGCTGCAACGGTTGTGGAACAAGCCAGAGTCCAAGTTGCTTTCTTAATAAACGCCGCCACTCCTGAATCGATTGTTTTTACCTCTGGGGGTACTGAGGCAAATAATCTGGCAATTATGGGCGTCGCTCGCTTATATAGTGTTCCTCGACATATAATTATCTCCAGCGTCGAGCATTCCGCAATTTCCGAGACAGCACGGTTCTTAGAAATAGGAGGTTGGGAAGTTACGCGCTTAGATGTAGATACCAAAGGCAGAGTCAACCCCTTGGATTTAAAGGCGGCGTTACGACATAATACAGTGTTGGTTTCCGTGATTTACGGCCAAAGTGAAGTTGGGACTGTACAACCAATTGCAGAATTAGGAAAAATTGCGCGATCGCATGGTGCTTTATTCCATACAGACGCGGTACAAGCTGCGGGACGCTTGGCCATAGATGTACAACAACTCCCCGTAGACTTACTTAGCCTCGCCAGCCATAAAATCTATGGCCCCCAAGGTGTAGGGGCGCTGTATGTCCGTCCTGGTGTGGAATTGATGCCTTTACTAGGTGGTGGCGGGCAAGAAATGGGGCTGCGTTCTGGTACGCAAGCAGTACCGATAATTGCTGGGTTTGGTGTGGCGGCTGAATTAGCAGCAGAGGAATTGGCTATAGAAACATCACGGTTGATTCAGTTACGCGATCGCACTTTTGCCCAGTTAGCTGAAATTCCTGGTTTAATTCCTACAGGGGATAGTTGCGATCGTTTACCTCACCATGTAAGTCTGTGCTTAGAATACGCCGATGGTGAAAAACTCACCGGTAAAACCTTAGTAAAACAGCTAAATCTTGCAGGTATCGGTATCAGTGCTGGTGCTGCTTGTCATAGTGGAAAACTCAGCCCAAGCCCGATATTGTTAGCAATGGGTTATTCCGAAAAAGCTGCCTTGGGCGGAATTCGCATCACATTAGGACGTGATACCACCGAAGCCGATATAGATTGGACAGCGATGGTATTGAAGCAAGTTCTAGAAAGGCTGACGCCAGATTTATCTCTAGTTAAGCGTTAACTGTTCATACTCAAATTTAAGTATTGCTGAGTAGATATATGAATTAGTTTTACGTATGACGTAAGAGAGGCGCAAAGAGTAAGATTTGATAAGAGTTGATTTTTGAATTTCATATTCTAACTCAGCAACCCTAAAATTTAGATACACCATTTGTGGGAGTGTTTCTACCTCCCTGCAAGATATGAAAGAACAATCCTGTCAAATGCCTTTTCAGTTTTTATAAAAAACTATGAAGCGAAAGAAAAATTTACTTGTAAATAAGTACGAAATATTTACTAATGAAGAACTAAAAAAAGTTGCTTATAAATATGATGCACAAGTGCTTACTAAAGTTGGAATACGAGATATTGTAGAAATTGAAAATTCTGGTATAACCGATGATGAGTATGAGTATGCACTCAAAGCTCATTTTGATTTCGTTGTTACTACAGGAAGGCATTTATCTACAGAGTTTGTTATAGAATTTGATGAAGAATCTCATAGACGCTATCAAAAGTCTATCAGAAACGATAAATTAAAAAATTCGATATGCAAAAAGTTTGAAATTCCTATATTTAGGATTACTAGCGATTTTCTTAAAGAAATTGGCCAACTGCAAAAATTTAACAGCCGCTCAATTTTTGCAGGAAGATTTGATTCTTTAGCAGGCTGGCTTGTTGAAACTTGGTTTCTAGAAAAAGCTTTTTATGAAGCGCAAGATAAGGGTCTAGTTCCATTTGATGAACCCTTTTGTTGGTTTTCATTTATTGACCAAGACCCTTTTGCACAGTCGAGATTATATTTACATGATTTATACAAACAAAAGTTTTGTATAACATATTTACCAAAAATAATTAAAGGACACGATATTGATGAATTTGCATGGGGATGTTTGGCAATTTTACCACTTAATAATGGTAGATATGTTTTTGGTTTTGCTGAATGTAAATCAATTAATTTTTCTGCTATCTCTGCATACGATTTATGCGAAGAGTTAGCAATCAACGATATTGTTAATCAATTTATTAAACATCAAGATAGGGAATTGATGGGGTTAGCAAAGCAAGAAATGAAAAATAAAGAAGAAAAATTTAAAAATCAATATATCATTCCCAACTACCTTCAATCTTTAGATAATTAGCTAAACTCATTGGCAATTGATTTGAAACACCCAAAAGTAGGAAAAAATATGAATACTGCTAAACTCACCACTGATGGCACTCACCAAATCGTTATTTTGCCCGAAGACTTTCAACTCACTGGCACTGAAGTCTATATTAAAAAAATTGGTAATGCCATTGTTCTTATTGCCAAAGATAACCCCTGGCAACCCCTCATTGATAGTCTAGACAATTTCTCCGATGACTTCATGACTACTAGAGATCAGCCGTTCCTCGACACCAGAGAGGACTTCTAAATGCGATACCTGCTTGATACCAACATCTGCATTTACCTAATCAAGCAAAAACCCCAAAAAGTAGTAGATAAATTTCAAACTCTTAGCATTTCTGATGTTCGTGTCTCTTCCATCACTGTTGCCGAACTCGAATATGGAGTTGCTAAAAGCCAACAACAACAGAAAAACCGTGCTGCCCTGCTGCAATTTCTCCTACCTCTAGAAATCGTTGAATTTAATCAAGCATCTGCAACAATTTACGGCAATATCAGAAGCGATTTAGAAACCAGAGGACTTATTATTGGCGCAATGGATATGCTCATTGCTGCTCATGCGTTAAGTTTAGGAGTTACCCTTGTCACCAATAATATTCGAGAGTTCTCTCGCATTCCTACGTTATCACTAGAAAACTGGGTTGAGTAGGTTGGGAATAGTTCGTACTTTACTCAGCATCACATTCCTTGGCAGAACTGCTAGGATTTCAAGCGTTGCCCAATGGCTTTGTGCTGGTGCTAACGAAAATCACAGCCAATGCTGGAACAATAGAAGTAATGCTAAACCAAGATAATAAATCATGAGTGAACTTCCCAATAGTCTTGAAGATGCGATCGCCCAATCTCAGACAGCTGTCAAAGCCGCCCTTGCTGATGGCTGTAATCGCCTACAAGTTGATTTCCTGTTCCCAGAACTGAAACTTATGCCTGTGGCGGAACAATTTGTGCCGTTGTTTGCTGAATACGATTCTCGCTTGAAGATTTTCTTTGCTGACGCTGGGGCTGCGGCCTTAGCCCGCCGCGATTGGGCTGATGCGCCATTTCAAATTTTGGATATCGGGACGGGGAGGGCTGCTTCGTTGCAAACAAAAATTCAGCCAGAAGATGAAATTTTCTTATTCATCTCCCCTACTTCCGTAGAAGTACCGCAGTTAGAAAAATTATGTGAAGTAATTGGCGATCGCCCTTTAGTATTTTTAAATCCCCGCCTTGAAGATGCTGGAACTGTGGGTATTGGTTATGCAGCTAGAAAAATCCGCGATCGTTTCATCAATACCATTGAATCCGTCTATTACCTGCGCCCGATAGACGAGCAAACTGCCTTATATCGCTGCTACCCAGGACAGTGGGAAATTTGGGTGGAAAACGGCGGTGAATATCAATTAATTGCCGAATTACCCACAAAACCATCGGGTGATGAATTAGATCTCATCCTGATGAAGGGACAACCCCAAACAACAACCAACGCTATACCTGGGAGAAAGCCCAATGTGTTTAAGAGTTTGCAACGGTTTTTAAAGGCGTTGAGTAGTTAGTAAAAATCAGCAGCACCAACCGTTCTTAATCCTAAAATTTCAAAATGCATTACAGGGCCAAAAACCCGATGTTTATTTAGACAACCAACAAAACTGTTGCTTTTGTCTAAACTAGAAATATAAGTATTTACGAATGCAACAGTTTTGATTGTTCTGTCACTGTTAGATTTTCCAAAGTATCACCATGAATCAATTACTAAAACGCACATTTCTACCTAGCCTCATGGCTGCAAGTTTGGCTGGTGTCAGCTTAATTCCTGCTCAACCTGCTGCTGCTGATAGTCGAGTCATAGAAGATGCAGCTATTGGAGCTGGTGCTGGTATAGTAACTGGAGCGATAACAAGATGTGGTTCCGCATTCGATAACGGCATTAGAGGTGGTCTTTCTGGCGCTGCTGTTAACGGTGCTAATGGTCTTAGAAGTAATCGCAAAAACCGTAACTTACTTCAAGATGCCGGAGTCGGTGCAGGGGCTAACATATTAGCAGGCACGTTTACCGGTGGTTGTAGAAGTACTTGGAAAAAAGGTGTCGGTGGCGCAGCCGGTGGCGCAGCTATCCATATTCTTCGCAATAGAAGATGATAATTCATAATTAAAGAAGTTAGAAGTCGGAAGTCGGAAGTACAGTTTTGTAATGAAGGTAGAGACGCGATTAATCGCGTCTCTACTTTTTTAACTAACTTTGGGGGTTTAAGTCCCTCCCTTTCCCCTTTCCCCTTTTCTTGGTCATTAGACTTCTTGCATAAATCAAAAAAAAGAACCCCACCCCGCCTTTGACTTACGTCAAAGTCTCCCCTCCCCGCTCGCGGGGAGGGGCTGGGGGTGGGGTGTTAGGGGACTTTTGCAAGAGGTCTATTGCGAATTGGTTTAATTCGCTTGCAACGGCGCATTCAAGATTTTCTCAATGCGATCGCGTGTTTCTAGGATATGCGCTTTGGTATATTCATCATCGGAATTAACATCTTTGAGTTTATCATCCAATTGTTTGAGTTTATACCATGCCAAAGTCCGAGCATCTTCTGGAACATATTCTTTGCGTAACACCATGTTGCTTAAAATGTCTAAGTATTCACGCTGCAAGCCTCGCCGCAAGCTGGCAATCTTCATTGGTTTACCTTTTGGTTTGATGACTTCCGTCCAAATACCTGACTGTAATGTGTCAAATAGTTCTGGAAGAGTCAGTGCATTTTCTTGCTTAGTTTTGAGTTCGATATCTTTGAGACGAGAAAGGCGATCGCCTGAGAGTAGATCTCGCAACACCGAACCCTGCAACAATAACACCAGATCGTGAATTGGATAATCCAAACGACCAACTTGGGGATAACTACCCCAATGCCGCCAACGGGAAGGTGCTAATTTATTCAGCAGTTCTGGCGAAAAGCTGAGGGCATCTTCGGCAAATAGATATTTTTGCAGTGTTTCTAAAGCCTGACGTTGTTGTTCAACTGGTACTGGTTCAAATGGTAATCGCCGTTGCCCTACTCCTGACGGTATTTCGTTGGGGTGGACGCGGTAGAAAGACTGACCGCCGATGTATTTTGTGGTGTAGTATATTTGCTGAAAATAGTTACCCAATACTGTACTAAAACGTTCGCTGACATCGCTGTAACTATCTCCATCAATTGGAAAACGCTTATCAAGACGTTCCCACATCACACGGGAATTATTCAGCTGCCACTGAGAATAAAGCAGCACATTGCCGCTGTTATCCCAGGCGTCAGCGGTCGGATCGAGATCATACACATCTTCGTCGGTGGAATAACTCAACTCAGGTTTGTAAGATTGTGCAGCTATCTCCTCTAAAATTGACTTTTCCGCTACAGGAGTTGATGTTTCAATTGGTACGTAACCGTACTTAATCGCCCATTCATCATAAACCCCCACCATACTGGGAAAATAATCTCCCTGTTTTGTACCTTGGGGAGCAATGTTTGGGGGAATATAGTCCATCACGGAAGTTGTCAAACCTTTTGTTTTAGTAATTTCCGTATTATTCATTTCTTCCGGTGCTAGCAGCGTACTACCGCGGAAGTTATGGCGTAAACCAAGGGTATGTCCAACTTCATGGGCGATGATTAAACGCAAATATTGATTGATGTATTCTTTCACCTGGCTTTGATTGGGCGTGGTATCTGGCAGCAGTGACATTGCCAGGGAACCAAAGGCAAACTGATTCGCTGCTTCCATCCCATAACACAAATCGTACTCGCCTGCCATTTTAGACAAATGATTCAAAAACCCTTGGGATGCTTGTGGCGTATTTTTCTCTTTGGCATTTAAACCATTGGCGCAAAGTAAACGATTTTGCATCAATGCCGATAAAGTAGCGGTATTTTGTGCTTGGTTGGGTTGGACAATTTTGCGATATTCATTTTTGAGTGCCCGCACAAAACTAGCATCTACAAGAATGTCTGCATCTAAAATTTCTCCAGTCAACGGGTTAACGCGGGATGGCCCCATTGCAAAGTATCCATCTACAGTGTTAATCCAGCGAATCGTGTTGTAACGAATATCTGCTGGGTCCCAAGTAGCGTCATCTGGCATTTGGCGGACTTCAATGGCATCCTTGAATCCCGCTTTGAGGAAGGCTTTGTTCCACATCAGAATGCCTTCTTGGATCGCATCGCGGTATTCTAAGGGCACAGCGTTATCAATCCAAAAGACAATCGGTTTTTTGGGACGAGAAATTGCTGCTTTTGGGTCTTCTTTTTCCAAGTTCCAGCGGTTAATGTAACGGACAAAAGAATCGCCGCGATCGTCTTTGGATAAATCTTGGTAGGCGGTGATAAAATAGCCGATGCGATCGTCAGCAATCCGGGAGCGATAATTGTTATCAGGAAGTTGAGAGAGGCTATAGTGGACGCGTAACGTAAAACCACGGTTATCAGCTAGTGAGGCAAAGCTTGGGGTTTCACTGTCTTTACCACCAGAGAAATTTAAAACTGACTCAACTTCTACATTTTGGGGAAAAGCTTTAGAATTACCGAAATACGACTGGTCTGTGGCTCCTGGGACTCCCAAACTTAAAGATAATCCCGCTAAGTCTGTGAGTAACAAATCGCCCAAGTCGATGAGAATGGTTTTGCGTTGCGGATGAATGCTTTTAATAGAAATATTGTAGAGAACAGAGTCGCTAAAAGAACGGGCAAGCGATCGCACTTGCGGATCTCCCTCGCGAGTCCGGAAATTGACATTGCGAATTACAAATTGTAAATTATTGTCCACCCGTCGGAAATAAAATAAAAAATCTTGCAAAGGCATACCGCTGTAAATACCTCGTTCGCCAATGCCTGATTCCAAGGTTGCCGCAGCGAGAAAATTTTTATTCAGTTGCTCTGGTTTAATTTCTAAATAAATTTTATTCTTCTCTTTATTCCGATAAAGCGCGAACAATCCTCCCTGCTTGACAGTATCTTTGACTACTTCATCAAACGCCTCTAAGTCGTCCTTGGCTTCTGGTTTAGCACTAGAATTCGGTTTGGAATTCGGTTTTTGTGGCGGTTTAGCAACTTGCAAAAATGGTTGCTGTGGTGCTTTTTTCGGGTCTTTTACTACCCACATAAACGATTGAGGCTCTACTTTTTTATTTTGATTGAGTACCCAAACTTGCCTTGCTGCTAGCCTGTGTTGGGGGCGAGTATCGATCTCTTGTGGCGATAAGGTGGAGGTTTCGGTTGAAGAAGTTTTTATAGTTGAGGAGCTATTAGACTTTTGTTTACTTGTATCTGTGACTAACAGTGTCTGATGGTTGGTAGACAATGAATTAACTACATTAACAGCCAATGACTTGGTGCTAGTCGTTACTATTCCTAAAAATAAACTTTGTAACAAAATCATATAAAAGCTTAATCTGGTCATCGCATTCATCCCCAATAACAATCTTTCGTTAAGTTTTAACTTTTGCAAAGCTACGCAGTCCGTCTTGTGTTGATTCAGTACCTGCTTTATATCAAGCAGCAAACTTTGACTTCAATTTTAATCGGCTTTTTTCCGGTTTTTTGTGCTGTTTTACAGTAGGATTTTTCCTAATAATTGCGTCTCTCACAAAGAGTAAGTATTATTTTTACATCAGAGTAGTAAATCTCGTGGGAAAAAAATATAACGAATTCGCCAACGCCGCAAAACTATGTCATTTTTGCAATAATTTTTCACTTGACAATTTATTTACACCAACAGTATCAGTTTTAGGCTCAAAACCCCTTATACCAATGCTTTCAACAAATGCGATCGCCAATTTACAAGCATAAACAGTAAGTATTTATACGAGTATTTTGGTCGTGGAAAGCAAACTAGCAACAGAAAAAATTTTAGTCCGGAATAATCAAAACAATTACATTGAATGTATCAACGGGCACAGAAATGTCAACATATTTATCTCAAGTCTGGAAGCTGCTGACAAATTATGTGAGAGGTACAAGGTTCCAAGAGATGCCAAAAAGTACATCTGCGGAAACAAAAGCAGTTTTGCCTCTAAGAAAAAGTATTAAAGAACCAGACGAAAGCCTTAAATTTGTTCAAGATAATTTGCCAGAATACTTATTGTCTGAAAAACTGCAAAAAAGTTTAGAAAAATGGACATTCACAGGGAACACTTGGAATTCTAAGATAGACGAAAAGATATTGACTAGGCAACCTGCTGGGTTATGTTTTGCAGTGGGCGATCGCCAGATGCACGAGGAGATTTACGATTTACTAGGTAACGGTGCGCTGAAACCCGAAATAGTCAACGATGTGATGGAATTCGCGGTTACAGATAAAAAAATTAACATAGAAGTACTTTTTTGGCGGTTAGAAGATTTTTATCATCGTTGGTGTCAGGGAGAGTTTATTGATGCCACACCAGAGGATAACCTACCTCAGAAAAAAATGTTACAGTTGGCAGCAAAAAATATTGCGATCGGGCTGAGACAGGTAGATATATATACAGGGCTTAACGTGCTGATTTTACTGCTAGAGTTACACCGCTACGCCCAAACACGCGATCGACTCCAACAAAAAATCATTTTCTATCCATCTGCTCAACCAGACACAGACAATTTTTTCACATCCCAACTCCTGCGAATTATTAACTACAGCGATGCCCTAGAAATTGGCAACTTTAGCAGTATAATCAGGCAATTTCTCAAAAGCGGCAACTTTATCGGTGCTTATCTCGGCGATGCTAACCTGACTGGAGTAGACTTTAGCAACGCCAACCTCAGCCGTGCTTATCTTGGCGATGCCAACTTAACAGGAGTCAACTTCAGCGGTGCTAACCTCAGCGCTACTAACCTTGGTGATGCCAACCTCAGCGGCGCTAACCTTAGCGGTGCCAACCTTAGCGGTGCCGACCTCAGCAGCGCCAACCTTAGCGGTGCCAACCTCAGCTGTGCAAATTTGAACCACGCCAACCTTAGCCGCGCTGACCTTAGTAGTGCTAACCTCAGTCGTGCCAACCTAAAAGCCGCCGACCTCAACCGCGCCGACCTCAGCAGTACCGACCTCAACTGTGCTGACCTCAGCAACGCCATCCTTTTCGGTGCCAATTTGAGTGACGCCAACCTCAGCAACACCAACCTTAGCCATGCCGACCTTTGCCGTGGCGACCTCAGCGGTGCTGACTTAAGTCACGCTATCCTCAACGGTACGAACCTCAGCGACACAATTCTTTTCAGTACCAACCTGAAGGGCGCCATCCTTATCGCCGCCGACCTCAGTTACGCCAAACTCAATGGCGCCAAGCTCAGCAACGCCAGACTCGACGGTGCCATGTTCTTAGGCGCTGACCTCAGCGGCGTAGACCTGAGTCGAGTGACTCTCAACGAAGCCGACCTCAGCGGCGTAATTCTCAACGACGCCGACCTGAGTGGTGCAGACCTCACCGATGCCATACTTTTCGGCACAGACCTCAGCTATGCCAACCTCAATAGTGCTAACCTCAGCGGTAGTAACCTTAGTGGTGCGCTTCTCAATGGTGCAAATCTCAGCCATAGTAATCTCAGCAGCGCCATCTTGGGAGGTGCCGACCTCAGCGACGCCAACATGGAACAAATGACCTGGGGTCAAAAGCAGCAGTGGGAAAGCGTGCGGGGACTTGAGAAAGCAGTTAATGTGCCAGAGGCGTTGAAGGAAGAATTGGGGTTGAAGTGATAAGGGGATGAGGAAGACGGTCTGATGCGGGGACATTTTTAGTTTTTGCGTCTTTTGTAATTGGTTATTCTCGTAAGGGACTTACAATTAAAAAAATAGCCAATTTTGTAGGGTGTGTTAGCGACAGCGTAACGCACTGCCAGTATTTGGGTGCGTTACGGCTTTCGCCTAACACACCCTACTTTATTTTTTGGAAGTCCCTACTACTTTATTTTTTGGAAGTCCCTAAAAGAATTTTCTAATTCACAACGCAAGTGCTTTGGTTCACAACACAAGTGCTTTGGTTTAGAACAGCAATTTTTGAAATGAAAATATCTTGGTTTTCCCAGTCCCCAGTCCCCAGTCCCCAGTCCCTATTTTCAAGGCAGGTCTAATGACCAATACGACCTCAAAGCGAGTTCTGAGAATGCTAACTGCACATCATAGGGCTATATCCCGCTTGCTAGAGTGTGAGTCGTTCACGTAAAATATAGTGCCATTGTTCCGGAAGTTCTCATGACTTCATCTGCGTCGTTTGACACATTAGAGTCTTTACAGGCGGATATCGCTGAATTAATTGTTCGTCTACCGACATTAAAAAATCGGCAATTTATTCAGCAAGCACTTGCTACCATTGTTCGCCTTGCTGATACTGAAATTGAGCGTCTTGATTGGAAAATCTTGTCGTCTGCGCTAGCAGATATGGAGCGCGGTTTCCAGCTGTTTTTTAATTACCGACACGTCCGCAAAGTGACGATTTTTGGTTCTGCTCGTCTAGCACCAGAGACACAAGAATACCAAATGGCACTGGAGTTTGCTCGCTGTGTGACTAAATTGGGATTTATGGTGATGACTGGCGGTGGTGGTGGAATCATGCAGGCTGGTCACGAAGGTGCTGGTCGAGAAAATTCTTTTGGTTTGAACATTCAGTTACCCTTTGAACAGGAAGCCAACCCATTCATAGAAGGCGATCCCAAGCTAATTAACTTCAAATATTTCTTTACCCGCAAGCTGTTTCTTCTCAAAGAAAGTGATGCTGTGGCCTTGTTTGCTGGCGGCTTTGGCACTCAAGATGAAGCTTTTGAATGTATGACATTAAGCCAAAATGGTAAATTTGGCCCGGTACCTTTAGTTTTAATTGACCACCCTGGTGGTGATTACTGGCGCTCTTGGAGCGAATATATTGATAAGCAATTAGTTAATAAAGGTCTTGTCAGTCCTGATGACCCCAGCCTTTACACGGTGACAGACAACTTGGATGTGGCTTGCGATGCTATCACGCGTTTTTACCAGGTTTACCATTCTAGCCGCTACGTAGCGAATCGATTAGTCATTCGTCTCAAGACAGATTTATCAGATGCCCAAGTCGAGCAACTGAATACTGAGTTTAACGACATTATTATTCAAGGACGGATTGAAAAAAGTCAGGCGTTACCCCAAGAATCCCAAGATGAAACTGTTGGACTACCCCGGCTGATTTTGTACTTTAATCAACGAGATTTAGGGCGCTTGTACCAGATGATTGCCGCAATTAACCAGATGGGTACTCCTTCACTAGAGGATGCAGCACATCCAGAAAGAAAGTAAGGTTTATGGGTGGAAAAATCCACCCCCACCCCAATATTTTTAACGTTGGAAAAATAAATTTGTGTAGATTGAAATAAATTAGTTAGCCGCTTCAAAAATCTGCTGTGCAGTTAAATTTAATTGGGGAAAGGTACGTGATGAAATTGGGGTGTTGCCTTGAAAGGGATTCATTTGATATTCACCATCAACTAATTCGCATACAAAAATAGTAGGTTGTTTGGGATTGCCGATGAACTTTCTTGCGCCTAGTGCAGCATAATCAGCAATCCAATATTCGGGAATTCCCATCTCTTCTCTTCGAGACGCTACGCGAACATAATCCCCAAGTTTATTGTAATAATCATCTCGCCAGTTGCTTGAAACAACCTCAACTACCAAAGGAACCGATGCTGCTTGGCTTACTGTTGATTGTTTTTGAAAAAGCGGTTCATTATCGAGATTATCAAGATTTAACAGCAACACATCAGGCGAGTAAGCTGATTCATCTGAAGGAGTTTTAACTAATGCTGTTTTGGGTATAGTGTAGGGAAGGTTCAGGCGATCGAATTCGACAGTTAGCTTTCGCGCTATAAATCCTACAACTTTTTCGTGTTGTCCAGTTGGTGGTGGCATTTCAACAATCACTCCATTGTGCAATTCATAACGTTTGCCATCATTGGGATACCATTCGACAAATTCATCGAAGGTGACTGATTTAGGCAAGGCTTGGGTCATAATCTTACCTCCATATCTGTTTTAATTTATCAAAAAAATTACGATTAATATTCAGATATTGAATTAATTTTAATATAACAATTTTATCAAAACATTCAGCAGTAATAATTCAGAATTTTGCAATTCAATTATTTACAGATGGAAGCTGAATAAATGGGTGTACTTTAGTCGGTAAATCGTTTGCTTAAGGATAAAATTGGTGACTTTGTAGCGAAGCCATCTCCATTTTTATACATTTAGTGAAAAGTTAAATTGCAGGGCAGACGATCGCCACAAATTCCCAACCAGTCCACAACTTTTTAATTGGTGCTGCTTGTTCTCATAAATGGCGATCGCACTTAGAAAAAAACTATAGATAAATTATTGTCAAAATTAACCTAAAAAATCATGCAATATGGCAATCCAATTTGCTCTGTCTCCTTTATACTGGCTTTCAAGAGACATGGCCGAAGAAAAAAGGGGTACTAACCATTATTCATTTATGGACAATGTAAACCGCGATACATCAGCACAAGGCGCAAAAAGTCTTTGCTTAAAGCACCATTATTTGTTTATGGGGATTGTAATTTTGAATTTTGAATTTTGAATTTTGAATTCCCCGAAGGGGCTGACTCTTGTAGTCCGTCTTTTTTTGGTAAAAGACGTGACAAAAATACGGTAATTTAACCTACTTCCAAATGAGAATAATACCGTTTATTATGGCTCAATCCCGATCGACCTAAAAAAGCGTGTATATTAGCACAGTAAATAATACATAACATCCTAAACAAATATAGAGGAATAAAATATGCTGGAAATACTGGGTTCAGGTTTGGTGTCTCTTTGGCTAGAAATGGCTGGGGTACACATCAAGCCTCTAGATGCTTTAGATGCATTGGCTTGGCAAAGTAGCCCTGGCTTGGTTCTTGCCCCCGATCCGAATCCAGCTGGGGCAACTACGGTACAGGTATATCTCAAAGAATTAATCTCAACCAAGGTAGTAGGGCAAAATCTGGCTGAGAGTCAGGGGATTTGGATGCAGTCAGGGCCGATGCTGATGGCAAATCACCAAGGCACAACAGCTTTACCAGCTGCCTCTTTAACTAAAATTGCGACTTCATTAGTTGCACTGAAAACCTGGGGACCAGACCACCAATTCGATACTTTAGTCAGTGTCACCGGGCCAATGGTAAATGGCGTTGTGCAAGGTGATTTGGTAATTACTGGTGGCGGCGATCCGATGTTTGTTTGGGAAGAAGCGATCGCCCTTGGTAATACTCTCAATAAAATGGGCATCAAGCAAGTAAAGGGAAATTTGGTGATTACTGGCAATTTCGCCATGAATTTCCAGCGTCAGCCGATGCTGGCTGGTTTAATCCTCAAGCAAACATTGAATTCTGCAACTTGGGGTCGGCCTGCTAATTACATATACTCAATCATGCCCAAGGGAACGCCCAAGCCGAAAGTCGTAATTGCGGGTGCTGTGAAATTTGAGGCACAACCAAACCCCCAACAAACTTTGTTAGTGCGCCATCGTTCCTTACCCCTGAAGCAGCTGCTTAAGGAAATGAACGTTTATAGCAACAATGATATGGCAGAGATGCTAGCAGAGTCAGTGGGAGGAGCCACTGTGGTACAATCTACTGCTGCTTATCTTGCTAGGGTACCGCAATCGGAAATTCAGTTAATTAATGGTTCTGGGTTGGGGCCAGAAAATCGTATTTCCCCTAGAGCTGTTTGTTCTATGCTCATGGCTATTCAAGGGGAAGCAAGCACTCATCAATTGAATTTAGCTGACTTATTTCCCATGTCTGGATTCGATCGCCGAGGAACATTGCACTCTAGACACATCCCCTCCGCTACTGTAATTAAAACAGGTACTCTCCGCGATGTCAGCGCTTTAGCTGGAGTCATGCCCACCCGCGATCGCGGTTTGGTTTGGTTTGCTATCATCAACCGCGGTACAAATGTCTGGGGTTTACGTACTGGACAAGACCAACTCTTGCAACGTGTTGTCCACCAATTACAAGTCCCTCCAACTGTTCCTGCTGCTTTGACTCCCCACTCAGCCATCAACTCTTTACCTGAGTTAGGCGCAGCCAGTCGCAATGAAATTTTATTCCCAAGTTAAATAGGAGGCAGGGGGCAGGGGGCAGAAGGGAAAAGCCAGTTTTTATCGATGTTTTAAACTTTTGTATTTTACATTGAATTATGTCTAGCTACTTAGTTTATTTGTTATTGACAGTAGATTCTTAAATTCTGCCTCCTGAATTCTGAATTCTTCTTCAATTACAAGTTCCTCCTGCTTGGGTAAAAACCGAACATGTAAAGTGTAAATCCCCATAATAGCTTTTGGGGTAAATTTTCCATTACTTTGATTAAAGTAGCTTGCAAAATGCCCTAATTTTGATTGTGGCTCAAGCAAGCAAAACAAAAGCCAAGTCAAATTTGTAAAAATAATCGTAAATAGATTTGTCACGACTAAGTAACAATTAAGCTTCTAAATTTAGGTTGTGATTATGCGATTTCCCAAATTACCCAGGTCTATGCGTCAGTTCGGCACTCATGTATTAGCGATCGCGCTAGGAGTTATACTCACTATCAGCACATTACAGGTGTTGCCCTCCCAAGCCGAACCTGCGCCCATTGCGCCTGCTGTGGATAGTTCAGAAATCATTGCCCAACGACAATCACCAGCAACTTCCGCCATCGGTAGCAGTAGCTTTGTGACGGCAGCAGTAAATCGTGTGGGCACAGCAGTCGTCCGTATTGACACTGAGCGTACAATTACTCGCCGCATCGATCCATTTTTCCAAGACCCCTTTTTCCGTCGCTTTTTTGGCGATGGTTTGCCCCAACAGATACCTTCTGAACAGCAGTTGCGCGGTTTAGGTTCCGGTTTCATTATTGACAAGAGCGGCTTAGTTTTAACTAATGCTCACGTGGTGGATAAAGCTGATAAGGTAACAGTTAGGCTCAAAGACGGGCGCACCTTTGAAGGCAAAGTTCAAGGAATTGATGAAGTCACCGATTTGGCAGTAGTTAAGATTAACGCTGGTAACGATTTACCAGTGGCGCCCTTGGGTTCTTCGAGTAGCGTACAGGTAGGAGACTGGGCGATCGCAGTTGGTAATCCTCTGGGATTTGATAACACTGTTACCTTAGGAATTGTCAGTACCCTCAAACGTTCCAGCGCCCAAGTCGGTATTAGCGACAAACGTTTGGACTTTATTCAAACAGACGCCGCCATTAACCCCGGTAACTCTGGGGGGCCGCTGTTAAATGGACGAGGTGAAGTAATTGGTATCAACACAGCCATTCGCCCCGACGCAATGGGTATTGGGTTTGCCATTCCCATCGATAAAGCCAAAGCGATCGCATCTGCGCTGCAACGAGATGGTAAAGTTGCTCACCCCTATTTAGGCGTGCAAATGTTGACCTTGACACCCGAACTAGCCAAGCAAAATAACACCGATCCCAATTCTCCTATTCAGATACCAGAAATTAATGGTGTTTTTGTTATGCAAGTTATTCCCAATTCTCCAGCCGCATCTGGTGGTATCCGGCGCGGGGATATAATTGTCCAAGTCGATGGGAAACCAATCACCAGCGCCGAACAATTGCAGAATCTTGTGGAAGAGAGTCGCCTCGGCCAAGTATTACAAGTCAAAGTACAACGAGGCGATCGGACACAGCAAATTTCAGTACGCACAGGTGAATTGCAAAACGCTTCTGAAGGGTAAGATAATCGATTTCAATTAAAGTAGGGGCGCACAGCCGTGCATTGGTGTCAACTTAAGCTCAAATTGCCCCACAATCGTTTTACCCCACCCCCAGCCCCTCCCCTTGCCAAGGGGAGGGGACGTTTTGCGTCAGCAAAGCCGGGGTGGGGTAACGCGGATCTTGATGGTAAGTGAGTAGAACTCGCTCATCACGTTTTCATCAGGGTTTCACGTTAAGTTGACACTAATACACAGCCGTGCGCCCCTACAACGTGTTTGTTATATCAAATTTAAGTTAAACAAATTATGTTCATTTTAAAAGAGGCGATCGCTTGTCCTCTTTGCGATCGACCTTTAGCCGAAATTCCACAGCACTGTAATACGTGCCAAAATTACTTTCAAAACGAACTCCAAAAAACACCTTCATCGTTGATGGATTTAACTCCTGAGGCGGCACATAAATATATAGAAGACAATGCTATTAAAACAAAACCTTTACGCACAGAATTATTCCGTTCTCCTTTAATTTCTTTTTTCTATGAACGCATCCTACCGCCAATTTGGGCAGCAGGACTACGCAACCTTGGCGGTATTGATGTAGAGTTCGCCCAATGTACAGAATTTTTTGGTGAAAACCCTGGAATCGTAGCAGATATTAGTTGTGGCACGGGCATTATGGCACGACGTTTAGCATTGTTGGGCAAGTGCAAGCAGATCGTTGCTGTAGATTATTCGGAGACAATGCTGTCACAATTAAAACAAAAAATGAAAATAGATGGTATATCACCGTCTGAAATCGTAATTATTCGTGGCGATGTTGAAGCACTACCCTTGGCATCAGATTCTATAGATGCGATTTATGCTGGAGCCGCAATGCATTGCTGGCCTGATGCCGAAGAAGGAATTCGCAACATTTACCGAGTGTTGCGTAGCGGTGGCAAATTGTTTGCGACTACTTTTCTCAAGCCATTTCCGAGCATTGTTTTTCGCTTCTTTTCTGTAGACGAACTGCGGCATATTTTACTCACAGCAGGGTTCAATTCAGACTGCGTGCAGGTAGAAGCTCGTGGACTTTATGGAATCATCCGATGTATTAAGTAGTCATTAGTTCAAAACCAATGCCCACTTGCCCTGAGCGAAGCCGAAGGGATGCCCTACGCCCAATACCTAATGACCAACAACTAATACTAAACCTTCACGAGCTAGTAATGCTTCAGGAAAGGCAGATTTCACATCAGCTTGAACTTTGTCTAGAAAATCATCATGGTCATCTGGGTGATGATGAGAAATGGCTAATCGTCTAACCCCAGCATTAACAGCCACATTGACTGCAACCTGCCAAAGTAAATCAGCAGAGTCATGGTCGTGAGATGTTGGAGGAGTGTAAGTGGCATTGGCAATCAACAAGTCAACACCTTGAACGAACTGTAAAATCCGCTCTCGTTCCACTTGCTCTGCATTTTGGTGCAAATCTGTGACGTAGGCAACACTATATTCCTGCCAACTAACTCGATACCCAATTGAGCGCTGAGTTTGATTGATTAATGCAGTTGTAATAATCACATCATCTAGCTTTACGTCGCTGTCTGGAGTGAGATTGTAAAACTGTAATTCCGACTGCATTAGCTGTAAAGGGTAAGGAAAATGCGGTTGGAGCATCTGGTCGCACAGACATTGTTTAATTGAGGCACTATTTGAGGCAGCTGTGCCGTAAATATGGAAGCAATTTTCGGGAATAAATGCGGGAGCAAAAAAGGGAAACCCTTGAATACGGTTCGATTGCGAATTGGTAAAAAATAAATGGGCTTTTAGTGGTTCTTGTACTTCTTGCCAAGTTTTACCAAGTATTCGTAAGCCGGTACCGCCGTCAAAAATCAAGCGTTTTCCGGCTACATGCATTTCTACACAAGCGGTATTACCACCATAACGACTGGTGTTCTCGCTAGGAGTGGCAATCAAACCCCTTACACCCCAGAATTTCACTAGAAACTGACCTACTGGACTATTGAGCAGGCTAGTTGACTTTTGAGGTATGTAACTCTGGGAACCTGACAACTCAAAATTAGACATTTTTTTTGAAATTAGACCTTACTGAGCAGGTCATCATAGCGCCGCACTTCTAAGAGTCTGTTGTTTTCGTCCACAATGACTACTGTAGGTGAGTAGCTTTTTAACTCCTCTGGAGTGAACTGCCCGTAAGTCATTATAATCAAGCGATCGCCAATAATGCCTAGACGTGCCGCAGCCCCATTTAATTCAATTACTCCTGAATGCGCTGGAGCCGGGATTGCATAAGTAATAAAGCGCTCGCCATTGGCATTATTCACCACTTGCACTTGCTCATAGGGTAAGATGCCAGCTTTTTCTAAGAGGATGCGATCGATACTGATACTACCCACATAGTTGATATTCGCCCCAGTGAGGGTGCAGTTATGAATTTTTGCCAAAAGGAGAGTGCGCTGCATTTTGATTTGGGGTTGGTGGCAGTTTTAGGAGCTGTAAAAAGCGAAAGTTATCAAACGTCAGAAGTGAGGAATTATGAGTGAGAAGTTAGGAATTATAAGTCAGAAGTGAGGAGTTATGAGTTATGAGTGAGGAATAAAAATTCATAACTCTTAACTCTTAACTCCTAACTCCTAACTCCTAACTCTTAACCCCTAACTCTTAACTCTTCTATTATGCTTTATAAGCTTTGACGGATTTTTCGACTAAAGCTGCAACCTTATCTACATCTTGCCAACCGAGAATTTCAGTTACCTTTTTTTCCAAATTTTTATAACTACGGAAAAATTCAGCAATTTCATCCAAACGGTGTGGTGCTATGTCTTTGAGGGATCTGACTTGAGCGTAGCGTGGGTCTTTGTCTGGAACACAAAGAATTTTTTCATCGCGATCGCCTCCGTCAATCATCTCCAAAAAGCCAATTGGCCGTGCGGCTATAATACAGCCTGGAAAGGTTGGCTCATCAATAATCACCATCCCATCTAAGGGATCGCCATCATCAGCCAAGGTATTCGGTACAAAGCCGTAGTCATAGGGATATTTGACCGACGAATAAAGTACTCGGTCTAGAGCAAAAGCTTCCAGTTCCTTGTCATATTCGTATTTATTTTTACTCCCACCTGCAATTTCAATCAGAACGTTGATCAGGCCTGGTTTTGGTTGGGCAGGAATACGAGATAAGTCCACAAAAAACTCCTCTGATAACGGTAGATTATGGGGGCACTCAGCTTCGCTCCCCGTGTAGAATTTTAGGGCAATATGGATCTCTTCCCAAGAGATTGGGCATTGGGCATGGGTCAAACAAGACATGGGAAAAGGGTAAGGGGAAAAGGGGAAAGATTAAATTTATTCCTTTTCCCTTTTCCCTTTAACCTTTTCCCCTGCCTCAAGAGCCTCCATACCTTCATTTACTTAAAGAATGGAAAAAGCGTTGCGAATAAACTTCACAACGCTTTTTTCAAGAGGTATTATGGGTATACGCTCTGTAAGAGTTAAAGCATTTAGGGCATAAACCGCTCCTAATCCCAGGACAAATGGACTTTCAAGCCTATTGCCTGCTATACAACACTAGGACAAAGTGAGCCTGAGTCAAACAGTGTTAAACTTTAGCGCCCATTGTTTGGTGCTGCATTTCCTTTGTTAATCTTTAGTTTGTTGTAGGTTTTCGATCGCGGGTTGCTGGTTGTTTTGAACATTATTTGAAGAATAGTGCCCGATGACAAATACGGGTAAGGTAAGAGTCAACAGAGCGATCGCGGTTCCCACTATGTCTGCCAACCTGTGTGAGTATGTGTCGGCAGAACTGGCAGACGGACTATTTGAATTCATACAATATTGAAGTTATGCGGATCGTTGTGTAGGTTTACTCTCAAAACAGAGTTTTGATGTTATTTTAGCTAGTTTTAAAATGTTGGATGTGCGGCATTAAAGTAGCTAAACCACTTTTATAACTGTCATAATAGCGATTTTATACGTTCATTTTTAATACCAAGTTACACAAAAATACATCATATTGGATTTGGCGATCGATATTTTCAATTCTTTATCTATGTTGTCTAATTAATTGCATACGCATTGTCTTCACCAGCAGAATTACAGATTACATTTTTTCGCTGCTTAAAGATTAATTAGAAAAACGTATCTTTTAGATACTTCGTAATTATAACATCCTCCAACGCCTTCGATCCGTTTATCTTGATATAATTACTAATTTGTGATATGTGATACAAAACTCCAAAAACAGTGATAGATATTGCTAGTTTTCGATTGTTCTATATTAATTACACACAAAAATATTTGACACCAGAGAAAAAACGGTAGCAAATAATTTTTAACATTATTCATAGTTACCGAATAAATACAGATATATCATCTGTCTGATGTAGGATAAATTCAGTGATATCACTAAATCAATATTTCCTAATTTAAATTTTTAATTATTTTTCTAGTCTCTGCAAATTTGTCATCTACATTTAGGTAGAAATCAAAATTAATAGATTTAAATTTAGGTTAATTTTAGGTTAAAATTTTGTATCTAATGCAACCGTATTGGCTCATAATCAAAATTTTAAAAAAGAATGTGAGAGATGGATTCCCACAAGCCATACACCGAAAGCAATTCCATGCGTTTTGAAAAGCTTTAATGCCTGTGGTAAACCCTTCGGGTAGTCGCTTATAGGGGCAACCCCCTACGTAGCCGTCGCTGCTTCACCGCAAAGCTTCTACCCTGGTTCGTCCTTGGCTTTCCCGTTCGCTTTTAGCGTCTTCTGGAGAAGAGAAGGGTAGCTGGCAATACGCTTGGTGTTAAGCTTTTTTCCTCCCCAGCCTTCTGCCTCCTGCCCCCTGCCTTAGCCCATTTATGTCGTACTTATAACGCCCTTACTTGGCGATTTCGCACGCGTTCGGGGCTTCCAGTAGGAATTGCAGCAATTAATTTTTGTGTGTATTCTTCTTTAGGTTCCTGATAGATGCTTTCGGCTGTGCCTTGTTCGACAATTTGACCGCGATTCATGACTAAAATGCGATCGCTCATGAATTTCACTACACTTAAATCGTGAGAAATAAAAATATAAGTCAGCTGAAAATCTGACTGCAATTCTTTAAGAAGATTTAATACTTGTGCTTGTACAGAAACATCCAGCGCTGAAACTGATTCATCGCAAATAATAAATTTGGGATTTAATGCCAAAGAACGCGCTATACAAATTCGCTGGCGTTGACCGCCAGAAAATTGATGGGGATAGCGGTTCATTGCATCTGCGCTCAAACCCACCCGTTCTAAAAGTTCGGCTACTCGTTCGCGTCGTTGTTGTTTTGTCTTACCAACGGAGTGAATTAATAATGGTTCCATCACCGCTTCCCCAACTTTCATCCGTGGGTCGAGGGAACTAAAAGGATTCTGGAAGACTATTTGCATTTCGCGCCGCAGCTTTTGTAACGGTTCTCCTTTGAGGTTGGTAATATCTTGTTTGTCAAAGATAATCTGACCGCTCATCGGTTCGATTAATCGCAGCAAGGTTCTACCAAGAGTCGTTTTGCCACAACCAGATTCTCCCACTAATCCCACCGTTTCCCCTGGTTTGACATTAAAGGAAACGCCATTAACTGCCATACTGTAACGTTTTGTACCACCAAATACCCCACGTACTGGAAAACCAACTTTTAAGTTGCGAATTTCCAACAGGGGTTGCTTCTCATCCAACTTTACTAATCTTGCAGCAATCTCTTGGCTGGTAACTTGTGGAGGTTGTATGGGTTCCTTTGCCTGAATTACTAGTTGTCCTGTCGGTGTTTCTTCTGCACTCATGTAGTCAGAAACGGTGAGTAATTTTTGGGGATGGCGGTCAAGTGTAGGGCGACAGGCTATCAAGCCTTTAGTATATGGATGCTGGGGATTGCTAAAAATTTGCTCAGAAGTACCAGATTCGACAACTTTGCCTTTATACATTACGGCTACATGGTCAGCAATTTCGGAAATTAGCCCCAAGTCGTGGGTGATAAAAATCATCGCCATGTCACGGCTTTGCTGCAATTCTCGCAACAACTCCAAAATTGTGGCTTGCACCGTCACGTCCAAAGCTGTGGTTGGTTCATCGGCGATTAATATTAATGGGTTGCAAGAAATTGCCATTGCAATCATTACCCGTTGCAACTGACCTCCAGAAAGTTCATGCGGGTAGCGTTCGAGCATGGCTTCTTTGTGTTCTTTAACCAACTGTGCCAACTTTGGTGTATCTGGTTTGGATGAATTGGCGTTGGTTTGATGGTCACTGAGCTTTGCCGAAGTGTGCCAAGTTTCGATATACTGCTGTTGGATATCTTCATCGCTAGGTAAAAGTTTTACCTCTTGCAAACCTGCGATCGCAATTTGTTTTGCTTCTGCGGCTGAGACGTTTTGATGCCGCATAATCGCTTCTGCGAGCTGAAACCCAATGTTATAAACTGGATTGAGGGAACTCATCGGTTCTTGAAAAATCATGGCAATGTCGCCGCCACGATGTAGCTGCATTTCCTCAGGCGGCAATTTTACTAAATCTATGGGCTTGGCGTTCTCCTGAGGACTAAACCAGATTTCACCGCCAGCCACTCTACCGGGAGTCTGCAACAAACCCATCACAGCTAAGGATGTGACTGATTTTCCACTTCCTGACTCTCCCACTATTCCTAGAGTCTCACCTCGACGCAATTCAAAGGAAATACCATCCAAAGCTCTGACGATATTGCCATCACCGGGAAATTCAACTTGCAGATTGCGAACCTCTAGGACAGTTTCTCTCATAGGAGTCGGGTAGGAGTTTTAACTGAAAATTATTTGGATTTTAACAGTAGTTTTGATGAGTATGTCAGTTTTTTCACTGCTGACATCATACTTTCCACAATATACCTCTTGCAAAAGTGCTTTTTGCAAGAGATGGGAAAAGGGAAAAGGTTAAACGGGAAAGGGAAAATCCAAACCTTTCCCCTTTTCCCGACTTCTGCAAGAAGTTTAATATATACGCATCTGCGATGTCTAAACTGGTTAGGAGCAGAAATTGCCAGCCTTATGGTATCCTCTATTTCCATAGATTCTGTATTTAAATAACTTGCCACCACGAAAAAAACATCCGGGAGAACAAATCCGTAAATTATTTAAAGAACGTCGCCAGTCTGCGATGCTCAATTATGCTTTTGCAATAGTTGTTTTGACAGGAACAGTACTATTATTCAGGATTTTAAGTACTTCTTTTGTGGGAATATTGCTCTTGCTTGGGGGATTAGTAGGTTCATGCTACTCTTTTTGCAAGGGACAATACTTAATGAAAAGAGCAGGTGATGCTCAACGTGGTGCTAAGGCTGAAACTGAGGTAGCGACATTAGTACGTTCCTTGCAACATCAAGGATGGCAAATAGAATATAACCTCCGGATTCAGAGATGGGGAGATGCAGATGTAGTGTTGCATTCACCTCAAGGCAACTGGTATGTAGTTGATGTCAAGTCTCACGGTGGTACTAAAGTTTATAAAAATAATCGTCTGCGTAAACGCTACGGCAAAAGTACTTTTGATTTTAACGAAGGCGATTTAATTAGTAAAGTTAAAGGGCAAGCTATACAAGTAAAACATTTAAAAAATGCACGGTGGGTAACTGCACTACTTTGTTTTACCAAGGGTAATGTAGATATTCCTAATAATGTTGCTGGTGTTTATGTTGTCATTGCTAGTGATTTAGTTAATACTTTGCTAAATTTAGATAAATAAAAAGTAGCAGATCCTCAAGGATGGCTACTTCTAAAAATTATTTAATCGTGATGCTTTTTGCTAAGTATGTTTAGCAAGTTGAATACACCCGAAACTACCAATTTTAGAACGGAATATCATCTGGGTCTGGTTCTTCTTGTTTCACCGCTGGGTAAGTGGTTCGCTCGTAATTTGCAGGTTGGGGTGTGGGTTCATAATTTGTCGCGGGAGTAACGCCAACGGGTGCTGGGGTAGGCGCTGGACGTTGTGACTCGTAAGTGGAAAAATTTGTCTCTGGGGGACGAGATGGTGATGGTTGTCGTGGTGGAGTTTCGGTAAATGATGGAGTTGCGTTTGAGGAGAAGGATGTAGTATTAAAACTACTTCCAACAGATTGAATTTGTTGTACTGTTAATTCAGCGCGTTTTTCTTTAAAACCTTCTTGACGCTCAACAGTATTCATAGTTAAACGTCCTACAAGAATAACGCGATCGCCTTGGTGATAGTTTTGCTGAATTTCTGTTGCTAAATTGCCCCAACCTACAACTTTCAGCGTAGCTGGCGGATCTTCTGGTTTCTGGGAATTAGGAAATTGTACTAACATTTCTGTAACTCCCAGATTATTATCTGCTGTGTAGCGCAGTTGCGGCTCGTTAATAATTTCCGCCATTAAAACGCAGCTGTTCATTAAAATTCCTCCTGTCTGAAAAATAGGGAGTGGGAAATGCGTAGGGACGCGATTAATCGCATCTGTATAAAGTCGGTAAGATTCATTTTGTTGAGTTGTGTGTGGGATTTAGCCATAAATAACTGACTGCAAAAAGTGGTTATTCAAAAAGAAGGGGTTTTTCTATATAGTGCCAATTAATATCTAGATATGTTTTGAAGAAGAATACAGAATTCAGAATCATTCTCTGTTAAAAATTGGCAATCGCCAGCTAGAAGCACCGCAAAATTGAAAATTTAATTTAGTGTTTGACTTGTGATTCATCCACTAGGAGCTACTTTAATTCTGACTCCTGAATTCTGAATTCCATTTTTAGCATAAAAGCCAAGCGATCGCTTTGAACAGCATTAAAGGTACTGTTCGCCGCCTCCGCCTGACTGGGATGAGCATTGAATTCTGCATTTGAGTAGTATAATTGTACCATCCATCCCTAACATATCAAAAATTCTCAGCAAAAATTAAGCTTTGACGCGAACGGGAAAAACACCCAAGCCAATTAACCTTGCTGGGAGGTCGCGCAAAATGGGCAAGCGCAAAAACCCAGGTGGTACAAACGTCTCATTTGAACTGAGAACAGGGGCAAATACCCGCTTTTGGACAAAAGTTTGAAATGCCTGAATGATGCGTGTGGGCAACTCCCGTTGATGCTGTACTTTTGCGAGGTCGCTAAGTTGTACTTGTCGGTTCTTGAGTGGTTTGCTGAGTACATTCGCCGCCACTACAGCATCTTGAATTGCATAGTTAATGCCAACTCCGCCAACTGGAGACATGATGTGTGCGGCATCGCCGATGAGTAATAATCCTCGATGATACCAGCGTTTAACGCGGCTGGACTCGACTGAGAGAAAAGCTACTTGCGACCAATCATGCAAATTTGCGATACGTTGCTGGAATTCCGGCACTACTTCGACTATAGATTTTTTTAATTCCTCCAAACCCGCAGCCCGTAGTTTTTGATAGCCGCCTTTGGGAATAACATAGGCAACTTGCCACTCATCGCCACGGTCAAGCATAGCAATTATGTGTCCTTGGCCAAAGCGCCCCATTCCCCCCTCTGCATCTTCTGGCTGACGGGGTAGGCGGAACCAGAGAACATCCATTGGTGGCGAGGTTTCAACGGACTCAAACTCACCCAGGTTTCTTAAACGTGAGTGACGGCCGTCCGCGCCAACCGTCAGCATTGCCCGGACTTCATGCCAGCCACCGCCTCCTCGATAGCGGACGCCCTGAATCACGCCATTTTCCGTAATTAATTCCTGGACATTCGCACCCATTACTAGACGGAAACTAGGATATTTTTGAGCTTCTTGGGTGATGAACTCCAGAAATTTCACCTGAGGAAGCATCGTAATGTAAGGGTAGCGGGTTTTTAGATGGCTAAAATCAGCCAATGTCACAGCATCTTGAGGAGTTTGAATACTAAGGCGGCGGATTTTGGTATGGGGAATTTGTAGCAAAGCTCTACTTAGTCCCAATTCTTCCATAATTTCCATCACCGATGGATGAATTGTATCGCCACGAAAATCGCGATCGAAGTCTTTGTGTGCTTCCAATAGCATCACAGAAATCCCTTGACGCGCTAACAACAGCGCTAAAACCACCCCTGCCGGTCCTCCGCCCACAATGCAACAATCTGTATTTTGTACGTCTACAATGTCATGAGCAGGGTTAACATTGGGGTCTGGATTAGAATTAGCAGGTACATGCGTAGTCATAACAACACCTTTTAATAATTCGTAATTCGTAATTCGTAATTATTTAGTGACAGCCCTAAAATTTAGGGTAGTTTGCTTTTGATGGTGCAAGCTGTTTTTTTTACTTTTCGTATTTATAGAGAACGTGTATTATGGTCGCTAAACTGTCATTAGTCATTAGTCATTAGTCCAATGCCCAATGCCCAATGCTCAATCCCCAATTCACAGTCAGATAATTAGTTGTGGCCGAAGTTGTTTTAGAAAACGTTTATAAAAGCTTTTCCCCGCGTCAAGGGGAAACCGTAACCTCACAAACTCAGTCCCCACTCCAAGCTGGGGAAAAAGCTGATGCAAGCCGAGAACGTGGAGAAAGCATCAATGTTTTGCGGCGGATTAACTTGACGATCGCAGATGGGGAATTTATGGTGCTGGTAGGCCCTTCTGGTTGTGGCAAAAGCACCTTGCTGCGGCTAATCGCTGGGTTAGAGGTGATGACTGGAGGTAATATTTGGGTAGGCGATCGCTTGATTAATGATTTACCACCCAAAGAACGCGACATCGCGATGGTATTCCAAAATTACGCCCTCTATCCCCACATGACGGTGTATGACAACATTGCTTTTGGGTTACGCCGCAGGGGAAGCAGGGGAAGCAGGGGAGCAGGGGAGCAGAGAGAAGTCCGAGCGGAGGCTTCCTCCGATCGGAACTTCGGAGGGAGCAGAGGAGAAAATACTCCCTATTTTCGGACGTGGGCTGAAAATCTCCTCGTCGGAGCGACAAGAAAGTTACCTAAAGGACTGCGTTATATTTCTGACAGAGAACGGACTGTAGACGAGCAGGTGCGTAGTGTTGCCCAACTTTTACAAATTGAAACATTGCTGAAACGGTTGCCCAAGCAGCTATCAGGGGGACAAAGGCAACGCGTTGCATTAGGAAGGGCGATCGCGCGAAATCCCCAAGTATTCTTAATGGATGAGCCGCTTTCTAACTTAGACGCCAAATTGCGGGCAGAAACTCGCGCTCAAATTGTGAAATTGCAGCGCCAATTGGGGACAACCACGATTTACGTTACCCACGACCAAACCGAAGCGATGACAATGGGCGATCGGATTGCGATTATGTCTGAGGGTAAAATTCAGCAAGTCGATTCTCCATTAGAAATTTACAATCATCCTGCAAACCTTTTTGTTGCAGAGTTCATTGGTTCGCCACCGATGAATTTTATTCCTGTAAAATTTCATGCTCCGCTGTTGATTACTCATTCCCAGTTTCGTTTAACGCTTCCAGAAGTTTGGGCAAAATCCTTACAACAATATGATGGAAAAACTCTAATTTTAGGCATTCGTCCAGAACACTTAAATTTAAGTTTACCTGCTACTAAAAATTTACCAGTGCAAGTGGATTTAGTAGAAAATTTAGGTAACGATTCCTTCTTGTCTGTTAGGATTGCTGAACCTGGTTCTCAACCTAGTCCTACAAATAATTATCTCCAAGTACGAATACCACCAGAGCGATTTGTCCGAGTTGGCGAACAACTTTGGTTATCCTTAAATCCAGATAAAATCCACTTTTTCGATCCTGAAACTGAGTTGGCGATATTTACCTAAAACTATCCGCGTCTAATTGGTAAAATACGAACTCTGGATTGGGTTCGATCGACAGTGACCAATGCTCCTGTTTCTAGTGAAGACTCAAACTGATTTAGGGCTGAAATGACTAGATTTTCGATACTGTTTGGCAAAACATCCTGAGTACGAACCTGAATGACACTGGGAGTATCGATACTTGTTGCAGCTAGTAGGGAACCGAAGTCTAAATCGTGAGTAAAGACGATATATCCATTAGTTCTTCCCCATTCCATAATTACTGAATCTTTCTCACGGGGATCGCCAACGGTAGACCAATGGACAGCAGAAATATTGTATTTGTCAAAAACTGCAACTCAATCAGGGGAAAGGTTCATATCAATCAAAATTTTCATGCACTTGTGAGAGGAACTTCAATCTCTTCAGCTCGCCACGCAGCATACGCAAGTGCTTCATAGATGTCGGCTTCTTCGAGGTAGGGATATGCTTTGAGAATCTCACTATTACTATGTCCAGATGCCATTAAGCCAACGATAGTACCAACAGTAACACGCATTCCCCGAATACAGGGTTTGCCGCCCATCACTTCAGGATTGCGAGTAATTCTGGTAAGATTTTGCATAATTGTTGCAGAGTACAAATAAGGTTACAGGATTGAGAAACCAAAAATAGCTACGTCAATCTTTTTTATTATCGAACTTTTACCATTTTCTAGACTAACTGACTGCTAATCTTAAAAAACTTTACAAAACAAAAATATTTAGAAAATTTTTTCTAGCATGAGCAATAAAAAATTACCAAAAAATCAATCTTCTTGAGAAAGAATTAAATTTATAATATTCATTTCTTTAGACTGGAATATTTGATTTTAATTAAATAGGTTTTTTCAATTGGTGGCAGACTCAGCAAGTTATCAAGGCAAGTCTCGATTGTTGATAAAAAATTAAATCATATTGAAACATAGAATACTTCTTGAGTTTCAGAAAGCGATTTATTTTGAGAATAAGGGCTTATTTCAGTTTTTTGAAATGAAAGTAATTCAGATAAGTTTTGCTCTATATTTTTCAATATATTAATTTCTAAATTCTGTTGCTTTGAGGTCTAGCGATCGCAACCCCAAAACACCTCAATTTTATAAGTGCGATCGCAATCTCAAAATATTGCTCAGCTATTTAACAAAGCTTTCGCCGTCCTTTCTGGCAAGCATTACAGACAGAAGTTTTTGGTTCAAAGTCGATACAACCAATCGCTTGTTCTGAACAAGCTTTTACCGGGTGTACAGTACATTTAAGACGGTAATCATTGGTAAAATAATCACAACCAGAACAAGGAATTTGATGCAAATTTTTTATATAAATTACCCCTTTTTTCAAGGTTAACCAAACACTAGAAACAAATAGAACTATAATTGTCCAAGTGCAAAAAGCGCACAAAATCATAGCCAACATTAGTTACCCTCATGAAAATTCCAAAAAAATGCCCGCAGTTCACTGCTTTGCTCCGCAGGCATAAGAGTTTATTTAGCTAGGGTTGAGCGAAAGCCAATTAACACGAAAAGTCAGAATTTAGAATGATTTGCTGAGTCAATGTTTCTCTACAATAGTCAATTTGAATGTAAAATGAAATTTCCGAGCGTTACCACTGGCATCTTTTAAGTTTTTTGGAGCTTTGAAGGTGTGGAAAAGTGCCCCTGCACCAAGGACTGCTGAAGAAATTAAGTGCAAAGCGCCGATAACAAAATAGGTGTAAGTATCGATTACCTGACCATCTGCACCCACACCAAAACCCAAAGTTGCTAAGTGGGGTAGCAAAATTAGTCCCTGTTCCCCCATCGGTAAATCGGGGTTGTAGCGAGAGATTTCAAACCATGTAAATGCCCCAGCCCAGAGTGTCGTCAGCGCCGCTTGTGCCACATGAGCGCCGATAAATAAGCCAGAAAGGTTGGCGAAGCGGGCGTTACCATTCCACCAATCAAATTCGACGTTGGGATTGCCGTATGTCTGCATTGTTAAGCTTGCTCTTAGTTGTTGCTAACAATACTCAATTACTTGGTTATGATTTCAGAATTGAAATGTCCTGTTAGTGGAGCAAATCAGCTGCATCAGCTTGGATATGAAGCCTTTTAAGGTGTTTGGAGAGCTTCTTCCAATTCATTGCATGTCATCAGACATCTAAGCTTATTGAACTTATTACCAATAATTGAGATTACAAATTTAGTTTATTGAAAATATTTTCTATTAAGTAATTCTGTTTACAAAAGTTAATTATTAAAAATAAGCAGCACAAAGAGGACGATAGTATTTATTACCACCGCCCGAACTACTAGCAAATATAAATTTTTGCTAGCAGTCTTTTTGAAAATTTACAGCAGAATTCTGAATTCAAAAGTTGAGGCAGAAACCTTCTTTTTGCTCCTATCATAATTTAGTATAAATTTGCGTTTTATTGGCACATATAAATACCCTAATTGATTTATAATTCTGAATCTTTCTTCCAAACTAACTTTTAGAAGTGCTAAAAGTTAGTGCAGATGCCTTCACTAAATGTAAATCGTGGCGTTCCCAAAAATGCAAAATTTGTTCGCCAACCTCTTGGGGATAAAAGTAGTGAAAGAAATGATAGCCTTGCGGGCATTCCCAAAGTTTATCTTCTGGCTTGAGCCAATTTAACCAGTCATACAAAGCAGGTGAGCTAACAATTGGATCGGTCTTGCAGCCACATATTATCATTGGCATAGAAACTCCACCTTTGGGTAAATAAACTAACTTAAATAAAGAGTGTGGCGTAGGAGATTGTTCTAAATCTTTATCTAAGGCAGCTACTAACTTTTTAGCAGTGTGAGGTGGTTGATTTCCAAAAAGACTACGAGCGCTGCTTGCCAAAATTTGTTCGCGGCTGATGCTAAAAAGTTGCCGCTGAAAGTAATAGTGAGCGTGCCAAGTGTTGGCGGGTTGAGATGATACAGCGAGTAGAGTTAGTGATCGCACTTTTTGGGGATACCGCCGAGCAAAGCTTAAAGCAACCGCACCACCCATACCATGTCCAGCTAAATGCACAGAGCGATCGCTGTATTCTAAAAATTCATACAACAACTCTACAGCTTGGTCTATGGAACTACCTTCATCTTGACTTTGCTGGTATTCCCAATGGGCAATTCTCATATGCCTGGATAAATATTGAACTAATGGGCGATCGAAACGCTGCAAAATAGAACTAGCACTTAACCACAAAACATCAAATGAATCAGACATAAATACCTATAAGTTCTCAATTATCAATTTCTCAAAAAGAATTCAGGAGTCAGAATTCAGGATTCAGAATAATTGGAAAATCAAGTCTACTATTATTTCTTGATTTTTTAATTGTTCATTTTGGGTATTAAGACTTCTGACTTCTGACTTCTGACTTCTGAATTGTTACTTGAACGTACAGTTGTACGCCCTTAATTTCTACAAACTAAATTCTGTCTTTAACTGAGCGACCCAAGTTTTAATTCGCTCTTCTGTTAAATCAGATTGGCTACCGTTATCAAGTGCCAACCCAACAAACTTGCCATTTTTCAAAGCTCTAGATTCATTAAAATCATATCCATCTGTTGACCAATAACCAACAGTTTTCCCACCTTTTTGGGAAATTTTTTCTTCCAGAATCCCAATTGCATCCTGAAAATTATCTGCATAACCAAATTGGTCTCCATCACCAAAATAGGCGACCAACTTACCACTAAAATCGATTTCATCGAGATCGGGGAAAAAGCTTTCCCAATCGCTTTGAAGTTGACCAATATCCCAAGTAGGAGAACCAATAATTAGCAATTCGTATTCATCAAAAGTAGAAGCATCAGCCTCGTATATCGCATGTAGCGTTACAACATCACCACCAAACTCATCTCGAATTTGCTCGGCAGCAGATTCAGTGTTACCGGTTTGAGTACCGTAGAACAGACCTATTTTTTTCGACATGTTTACACCTGATATAAAGTTTTGCGATCGCAATAATTTCCGCAATGATCGCTAATCTCAATTTGAAGCACAATCGCGATAGCTAGATTTATCGAAATCTTTAAGAGAAAAATTCTCAATTCTAAATCTCGAATCTAAGCCAACACGAAATTCCAAGGTTGCCAAATCAGGCGTCCCTGCTTATACATCGGTTGTGCAAAGTCGTATTTGGCGATCGGAAGAAAGTCATTATCATTGCTCCTTACCTAGAAGACAATCAACCCAGCATGAACAACATCAGTGCCCTAAAGTCTTCCTGAGGGTTACCCACCAAGCAATCGACTTTGGTCTTTGAGCAGTCACGCTTGTCATGGTCTTATCTCCTGATAAAGTTTGCAATTAGCTGAAACATATAACAAGCTTAATGAATATCTATATCAATAAGCCCAAAGATATATTACCAGACTTATTGAAAACTTTTTTCATTTATTAAATGTAAAGTTTTCTAAAGTCTTTCAGCAAAGAGAGTTAGTTTTGAGTGAGTTTTGCGATCATCTCCTTCGGCAGAATAAACTACTATAAACCTATCGATTTACCGTAGTTTTATTTTAAGGCTAACTACCGCACTCTGCAAGAGCATAGTTGGAAAACTCTGAATCAACCACTGTCTAATAGGCAATAGCTTTAAAAATCTTTTTGTATCGGGGTTTTACGTTATAGATCCCCGACTTTTTAAAGGATGCAGCTGGCGAATAGAGGGTCAGCCCCCTCGTCGAGCCACAAATTGGTTTGTAGAGACGTAGCAATGCTACGTCTCTACATCGGGTGGAATGACGAAAAATCGTTCAATGAGGGGTGTCACCTCTAATTCGCCAGCTGTATCTTAAACAAGTTGAGGATCTGAACACCCACAACGTAGCAAAATTAATGGGACACTAATCCCTTGCCATATATAAAAAATAGGGTAGCACAGCAGTTGCTACCCTACAAATCACCTGTATTCTCTACTACAAAAGTCTCAGGTATAAATTAGTAATGATTCAAGTTAATACCAGCTTCTTTTGCCATTGCTTCTATCCCTTTGGTTTCTAGGGATTTGATTGCTTTAGTAGAAAGCTTTAATTTCACCCAACGATTTCCGCTTGGCCACCAAACACGCTTTACTTGTAGATTAGCGTGCTGAAGGCGCTTATTACGGCGGTGGGAGTGGGAAACAGAAAAAGCGTTATTCGCCTTCTTACCAGTTAGTTCACAGCGACGAGACATAGCAACTATCTCCAGATTGTTATTTTAATACAGCCTTTCCATTTTAGGGCTTAGACAACAGAAGTGGAGAGGGGAATGGGGAGATGAGGGGATAGGGGGGCAGGGGAGGCAGGGGGAGCAGGGGGAGCAGGGGAAAAGGTTAAAGGTTAAAGGGAAAAGGAATAAATTTAATCTTTCCCCTTTTCCCTTTCCCCATACCCTGTTTGCCCCATGCCCCATTATTTACTAGCTTGTTCCGTCAGCTTAGTAAGTACTTCATTCGATCGCTCAACAAAAGATTTCATTCCGTCAGCGTCGAAGCCTTTTTGCGACATCAGCGCTAAATCGTAGACGTGTTGGCAAATCATTTTTACTAACTGGTCTGTAGGCGATTGACCATCACCTTGAATGATATTACCTTGGCTAAGATGCGCCAGATTTTGAATCAGCGGATGAGCAGTATTCACCAGCAAAATATGATCTTCGGGAAAATCTACTGTCTGCTGCGCCATCATGGCGTTCATTTCCCGCAAGCGGCGGAGAATTTCTGGTAAAAGTACCATCGCTGGTGGCGTTCCTTGGGGATCGTCTGATTTTAAGGCTTCGGTGCGGATGTTGACTTTGGGTTTATTGAGGGATTTCTCGAATAACTCTTTGATGGTCTCACTGCGGGTTTTATTGGTTTTGGGATCGACAATTTCCTGTGCTTTGTCTTGTTCTAGCAGGGTATTGTCTAAGTCCGAGTCTACCCGCGTAAACTTCACATCATTGTATTCCCGCTCTAGGAAATTAATGAAGTGGGTATCAATGAAGGAGTCCATAAACAGGACTTCCAAGCCTTGATTTTTATGTAATTCTATGTACGTAGCTTGGCTTGCTTCATCGGTGCTGTATAAAACCCGATTTTCGTGGCGTTCTTTGTTGCGTTCTAAGTATTCTTTCAGCGTGGTGTAAGGAGTGGTGGATGCTGAGTTTTCTGAAGCAGGAGTGACATCTTGCCAAGCATCGCCTTCGGCAGATTGTACTTCAACTGCTGGAGTTTGGGCAGCAGGTTGTTCTGTCAGCTTGGCAGTCGTGCGAAAGATGATGATGTCTTCGATTTGTTTTTTGAATTTTTCGTCGTTGAGGGCGCCGAATTTCACAAACGTGCCGAGGTCTTTCCAGACGCTAGCGTATTGGTCGCGGTTGTCGCGGAAAAGTTCTTTGAGGCGATCGCCAACTTTTTTGGCAATGTAATCGCCAATTCGCTTGACAGTGCGATCGCCTTGCAATGCACTCCGAGATACGTTCAACGGAATATCGGTGCTATCAATCACACCCCGCATCGGCATCAAAAATTGCGGGATAATTTCTTCGCAGTTGTCGCTAACAAAAACTTGGTTGCAAAATAGCTTGATCTGCCCTTTTGTAACATCTACATCCGGTCGCATTTTGGGAAAATACAAAATCCCGTTGATGATAAACGGATAGTCAGTATTGAGATGTACCCACAACAGCGGTTCTTCTTGGAAAGGATACAGATAGCGGTAAAACTCTAAATAATCTTCCTTAGTTAGGTTACTTGGAGACTCTCGCCAAGGTGCTTTTTGCCTATTTAATACTTCCCCATCCAGCTTAATTGGTACTGGCATGAAGTCGCAGTAAGTCTTGACAAGATTTTGAATCCGTGCTGATTCGAGAAACTCTTCTTCTTCTCCTTGCAAACTCAGAGTAATAGTCGTGCCGCGAGTTGTCCGGGATGAATCTTCTAGAGTGAATGCTGGAGAACCATCACAACTCCAGTGAACCGCCTGCGCTCCTTCTTGGTAGGAAAGAGTATCAATTTCTACCTTTTGCGCCACCATGAACGAGGAGTAGAAGCCAAGACCGAAATGACCGATGATCGGTTGGTCGGATTTGCCTTGATACTTATGGATAAATTCTTCAGCGCTAGAAAAGGCGACTTGATTGATATATTTCTTAACTTCATCGGCAGTCATGCCGATACCGTTATCGGAGATCGAGAGGGTTTTGTTATTTTTGTCAATGGCAATTACGATTTCTGGTTCGCCTATGTCTCCCGTGTAATCTCCGGCGCGGGATACCATTTTCAGCTTTTGAATGGCGTCTACAGCGTTAGATACCAGTTCCCGCAAGAAGATTTGGTGATCTGAGTAGAGAGACTTCTTAATGATCGGGAAAATATTTTCAGTATGAATACTGATAGTGCCTTGTTCTAACATGATTAGTAATCTTTGATGTTAGTATTCTGAAATGATGATATCGCCCTCTGCTTTCAGGGATAAACCCGGAGAATACATGAGAGCATGATACCAATTAGGATTTTAAAAGCATAACTTAAGCGATCGCTGCTTGCTTGAGCGTTGTTTGCCCCCATTTAATGATTCGGATTTCCCTACTCCCCTCTTAAATACTCTGAGAATTTTTTTCTAACACCAAAAAATAATGGTACGGATAGGTGGGATCGATATATTCTTGTTTGACAGTTAACCCAGCTTTCGCAACAGAGTCTAAAATCCGCTTCTTGGGATATCCTTTGAGACCCATTTCCCAGTAATGCTCGTCACACACTGGCGTTGTACTCCAGAATTTTGGCACATTCAGTAATAAATGCCTTGGTCTACCTGAGAAGGAAGTTTTGATTTGCAATGACAAATATTGAGTGCAATAAGGAATTGAAATCACCAAAAATTTGTTTGTTGCTTGTGCAAGTTTTTTTAAGGCTTGTTCTGACTGTTCGTAGGGGAAATGTTCCAGCACTTGAAATAAGACGATCGCATCAAATTTATCTTTTGGCAAAGAAAAATCCGTTGTCAGATCCAAAATCATGTCTGGCTTAAGATTGGGGTCAACATCAGCAGTGCTAACGTTGTATCCATTGTTTTTTAAAAGGTCTGTTAATAGCGAGTTAAAAATCCCAATTTCTAAAACATTTTTTACCTGATTACCCAGGGAAAAAATTAGGCGCAACTGATGATGGTAACTAATAAGCCGATTTTTTGATAAATATTCTGAATTTCTAATATCTAAGGAGGTGATGAGTTGCATAGATAATGCTTACCTAAACTGATGGAGTAACAAATGCAGTGCATACAACTACAGGATTCCCAGAAAAATAGCGAAAATAACAGCACGATGATTTTGAATATGAATCCAGATGTAGAGACGTTGCATTGCAACGTCTCTACAGGATTTCGATATCATGCACAATCGTTTTCATACATGAAATCAGCAACGCCAATATTTCTATACCCATAAAAAGTTTTTACAACAATTACTTAGAATTGCAACATATACTAGTAACGTATTTTTCACTAAAATCAAGGTACAGAACGATTCTTCTTTGGATACCATAGATGGTGGGGTAGTACGGCTGGCTATACTACCTTATAAAAGCAAGCCAATTTGCCTGTCTAACTTTCACGCACCTCATAAGCATTTCCAGATTGTTTCCAAAGAAACTGTGGATAGCTTTTGTTTTGGAAAGGTTTCCAGAGAAGTATTTCAAATTTCGTGAAAAATTCAGTTTAGCTATCAGTAATATCTATCGTTGTACGAGTATAAGAAAAATGAGGTTTACAGACTGGGCGACTAGAGTAATGTTCATCTCGCTGATGTTCGCCGCTCTAATTATAGTGCTGCTGATTGGACGAGGGGTGCAAGTAGAAAATAATACAATTACATCTAATACATCAAAACCAGAGGTTACAGCTTGGAGTCAATATCCCCAGGCGCAATTCCAATCAGCCAAAGAACCAAAGCAGAAATCTCAGACTGTTATCAAATCCCCAGTCAAGACAAACCAGCCTCTAGCCAGGTACATAACCACTCAAGCTTTTGCACAGTACAGGCCTAATTATCAAATTGTCTCAGTTGACCCAAGTAACTACGGCGAACGTTACACCACAGACGTTAATGGTAAACCTCTCAACAACCAACCAATTATCGTCCTCCATGAAACTGGTTATTCTGCTTCCAGCGCGATTAATTTTTTTCAAGTCGCTCATACTGATGAAAATGTACAAGCAAGCTACCACGCTTTAATCAAGTTAGACGGGACGGTGGTTTATTTAGTACCGCCAGACAAACGAGCTTTTGGTGCAGGTAACTCAGTATTTGACGGTTCAGAGGGCGTGGAAACTGTGCAGACTAATCCAAATTTGCCCCCATCTGTGAATAATTTTGCTTATCACGTTTCTTTGGAAACACCACCAGATAGTTATGACAGCGGTAGCGCACAAACTCATAGTGGCTATACCGAAGCTCAATATCATTCTCTTGCTTGGTTAATTGCTCAAAGTCAAGTTCCAGAAGATCGCATCACTACTCACAAACTAGTAGACCGTTCGAGTAAAAAAGTTGACCCCATTAATTTTGATGGTAACAAGTTTCTAAAGTTACTAAGCCTTTACCGTCAGGTCAGACCAATTTATAGATGAATTAAGCTCATCTCACCTCTTAAAAGAGGTTTCGCGTTGACTGTTGACTGATGAGTGTTGACAGTTAACAATCAACAATCAACAGTTAACGCTATAGTAAATCATTTAAATTCTTTTTGCTTTATAAGTTCTTGAATTAAGATATGTACTTTAGTTGATGGGTTAGTACATCCGTCTTCGTTGGGGTGATTTTTTTGTAATTCCGCAGAATTTTTAAGTGCGTTTTCTAGGTTTGGCTTAAGTTTATGGTAGAGTTTTACATCACTTTTATCATAATTTTCTTTTGTTTTCAGAACGCCTGCTCTTCTCATTTCTGTCTCTAGCCTTGGACATAATTCCTTATAGTTAGTAAAAGGAGAAGTGGTGTAAAGATAATGAAGTAAAAACCAAAATTCAAAACAAGGGATTGATGTTATACAAGCAAAATTATTTTCCTGAGCTTTTAAAAGTGCTTGTTTAAATTTTTCAATTTTATTATCGTTATCAAAAACACAAAAAACTCGGTCGAATTCGAGTTGGTTTCCCTTTTCGGTTTCTAATTTATTTTCTTGAACTAAGCTACAGGTTTTATCTATAATTTTGAGAGGATCGCCCCCGGAAGCAGAAACTATTCTAATGTCTGTTGTTGATAACTTTAAGTCCTGTTTGAAAGCATAAAAATAGTTATATTCTGTCTCTTGCCCTTCAACTACAATTAAAAAGTTGTCTCTAGATTTTCTATTCCCTGAACGTCGCCTTAAATCATTAGTAGATTTTCCTTTTGGCATATTCCTTAGATACTTAAGCCATTAATAAAAGGAATTCCGCCATACCTGCCTCGTAGATAACCTTTTTGTAGGGATTCGTCTTCACGAGGTTCAAAATCTAATAATGAATATAGCTTAGTCATACTTTTATCTTTTTCAGTAAACCAAACTTGATCTCGTCGTAACATTTCTGCATCTAAAAGTATGGTGTCGTGAGTTGTAAATATTAATTGAGCATTATTTTTATTAATTTCTGGATCGTTAAACATCTTAAGTAATGCTTTGGAAAGGACTGGATGTAAACTTCTATCTAATTCATCTACTAGCAAGATTTCTCCGTCTTCTAATACATACAACCAAAGCCCAGCCATTTCAAATAAACGTTGTGTACCATCAGACTCATCATCCATATCAAATTCGATTTCTTCATTGGAATCATTCATTCTATGAATAGTTATTACATCTAACTGGTGAATTTTAATATCTCCCTCTAGCTGTTCGTTTTCCTGTTTTATAAATGGTTTAAATAAAGAAGATAGCCTTTCGGATATAGATTTTTCTTCTATTTTAATTCCTGAAATGCCAATATCTGCTTCGCTCAGCAATTTAGCAACTCTGGTTTTAAAAGTATCATCTTCATCAAATATGCTAAGAGTAAATCTCATAGCATGAGAACTAGGATTAAGAATATTTATTTCATCTTCAAACCATTTAAATATCTGTGTAAGCTGAGGATGATTATTTTGTGCCGCATGAGATAAAAACAAAGAATTAGAACGCACAAATTTTTTAATACGTAACTTTTCTCCCTTTAGTCCTTTGCCAAAAGACCATTTGTATCCTTCATCTGCTTGAAACTTGGGATTATCTGGTATGTATTGTCGAGAAAACCAATTTTGTTGATGTTCATTTGGGTAGGCAATTAACCACTCTTGATATACGCGTTCTCGATTGAGAGATACTCCATATTCATAACGAGTACCTTGATGAATAAAAATTACTTCAAAGTTAGTAGGATTTTTTGCTGATTCCCTATTTAGTTTAAATGGTTCAATTGGTAACTTTTCACCAACTTGCATTTTAGTAGCCGAGTTGATGACTAATGTTCTTAACGTTTGCATAGCCCGCAGCAAATTGCTTTTACCTGAAGCGTTAGGGCCATAAATTACAGCACTGGTAAGTAAGCGTAGTTTATCAGTATCCGGCATCACAAAACTATTAGTATGTAGCATCTTTTCATCTTCAGATGCCACCATACTCAATGTTTGTTTTTCCTGTATCGAACGATAATTTTCTACACTGAATTCAATAAGCATAACTGTAATCTTAATTAGTTATGTTCGCATAAAATATAAATTATTGAAAATAGCAAAAGTTATAGGTACTATTTTCAGACCGAATTATTAATTTAAGCATACAGGCATAATAAACAAATAGCTCTAGCTAAAAGGCTAGAGCTAGATTACAAATTTAGATAAATGATGCAAATATGAGGACATAGTTTGTCTCTATTTGCTAAAGCTGTAAATTTGCTGTGTCTCCAAGCGATCGCTAATCGATGAAGGCAGTGTACCATCGGAGAACACCTGTCGATCTAGTTGAACTTGTAAATTACTCAAAGGATCGCTACCAGAAGAAATCAGAAATTCTAGTTTTTGGATATACGGTAAAGTTACGAGTTTATCTAAAATCTGGAAGATTGCTTGCAGGTAAGGATGACCGTTTTGGCGATACCAGTCACAGCTAGCTACTTTTGGCTGATCGAAACCTAAGTGTATTGTTAAAGATGGCTCGTCAAATAAAGCGATCGCCAACGGACGCGCTTCTTCCTGCAATAATAGATCGTGAGTTCTTGCTATATGTCGCAGTTTTTCTAGACGTTCGTAGCGTTTTGTCACTAACTGCGGGTCATCTTGCCAGTGAATTGCCACTGTTACTAAATAAGTTTGTAACAGCATGTGACCCAACTTTTTAGCTTTTGTTGCTAGGTAATACGAATTGTAGTCATTGGCCTCAATTAATAATGGCACGCGATCGACTACTTCTAACCCATAACCCTTAACACCAGCAATTTTACGGGGATTATTGGTAATGAGGCGAATTTTTTTGACACCCAAATCCATGAGCATTTGCGCCCCCATACCGTAATCGCGCAAGTCGGCGGGAAATCCCAAACGCTCGTTGGCTTCTACTGTATCCAGCCCCATATCTTGCAAAGAATAGGCTTTGAGCTTATTAATCAAGCCGATTCCTCGCCCTTCTTGCCGCAAGTATACAACGACACCTTGACCTGCATTTTCAATCATTTTCAGTGCCGCTACTAGCTGCATCCGACAGTCGCAACGCAAAGAACCCAAAGCATCGCCAGTTAAACATTCTGAGTGCATCCGCACCATCACCGGCTCATCTTTGAAATTCGCTGGATCTCCCTTGACAATTGCGACGTGTTCTGTATTGTCTAAGGTGTGGCGATAAGCGTAAATTTCAAACTGACCGAATTGACTTGGCAGCTTAGTAACAACCTCACGATACACTAGGCGATCGTGCTTGAGGCGGTAACTAATTAAATCTGCAATACTGATAATTTTTAAATTGTGATGTTTAGCATATTCAATTAATTGCTGCAACCGCGCCATTGAGCCATCAGGGTTTTGAATTTCACAAATTACCCCAGCTGGGTATAATCCTGCTAACCGGGCTAAGTCTACAGCCGCTTCTGTATGTCCTGCGCGTTTGAGTACGCCTCCAGCTTTTGCCCGAATCGGAAAAATATGTCCGGGACGACGTAAATCGGTAGGTGTTGTAGCTGGATTGAGAGTAACCTGGATAGTGCGGGCGCGGTCTTCGGCTGAGATGCCTGTACTCACACCCAAATGGGGGCCGGCGTCGATACTGACGGTGAAGGCTGTCTGGTTAGTATCTGTAATATTGCTCACCATCAAGGGTAAGTCTAATTCGTCTAAGCGATCGCCTGTCATTGCCAAACAAATTAGCCCTCTTGCTTCCACCGCCATAAAATTAATCGTGTCGGGTGTGGCAAATTGGGCAGCGCAAATCAAATCGCCTTCATTTTCTCTATTTTCATCATCCACCACCACAATGACACGACCGGCTTTGAGGTCTGCCAAGGCGGCATCAATTGTATCAAATTGAAAAACTTGGGTAGTCTTAGGCTGTGACACAGAAAGATTTCCAGCTACCTAACGTAAATTTTTTTAACAATTTCTTCTTTTAGATTGTAGCTCCTTTATAAGCCAGAGAAGTAGACTAGCAATGATTTGATAACATGGCAAAAATTTCTGCCACCATGGGGGACGTAAGAATGAGGGGGACAAGGGGGACAAGGGGGACAAAGGGGACAAGGGGTACAAGGAAAAATTTTCCCTCTCATCTCCCCATCTCCCCATCTCCCTTGTCTCCCGCCTCTCTCTCTTCTGGTGGCTGATATGTTGATGGCTGGGAACGAATTAACCATTCATGGGATAAGGATTTGGGATCATGGGCAATTTTAGACGCGTACCCGTTGGGATTGTTGGCGCGTCGGGCTATGGCGGAGTACAGTTAGTACGGTTGTTGATGGATCATCCAGAAGTCGAACTGGTTTATTTAGGTGGTGAGAACAGTATCGGTAGATCCTTGGGGGATCTTTACCCTCACTTGGCTCATACAGCTAATCTGCCAATAGAGGCGGTAGAACCAGAAATCATTGCTCAACGCTGTGAAGTAGTTTTCCTGTCTTTACCAGATGGTCTGGCTTGCCAAATCGCGCCCACACTGTTGGAGAAAGGATGTAAAGTACTGGATCTGAGTGCAGACTATCGGTTTAGCGATTTGGCAACTTATACAAGCTGGTATGGTATTGAAAGAAGCGATCGCTCTACTGCTGTCACAGCTGTTTATGGATTACCAGAACTATACCGCGATCGCATTGCCGAAGCTCAACTTATTGGCTGTCCTGGTTGCTATCCCACTGCGAGTTTGCTTGCACTTTCGCCACTGTTAAAGCAAGGTTTAATCGTGCCGGAAACAGCGATTATCGATGCTAAGTCTGGCACATCCGGCAGCGGACGGCAAGCCAAAACTAACTTATTACTAGCTGAAGCAGACAACTCCATCGCAGCTTACAACATTGGCCGTCACCGCGATACCCCAGAAATTGAGCAAATTTGCAGTGATTTAGCAGGTCACGAATTAACGATTCAATTTACACCACACCTCATCCCAATGGTGCGCGGCATTTTGGCAACCGTATACGCCACAATGCGCGATCCCGGACTCGTGCGAGATGATTTGATTACAATTTTCTCAGCCTTCTACCGCAATTCTCCTTGGATAAAAGTCTGCGGTAGCGGCGTTTACCCCCAAACCAAATGGGCTAACGGCAGCAATCTTTGTTATATCGGTGTGGAAGTTGACCCGCGCACAGGTCGCGTGATTGTCGTTTCTGCAATTGACAACCTGATTAAAGGCCAAGCGGGTCAAGCGATTCAGTGTTTAAACCTAATGATGGGCTGGGATGAAACCTTGGGGTTGCCGAAGTTGGGGTTTTATCCGTGAAGAATGGGGACTGGGGACTGGGTATTGGGGACTGGGAAGAGGACAAGGGGACAAGGAGAATTAGGGACAAGGGAAAAGACTTGTTGCAAGTTCTCACCTTGTTCCCTTACCTCCTCTGTGTGCCCCTCATCTCCCCCAGTCACCAGTCCCCAGTCACCAGTCCCCAGTCACCAGTCCCCAGTCCCTACTTCGGCCCTAAGCCTACAGCACCAGCATACACGGCGCGATCGCCTAGTTCATCTTCAATTCGCAGCAAGCGGTTATATTTTGCTACGCGTTCGCTGCGACATAGAGAACCTGTTTTAATTTGACCGGCGCGGGTGGCTACGGCTAAATCGGCGATGGTTGTGTCTTCGGTTTCGCCAGAACGATGGCTGATTACTGAACGGAAACCGTTGCGAGTTGCCAAGTCAATTGTTTCTAAGGTTTCAGTCAACGAACCAATTTGGTTGAGTTTAATCAAAATGGCGTTACCGGCTTTTTCTTGAATGCCTCTTTGCAAACGAGTAGCATTAGTCACAAACAAGTCATCTCCCACCAATTGCACCCGCGAACCTAACTTCTGGGTGAGTAATTGCCAACTTTGCCAATCTTCTTCGTGTAAGCCATCTTCAATTGAGACGATGGGATACTGGTCAACTAGTTGTCCGAGGTAATCAATAAATTCACTAGGGGCATGAGGTTTACCATCGTAAACATACTGACCGTTTTTGTAAAACTCGCTAGCGGCTACATCCAACGCCAAAGCTACTTCTTCACCTGGCTTGTATCCAGCTTTCTCAATCGCAGCAACCAGCAATTCTAAAGCCACTTGATTGGATTCTAAGTTAGGGGCAAAGCCGCCTTCGTCGCCTACGCCAGTCAGCAAACCTTTCTCGTCTAATACCTTGCTCAGGGTAGCAAATACCTCGGCACCCCAGCGCAGGGCTTCCCGGAAGGAAGTCGCCCCAACTGGGACAATCATAAACTCTTGAAAATCGACGTTGTTTGCTGCGTGTGCCCCGCCGTTAATCACATTCATCAACGGTACTGGCAGTAAATTTGCTAGCGGGCCGCCCAAATAGCGATACAGGGGAATTGCTAGAGATTCGGCGCCAGCTTTGGCTGCTGCCAGGGAAACCGCCAAAATCGCATTCGCCCCCAAATTGGATTTGTTAGGAGAACCATCGATCGCAATCATTGTGCGGTCTAATAGTTCTTGGTTGAGAACATCCAAGTCAAGTAATTTTGGGGCAAATACCTCTTTGACGTTTTGTACCGCCTTGAGGACTCCTTTGCCGCCATAACGGCTTTTATCGCCATCACGCAGTTCGTGGGCTTCAAAAGAGCCAGTGGAGGCACCACTGGGGACTTGCGCTAGTCCTACGACACCGTTGGCTACATGCACTTCGGCTTCAATTGTCGGTCTACCCCGTGAGTCAAGAACTTCACGAGCTGCGATCGCTTCAATGGCAGTATCTAGAATGTTACTCATTTACACTTTGTCCTTTGTTCGACTGTTTTACTTACGCATATAGTCCAGTGGCCTAACCCAATCGTTAGCATAGGCGTTTAAGGAGCTTTGTAGGCTGAGATTAAAGAATATTTCCAGAGATGTTGTCAATGAATTTTGAATTTTCTACTTTCGATACAAATTACTTTCATTTACCGGATTTTCTCAGCCAATCGTTAAAATTGAGTAAAATTTGGCACTACTGACTATGTAGAAAATTCGCTTTCTGTATATTAAATATATAAATAGTTACAATTATTTGTACTATCGAGAAATAATATTCCATGTCAAAATTTCAGGTGAATCGAACACACAGGAAAATCTGATGATAGGCAAAATCCTGGATGGGCGCTACGAAATTATCAGCAAACTGGGAGAAGGTGGTTTTGGTGCTACTTACCTAGCTATTGATAGGAAATTGCCTGATAAAGACCAGTGTGTTGTGAAGCACTTTTCGCCAAAAGCAACGGATATCAACACTTTGTCTCATGCGCGACGGCTATTTGAGACGGAAGCCAAAGTACTCAACCGCTTAGGTAACCATGACAGAGTTCCGCGTTTATTGGCGCATTTTGAAGAAGACCAAAAGTTTTATTTAGTTCAAGAATTTGTTGACGGGTACGACTTGAGTCGGGAAATCAATCGCAACAAACAGTGGAGTGAAGAAAAGGTAATTGCTCTGTTGCAGGATATCTTAGAGCCGTTAGAATTCCTCCATCAGCATCATGTCATTCACAGAGATATTAAACCGTCAAATTTAATGCGGCGTCAAGAGGATGGGAAAATTGTTCTGATTGATTTTGGAGCAGTCAAACAAATTAGCTCCCAAGGCATGAATATTCAGGGACAAATGACAGCAACAGTTGTGGTTGGTACGCCCGGTTATATACCCAGCGAACAAAGTCAAGGTCAACCCAGATTATGCAGTGATATTTATGCAGTTGGAATCATTGCGATCGAAGCTCTTACTAATTTAAATCCCATGCAATTACCCAGAGATCATCTTACAGGTGAAATCATCTGGCGCGACCAAGCAAAAGTTAGTTCTGGATTGGCGCAAATTATCGACAAGATGGTCAAATATGACTTTCGCCAAAGATATCACTCAGCAACAGAAGTATTACAAGCCCTGGAAAAACTGAAGATAGCTCATCATCCTCAAAAATCAGTTTTGCGAAAAAGCGTTATTGGTTTAGGAATAGCGATCGCAGCTACTTTTATTGCCTTTTTATTTATCTTCATCCCGCGTAATCATCTTGAAAATTATAATAATGCTGTTTATGGAATCGCCATCAAATATCCTGCCAATTGGGAACACACTGGAACTCCTGACCGCATTACCGGCAACGTGGTGAAATTTATTTCTCCCAAAGAATCTGCAACAGATAGCTATTTAGAAAACGTTAATTTAATTATTCAAGATTTACCAGAAGAGCGTAGAGAATTAGAGCAATTTACTAACTTTTATTTGGATGAAATCCAACAGTCAGATCAAAATACAAAAATTTTAGAACAGGGTAAAACTCAACTCACAAACCGACCTGCCTATCAAGTAATTTACACTCTTGAAGAGGAAGGAGTAAAAATTCAACGCTTGCAAGTTTGGATGGTCAAAAATAATAAAGCTTACATTATGACTTATACGGCTGATGTTGCTAAATATTCAAAATATTTACAAACAGCACAAGCTATGATTAATTCCTTAGAAATTAATTAGTAAATTAATGGTGTTTTCTAATAAAAATACATAATACCAATTTTATGTGAAGTCATTCCACCCGATGTAGAGACGTAGCAATGCTACGTCTCTACAAACCAATTTGTGGCTAGACGAGAGGTCTGGCCCTCGATTCGCCAGCTGCATCCTCAAAGAAGTCTGGGATCTAAATCTTCTTGATTTTCACAAATCAAATAGGATTGCTATATACGTGAATAAATTTTTACATTATTTTACAATGTAATATTGTTGTGGTTTTGTGGTAAATACATAGTATCTATGCTTTCCTCATATCTTAGTGAGAACTACCAACGATGAAACCCCAGCTATTTTTGCAAGTACTGACAGCAGGTACAATTGCTCTGGGTAGTATTGCTAGCACCAGTCCACCCAGTTTTGCTCAAGCTAAAACTTACTTTTGTGAAAAAAGTAACGATGGCGTATGGACGACATACGCGAAAAACTACAACAATAAGAAGATTCCCGTGATTCGCTGGGTTAAAACTTTAGGCAACTACACTCCAAAAATACGCTGCCAAGAAGTATCTTCCAGATTCCAGAGTGCCTATGAAAAAGGTATCTTGAACTACTTGACTTCTGGTATTTCTGGGAATCAAGCTGTGATCTGCGCCGCCAGTCAATACGGCGGCCCTTGCAGTCAATTACTCTTCACACTGAAATCTCATAAAGACGCAAGTTCAGTACTGCAAAGCCTTGTAGAAATTGGTTATCGCGCTCGCGGCCCAATTCTGCAATCTGAAGATGCTTCTTCTCAAATATACATTGATATGAGCATGTTAATGAGTGAAAAAGCACCAGAGGGGCAAAACTAATACTCAGGTTAGTTAAGTAGCAGAATGCTCGTTAAGCATATTTGTATAGAAATTTGCAAGCGGTAAAAGCAACATGAAACAAAAATTAATCTTCAATCGCTCGCGGGCTACGATCGCCTGGATGGGCATACTGTTGACGTTGCCTATACAAACTGTTTATCTGAGCATTTTTTCCCCAACAGTTTATGCTCAACAGGCAAATGCCGAGCGATCGCCAGAACAACTCAAACAGCTGGCTAGAACCATAACCGTAAAAATTTTATCTGGTGAAAACCGAGGCTCAGGGATTTTACTCAAAAAACAAGGTCAAACTTATACGGTTATCACCAATCAACACGTTTTAGAATCAGGCAAACCCGTTCAAATTCAAACAGCAGACGGGAAAATCTACCAAGGCAATTTAGTTAAAGGAGTAAACTTTCAGGGCAAGGATTTGGCTTTATTGGAGTTCCGCGCTACTGGAAACTATAGCTTAGCCCCTCTGGGAAATTTATCAACCATCGCAGTTAACGAACCAATATACGCAGCTGGATTTCCCTTTGAGGGGAATCCGTCTCAATCCCAGGGGTTTGTCTTCAAAGCAGGGCAAATTCTACTAGTACCAGACCGAGCTTTTAAAGAAGGATATCAGATCGGCTACAGCAACGAAATTGAAAAAGGCATGAGCGGCGGCCCGATACTGAATCGTCGCGGACAAGTAATTGGTATCAATGGTATCCATGCCTATCCGCTTTGGGGTAACCCTTACGTTTATGAAGATGGTTCCCAACCGACCGAAGCTTTACGAGATTTAATGAGCCGCTATAGTTGGGGAATTCCCATCCAAACATTTGCTCGGTTGGCTCCTGGTTATACTACCAAAGAAACCTTACCCGCAGCTAACGCACCCTCAACCGCAAGCCTTCCTCCCATCGCCAATGAAGTTAACAATATCGCCGAAGAAATTACGGTGCGAATAGATGTGCCGACTTTACGCGAGTGTAGCGGATCGGGAGTAATGATTGCCAAACAGGGAAATACCTACAGCGTCCTGACAGCAGAACACGTCGTTCGAGGATCTCAAAAATGCGATCGCACCGTCTTAGAGATAATCACCCCTGATGGCAAACAACATCAAGTCCGGGTGAATGACAATAATCTCAAAACCGTGCCAGACACAGACTTAGCCATATTACAGTTTACCAGCGAACAAAATTACCGCGTCGCTACTTTGGCAAACTACGACATAGTTAAAGATAAAAACTTCATTTTCGTTTCCGGATGGCAAGGACAAAAACCTGGAAATGTTCAAACACAACGCCAATTGACAACCGGAAACGTAGCATCCAAAATATTTGCGTCTATTGTAGCCAAGAACTCTTTATCTTTGAGTTATGGATATGAATTAGTTTATACAAATTTGACTGAGCAAGGCATGAGTGGCGGCCCAGTATTAGATACTCGCGGCCGAGTCATTGGCATTCACGGAACAGCAGAACTGGAAAAAATTACTGACAAAAATGGTCAGCCTCGTTTAATTACATTGGGTTTTAGTTGGGGAGTTCCCATCCGTAGTTTTGTGCGTTGGGCCCAGTCAGCTGGTATGACTCCTGTGTTGCGAGTCGAGAATACTTTACCACCGCCACTGACTGCCCAAGAAACAAATTCAATTCTCGAAGCTTTACTGAAAATCGAAAAACCCAAAAATAATGCAGATGCCATAGATTGGCTCAATTATGGTTGGCAAATGGCACGAAACTCTCAAGAAGGAACCATAGGAGAAAAAGAAAGAAAAGAAGCGATCGTAGGTATTGAAAAAGCAATTGAACTTCAGCCGAATTTTTATCAAGCTTGGTATTTACGCGGCTTTGTGCTGATGATTAGTAGAGAATACGAAGAAGCCGTCAAATCTTTCGATCGCGCTAAACAAATAGAACCAAATTTTACTTCCGCCTGGCGCTTTCATGGGCTGACACTTCTTGGCTTAGAACGATTCCCACAAGCATTAGAATCCTTTAACCAAGTAGCAAAATTAGACCCCGATGATACTAGCGTTCAGATCTTTCGGAGCTTGATATTATTTGGAACGGGACGTTTTCAAGAAGCGCTAGAACTATCAAATCAAGTTGTTAAAAAAAATCCTAGTTCTTGGGCGTACTTTACCCGTGGTGCGGGACGTTTTGGCGTACAAGATTTAAAAGGAGCGCTGGCTGATTTAAATGAAGCAATTCGCTTAAATCCAGAATACATAGAAGACACAGCCTACTCACTTAGGGGTTTGATCCGCGGTACACAGGGAGATTTAAAAGGAGCGATCGCTGATTTAAATGAAGCTGTGCGTCTCGATCCAGAAGATGCCAGCAATTTTAAAAATCGTGGGGAAATCCGCTTTCAACAGAAAGATTACCAAGGAGCTTTAGCCGATTTTAACGAAGCAATTCGACTCAAACCTAAATATTTTGAAGCTATCAAAGCTCGTGGTTCGCTCCTTTTCATACAGCAAGACTACAAAAACGCAATCGCAGATTTGAATGAAGCACTTCTTCTCAAACCTGAAGATATTGAGGCTATACAAATACGAGCAGGAGTTCGCTTTCAACAGAAAGACTACCAAGGGGCCTTAGCAGATTTTAGCGAAATAATTCGGCTCGAACCGAAAAACTTTCCAGCTCTCAAAGCTCGCGGGTCACTCCGTTTCATACAAAAAGACTACAAAGGCGCAGTAGCAGATTTGAATGAAGCACTTCGTCTCAAACCTGAAGATGCTGAAAGCAAACAAATTCTGACAGCAGCTACTCGCTTGCAAGACTCAAAATCAGGAAATTAGATGCTATTAAAACTCGTGGGAGAAGTCGCTTGTAACAGCAAGACTATCAAGGAGCGATCGCACATTTACTATTTCAAAAAATCTTTGCAACAGATCAAAAATCTGTAGGGCGCAAAGCTTTGCGCCCCTACGATTCGTCTGTCCCATTCTTTTTTCAAATTGGTATTATTTTTTGGAGTTCCCTTGTCATAAGACCATGCCAAACTTGAAAGAAGATGATAATGCCCTGCGTGAGGTGTTGACCCAAGCCAAAATTATTGCTGTTGTCGGTCACTCTGATAAACGCGATCGCACCAGCTATCAAATTGCCCAATTCTTACGACAAGTTGGCTACACAGTCTATGCAGTCAACCCGCTAGTTAAAGAAATTGACGGAAAGCCCAGTTATGCTGCACTTGAGCAGTTACCAGAACCTGTGGATATTGTTAACGTATTTCGTCGTTCTGAATACTTACCAGAAATTGTAGACGAAGCAATTGCCGTTAACGCTAAAACCGTGTGGGCACAATTGGGCATCTCGCATCAACCATCAGCACAAAAAGCTCTAAATGCAGGACTCAACGTCGTGATGGATGCGTGTATCAAAATTGAGTATCTGCGGCTGAAAGTAGATTAGACTTCTTGCATAAATCAAAAAAAAGAACCCCACCCCGCCTTTGACTTAGGTCAAAGTCTCCCCTCCCCGCGAGCGGGGAGGGGCTGGGGGTGGGGTGTTAGGGGACTTTTGCAAGAGGTCTATTTAACATAAAATCTATCATTAAAACGGATTTGAGCAAGGACGAAGTACAACAACATTCATCTGCTAGCCAAACATCAAGCCATGTTTTACTTGCCAATTCTGAATTATCCTATGTGTAGAGATATTGCATACCAAGTCATTGTTTGAGTTACTCGCTTAAACCCTTCTAGAATTAAAACTATTACGGGAAAATTTTATTACTAAGCTAGTTTTTATTGTGGGAGGAAGGATGAGCCGTCCAATAATTCTTGGTATTGTAGGCGACAGCGCAGCTGGTAAAACAACACTAACACGAGGAATCGCTCAAGTACTCGGCCCGGAAAATGTCACGCTGATTTGCACAGATGATTACCACCGTTACGATCGCCAACAACGTGCAGAAATTGGCATCACCGCCCTCCACCCAGACTGCAACTACTTAGATATTATGCAGCAACACCTGTCGCTGCTACGCACAGGACAGCCGATTCTCAAACCAGTTTACAGCCATACAACAGGCACATTCGAGCCACCGCAGTATATCAAGCCCAATAAATTCGTGATTATTGAGGGATTACTCGGTTATTCGACCCGCGCCGCCCGCGATTCTTATGACGTAAAAGTTTACCTTGCACCCCCTGAAACCCTACGCGCTAACTGGAAAGTCAAACGAGACACCCAAAAGCGGGGCTACACTCCCGAACAAGTCTTGGCAGAACTAGAAAAGCGCGAACCAGACTCAGCAGAATATATCCGTCCCCAGCGGGGATGGTCTGATATTGTTATTAGTTTCTACCCACCCAGCGAAGAAGAAGATGAAACCAACGGACATCTAAATGTGCGCTTGGTACTGCGTCCAACAATTCCTCATCCAGATTTCACCACAATTACTAACTCTGGCGGTAATTCCGATTCAGCCATCCGCCTGGGACTAGACAGGGATATGGGCAAACCCGTAGATGTCTTAGAAGTTGATGGTCATGCCACCTTAGAACAGGTGAATAAGTTAGAGCATATTATCTGTTCTGATATGCCGCATCTAAGAAGTGTTTGCGATCGCGAAAGCAATCCAGAACTTGGCAAAATTGCTGGTACAACTGGGGAAACACTCCAAAGTTACCCCCTAGCTCTCACCCAGTTAATAATTACTTACCACATGCTCAAAGCAACGCAAATGTATTTATAAAAATACATTTCAGATAAGACCAAAACACTTGTAGAGACGCCGATTTATGAGCCAGCGCGTTGCGGAGCGAGTGTGGTCTTGGGGGTTTCCCCCATGAACAACTCGCGTTGGGGTTCCCCCGTTGTAGCGACTGGCGTCGCGTCTGCTAAACCCACAATTTTGTACAATTAGCCTTTAACCGAAGCGTATTGATTTATAAAATACGCATTATGTGGATTAGTTGTAGAGACGTTGCAATGCAACGTCTCTACACGACGGATAATTCTTGATATTTCGTTGATTTGGATAATTCACATCAGACGTAAAATACAACCAGTTAAAGGTAAGTGTTTCCGCCTTCCCTGTAAGAACTTCTGCCTTCCCTGTAAGAGCTTCCGCCTTGACATTTGCGTGTTTCGCGCACCCTGTAAGAGCTTCTGCCTTCCTTGTAAGAGCTTCCGCCTTGACATTTGCGTGTTTCGCGCACCCTGTAAGAGCTTCTGTCTTCCTTGTAAGAGCTTCCGCCTTCACGTTTGCGTGTTCCGCCCAACCTATAGCAGCTTCCGCCTTACAGCGCTTGTCATTTGGATGGAATACATACTTGAATACTAAATTATCGTAAGGGCACAACATTGTTCAGTGGTGTCAACTTAAGCTCAAATTGCCCCACAATCGTTTTACCCCACCCCCAGCCCCTCCCCAAGGCATCGGGGAGGGGAGGTTTTGCGTCAGCAAAGCCGGGGTGGGGTAACCCGGATCTTGATGGTAAATGAGTAGAACTCGCTCATCACGTTTTCATCAGGGTTTCGCGTTAAGTTGACACCAATGAACATTGTTGTGCCCCTACTGTGGCCTATTCAACTACAAATTGCTGTAACGTTTCCGTGTTCCGCGCAGCCTGTAGCATTAAACTCGAAATATTACTCATATCAAAATGGTATGACTCCTAGAAATCCTCAAAATTAAAGATTTTCTCAAATAAAGAGAATTTAGATAGCAAACAAGGGATAACTAAAGATACTTCCATCTTTGGTGACTATTCTCTGAGTTTTCTATGACATATTGCCTTAGAATTGCTGACCTGCCTACAAATGAGCGTCCGCGCGAACGGCTAATGACGTATGGTGCCAAAATTTTAGGCACAGCCGAGTTAATCGCAATTCTACTAGGCACCGGTCAAGGGCCAGGGAAACTGTCAGCTGTGGGTTTGGGGCAATATATTTTGAGTGAATTGGGCAAACATCAGCGCGATCCTTTGGCAGTTCTACGAGAAGTTTCACCCGCAGAATTGATGCAAATTCCGGGTGTTGGCCCCGCCAAAGCCACAAGTATCTTAGCAGCTATTGAATTAGGCAAACGCACTTTTCAATCTCGGCCCTCAGAAGGGACACTTATTGATAGTCCGCTTGCTGCTGCTGCTACCCTCAGTCAAGATTTGATGTGGCAGATGCAAGAACGTTTTGCAGTCTTACTGTTAGATGTTAAAAATCGTTTGCTGGGTACGCAAGTAATTACTATTGGCACTGCAACCGAAACCCTAGCCTCTCCCCGTGAAATTTTTCGGGAAGTTATTCGTCAAGGCGCAACGCGGGTAATAGTTGCCCACAACCACCCTTCAGGTAACCTCGAACCCAGCCAAGAAGATATAGAATTGACGCGCCAGTTGTTAGCAGGGGCACAGTTTTTAGGCGTTCCCCTACTAGATCATCTCATTTTGGGTAATGGCGATCATCAAAGTTTACGGGAAGTGACAACCTTGTGGGATGAGCATCCGCAGGGAGATTAGGGGGATGGGGGGATGGGGTGATGGGGAGACAAACAGAATAACTCCCAATACGGTTCGGATAAGCAGTATGAACTTCTCTTGTGGTCTGGGAAAAGGTTAAGGGGTAAAGGATGTATTTGAAACCTTTCCCCTTTGCCCTTTCCCCTTTAACCGAACCGTATTGGAATAACTCCTACAGCAGATTGCAACTTGGTGAGGTACAGATCATCGTAGGGGCTTTACAGCTGTGCATTGGTGTCAACTTAACGTGAAACCCTGATAGAAAGGTGATGAGCGAGTTCTACTCATTTACCATCAAGATCCGCGTTACCCCACCCCGATTTTGTCTAAAGCCAAAATCGCCCCTCCCCTTGCTAAGGGGAGGGGTTGGGGTGGGGTAAAACGATTGCGGGGCAACAGTTTAAGCTTAAGTTGACACCTATGACAGCTGTAAAGCCCCTACCCATGTAACCATGTACTTCATTTACCTGAAAAACGCTGTAATTTCCCAGTCCCCAATCTCCAATCCCCAATCCCCATTATTTATAAGATTTAAATTGTCCAAAAAATGTCAGGACTTACGTAAAAGATAACGAAAGTAGCGGTAATTCATGAATTACCGCTACGCAAGAATAAGCTTTTCAGTCACATATTGCGTAAGTCCTGAATGTTATTTTTTCGCTTCATAAACATTTACGAAATATCTCTTAACTTCAGATGTTAAGTTACTAAAATTCAGTTGATAAAATAAAAATTATATTGCATCATTCAATTAACCACATTAGTGGGGATCGTCTGTGTTGATGATGGAAATCGGGAGCAGGATTGACCGAAGATAAAAATTACTGCCCTACTTGCTGCAAGTTTTTATTGCTGCTTGTAATTTTGCACTGAATTTATTATCACGACCATCTATTTTAGAGTCCATTTGTAAAGTAAATATTAAAGTCCAACGATGGAAAGCAGTATGAATAATGGCTTCTGCCACTTATCGCTGCCGTTGTGTTAGGCGCAATTTCAGCTGTAATTTTTCAATTAATTTACCAATTTTTACGCCGTAACACACCATTAATGGCTGTGCATCACATTAGTTTAATGCACATAAAAGCTTAAGATTTTCTTTATAAATTAGCTCTTAAAAGTATGGGGCAATTCCAGTAATTTTGTTATTTTGTTGTAGGCATCAAGGAAGCTTTTAACATCAAATAGCCTTGATATGTAGGGTTGACGAAATTTGAAATAATTTGCCAGGAGATGAAATCATGTCTGGAATTCCGTGGCATAAATTGCCAACTCCCTTTGCACTTTTAAAATTAGTTCAATTTCGTGGAAAGCTAAGAAAAGAAAACCTCCACGATACATCGCAACTACCGAATAACGACAAGTTACCTAAGCCTGCTCCCATCGCAGGCGATCGCCAATTGAAAGTTCGCAGCGCAGATGGCAGTTACAATGACCTTGAGCATCCAGAAATGGGTATGGCTGGAACTCGGTTCGGGCGCAATGTGCCGCTGCAAGATGCCAAATTTGATGAAAAAAACGTACTTACCCCAAATCCGCGCACTGTCAGCCGAGTGTTATTAGCACGAGGTGAATTCCAACCTGCGACAATCTTGAATTTACTCGCTGCTTCATGGATTCAATTTCAAACACATGATTGGTTCAGTCATGGCGGGAACCAGCGCGATAAAAAATTTGAAATTCCCATAGAGGAAAATGACCCGTGGTCAACAGAACACGGGCGGCTGACAATCAACAAAACTTTAGAAGACAAAAGCCGAACCGGAGATACTAACAACCCTCCCAGTTTTATTAATGAAGTTACTCACTGGTGGGATGCTTCACAAATTTATGGCAGTAATCAAGAAACCATTGATGCACTGCGCTCTCATGTTGACGGAAAAATGCTGATTGGTGAAGACGGCTTATTACCATTTCACGCAGAAAACGGCATTGATAAGGTAGGCTTTGCGGGTGCTTGGTGGGTGGGCTTAAGCATGTTGCACACCTTATTTGTGAAAGAACATAATACGGTCTGCGACCATTTAAAGAGAATATATCCTGAGTGGACGGACGATGAACTCTTCGACCATGCCCGTCTGATTGTCGCAGCTTTGACAGCTAAAATTCATACTGTTGAATGGACTCCTGCCATCCTGCCACATCCTGCCACCGACATTGCCTTAAATTCCAACTGGTGGGGATTACTCGGAGAGGATTTTAAAAAGCGTTGGGGTCGCATTGGTGAGAGCGAATTGTTGAGTGGAATTGTTGGTTCTCCAACTGACCATCATACCGCTCCCTATTACCTCACCCAAGAATTTGTATCTGTATATCGGATGCATCCTCTAATTCCAGATGATTTGGAGTTCCACGCAGTTAAGAATGGCAAATTGTTACACAAAAAACAATTTCCTGAAATAGCTGGTAAAAACACTCGTGGAACTTTAAAAGAAATTTCCATGCAAGATTTGTTTTACTCTTTTGGAACTTCTTACCCTGGTGCAGTGAGATTGCATAATTATCCCCGCTTTTTGCGGCAGCTGTCAGGAGAACTGTTAGGAGACGACACGCCAGCATTTGATTTGGCTGCTGTTGATATTTTGCGGGATAGGGAAAGAGGCGTTCCTCGCTATAACCGTTTTCGTGAATTATTGGGTCGGGGTAAAGTTAAATCTTTTGAAGAGATTACAAGTAATAAACAATGGGTTAAAGAATTACGCGAAGTCTATAACAACGACATTGACAGCGTAGATTTAATGGTGGGTTTATTTGCAGAGGATCTTCCAGAAGGTTTTGGTTTTAGCGATACCGCTTTTCGCGTGTTTATTCTCATGGCATCTCGAAGACTGAAAAGCGATCGCTTTTTTACCAAAGACTACACAGCTGAAGTTTACACTCAATTTGGATTGGATTGGATTGACAACAACACCTTCTTAACAATCCTCCGCCGTCATTATCCCGAACTAGCGCCTGCTTTCTTCGGCGTCAGCAACGGCTTTAAACCTTGGAGAAAGGTCGGTTAAATCGGGCATGGGAAAAGGGGAAGGGGAAAGGGGTAAGGGGGAAAGGGGAAAGATTAATTTATTCCTTTTCCCTTTAACCTTTAACCTTTTTCCCTGCCTCCCCACCTCCCCACCTCCCCATCTCCCCACCTCCCCACAAAGATCATGCAACACTTAGAAGAAATTCAGAAATTTTGGCCTAATGCTCAAGATTTGGGTTCTTTGCCTGATGATTATCAATCCTGGAAAGCTGCCCAAAAACAAGATTTTTTATGGAATTCTAGAATTCTCAAGTCGAAATATGACGAACTTCCTCCCTTGAGAAAAATTGATATTGTTGGTTTGTTTTTCACTGCTCTCAAAACTAAGATGGATCGTCAATTAGACGAAGCTCCTAGTAATTGGAAAAAAGCGATTCACGCCCACGGAAGTGTGGCGAAAATTAAGTTTATTCCGGCAAACAATACTCGATTTTCGGGTTTATTTAAGGGGGCAGACTACGGAATTTTGCGATTATCTGTTACTGGAGATCCGAGCGATCGCGGTTTTGCTCCAGGTCTAGCACTCAAGTTATTTGTGGATGGCAATCCTTCTGGGAATTTCTCGGCTTTGGTATCTTTAGTTGGGCAAGACAAAAATTATAATTTCTTCGCAAATGAATTATCAAATATCGTTCCCATAGCTAAAAGTCTTGGCCCAATTGTTACTAACTTAATATTTACGCGAGTTACCAGATATCCCACAAAACTCTATTTAGAAGATTTAGGAGAAATTGAGCAACACGGTCAAAGAGAAAGTAAAGCTTATTATCCCGCACAAGTATTTCTTGTTCCTAACCCAAATATCAAGTTTCCTGAAAGTCCTCCACATGACTTTAGGAATGATTTGGCTACAATTTCAACTGGAACATCTTTATATACTGTCTATGGCGTTAGTCCAGAAGATGCTACGGAGGAAAAGAATAATCGTCAAAAAGCTAAAGTTATCGGACATATTGAAACCACATCGGAATTTTTATCATCATTTTATGGTGATAGTCAACTATTTTTTAGACATCAAAGATTCCGCAATCGTTAAATTCAAACAGCACTTTTGTAGAGACGCGATTCATCGCGTCTTTAGGCAATGAATGATTCGATCGCGTGGAGGCGCAGAGGCGCAAAGAGAAGAGTTGAAAAAGAGAAAGTGAGTTTGAGATTTTCATCCAAAATTTTTTGATGTATTTGAATTAACAAAAATTATGAATAAAGAAGCTGAATACGACTATATTGTTGTTGGTTCGGGTGCTGGAGGAGGCCCGGTAGCTGCGAATTTAGCAAAAGCAGGGTACAAGGTTTTGCTATTAGAAGCAGGTGGAGATCCGTTACGAGATGAAAAGGGCAAAGATAGGGAACGGTACACTTATTCAGTACCAGCTTTTCATGCGCGGGCGACGGAAGATAACGATTTGAGGTGGGATTTTTTTGTTAAGCACTACTCCAATGAGGAGCAGCAACGGCGTGATTCTAAGTTTAGCCCAGAGCATAATGGTATTCTGTATCCGCGAGCCGGGACGTTGGGGGGATGCACTGCCCATAATGCGATGATTACGGTGTATCCTCACAACAGCGACTGGGACAAAATTGCAGAAATTACAGGAGATGCTTCCTGGAATAGCGATAATATGCGGAAGTATTTTGAAAGGCTAGAGCGCTGCAATTATCTCGATCGCCCCATTAATCTCAATGATAATCCGACTCGCCACGGCTTTGATGGCTGGCTAACAACCAATTTAGCAGATCCTAAGTTAGTTGTGCGCGATCGCCAACTCCTAAAAGTTATCGTTAAATCTGCAATTCAAGCTTTAGCGGAACAGGGTAAAAGTTTACCCCAAGTTATTAAGGTAATTTTTAAAAGTTTCTTGGCTAATATATTAGCTTTTCTCAAACTCCGGCAAAAAGATCCTCTGGAATTTTTAGACACACTTTTAGACCCGAATGACTGGAAAATTACTAAAGTCAGTGGTGAAGGTGTTTTTTCTGTTCCACTCGCTGTTAAAGATGGAAAACGCACTGGTACAAGAGAATATATTCGCGAAACCGAACGCCAGTTTCCCGATAAATTGATAGTCAAAACTCATGCATTGGTAACTAAGGTTTTATTTGATGAAAATAATACTGCGATCGGTGTAGAGTATCTTGAAGGTAAACATGTATATCGTGCCGATCCTCAAGCTGATAAAACAGAAAATAACTCCCAAGATAGCCACAAAGTTTTTGTAAAAAGAGAAGTTATCTTGTCTGGAGGCGCTTTCAATACTCCCCAAATACTCAAATTATCTGGAATTGGCCCGAAAGAAGAATTAACTAATTTAGGAATAGAAGTCCGCGTGGATCTTCCGGGAGTTGGTACGAATTTACAGGATCGCTACGAAGTCGGCGTGGTAAGTGAAATGAATCAAAACTTTAGCATCCTGGATAATTGTACATTTACCGAACCAGAACCCGGAAAGAAAATTAATGATACTTGTTTATTAGAATGGAATCGTTCTAAATCAGGTGTATATGTAACTAATGGAGCGGTGTTAGGAATTATCAAAAAATCGCATGGAGATAGACCAGAACCCGATTTATTTATTTTTGGATTACCAGCTTTTTTCAAAGGTTATTTTCTCAAATATTCTGAAGACATTGGTAAATATAAAAACTGTTTTACCTGGGCTGTACTCAAGGCTCATACCAACAACACAGCCGGTTCAGTAACACTGAGAACAACTGACCCTAGAGATGTTCCCGAAATTAATTTTAAATATTTTGATGAAGGTAATGATGTCAACGAACAAGACTTATTATCTGTTGTCGAAGGTGTGGAATTTGTCAGACGCTTGACAAAACGTACTCAATTGTTCACAAAAGCGGAGTTGCTACCCAACAATAGTATAGATGAACAACATGAAATCAAGCAATTTATCAAAGATGAAGCTTGGGGACACCATGCTTGTGGTACTTGTAAAATTGGGCGTAAAGATGACAGAATGGCAGTTTTAGATAGCGATTTTCGAGTTTATGGAACACAGAATTTACGCGTGGTAGATGCATCTGTGTTTCCTTTTATTCCTGGATTCTTTATTGTTACTCCAATCTACATGATTAGTGAAAAAGCAAGCGATGTTATTTTGCAACACGCCGCTAATAAGCAATAGATTTTTCTCACCAATGATTTAGTAGGACTATATTTATTCATCAAATTTTATCCTGATTCTTTAATTATTCTGACTTTTGACTCTTGTACAGACGCGATTAATCGCGTCTCTACTGCTGAATTCTGAATTCTAAACTTTAACAATAAGGAATTTCTATATGGAAAATAAATTACCACATTTTGAGATTGGTTTAGTCATGGCTGGTGCTGTTTCAGCTGGTGCGTACACTTCTGGTGTAATTGACTTTCTTTTTGAAGCTTTAGATCGATGGTACGAACAAAAATCAAAGCAAGAACAGCAGTATGGTGATGATTTTTCACAATGGGAAATTCCACCCCATGATGTTTTCATTAAAGCGATGTCTGGAGCATCCGCAGGTGCGATTGTTGCTGCAATTACAGCATCGTCATTATATAGCGATATTACCCCTGTAGTTGGGTATCCATTGAATAATCCGGTAAGGAATAAGCTTTATGAAAGTTGGGTACAAAGAATAGATGTCTCCGAACTTCTAAAGACTCAGGATTTGGAAAATCCGAAAGCTCCTGTTTTGTCTTTTCTCGATCCTACTATTCTTAACGACCTTGGAGAAGATGTTCTAAAGTTAAAATCTACAGGTAAAAAACGACCTTATATTGATGACCCATTTGAAGTTTATTTGTGTATTACTAACTTGCGTGGCGTTCCTTATGTAATTAAATCTCAAGGAGCAAATTCCAGCATTAAAGGACATTGTATGGTTAAACATGCAGATTTCATGCATTTTGCCATCGGTGACAAAAGTGATGAGGTTGAAGGTGCGATCGCTCTGAATCCAGATAAAATTGATATCGGTAATTGGAAGCTGTTGGTTGAGTCAGCATTAGCCAGTAGCGCGTTTCCTATAGGATTTCCTCCTCGCGATCTTCAACGAAGTAGTATCGATGAATACGAAAAACGTAAGTGGGAAATACCTGTTCGCAACCCAACATTAACGGGGACGTGTTCAGAGTATCGCTGTATCAGTCCTGATAAAGATTTACTGACCCAAGGTTCCTATGAATTTGTAACAGTAGATGGCGGGATTATTAGCAACGAACCCATAGAACTTGTTCGCTTGGCGCTGCGAGTTAATCAACAGCGAAATCCCCGCGATGGAGACCAAGCAAACCGAGCCACTTTGTTAATAGATCCATTTCCCAATGATGTCGGTGCAATGAATCCAAAGAATAATTTATTCAACATAGTATCGCGAATATTTCAGAGTTTTATCAATCAAAATAGATTCAAACCAGATGAATTAATTCTCGCTTTGGATGAAGATGTTTACAGCCGTTTTTTGATTGCTCCGGAACGTAGCGATAACGGTCTGAAAAAACCTCTAGCTTGTGGTAGCCTCAATGCTTTTGGTGGTTTTTTATCACAGGAATTTCGCCATCACGACTATATACTTGGTCGTCGTAATTGCCAAAGATTTCTTCAAAAATATTTTGTTTTACCAGCTTCTAATCCATTATTCGATTCATGGTCAGAAGCACTGAGAAACAACCCGCAATTGCAAGTTGAAAAAGAAGGAGAACAAGATATCTTTCTACCAATAATTCCTCTAGTTGGTTCAGCAAAAAAAGAAGTTAATTTACCACCTTGGCCTAAATATCAAAAAGAAAACTTTAAATTTCTTGAAAAACAAATCCAAGAACGTATTAAGGTTGTTGTTCCTCGCTTAATTAATCAATCTATAAACGATTCTCTTACCCGTACTGCTCTCAATGTTCTTTGGTTTTTCAAGCGTGGAAGTTTAGCTAAAATGTTACGGGATGTAATTAAGGACAATTTAGAAAAATACGGTCAGCTATAGAAATTTAACTACTTGTGGTGCGTTACGCGATCGCCTGGGGGAGATGAATGAAGTAAGAAGAGTTTGAGACTGTGATTACACGTAATAGCCCAAACGTGTATTAGTAACCATATATTGATGTGACGTTGGGCTAAATTGAAGCGAACGTCTGATATAGATTGCAATCAATTGTAACAAGCAATACTAACAATCGAAATAATTTCTCAATTTCAGATTTAGGAAATAAGACTCAGGTTAGAGAAACCTGATTCACTTAGCTGTTTAAATCAAGTTGACAACACATTAGATGTCTACTAAGCGGACAGTTAGAGGCTAGCGTCCAAGCAGCTCTACAGCAACCGGATCATTTATAACCAGAATCTGAAAATGAAGTGCTGAATATTAGGATATTTTAGGAATGGAGGGATAAAATTGTTCCGACTTGAGCGATTACTGCATCAGGGCCAATGGGCTTCTGAATAAATCCATCAATCTTTATATCAACAGCAAAATTAGCATCTGGATTTGAGAGTATTTGTAAGTTGATAACCGAAACTATCCTGTTAATTCAACCTAAGTGAAAACCCATTAAAAATCTTAACAGCTAAGAAGTTGGTGTTCCGAAAACAAAACTGATAAAAAAGAGCTAATTAATAGAAAGCCTCTACATTGTGTCGGAAGGCGATTAAGGCGTGCTTGCCTTGCTCTTCTTTTAATGCCCAAAAGATAGCATCAGATACTTCTAGTGAAACAATAGTCTTAATTTCTATGTTAGTGTTGTAGCCTGCTAAGTCTGACAAGCGTCTTCCATGACCGCCCTCACCTTGTACTTGATTAATAGTGTAACCACTTACATCATGATTTTTTAGTAGTTTAACAATACGGTCTTTGAGTACTGTCTCACCAATGATAGTGATCAGAACAGCAGGTTTAACAGGAAAGGCTGAGTTTGTCATCATAATTCCAGAGAATGGGTTTTGGTTTCTAAAGCTTAAGTTTTTATTCGCAGTTCAAATGTTGTATCAAAAAGGCTCAAGTATTTTTGCCTGAGCCACTGCTAAATAAAATTAATTTGCTAGATTAATGAGTTAGCTTTTTGAGCTAAATCTATGAAGCTTAGTAGCGGTTGCGGAAGCTGTTGTTTCCACGACTTCCACCAAACGAACCTTTGTCTTCTCTGGGTTTAGCCTTATTGACTTTTAGGTCACGTCCCATCCACTCTGCACCATTGAGCGCATCAATAGCAGATGTTTCTTCATCATCTGTACCCATTTCTACAAAACCAAAGCCGCGCATCCGTCCTGTTTCGCGATCTGTAGGTAGCTGAACCCGCTTGACAGAACCATATTCTGCAAACACAGCATTCAGGCTATCTTCTGTAACTTCATAAGAAAGATTGCCTACATAAACTGACATAGATTGTCTCCGAAATCATAAATGTGTAGAGATTTAGGTTTCGGAGAAAAGTTTGTAAATACCAAAAACAAAAAACCTGTCAATATTAAAAACAAACGCTGTTAACCGAATTAACTCTCACTTATCATCATCACATAGCAGACAACTTTTAAAGAGGAAGTTGAAAAAGCGTTACATTAAGTTATACAAGCAATTGACCGCTAAGTATAATGGTGGCACAGCTTAAAGGCGTGCTCTGGACAGGTTGAATTTGATGTAGACAAACGAGCGTGCCATTCAATTTAATGCTGCTGTATGCTGCGAGCGAATGCTGAAACGCAAGGGGCGTGGGAGAAGCGATATCACACAGGTTTTGCTAATGCAGATAAAGGATAGCCTTTAGATACTTAAGGATACATTCCTGATAAAACATTGACCAAAAGGTAGATATTTTTGAAGTTATAAAATGGCTTGCTTTACTTACTTCCCTCTTCATTAATGTTTATCTTTTGTTTTTTATCTGTGAGAATTGTTAAAATATAATTAAGCTAATTTGAGAGAAAAAGTTATGAGTAAAAACGAATTTGATAAGACATTAGCTGCCATCCAATTAAATGCAGCTAGAAAATTAAACTGGGATTTTAATCAGTTTAAGGATTGTTTCATTTTTACAGTAAATAAGGAAGCTATTGAGATAGAAACCAAGAAAAATCTACTCAAAGAAGCTGAATTGCAAACTTTAAAGCAAGCTTTGTTAGATTATGGTTTTCAGTACAAAAAAACCGTAAATGATTTTATCTTGGTTTTTGAGCAAGATATTGAATCAAGATAGAGCAAAATCAAGGTAGGAGAATCTTGTGGAGTCATATTTTATGAGTCGTTAGGTGCTAATTTTACTTGCGGTGGTGTAGGTGTGATTGAATTTAGTAGAGATACTAGGTGCTTTAGTAACTCATCTGCTTGTGCCACTTATCTTTTTGCGCTCGCGCTTAAATCTCGTACCAATCTCTGTAAATTCTGCTGTATAAGGTTTATAGCCACAGGCTGCACTTGGTGACACGAACCTTCGATCTACGCCTTTAGATGGTCAAGAAGCAGTAAAAGATACAGCTGATGCCATCCAAGATGTGTCACGCTGGTGGAGCTAAAGAACATCGAGAGGAGCGCGTTCGCGTTACACGTTAGAGCCATTTCGTGTAATGTCAACCGTTCACAGCCGCTACAGGGCAACTTCCTTGCGAGGTAATGTATTTGTCAACAAAAAAATTATTGGGAGCTAAAAGTTTATTGGATTACTCTAAAGTGAGCTTTTCCACAGGCAACGCCAAATCAAATCGATTGTCCCACGAATAATGCCGAAACGATCGCATAATAACCTCATACCCGCTTCGACAAGGCTTAGTATTTTGCCTTGTTCGTTGCCGCTAACTTTCATCCTTTGTACCTTCTAGGGCATTACACCAAATTGATATTTTGGTCGAGTTTGTCGCCCCCTGAACCGTTTTACTTAGCCTGCAACTGCTTGAGTTTATTATTCGCTGATAGTAGTAACTCTTGAGCTTTGAGATACGCCGTTGTACCATTTTGCACTTTTTCTAATTCATTAATAATACTCTGCAATTGGCTGCTGACGCGATTGCGGTCTAGAGTTTGAGGATCGTCAGGAATTGAAGCTAGCAAGTTTTCAATTTCTCGTTGCGCTACTGATAATGCCTCCACAGCATCTGCCTCAGCCTGTCGCCTGACTTTAACTTGACCTAAATTAGTCTCATAAATTGCTAATAACTGTTGTGCTTCGGTATAACCAGCCACATCGTTTGTAGGAACGTCTTTAAGTCTTTCAATAGCTTCTTCCCATAAATGTTCTATCTGTCGCCATTCGCTGACAGTGTGGGGCGGATTTTGACCAGCTTTGGCAGCTTGCCAGGAAAATTGCCGTGCTGCGGTGATTAAGGCGCTGATACGTTCATTTCCGGCGGCCAGTCCTACAACTTCCTGAAACTCACGGTTGTAGGCATCTAGTTGATTTCGTGTAGTTTTTCCTGCTAGGGTTTGACTGGGAATTTGCTCTAATTGATTTAGTGCTGTTTGCCAAGCAGCGATCGCAGTTTTTCGATCGGTTACTGTGGTAGCCTGTTGATATTGTTGTTTTGCATTTAATAAAGCCTGCATATTATCTGTGAGCAAAGTTTGAGCATTCTTTTCCTGAAAAACCTTAGCTTCTAGCTGCCCAACTAAACGACGAGATGCATTAAAACCATAGATGCTAAAGTGGCGATCGTACCACCAATAACTATATTCAGACAAATCGCTGACAAACCAAGTTGGTAATTCATTGAGATGTTTTTGTGCTTCTTGTAGCTTCTGTTCTCCCAAAGCCAAATCGGCCGGACTGGTAGCTTTTTCAATCAATTGTTCGGCTTGTTCCACTGTTACTAACGCCTGTTGATAGTGACTATCCACACTCATATAGGTAGGTAATAATAAAACAGGCGCATTTCGCACCACCGGACGGCGAATCACTGGGTAAGGCAGGTTCGCCACCCAAATCACACCAACAGGAATGCCTATAAGTATTGCTATCCAAATAAGTTTAGTGCCTATACCCCGCTTGGGTTTGGCAAGTGGTTGATGGCGGGATTGGACTACACTTTGTTGGCTAGTAGTAGGTGAATATATCCCAGAGCCATTTTGAGAATTTTTACGCAGAATATTCCAGTGAAGTTTGTTGAAAAAACTCATAAATATAGCCATTACTGTGTTTATTATTCCCAGTTTTTCCCAAAAACTATAAACAAGAAGTTATTTCGGCTTTTCTCGGAAATTAAATATTATAAAATCACTCTTTTAGAGGCTATGTTAAAAGTATTTTATCTAGAAATAACTTACTAAAACGTAATTTTCGGAATTGCGATCGCTAAGAATTAAAGCGCAAAATTCAAAGCCTTTCTCCTTCTATGAGAAAATTCAAAAGTATATTTCGGAAATGTCGAACATCCTATAAGATGAGAATTGATAACTCAATACGGTTCAGTTAGTGTTTTAAGATTTCCCCAACCCTCCTTAAAAAAGGGGGTTAACAAACTCTCTTTCACCCCCTTTTTAAGGGGGTCGCCGCAGGCGGGGGGATCTTAACTGAACTGTATTGATTGATAACTATTGTTCAAATAAATTTTCAGAAATTAATAGTGGATGTAACTCAACTAGTCAAAATTTCAATTATTCTCTTGCTGGTGGCCACAGGTGTAGCTTTACTGTCGCGCCAGTTACGAATTCCTTATGTCACTGGTTTAGTATTGGCAGGTTTACCAATCACTGAATTGTTGTCTCGTCCCCTTGGTTTAAATCCAACCCTTGTTTTAAATCTTTTCCTGCCAATTCTCATCTTTGAAGCTGGTATTAATACAGATGTCAGCCGCCTACGCAGCACTTTTAAACCAATTGCCCTGCTAGCTGGCCCTGGGGCTATGCTTTCCAGTGGTATTATTGCCGTTCTCTTGAAATTTGGGCTGGGGCTAAGTTGGATACCTGCCTTATTTGTCGGAGTAATTTTGGCAAACACTGATACAGTTTCCATGATTGCCGTCTTTAAGGAAATACCAGTACCCCCTCGGCTTTCCACAATTGTGGAAGGAGAAACCTTATTTAATGATGCCGCTGCTCTAGTTGCCTTCAATCTAATATCGCAAGTATATTCCACAGGTTCCCTCACTTTACTAGAGGGAATTCAACAACTGTTATTTATTTCTTTAGGAGGCTGCGTCGTCGGGTTAGTCTTGGGGTACTTAAGCATACCTGTATTCGCTCGTTTAGACGATCCCCTCAGCAGTCTTTTGCTAACAGTTGCAGTTGCCTTAGGAACTTTTCAAGTCGGGCAATCTTTGGGTGTATCTGGTGCAGTGGCCGTAGTTGTAGCTGGATTAATTTTTGGCAATTTAGGACTTCGCAATACTTCTGCTTCTAGTCGCATCACATTGTTGAGTTTTTGGGAATATGCCAGTTTTACTGTTAATACCTTTATTTTTCTATTAATTGGTGTCGAAATCAACCTGCTAACGCTTTGGAAAACCTTACCTGCAATCATATTTGCAGTTTTAGCTTATCAAGTCGGGCGACTTCTTACAGTCTATCCCTTGCTATTCGGAATTCGCTGGTTTGACCGCCCAATTCCCTTGCGCTGGCAACATTTACTGTTTTTAGGAAATATTAAAGGTTCGCTTTCAATGGCTTTGGCTTTGAGCCTACCTACCACACTACCGGGGCGAGAAATCCTCATTGCTTTAGTATTTGGCAGTGTGTTGGTGTCATTAGCGGGACAAGGTTTAAGTTTGCCTTGGGTAGTCAAACGCTTAAAATTATCTCAATTTTCACAAGTTCAGCAACAGGTTGAAGAATTGCAAGCCGAGTTGATGACGAGCAAATCTGCACAAGACGAATTAGATAGCCTCTTGAAATCAGGAGTATTGCCAAAAGCTGTCTATGAAGAAATGCGTTCGGCTTATCAGGTGCGAATTGCCAAAGCCGAAAAAGCAGTGCGAGAACTTTATAATCGGCGTCCTGAGGAGTTGGAAGGCAAAAATGGCGAACTCAGTAAACTCGATGCCATCCGCCGCCGTTTACTCCTGGCAGAAAAAGGAGCGCTCAATGAGGCATTACGCAAGCGAATTCTTTCAGAAGAAATTGTGCAAGGGCGAATGAGAATTATTGATGAACAATTACTAACACTTGAGGATGATTAATTTTTGGCTATGGTACATAGAACATAATTCTTTGAAAAACTAGTTTTATAAATCATGAACCAAATCAAAAATTATCACATTTTGCAACAAATTTATGAAAGTGATAATTCGTTAGTATATCGAGCTATTCTTAAGTGCGATCGTCAACCAATTATCTTGAAGATTCTCAAAGAAAACTATCCTAACGCCTCAGAACTAAACCGTTATAAACAAGAATATGAAATTACGCGTTCAATTAATGCCGACGGGATTATTAAAGCCTATGGATTAGAACGATATCAAAATAGTTTAGTAATGTTTTTGGAAGATTTTGGCGGTAGCTCCTTAAAAATCTTAAGATCGCAGCGGCAGTTTGTATTAGAAGAGTTTCTGACTATTGCCGTGAAAATAACTGAGAGTTTAGCTGCTATTCACGACGCTAATATTATTCACAAAGATATTAATCCATCAAATATTGTCTACAATCCAGAAACTAGAGAGTTAAAAATTATTGACTTTGGCATTTCTACTCGTTTATCGCGAGAAAATCAGACGATTCGCAACCCAAATCAATTAGAAGGAACTTTAGCTTATATCGCTCCAGAGCAAACCGGTCGAATGAATCGGGGAATAGATTATCGCAGTGATTTTTATTCTTTGGGCGTCACATTCTATCAGCTATTGACGAATCAGTTACCTTTTGAAACAACTGACCCAATGGAGTTAGTCCATTGTCACATCGCACAACAAGCTGATGCACCTCACCAGCGAATTCCTTCGATTCCTGTGATGGTTTCTAAGATTGTGATGAAATTATTAAACAAAATTCAAGAGGAACGATATCAAAGTATTAGGGGATTAAAAGCTGATTTAGAAAACTGTCTTTATCAGTTACAAACTTTAGGAAAAATTAAATACTTTTCTTTGGGTCGTCAGGATATTTCCGAAAAATTTCAGATTTCCCAAAAACTTTACGGTCGAGAACAGGAAATCTCTCAACTCTTAGCTAGCTTTGAGCGAGTCAGCCAAGGTACTAATGAGATAATACTAGTTTCTGGTTATTCGGGTATTGGCAAATCTGCCTTAGTCAATGAAATTCACAAACCTATTACACGCAGACGAGGATATTTCATTCATGGCAAATTTGACCAGTTACAGCGAGATATTCCCTACGCTGCAATTACTCAAGCTTTTAGTGACTTAATTCGTCAACTCCTGAGTGAATCTGAAATAACCCTACAAACTTGGAAAGAAAAAATTTTAGCAGCTTTAGGAAATAATGGGCAAATTATTATTGATGTAATTCCTGACTTGGAAAAGATTATCGGGAAACAGCCACCTATTGAGCCACTAGGAGTAACTGAAGCACAAAATCGGTTAAACTTATTTTTTGAGATATTCATTAACATTTTTTGCCAAAAAGAACATCCATTAGTTATCTTTCTTGATGATTTACAGTGGGCGGATTTAGCATCTTTAAATTTAATTGAGCTATTAATAACCAACACTGACAGCCAATATTTATTGATAATCGGAGCATACCGAAATAATGAAGTCAGTCCTACCCACCCTTTAATGCACACCTTAGAGCAAATTCAAAAGGCAGAAGCTAGAGTCAACCAAATAATGCTTCAACCTTTGGTGGTTAAAGACATCAATCAATTAATTTCTGATACTCTAAATTGCTCAATCAAAAATGCAACCTCTCTTGCTAAGTTAATAAATCAAAAAACTGGTGGTAATTCTTTTTTTGTAACGCAATTACTCCAAACCTTGTACAAAGAAAAACTATTAGTTTTTAATGCTCCTCAGTTTCCTCTTACCAAGGTAGAAAGTAAAGGTATATTTTGGCAATGGGATATTCAGAAAATCGAAAGAGTAGGAATAACTGATAATGTAGTTGAGTTAATGGTCGATAAAATTGAAAAACTTGATGAAGCCACACAGAAAGTTTTAAAATTAGCTGCCTGTATAGGAAACCAATTTAATTTAGAAATTCTTTCACTTGTCAACAGAAAATCTCAAACAGTTACCTCTCAAGAATTACAGCCAGCACTCAAGGAAGGGTTGATTATTCCCTTAAATGATGACTATAAACTCCCCTTGCTATGGAGTCAGGAGGAAATGTCAACTGATACTTCTGAAATTTCCTCTGCTTTCATCCCTAAATATCCAAAATCTATTCCTTATAAATTTTTGCACGACCGAGTTCAACAAGCCGCTTATAGTCTCATCGAAGAACAACATAAAAAAATAGTTCATCTACAGATAGGTCGTCTTCTATTAAATAATTTTCCAGAAGATAATTTAGAAGAAAATATTTTTAATATTGTCAATCAGCTTAATGAAGGTGCAGAATTAGTTACCGAACAACTAGAAAGAGAGCAACTAGCTAAATTAAATCTTCAAGCAGCTAAAAAGTCTAAGGCATCCACAGCTTATGAACCTGCTTTAAAATATTTAGAAACTGGATTAAAATTTTTAGCATCTAATAGCTGGGAAGAACAGTATAAATTGACGTGGGAATTACATATAGAAACTTTGGAGATGCTTTATTTAAATACTAAATTTGAACAATTTGAAAGACTATCTCAAATAGTTCTAGAAAAAAGCAAAGTAATTCTCGAACGAGCTAAAGTTAATCAAATAAAAATACTATATTATTCGACCATCTTTCAAACCGATAAAGCGATAAATATTGCACTAACAACTTTGTTAGAACTGGGAATAAATATATCTGCACAAACTGGCGATCTAGAGAAGAAGATTGAACAACAGCAAGATTTTATAAAATTAGCTTTACAGGGAAAGAATATTGAAGATTTAGCTAAATTACCTGTGATGAAGGAAGAGCCGAAAATAGCAGCTACACTAATATTACAACAAATTATTTCAGCTACACATACGACTAATTTTTCCCTATTTGTTGAGGTGATACTAACTCAGCTTAATTTCTGCATTCAATATGGGAATCCACCTCATGCAGCTTATATTTACACTACTTATGGAATGCTTTTATGTAGCATAAAAAAAGATATTAATGATGGATATAAGTTTGGTAAGCTTGGTCTGAATCTACTCCAAAAAATTAATAATCCCAAGCTAGAAGCGTTTGTTACACAAATGTATTACGGTCAAATATGGCACTGGAAAGAGCCTTTAACAGATATTATTGCACGCAATAAATTAGTACATGGGTTTAAGATAGGTCTAGATACTGGAGAAAATGAGTTTGCTTCTTATGCAGCTATAAATTATTGCTTGATAAAGTTTTTATGCGGACATAGTTTAGAAGAGGTTGAGCGAGATTACCAAAAATATTCTAAGTCGCTCAAAATATTAAAACACCAATTTGCTATTTATTCCATAGAAATACTTCATAAGTTAACAATTAATTTATTAAAAATAAATAATCAAAACAACTTATTTATTGGTAATTCTCAAGCAGAAGAGGAAGAATATCTACAAATTTGGCTTCAAAATAATAGTGAATGGTTAATATTTTTTGTATATTTGGCAAGAACAATTTATTTTTATTTTTTAAAAGATTATAGTACTGCTTTTGTTAACGGAATTAGTGCTGAAAAATTTGTCAAAGCTTCTAGCTCATATTTAACAGCTCCCCAACATAATTTTTATTCGTCTCTTTCCTATCTCGCTCATTATAATAGTTGTGAGATCGAGGAGCAACAAGAATTAATTGAGCGAGTAGAAGACAATCAAGAAATTATGAAAACATGGGCTAATCATTGCCCAGAAAATTTTCAACATAAATATGCTTTAATCGAAGCTGAAAAAGCGCGATCGCTAAAACAAAATTGGCAAGCTGAAGAACTTTACGAACAAGCGATTCAAGGCGCTAAAAAATATCGATTCATTCATGAAGAAGCTATAGCTTACGAACGTGCAGCCGAATTTTATCTTGCGAATGATAGAGAAGAAATTGGTCAATTTTACCTAAAAAATGCTCATTTTTGTTATGTCCAATGGGGAGCAACAGCCAAAGTTAAAAGTCTTGAAAATGAATATCCCCAATTATTGGTAAATGTTAACAGCCAAACAGGCGATCGAGACATCAGCAGTACTATCTCTACAAGTAACAATGATAGCAAAAAGCTTGATTTGATAACTGTTGTCAAAGCTTCACAAACCATAGCTGGTGAAATAACTCTTGATAAGTTACTAAAAAAACTGATGAAAATCTGCATTGAAAATGCAGGCGCTCAAAGAGGTTTTTTGATTCTTGAGCATGAAAAAAATTGGTTAATTGAAGCTGAAGGAGCAATGGATGATGATAATGTTACCGTTTTACAATCTATTGCTATAGATTCTGTAGATACCGTTCGCCATTTACCTCTTCTCTCGGCTGCTATTGTGAACTATGTTGTCCATAGCCAGGAAAATGTGGTTTTAAATGATGCAAAACATGAAGGACAATTTCTCAGCGATCCTTACGTTAACATTGTGCAACCTAAGTCGATTCTTTGCATTCCTTTACTTCATCAAGGTAAATTAAGCGGCATTTTATATTTAGAAAATAATTTAATAACACACGCCTTTACTCCAGAGCGCATTGAAATATTAAAAATCCTTTCTGCTCAAGCTGCCATATCTATTGAAAATTCACGTTTATACGAACAATTAGAAGATTACAACCGCACTTTAGAACAAAAAGTTGAAGAACGAAATCAAGAACTTTTAAAAACGCTAGAAGAACTCAAAATTACTCAAGAAAAGCTCAAATTTGAAAACGACCTACTTAAGAGTTCAGAACAACTCTCAAGCTATGATTATCAAATTGGGGGTAGTTTGCCAATGGATGCGCCTACCTATGTAGTGCGTTCTGCTGACCGTCACTTTTATCAAGCACTCAGGCATAGTGAATTCTGCTACATACTAAATGCCAGACAGATGGGTAAATCAAGTTTGATGGTACGCATGATGCACCATCTCCAGCAAGAAGGATTTAGTTGTACGGCAATTGATTTAACGCGTATTGGTAGTGACAACATTACCCCTGCTCAATGGTACTTGGGGTTAGCAGTGGAATTATGGCAAAATTTTGATTTGTTAGATAAAGTAAATCTTCCAATTTGGTGGAATGAGTACAAAGATTTGTCACCCACCCAAAAATTGAGCCAATTTATTGAAAATATTTTACTCAAGCAAGTTCAGAGTAAAAAAATTTATATATTTGTCGATGAAATTGATAGTGTCTTAGGTTTAAACTTCTCTGTTAATGACTTTTTTGCTTTGGTACGCTTCTGTTACAACCAGCGTAGTATCAACTTAGAATATCGGCGTTTAACTTTTGCTTTCTTCGGCGTAGCAACACCCTCAGATTTAATCTCAGACCACAAGCGAACGCCATTTAATATTGGTCAACCAATTCAACTAGAGGGTTTTAAAGAAGACGAAGTTTATCCTTTAGGGGAAGGATTAAAAGAGAAAGTGAGCGACGCGATCGCCATTCGCAAAGTCATCAGAGAAGTATTACACTGGACTAACGGACAACCTTTTCTCACTCAAAAGCTCTGTAAGCTCATTCGTAACTCTTCATCTGTGATTCCAGCAAACACTGAAGCCGAATGGATAAAAAATTTGGTAATGACAAATGTAATAGAAAATTGGGAATCCCAGGATGAGCCGGAGCATTTAAGAACGATTCGCGATCGCATTCTCAATAGCGATTTACAACTTAACAAACTCCTAGAGCTTTATCGACAAATTTTACGCCAACGAGAAATACTTTCCGTTGATAGTCCAGAAGAAAAAGAATTGCTCTTATCAGGACTAATTATTAAACAACAAGGTTCTCTCAAAGTCCAAAACCGTATTTACCAATTAATATTCAATCAAGATTGGATTGACCGCCATATCTCTTAGCAAACCTCAACCCAAGATATACAGTCTAATTCTGACTCCTGAATTCTGACTCCTGAATTCTCCTTTATGGGTCGCCCGGGATTCGAACCCGGAACTAATCGGTTAAAAGCCGAGTACTCTACCGTTGAGTTAGCGACCCTTGCGTTCAATTCGCAACTTTGCCATCATAGCACAGACATCTATAGATTTGTAAAGGGGTTTAGAAAAAATTTGCTCTCAACCGTACAGATGCTGTGTAACTACCGCCTGGGTCTAATATGGTTAGATATTCGCCAGTGTTTAGGGAGTTGCGAGGAGCGCTCCACGGTTCTAGACAGTAGAAGTCTTTGCCTTTGACCGTCCAAAATACCAAAATGGGATATTCATCGCCATAATCTAAAGTCAGCTTTAGCTTGCGGTTCTTGTCCGTCACACTTGCTGATTTACTAGTTAGCTGCTTGAAGGCAACATCAATTTCATCCTGTTTGAAGTCAAAATTGCCGTTGAAGGGGTGTATTTCTTTAGTTGTTTGGTCTTGATACTCCTGAGACGGAATTTCAAACTCCAGCCCGTTTTTATCATGGGTCAGAAAATATGGGTGAAATCCCGAAGAAAAGGGCAGGGATGCGGATGAAAGATTTTGATATTGCTGGCGAATTTCTAAGGTATTACCTTGGAGTTCGTAAGTGAAAGTTACCTGAAACTCAAAAGGATAAACAGCCCGTGTTTCCTCGTTACTGTTGAGGACGAGGGTGAGACTAACTTTATCTTGAGTTACTTGGTCGGTTACTTGCCAAGGTAAATCACGGGCAAAGCCATGTTGTTTGAGAGTGTATTGTTTGCCATCGTGGGTGTAAACGTTATCCGGTAAATTGCCACAGATAGGAAACAAAATCGGATTTCCGCCCCTGACGCTTAAATCGGGATTTGCAAAGCGTTCGGCGTCCAGATAGAAAATTTCTTGCCCCTGTATCCGCCAACGGGTAATAATTCCACCGCGTTCTGGGACAACTTCCAGTTGAGAACCAGCGGTTTCATCTGAAAGAACGTAAGTTTTGTACTGTTGCTGTTGAACTGCAATGGTAAACACAGGTTTTAGTCCTAATGGGTATTGGGGACTGGGGACTGGGGACTGGGTATTGCGGACTGGGGACTGAGGACTGGGTATTGAGTAGTGGGAAAACCTTCCCTAATTCCTTAATTCCTATATCCCTAGTCACAAGTCCCCAGTCACTAGTCCCAAGTCCCGAGTCACTAAAAATTACTCGTCTTCTGCAAAAACGAAACGATACAATTCGCTTGGGTCTGGTTCGGGGCTGCTTTCGGCGAATTTCACTGCTTCGTCGATTAGTTCTTGAATTTTACGGTCGATGCCTTTGATTTCTTCCTCACTGGCCAGGTTTTGTTCTAGCAAATGAGCTGCCAATTTCTTAATTGGGTCGCGGGCAAACCAAAATTCTTTCTCGGCTTTGCTACGTAGTTCGTCGGGGTCTGCTAAGGAGTGACCGCGGAAACGGTAGGTTAGCGCCTCAATTAATGTCGGGCCTTCTCCAGCACGGGCGCGGGCTACGGCTTCTTGGGCAACAGCATGAACAGCCAAAACGTCCATACCGTCTACTTCTACGCCCGCCATATTAAATACGCTGGCTTTTTTATATATCTCTGGTTGGGAAGTTGCGCGATCGTGAGCCATACCAATTGCCCACTTATTATTTTCTACCACAAACAGAATCGGCAGTTTCCAAAGAGCGGCCATGTTTAATGTCTCGAAAAACTGACCGTTGTTGGCTGCACCGTCGCCAAAAAAGCAAGCTGTCACTTGGTCGGCGCTTTCGTCTTTTAACACTTCGCGGCGATATTTGCTTTGAAAAGCGGCTCCGGCTGCAACGGGAATTCCTTCTGCCACAAATGCATAGCCACCTAGTAAGCGATGTTCGGCAGAAAACATGTGCATAGAACCACCGCGCCCTTTGCTGCAACCTGTGGCTTTGCCAAATAACTCTGCCATGACTTCTTTTGCTGGTACTCCCGCACTCAAAGCGTGAACGTGGTCGCGGTAGGTACTGCAAACGTAATCTTCACCCGGCCGCATCGCTTGGATAACGCCGGTGGAAACGGCTTCTTGACCGTTGTACAAATGGACAAAACCAAACATTTTGCCCCGATAATACATTTCAGCGCATTTGTCTTCAAATAAGCGCCCTAACACCATGTCTTCATATAACCGTAACCCTTCTTCTTTAGTAATGCGGCTAGTGGCAGCATTAAATGTGGGTAAAGTACGCTCTTGAACCATTATTTTCCAGTATCCCTGTTCTACAAATTAAAGTTACGGTCTTAAATAAGTTGGTCTGATAACGTCTGAGACTATAACAGGCTAACGTTAAGAGTCAACAATCAAACTTTATTTATGCACCAAAAAAGCACTTTAGGGAATAGGTGGATTTTTAATTTTTGGGAAAGTGGATAGAGTCGGTTTGGATACCGCTCAACTTTCCCAGGCGAAATTTTAACTTTTGCGCCCATAACCCTATGGGGATGTAACTTAAAATGCGACATCTGGTGTTTGGGCTTTTTTTTGTCTCACCATTCCCCTTGATAGAGTACCAATCAAGATAGACTGGTTTCTGCATACCCATTAACAATTTAAAAAAAATGAGGCAAAAGTTTCTATACCTAAATGGGTAATTGTATTTAAAGGTTAAATATGATATGATTTTCGTCTCTAGTTATCAGGGTCAACCTCCAAAAGTAGTAGTTTATTAACTGCATACTCCGGAAAGTCCCGAAAAAATCTATATACTTCTGTAACCAAAACATTTATACCGTGACAACAACGGTAATAGTGGTTTATGGTATCAAAGGTTGTATTAAACAAAAAAATACTAAGAATTAAGACAAAAAGCTGAAGCTTTCTAGGCGAAGGCGAAAAATTAGTACTAGAATGTGACTCAAAATTTCGGGAAGGTACAAAACAAGTAGTTGCAATATACACTTGTAGAGTAGATTCTACACGGCATTATTATGGCACGGTTTTACTGGCCTGGAACGCTCTAGGTGAATTATGTCGATCGCGCTGCAGGGGAAGTGGACTGTGCGAATTCCGCTAGATTACTACCGAATTTTAGGACTACCGTTAGCGGCAAGTGACGAACAATTGCGGCAGGCATACAGCGATCGCATTGTACAATTGCCAAGACGTGAGTATTCAACAGCAGCAATTTCTTCTCGTAAACAACTTATAGAAGAAGCTTACGTGGTTTTATCAGATCCAAAACAACGCAGTACTTACGATCACCTTTATCTCGCCCACGCCTATGACCCTGATAACGTTGCTGCCGGCACGGTAGCAGGAGAAAATCCCAAAGAAAGCCACAAAAAGAGTGTTGACGCCCAAAATTTGGGCATCGATGTTTCTCAAGATGAATTAGTTGGCGCTTTGTTGATTTTGCAAGAATTAGGGGAATACGAAATCGTACTGAAACTAGGTCGTCCGTACTTAGTAAATAAAAACAGTGTTTCCGGTAACAATAAAGGCAATAATTTAGCAGACGAAGAAATACAAGAAAGTCCCGAACGTCCCGATGTCGTTCTCACTGTTGCCCTTGCTTGTTTAGAACTAGGACGCGAACAGTGGCAGCAAGGTCACTACGAAAATGCTGCTGTATCCTTAGAAACTGGTGAGGAATTGCTAGTTCGGGAAGGGTTATTTGCCAGCGTACAGGCAGAAATTGAGGCAGATCTCTATAAATTGCGGCCGTATCGAATTTTAGAGTTATTGGCACTACCTCAAGAAAAAACTGCCGAACGACGCCAGGGTCTGGAATTATTGCAAAATCTTTTAGAAGATCGTGGCGGTATTGATGGCACAAATAGCGATCGCTCTGGTTTAAACATAGATGATTTTCTGCGTTTTATCCAACAAATTCGCAACCACCTAACAGTCGCAGAACAACACAAATTATTTGAAGCCGAAAGCAAACGTCCTTCTGCTGTCGCTATTTACTTGGCTGTTTATGCTTTGATAGCCAGAGGATTTGCTCAACGACAACCGGCTTTAATTCGGCAAGCAAGGCAGATGCTAGCGCGTCTAGGCAATCGCCAAGATGTACATTTAGAACAGTCGCTATGTGCATTACTCTTGGGACAAACCGAAGAAGCAACTCGTGTTCTAGAACTGAGTCAGGAGTACGAAGCTTTAGTTTTTATTCGGGAAAAATCTCAAGACTCTCCAGATTTGTTGCCAGGGTTGTGTTTGTATACAGAACAGTGGTTGCAACACGAAGTATTTCCCCATTTTCGAGATTTGGCAAACCAGCAAGCTTCTCTCAAAGAGTACTTTGCTAACCCACAGGTGCAAGGTTATTTAGAAGCATTACCAAGCGATGCCCAAACAACTAATGAATCAGGTGTAATTAATCCGCAGCTTTTTCAACAGCCACAAGCAAATGATCCACGTTTTCCTAACAATTCCACTGGGACTTTTCGACAGTCCGATCGCAATTCAACGCCCGACCCAAATTTCCCAGAAACGCCAACACAACAAAGACCAGAATATTCAAACTTCTCCCCACCGAAATGGAATTCATCTGAAAGTGCTAAACCAGAAGTAACTGCTGCACCGCCTCCTACTGCTGAACGCATGACCAGGCCTAATAATCAGCATTGGAATGGTTCAGGTAGGACTAATACACCGAGTCAAAACCAAAAGCGTCGGCGAAGAAAACCTACTCAACCTGTTAGTCGAGAACGTGTACCTGATAATCGTCCTCGTCCTCGTCCGCGACGACGGCGGCGAACTTTTGCTAACACTATAGAAGGGAAAACACGGCTGGTGTGGAGAGTGTTTATTTCCCTAGTGGTTATATTAGTTTTCTGGGTATTAGCTACAACAGCTTTTGGATGGATAAAAAACCTATTTTTCCCCACACCACCTAAGCCTGATTTACAGTTATTTGTACAGATAAATCAACCACCAGTATTTATTCCTGAAGTAAAGAAGCCAGAATTAGCAGAAGGTACTTTGACAAATGCAACAGCACAGGAAATAATTCAAACTTGGCTGTCTACCAAAGCCGCAGCTTTAGGGCCTAATCATCAAATTAATAGTTTAGACCAGATTTTAGCTGGTTCAGCGTTGTCTCAATGGCGGCTGATTGCTCAACAAGATCGGTCAGATAATCGGTATCGCAAGTACGATCATAGCCTAAAGATTGAATCTGTAGAAAAACCTGATTTATTTAGCGATCGCGCCGCTGTGGAAGCTACGGTAAAAGAAGCCACACAGTTATATGAAAACGGTCGATTTCAAAGTTCTTCTAATGAAAAGTTGCGAGTCCGATACGATCTAGTTAGATACGGGACTAAATGGCGTATTCAGAGTATATCGGTTGTCAGTCAAATAAGTTGGAATTTTTAGGTAATATCTACAAAAAGCCAAATATTAAATTAATTAATCATCTCGATTGTTAAGGCACAAGTCAACAAATGGTGTAGATACCATAGTCTTCCATTTCCAATTAAGTGATTTTGTGCGTGCTTTTGTTTTATCATTTATTTTCACAAAAGAGTTGTGCTTTTGGTACGCGAACCGAAACTTATATACACCTGGTTGAAGATTCTTAAAAATCCAAAAGCCCCCATCTCCAGCAGCGATTTGTAAGCTCAATACATCGAGTTTCGACCAAAATAGCTTTGCATCTGGAAAGCATTTTACGCTTTCTCCTGGCATAGCTAATGGATAATCAGATTCTCTAGGTGCTTGAAGGAATTGACAAAAGTAACTTCTTTGTAGCCTTTGGCTATTGGCTCCGATAAGTTCGGGAACCAAAGTGGCAAAGAAATCGAAGCGAAAGGGGGTTTGAGTTTTATTAGTAACCTCCATTCCAATTTGCAAAGAAACCTCTGCTTCACGCTTTTTCTCTGGTATTATCAAAGATTGTGCCACTACAGTTTCAAACTGAATACCATCTACTTCGACTGCATTATCAATCTTTATAGGTTGAACTAAGTAGATATTCAAAAAAGAAGTTGCTAACTGACTCGACTTTGTTTCTTGTGTAATTCTGAGTTTCCTTATGTTTGAGTCACTTCTATTTTTATTAGCAGGTAAATAAATAAACCGAAGCTGATAATTTTCTGTAGGAACTACATTAAATAAGCAATATTTAATATGCGTTATAAAACGAAATTGAGCGACATTAAACCTAAATATAAGCTGGTTATTATGCCAAAACATGCTTATATTTATATCGATAGTTCTAGTACTTCCTGCTTCTACTAACAAATAATCGCTTCGTTTAAATAGCTTGGTAAAATTTGCTAACAAACGTGTTAATTTTAATCTTAAACTTGGAGAAGAAAGTTTATTTGTTTGAACGCTGACAGCAGACTCATTTTTAGCAAAAAATCCTTGCAGTACTTCTTTGCCTGTTGTCATAAGTTCTGGAATAATAGTTTCAACAGGGTTGAAATAAAACGAGTTTTGTGTGTTGTTTGTAATATAAATATAGCTTTGCACCGAACTAACAGTACCAGACATCTTTTCAGGGATAGGTAACACTATTAGGTCTGGCTGCCAGATTTGCATAGAGTTATTATTAAAATCAAAAGCGTTACCGCGGTCAGATTCAAAAGATGTCATGGCAACTAGATAGTTATTCCCCAGAACTTTCTAACACCCCTAACAAACTCTTCAACATCAAATAAGCAGAAGTTCCTCCCGGATCTTGATGTCCAACACTTCTTTCTCCCAAATAACTAGCTCGTCCTTTTTTCGCTTGCATTGGTATAGTTTCCTCCAACCCTTTTTGGGCAGCCACTACAGCCTGTTGCATAGCTTCCACAGTACCCTGGTTTTCTTCTACAGCTTGCCGAAAAGCCGTCACAGCCGGAGATAAGACATCTACCATTGTTTTGTCTCCCAGTTGGGCTTTACCACGTTGCAGCACGCCGTCTAAACCCGCTTGCAGTAGCTCTAACATATCTTTTTCTGTTAATTGCTGCTTAAGAACTACTACTGCACTGGCTCGCAAAAACCAAGTGCCGTAAAGAGGGCCGCTAGCACCGCCAATAGAGGAAATCAAGGTCATACTCACGGTTTTGAGAATGCTGCCAATGTCTTTGTCTGCAACATTGGGTAACTGAGCGATCGCTTTTTTAAACCCACGATCCATATTTATCCCGTGGTCAGCATCTCCGATCGCTGCATCTAATTCTGTCAAATATGTTTTATTCTGCTCTATTTCCGATGCAAATGCTTGCAACCATTGTAATATCTGCGCCTGAGTGACCATATCAAATTCCCCACCGCCAACTCGGCGTTTTTACTGGTGCGTCCCATAACTTGATGATTTCATCATCTACCTTCAATAAGGTAATGGAACAACCTTGCATTTCGAGAGATGTAATATAAGAGCCAATCAAATTTCGTACAATCTGCAATCCTTGTTGCTGGCAGATTTCGGCAAGTTTGCGGTAAACAAGATACAATTCTGAAACTGGAGTTCCACCCATACCATTGACAAAAGCTAACAAGCGATCGCCTTTTACAAGTGCTGGGTCGATGAGTTCCACATCAACCCATTCTCCCTTGTCTTCATCCCATTCGCGCACTGTGCGAGTGTATGCTGTATCCTCAATGAGCGATCGCGTCAAAATTTCGGTAATCTCATCTACTGATTTTATACTTGTGCGTTCTATTCCTGGCTCACCGTGAATACCGATACCTAATTCGATTTCGCCATCGCTCAGTTCAAATGTCGGCGTTCCTTTGGCTGGTGTCGTACATGAGGTTAGAGCAATTCCCATACTCCGCCCATGCAAATTTACTCGACGACACAACTTTGCTATTTGTGATAAATCATACTCTTGTTCTGCTGCTGCACCGCAAATTTTTTCTGCGAGTACTGTTGTTCCGACACCGCGTCGTCCTTGGGTATACAAACTGTCCTTGACTGCCACATCGTCATCAATCAAAATATTTAGCGATCGGATGCCCTCAGCACGCACTAATTCCGTCGCCATTTCAAAGTTCATCACATCGCCACTGTAATTTTTGACGATATAAAGAATACCAGCCCCTCCATCTACTTGTTTGGCTGCTTCTAACATTTGGTCGGGGGTAGGTGAAGTGAAAACTTCCCCAGGACAAGCTGCATCGAGCATTCCTCTGCCCACAAAGCCAGCGTGCATCGGTTCGTGACCGCTACCTCCACCAGAAATAATTGCTACTTTTCCCTTAACAGGTGCATCAGCTCGATAGACAAAAGCAGGGTCATAGTTGACTTTAATTAAATCAGAATGAGCGACTGCCATACCTTCTAGACTTTCGCGCACAAAGTCTTCTGGGTTGTTGATCAGCTTTTTCATGGTTTGGTCACTTCTGACAAACAGTATTTGAAATCAGTCAACAGTTAACATTCCCCAGAGCGTATGCTGCGATCGTAAACAAATTACCCAACGGACGAAACTGACAACTGATAATCAAGATACACGATTGCAGACCATTTAAACTTGATATGGAATTTTTCAGATTTATTTTAGTCAGGACTTACGCAATATGTGACTGAAAACCTTATTCTTACGTAGCGGTAATTCATGTAGACGCGGAGCGGCTTCCCGCAGGGTATTACCGCTACTTTCGTTATCTTTTGCGTAAGTCCTGTTAGTTTTTGCAAGTTCATGAGACTCTAAATCCAACAGATTGCAAAGAAGTGAGATACAGATAATCGTAGGGGCACAACATGTTGTGCCCCTACCTGAATACTTTATTAGCCATCTACAATTTTGTAAAATCAAATTATTTTGGAGAAAACTTTCAAAGTTTTTCTCCTAATATTTAATCATTCGCCGTTGATTGTGGTTTGCTGACACCATGCAGTTTAATAAAACTATCAAAGGCATACCACGCCAATACATACCAGGGAATAATTTCAAATTGCAAACCCTTAGCTAGTAACTGTCTCACAGCAAGGATACTCAATCCTAAGGGAAAAATAACTCGCAAGTCAATTTCGCCTTTCGTTGCAAGTTCGACTTTTTTGTTTAAGTTAAAAACTGCATTTGTAATCCCCACAGCTGCCTCCGAGTTACCCTCAGTAATATCGGCGAAAATAACTCCTAAATCTGTGAGTGTGCCAATTACATTTTTCAGCGTATCATCTTTGCCATCGTGTTCGATCGCAATACTACCGTGATGAATATTAGTCCGCACCTGATTAATGTAAGGTTGCGCTGCGAGTGCATTAGCAATGCGTTGCATTTCCCCATTTTGACGATGGGGTAGAGCAACTCTCAAGCGTAGCCGTCTTGGAGTATTGCTGACAATTTTTGTAGATATTCGTTTGGAAAAATTGCTTAAAGCTGTTTGCTCAATAATTTTGGGCATCTCGGTCAGACTACCATGACTATTTGTCAACACACAACTGCCGTCCTGATTTGGAGTTGGATTTTAAAGAAGGGAGTGGGGGAGGCAGGGGAAAAGGTTAAAGGTTAAAGGGAAAAGGAATAAATTTAATCTTTCCCCTTTTCCCCTTACCCTTTTCCCTTTCCCAATGCCCCATTCCCCTTTTTGAGGGTTTTACACGCCATTATCTAAGGTGTTGTCAACAGGGTTACTCGCAGCTTCAAATACTGGAGTTTGCTTGTCTTCAGCGAGTTCTGCCCTAGCTTCAGCTACAATATCTTCCCAGCTTTCACCAAGTTCTGCAAAGGCTCCTCTGCTTTTTTCGTAGGCTGCAAGTCCGCCTTTGATTACGGACTTGGCTATGGGTTTACCAATTCCAGCAACGAGGGGAATTAGGACGGGAGCCAGGATAACTGCGCCAATTCCAGCTACAATTCCCACAGGGCCTGCATCTTCAATGAAATCGGTAATTTTAGGTGCCATAGTTAAGATTCCTCCTGTTAAATTGAAAAATTGTTGTAAAGCTTTCTAACATACTCTTGTTAAAAGAGTTGTATCATCTTGCCGATGGTAGAGCTTTTTTTGGTGAAGGTTTGAGAATTGGACGCAAACCATTGACGCCTGCAACTACTGTTGAGCCGTTGTTGACTACTGTTGCCGCTAAGGGGTTAAGACCAAAGAACACGGCAACAAACATCGCTGCAATGTTAGGCAGGGCAACAATACTGGTGTTTTGATGAATTATTTGCTTGGCTTTACGAGCGATCGCGATCGCTTCTAATAAACCATGCAAGTCATTTTGCATTAACACCACATCTGCTGTTTCCCGCGCGATTTCCGAACCGTTAGCGAAGGATACTGAAACATCAGCGTAGGCTAAAGCAGGCGAATCGTTGATTCCATCGCCTACAAATGCAACTGTTTTGCCTTGTTCGTGTAGTTGGCGGACAACTGTTGCTTTTTGTTCCGGAAAAGCTTCGGCGTGGGTATGCTTTGGCGCAATCCCCAATTGAGCAGCCACAGCATTAGCTGTTCGCTTGTTATCTCCGGTGAGCATGTGAACTTCTACGCCATCAACTGTCAATAACTGGGTAATTACTTCCTGACTTTCAGGACGCAGAATATCACTATAGACTATTCTACCCTGAAGTTGATTGTTACTAGCGACATAAATCAGTGAGTCTCCTGGCTGATGCCCATTGAGAGGTTCCATGTCTACGCCTTGTTGACGCAAAAAGCGCTCGCTACCGACATAAACAGTCTCGCCGTCAATCTCGGCTTGTACGCCTAAACCCAATTGATAGTCCCATTTACTCCGGTTGGGGATCGCTACTTGCTGTGCTTCGGCATAGCGAATCACTGCTTCAGCTACAGGGTGCGTCAGCCGCTGTTCAGCCGCAGCAGCTAGTTCCAACACCCGCAAGTCCGATGTTGCAGGATTGAGACTCTCAACTCTGACAACTGACACTTCACCTTTTGTAAGAGTGCCCGTCTTATCAAACACAACTGTATCAACTGCTGCTAGTTGTTCTAATGCCCGACCGCTACGAATCAGGATGCCGTGCTTGGCTGCATAAGTCAGCGCTGCCAAAACTGTTGTCGGAATTGATACCCTAATTCCCGTGCATAAATCTAGGGTAAGTACGCTAGCTACCCTTGCTGGATTGCGAGTTGCGGCAAATACCCCCGCACCAAGTAACAATGTTGGCACAACAGCTTTTTCGGCAATTTTGATGGCATAGTTTTCCATGCGGGTATCATGGACTGGTGCTTCTTGCATTAACTTAATGCTTTGTCCGGCACGGGTGTCATTACCCACCCATTCCGCCAAGATATAAATTCGTCCCTCACGCATCAAGGTTGAGGCAAAAACTGGCTGTCCTTTTCTTTTTAAGACAGGCATGGATTCGCCGGTGAGTTTCTGCTCATCTAGCAGGGCTTTACCCCGGAGGATAGTACCATCAACTGGCACCTGTTCCCCAGGATAGACAATGACTGTATCACCACGTTGTACATCCTGAATGGGGATTTGTTCTTTGACTCCGTTGCGTTCAACCCAGACGAATTGCCCTAAGGAACTGAGTAAATCTAGGGTTTGCAATTTAGAAGAACGGGCAGTACGATCGCGGATGTTTTCACCAATTTCAATTAAGCTTAACATCAACGATGGTGTGAGAAATTGACCTTGAACGGTGGTAATTGCGATCGCCAGAAAATCCAAAAAGTCAATGTTCAATTTCCGTTCCTTGACGATCCCTCCTACTGCCCTTTGGAAGACCGGTAAGGTTGCTAGGGCAATGGTTCCCGCCACTATGAGAGGTGGGATTGGTAGTCCCAACGGCCCTCCTAGCACAGCTAAACCGGTAGCCACAGCCGAAAGTTGCATCCCAGTCCAGGAATTCTCTGCATCCTCTGTTGGTTGGGCAGCCAATGAATTGTTAGCTTTGGGCACAACTATTCCCATGTCATTGGCTGCGCCAATCAGATAACTCAAATGCGATCGCACCTTTGCATCTGCAATTGAACTCGATTGATAATTCACAACTAACGCCGCCGCCGCTGGTTTGATTCGGACAGAAGTCACCAGGGGATCGGCTTCGAGTAAAGTTAAAAGGCGTTGAGCATAGTCGGCATCGTAACGTAATCGAGGCACGCGCAACCTCATTCTTCCCCGAATGTGATGAACAACACTATAGGAAACTTGAGCAGTATGTTTGTGAGAATGTCCATTTTTCTCAGCCAGAGAAACTTTGCCATTCTTTTGGACTAAAGGAATTACTTGACTGTGTTTCTCTACAATCTCCTGAGATTTTTGAACTCGCAGGGATGGTGGTTTAACTGTGACTTGTGCCATTCGTTATATCTCGTATAAATTTACAAACTTGTTTAATGCGATGAACAAGTAGTGGCTGGCTTGTGGGTGTTCAGATCCCCGACTTCTTTAAGAAGTCGGGGATCTATAACCTAGTGGTCTTTCAAGTGAAGGAAACAGAAGAAAATTTAAGGAGAGTCAAAATTTCCCCACTCCCCACCTTTAGCTGAGTACTAGATTTTAATGTTTGAAATTCTGTTAAAGGCGATCGCATTTGCCATCCCTGCTGTTACATTTCTAGCAGGTTTAATCGCGCCGGCTATGCGATATTACCGCTTCAAAGACGCTTTATTTGCAACAACTCGATTTTATGTTGCTGATATTCCAAATTTTCATCGATCGCAGGCACACATAATCCGACTCGACTTTTATGTGTATACCTAATGCTATGAACTACGCTTACAGATTGTCTGTAAGTGCGTAGGCGCAGCCCATCGTAGACATCGCTTGAATCTAGTTGTAAGCTAGAACCCTCCATTGTTACCCTCCAGTGTTCCTAAGTGTGGAACCGTCTATAACGGAAAGTTCGCCATCATGGCTAACGAATAAGATAAAGTTGCTGGTTTGAAATCAGCCCATAAACTTGATAAGTTTAGATTTGCGTTCTCTACTTCTGTCGTCCGACTCAGTTGTAGAGTTGTGTCTTCTAACACGTTCGTATTGTTTGATTGTGCCGTATGACTCACATTTAAAGTTGTGTCGTCCAACACAGTTGTAGTGTCTGTTTGTGTTATCAGACTCACTTCTTCTTGAGATGTTTGTGGTTGTGCAACTTTGATAGCATCGCTAGGTGGATTAGTTTCCAAAGCCAACTCCATGAGATTTACCCAATGGCTGACGCTAATCTGACTAGGCTGATAGGAAATGGCGATCGATGCTGCACCACTATTCACACGCACGCCGATCGTTTGGGGATCGTTGTTGAGCAACCTCTCTAGCCGCCGTCCATAGGCACGATCTTCAGCTAGTCGAGGCAAATGAAATCTGATACGTCCTGGAATTGCATGGACTACACTGTAAGCAATTTTTGCTGGCTGTGTTATTGAATTTTTACCCTTCAAATCTTGCACCTCTTGGTTGTCACCAAAAGAATTTGCCTTATTTTTAGAGTCGGCGTCTGGCTTGCTTTTTAATTGTTGTAATTTTTCCGATCCCAAAGCTTCTTCAAAAGAATCAATTACCTTACGAGTAGCTTCTGCGGTAATCATATAGACTGGAATCGATGCCAAGCCGCTAATCCCCAGCCCACCTGTGACTGCTAACCCTGTCATCAAAGGAATCAACGAAATAGATTGTTCCTTCCAAAAATCAAGGGACTTCCATGCAGCAAACGGATCTGCTTGAGTGTTTGAAGTCGGCGAAACTTGAGGTTGGTGAATATTAAATTGTTTCAATAGCCCCAAAACCTCTGCCAGTGAAAGTTTTTCTGCATCGAAACTGACAACTATACTGCCTGTTTGCTCATTGACAGCAACTTCTTTCACCCCATACTGCTGTCGTAAGCCTTGGGATATATTTTTGATTGTTGATTTGGAAATCCCCTCACTAGCGCGAATTCTTACCCGCCCAGCAGTGGCATGAACAATTTCCAATGTCTCTGAAGGCACTTGCACTTCTGAGTGTGCAGCTGTGTCACTTCTACTGCTATTTAGTTCTACTTCATCACTTTGATGCTGATGAGAGGTTAAGTCAGGAGACATACTCTGATGCGGACTTAACCTCTCGTGACTACTAATAATATTGGTCATTTACCCGATAACTAGACCCAACCAAAGGTTAACAATAGGTTAAGTATAGCTTAAACTTTCTTTTAACTATCATCCCCAAGAATTATTTTGGAATTAAGTCTTGTTAACTACTCGTTGTTGATATTCTTGCTCAGTAATCATATCGAGAGTGTTTTCTAGGCGGTCTACAAATACGATGCCGTCGAGGTGGTCATATTCGTGTTGAAATATACGAGCGACGAAATCGCTTAATTCTTGCTTTTGTAGATTGCCTTGGCGATCGCTGTATTCGACTTCGATAGTTTTATACCGAGGAATTAACCCCCTAATACCTGGAACACTTAAACAACCTTCCCAATCTTTGACAACTTCGGTTGAACGAGCAATGATTCTAGGATTAATCATAGCAGTAGGTTCCATTTCTGGGGCGTTAGGATACCTGGGATTAGGGCGGGAAGCCACAATAAATAAACGATAAGATTGTGCAACTTGGGGCGCAGCAATTCCTACGCCGTTAGCTTTGGCAACAGTAGCCATTAAGTCATCGATTAATTTTTGGATACCTGGATCTTGAATATTGTCAACCCAAGCAGCTTTTTGGCGCAGTGTGGGATTGCCTAATTGAATGATTGGTTCAGACATATAAAAACTCCTTTCTTTAGGAATGGGGAGATGGGGAGACTTGTACTGAGCGGAGCCGTTGGCGCAGCCTCTCGCAGAGAAGTATGGGGAGATGGGGAGATGGGGAGAAAGAGAATTTATACTTCATTGAATTATGTGGTTGACAAATTATCGTCTTGTGGTGTGGGGAGTGTGGGGGAATGGAGGATGGGGAAGTGTCGGGAGTGGGGAAAGAAAGAGAATTTATGCTTCCCTTTCCTCCCATACCTCCCACACCTCCCCATCTCCCTATCTCCCCACCTCCCCACCTCCCCACTCCTTTATCCTTCACGTCTTACAGGTAAAGGAGCAGGTCGGACTGCTACTTGGACAATTTGTCCATTGCGCTCTACTTCTATTGGTAGGGTAGTACCGATTTTGCTATTTTCTACTAGCTTCTGTACTTCTTCAATTTTAGTAACAGGCTGCTTATTAATGCTTTTAATCACATCACCTGCTCTGAGTCCAGCTAGGGATGCGGGCGATCGCGGTACAATTTCGACGAGCAAAACACCTTCATCTGCCGTCAATTTTAGGCGATCGCCTGCAATATTTTTGATTCTTTCTTTGTTTTCTGGTGTCAGTGTCACCATTTGCACGCCTAGATATGGATGATCCACTCTGCCTTTGGCGATTAATTCTTGGGCAATTCTTTGCGCGGTGTTAATGGGAATCGCAAAGCCCAAACCTTGAGCGCCTCGCAGGATGGCTGTGTTCATAGCTATTACTTGACCGCGAGCATTTAGCAGCGGCCCCCCAGAATTACCGGGGTTAATGGCAGCATCGGTTTGGATGTAATCAACCCGCTTATCACTAGCGCCAATATCGCTACTAGAACGACCTGTAGCACTAATAATCCCAGAAGTTACGGTATTATTCAAGCCTAATGGGTTACCAATGGCAATTACTGGCTCTCCTGGTTGTAAAACATCTGAGTTCCCTACAGCCAGTGTTGGTAGGTTATTGGCGTCAATTTTAATTACAGCTACATCCGTTACTGGGTCTTCACCTAAAACTTTGCCGTCAAAAGTCCGACCATCTTTGAGCGTAACAGTCACTCTATCAGCACCGTCTACTACATGGGAATTGGTCAAAATTTGACCAGAGGAATTAATAATAAATCCAGAACCGCTACCCCGCTCTACCCGTTGTCTCGGCTGTGGTACTGCGTCTCCAAAAAAGCGCCGAAATAAAGGATCGTTAAATTCTTCTGGTACGCGAGAAGTAATTGTTCTGGAAGAATCAATCCTAACTACCGCAGACCCCGCATTTTGCACCACTTTTACCACAAAATTAGGATCTCCAGACGATGAAATAATTGGTGGAGGAGCAATTATCGGATTGGGAGCAATTGTGTTTTGAGGTTGAGGATCGGTTTGTTGACTCTCAAAGGTTTTGGCTCTTAGAAGAGAGCAGCTCCCCAGCAACATCACTATTGAGAGCATCCACAACCTGTGGGGCAAAACCCTGGTATTAATATTTTTGAATGTTAAGTCATGGTTTGTTGTCTTCATGTGTCGTTGCTTCTCCGTGTCAATGAGAGTGCTAGAGACGCCATTAATCGCGTCTGTACAAGAGTGGTGTTAGCTTTCTTGGGGGAGTTTAGCCTGTGCTGAGTTAAAAGACCTTTCACAAGCATTAAACTTCTTGCAGAAGTCGGGAAAAGGGGAAGGGGGAAGGGGAAAGGGGGAAAGGTTTGGTATTTTCCCTTTCCCCTTTAACCTTTTCCCTTTTCCCACAAGAGTGCAAAAGTGCTTTCTGCAAGAGGTCTATTAAGCTATGTGTCAGGTGACTCAGTATTAACTTTTGAAACTCACTACTCAGTACTCAGTTTGGCCAGTGGGTGTTAGGATCTTGCCTACCGGGTATGTCCCAAAATGATTACAACTTAAAAGTTTGTTCTAGCTCTAGGGTATCTCGATGGTAAATTGGTGCTTTCTCTTCTATTGTGACGATTAGCGGCAAAGGTGGTGGATTATGGAAATTTCCATAGAAAATCTGTGGACTCAGGTACTAGAGCGCCTAAAACTTGAGCTATCCCGACCTACCTTTGAAACTTGGATTAAAACTGCTAGTGCGGAGCGATTAGAAAATAATTGCTTGGTGATACGTACTCCTAACCCATTTGCTCGTAATTGGTTGCAGAAGTATTATGTAAACACCATTGCTCATGTAGTACAAGATATTTTGGGTTATTCTGTGGAAATTTACATTACCGTTGCTCAAGGTGATGAAGTTTCTCATGTTAACGAACGGGAGGTTTCTTGGGAATCACCAAATCCTACCAATATTTCTGAATCCGTTTCTCATAACATCCAAAAAACTACGGAATTAAACTCTAAATATGTTTTTTCGCGGTTTGTAGTCGGTGCGAACAATCGCATGGCTCATGCTGCTTCTTTAGCAGTTGCAGAATATCCTGGGAGAGAGTTTAATCCTTTATTTTTATGTGGCGGCGTTGGCTTAGGAAAAACTCATCTGATGCAAGCCATTGGTCACTATCGTTGGGAAATTTCTCCCGGTTGTAAAATATTTTATGTTTCTACTGAACAGTTTACTAATGATTTAATTACAGCGATTCGTCAGGATAGTATGCAAAGTTTTCGAGAGCATTATCGAGCCGCTGATGTTTTATTAGTTGATGATATTCAGTTTCTGGAAGGTAAGGAATACACCCAAGAAGAATTTTTTCATACTTTTAATACTTTACATGAAGCAGGGAAGCAAGTTGTAATTGCTTCTGACCGTCCCCCGAACCAAATTCCTAGTTTACAAGAACGTCTTTGTTCTCGGTTTTCTATGGGGTTAATTGCAGATATTCAAACGCCGGATTTAGAAACGAGAATGGCAATTCTCCAGAAAAAAGCTGAGTATGAAAATATTCGCCTTCCGCGCGATGTGGTTGAGTATATAGCTTCTAACTATACTTCTAATATTCGAGAATTAGAAGGAGCTTTAATTCGGGCGTTGGCTTATATTTCTATTTGGGGTTTGGCGATGACTGTGGAAAATATCGCACCAGTCTTAGGGCCGCCGAATCAAAAAGTGGTGGCTACTCCAGAAATAATTTTGAAAGTTGTCGCTGATAATTTTGATGTTTCAGTTGACGATCTTAAAAGTAACTCGCGACGCCGGGAAATCAGCTGGGCGCGTCAAATTGGTATGTATCTAATGCGTCAACACACATCTTTGAGTTTGCCGAGAATTGGGGAAGAGTTTGGTGGTAAAGATCATACAACGGCGATCTACAGTTGTGACAAAATTGCTCAACTCCAAGAGAGCGATCGCACTTTAGCACAAACACTACGCCAACTGAGCGATCGCATTAATATGACTAGTCGCTCCCAAAAATCATCGTAATTCTGAATTTGAAGTTTTCCACAACCTGCGCCTTAATCATTAAGCCTTGATAGCCAAACAATTGGTCAAAAATATTAAGTAACGTATAAAGATTGATTAAATTTCACTTAGATTGTGGAAAAATCTTAGTTTTTTGGGGAAAAATCTGTGGAAAACTTCAAGTTTTTTTCATTAAACTTAATTAAGTATAATTACCTTGTGGAAAAATCTCCTAGTTTTTCCACAAGTTTTCCACAGGTAAGCGGGTAAAAGTTAAAGGTCAAAGTTTTGCAATTTTGACAATCTAAAATTAGGTTAACAAAAGGTTATGTAACCTTAACTACTGTTCTATAATTCCTGAAACTACTATATTCCGCCGCATTTACCGCAGTTTGAGGAAAAAAATTGATGAACCAGTGGCTAAAAACTTCTCATTTGGTCAGACACTTAATTGAGTTAGTTGAAATTTATACTATCAAATCTGTACGGGCTATCAAAAAATTGCACCTCCGTTCTATTAGAAGTTGGCTGCATAGACGTTATTTATGGAGCTTTATTAGTCTATTTTTTATCGGAGTTAGCTTGAGTGTAGCGATGACAGCTTGCTCGTCACCAAATACAGATAAAGCAGGTAGTGTTAATTCTACTGCCAAGGATAATGTCAAGCTAACGCTTGTTTCTTACTCAGTTACCAGTGAAGCGTATAAGCAAATTATTCCCAAATTTGTAGGGCAGTGGAAGAAAGAACATCAGCAAGATGTCACTTTTGAGGAGAGTTATGAAGGTTCTGGTTCCCAAGCATTAGCTGTGATTGATGGGTTAGAAGCTGATGTAGTACATTTGTCGCTTGCTCTTGATGTTGATAAATTAGTTCAAGCAGGTTTGATTCAACAGGGTTGGGAGAAAGAAGCGCCTAATGATGCAATACTTACTCAATCTGTAGGAGCGATCGCTATTCGTCAGAATAATCCCAAGAATATCAAAACTTGGACAGACCTAACACAAAATCAGGTTCAGTTAATTACAGCTAACCCCAAAACATCTGGTGGCGCACGTTGGAACTTTCTTGGGCTTTGGGGTTCAGCAATCAAAACTGGCAAAAACGAGGCTCAAGCATTAAACTTCATCTCCAATGTTTATCAACACGTACCTGTGCTGCCAAAAACTGCTCGCAATGCCACTGAACTCTTTTTTAAAAAAGGTGAGGGTGATGCTTTGCTCAACTATGAAAACGAGATGATTTTATCAGCACAAAATGGTGAAAAATTTTCGTATGTAGTGCCTGATGTGAATATTTCTATTGACAATCCTGTAGCTGTTGTAGATACAAATGCCGATAAACATGGAACTCGTTTAGTTGCAGAAGCCTTTGTCAAATTTCTTTACACTCCAGAGGCACAACGAGAGTTTGTCAAATTAGGATTTCGTTCTGTCGATCCCACAATTGCCAAAGAAGTAGAAAGCAAATATCCAAAAATCAAAACTCTTTTCAAAGCTCAAGATTTAGGAGGATGGGAGAAAATTCAAAAACAATTCTTTAATGAAGGTGCTATCTTTGACCAAATAAAAAGTAAGATTCAGTTAAAAGAGGTATAAACAAACTGGCAAGCCTAAATTGATACAAAAATTGTAGTGGCGTGGCAAGACTAAAATGTTGCAATAAATTTTGTTGTGGGATGGGTGTCCTCACCCGTCCAAGCGGGCAGGATGCCATTGGTGTCAACTTAAGCCCAAAGCTTTGTTCCACAGCCGTTTACCCCACCCCTCAATCCCCTCCCCTTGCTAAGGGGAGGGGAGGTTTTGCGTCAGCAAAGCCGGGGTGGGGTAAGTCCGGACTAATTGGTAATTGAGTCAAGTTTGATATAACGTCATTACAATGTTTTGACGTTAAGTTGACACCAATGGCAGGATGCCACCCCACAAGAGTTTACTAATGCACTACTTTAAGCTTGTCACGCTACTACATCTTAATTACAAATTACGAATTATCCTAACGGGACTGGTGCGACTTGAACGCACGACCTAGCGCTTCAGATTTGTGTGAGTTTCCCCACTCTCTGGACTATACCTTCACCATAGGCTTTTAGCCTTTAGGTGGTGGCTACCTAGTCTCTACACCTTCTTGAATTTAATCAAGCTTGGCTCGGTATTCCCGTGGAGTGTCAACACTGTGGTAAACACACAACCACTCCTACTTTCTATCAATAGTTCTTATGAAACTTTTTACAATTGCACAAGCATTTTGAAAGAAAGAAATTTTCACTCTTTAGGGTTCACCGAATTCAACCACATTCACTCATAAAGTTTCCCCTATGGTGCCCGATTATTCAGGAGGCGCTCGCTCTATCCAACTGAGCTACAGCCCCAAAAAATGCCATGTTGGAGATTATAGCATTTTTACTGAGACTGCCAACAGTTGTCCCAAGGCTGACCGCCGACTTCTAAACCACAAAGAAAACTTTCTGCTTTGAGGATAATTTGAGATTTTCTGCCATTTAGTTTTCGTAATTCTAAATTGAGCTTTCCTTGCATAGTGTCTCGGCAACAATATTTTAAACCTTCGGCTGTGGGCGCACGTAGAGGTGTACCAGGTAAATCGGTGGTTCCTGTCAATTCAATTTCGTAATTTGAGTTAGTAGCTTTCATTTGCCATTTACCCCAAGGCTGAATTTCCCAATCGACTTGAGAATTCCAGGGAACGAATTCATAAAACTTGCCTTGATAGTGCAAACCAATCATTGCTACAGATTCCATCCACCACAATACACCCCGCCGTCCGCCGCCAGCAGTTAAGGCTAAGTCTGGTTCGCCCTCGAAGCAATTACAATTTAGCCAAAACCATTTTTGGGGAAAAGCACCACCCCAATTTTTTTCGCCGTAGGCTGGGGCGTTAGTGAATTCGTAAATTTTGCCATTCCAGTCGATTTTACCGCTGGCTAATCCGTGAGCCATCAAAATTTGCCATCCAGGCTCAAAAATCTGTAAAAATGACACCCAGCCTGCGGTTGACTGTTGAATGCTATTTTTATCGCCCCAGCCGTATACTGGTTGAATTTCGTACTCCCAACGGCAATAATTATTAGTGGCGCGATCGCGGATAATTCCCTGATTTAATGTTGCCGTGGCTTGATAGCCTTCTCGAACATAATGCTCAAACTCTTTTGGTAGCAGGTACAGCGGAGAAATTTGCAAATCGGTCTTACCCCAATGTCCTAAACCCAAAACATCACGGCTAGCCCAGAATTTGTTTACATCGGGAAAAGTACGGCATAAATACTCATCCTCCGGGCCGAGGATTTGAGCTGCACCGCCACTGTAAGGTTTATCGCCGATGGGGTCTTCAATGGAGTACATAAAGGCGAATGTTTGCCCAATTTCCGGTAAAGTGACGCGATAATACCAACCTTCAAAAAAGCGGCGACTACTTCCATCCCAGTGATAACCAGAATGGGGCGTTTGGGTTGACGAAAGGAAATTTAGGGGAATAGTTAACATGGATTTACATAGTTGCTGATTTTTTCAGTATGCGCGACGATCTCGATATCAATCATGCTTATGAAATTTTGGAGTTGGAACCCGGTGCATCGCCAGCACAGCTGAAGCGAGCTTACCGTAAACTGGTGAAAGTTTGGCATCCCGATCGCTTTTTCGATCGAAAGCAAAAACAGGAAGCAGAAGAAAAAATCAAAAAAATCAACGCAGCTTACAATAAGCTCAAGTCTGAATACTCATCCGAGCCTCCCACTACTGTAAATCCATCCTCATCTTCGCCGAAAAACCCTACAAAAGTATCTGTCAAACGTTGGGATGCAGAAGCTTTTTATACTTTAGGAGTAGAGAATGCTACTAGCGGCAGATATGAAGATGCGATCGCTGATTTTAGCCATGCGATTCGTCTCAATCCTCACTATATTGATGCATATAAATATCGCGGGTTAATTTGCTCTCAACTGGGATACGAATATAGAGCCACTTCAGATTTAAATAAAGCTAGAGAGTTAGAACAAGAGTTCAGAAATCCGGGTTTTGCCCGTAGTTCGTCATCACCGAGACGCGTATCAAAACCTAAACTGCTAACAAGATTTTGTCAGGGAATCAAATCTTTACTGCGACTAAATCGGCGTTGGATATAAGATTAACAATTCAAATAGCGACCCCAATACTTGTCGGTTAAGGGGAAAAGGGGAAAGAAAAAACCTTTAACCTTTACCCTTTAACCTTTTCCCAAAACCCAATTCCGAGTTAAAAATGCACAAAGCGAGCAGTATTGATAGCAACCCCATACCTGGAGTTAGTTAATACTTATGCTTGGGAATACTAAGTAGAGTGAGATTTGCTGCTGATTTATTGGTATGAGCGATCGCTTTTAATCATGATGGTCAGCATCTTGCTAGTGGTAGTGCAGATTGTACAGTGAAGCTATGGAATATTACCACTGGAGAAAATATTTATACCTTAGATAATCATGCAGATTGGGTTAACTCTGTTGCTTTCAGTCCAGATGGTAAAACCCTAGTTAGTGGTAGCCGAGACATGACAATCAAAATTTCGCGCTGCGATATTTAATTACAAATTAACAATTGAGATGGTTTCAAAAAATTACTAAATTTTTGCTCTATTTCTAGAACTACTATTTAATTTCTCAAAAATTTCCTACACTTTATTCTTGCATGAGTGCGTGTTTTCAAAATATTTGTTTAGCCTCCTAACTTTTTAGATCCCCCTAAATCCACGCCACTTGCTTCTCTACGAGACGCTTCGCGAACAAGTCTCTTAACCGCAAGGCCGCAGTGGCTCCCCTAAAAAAGAGGGACTTTAAGAGACTCTTTGCCCCCCTTAAAAAGGCTACGGTGTACACACATCTCTGGAACAAAGTCAAAATCGTCGCAGATCCCCCTAAATCCCCCTTAAAAAGGGGGACTTTGAGAGTTTTTTGCCCCCCTTTTTAAGGGGGGTTGGGGGGATCTAAGACTTTGAAAACACGCCCTAGCCTATTGCCTATTGCCCGCCTCTACTCAGACTCGAATATCAGCTAACAGCATAATAACATCTGTCTATAGGATACTCTTTCTTTTGATGAAGTATTAACTCACTAGAGATAGAGCCACTTTTTTAATCGCAGAGGTTATTCTCAGAATTACCAACGGTTGGGTAGCTAAATAAAACTCAATTTATATCAGCAACACACATTTTTCAGATCGTCAAAATCCTTTTTTTTTATAAACTTTAGTTTCTAAATATCGTATCGAGGAGTGAAATCAAAACCTATGTCTATTCCCAATGAGCGCGAAACAAAAAACAGTGAAGTTAGACAAGAAACTTACACTGGCACTAATGGTAATACTCATACCCACCTGACACGAACCACTGAAACAGTTAACAACAACACAACTAATCCTAGCTCGTACCAAAACGGTTACGTGCAAGGTCGAAATGCTGAGCGTAGATACCAAGAAGTTAATTTAGCGGAACGGGATGACAACAATACTAGTAATGGTTTGCTGATGGGTATTATCATTACGTCCTTATCTGGTCTAATTATTGGTGGTCTGTGGTACTTTAACCAAGTTAATAACGCAGCAGTTGAAAATAGTGCGCCTGTCACAACCCCTGCACCGGTTAATAGCAGCCCAACCCCTACCGAATCTCCTCAACCACAAACGACAATCATCGAAAGAACTAGGGAAGTACCCGTTCCTGTTCCTGTTCCACAACAACAGGCTGCTCCTCCATCTGCACCACCCCAACCAAATAATATTAATATCACTGTTCCACCCCAGCAATCAGCGCCTTCTGCAACTCAATCAACCCCCAATAGTACCCAAGAGCAAACTACGAGTCCAAGTACTAAGACTCCTACTTCCCAGAAAGATAGTTCTACTAATACCACTACTCCAGATACTCAAAGCGACACCTCTAAAACCACTAAACCTCAAGGTGTAGAACAGCCAAATAGTACATCTAATAGCGATTCTCCAGAGAATTCTGCTCAATAGTACTTCTGATTTTTCAGCCCACTTGACAATGCTGGTATTCACACCAACAACAAGTGGGCTAGATTTTAAGGAATATTTCAGGATTGTTGCAATAAATTAATGCTGTTTAATTTTGGTAAATATCTAACCAAGTTAAACAACTGTGGTGCTAGATTAAGAACAAGGTACAAACAGGTTAAAAGTTAAGTAAAACTTTTGAGTTAGAGCCTGTACCTCCTGCTCTAATTTTAGAGCGATCGCTCTTAGGTTGTGGCATCCGTCGAATGTGTTTTAGCCTTGTGTTCATCGAGTTATTTTGGAGGTTTTAGAACGCACAGCCAGAAAATGCCTACCTAGTTGGAATATATATTAAGGATGTCAACTTTCCGTAAAGCGATCGTGAGTAGTGTCCACCTTTAGTTGAATTAATTACCTCTGAATTATCCAATCTTCAAGAAACCGCCCAAGCTGCCGATATCTATCCATCGTAGCTTCAGGCGGTTTCTGTTTTGAGTATTATGCATTGAAATTGCACTATGACCAGTAAGCACCATCCTTTGCCCTTGTCATTTACCGTTTATTTAAACAAATGACTAATGACTAACGACTAATGACTAATCACCAATTAACGTAATAACAGTCACTTCTGGCGGACAAAATAGGCGTCCTGGTTTATAAGTTCCTAAACCACGATTGACATATAATTGATTTTCTTCTACATTGTGAAATCCTTGCGCCCATTCCCAATATCGCACGACTTTCGAGCAGTCTCCTAGTAAAAGTGTTACCCAACGCCGTAATTTTTTGGGAATTTTCTTGAGAAGCTTTTTATAATAAAATACCAAAGGCCCAATGCCGGGAATTACGATGTGACCGCCGTGGGTATGACCAGATAATTGCAAATCTACCCGCCATTGTTGCAATATTTTAGCTGTATCTGGATTGTGGGATAAAACGATGCGGGGCGTAACAGAATCTAATTGATTCATGACTGGCGCAGGATGGAATTCCCGCGACCAATAATCAGCTAGTCCTACTAGTGGTAATTCTTTTCCTAGTGGATAGGCGATTTCATTCCAAAGCACATGCACCCCAATACTAGTTAACGCTTTTGTAACTTCTGCTTGGGAGTGGCTGTAATAAATATCGTGATTGCCCAAAACAGCGTAAATACCACAGCGACTTTGCAAATGTTTTAATCGCAGCACCAATTGATTAATTGGCGCTGGGTCATCAGTTACGTAGTCACCAGTTAATACAATTAAATCTGGTTCAGCTTCGTTAGTAAGTGCGATCGCTTTTGCTAACATATCTTCCGATAGCCGCAAACCATCGTAGTGAAAATCTGACAGCTGTACCAACTTTGTACCTTCTAAAGATCTTGGAAGTTCCGCAATCTTAACCGTTAGTTTATCTACTCTTAAATGTCCTGTAAACAACCAATGCATAAGCCAACCGATACTCCTCATACCAGCGCTTACAGCTTACCAAAAATCAAAATGCAACTTGATAAATTGCAATAATTTATGTCATCTATTCCAAATATAATTACAGCAGTTTTCAGGTATTTAAGCCGCGATGGATATGGGAAATAGGCAGTAGCCAGTGGGAAGCGGGGTAGTTCTCTCGGTTGAGAAGCACTGTAATTAATTGGCTTAGATTCTCAAGCTAAACTAAGCGCGTCTTAATTAAATTTGTAGGTAATCGTGAGTCAGGATAGTGACTGAAATTGGGCTGTTTCATGTGGAATTTAGATATTCCTCACTCACTTTGTAGGGTGATTATAGTAACTTCTGGGCGGCAAAATAAGCGTCCAGGGAGGTAAGTTCCTAAGCCACGATTGACGTATAGTTGATTTTTTCCTAAGCGATGGAAACCCCGCGCCCATTCCCAATGGCTGACTACAGAAGTATTTTCTTCCAAAAATCGCGCCCGACGCCGCACTTTCATGGGTATTTTTTTGGCAATTTTGCTGTAAACCAAGGCCGCTGGGCCAAATCCAGGAATCCAGATTTGACCGCCGTGAGTATGGCCGGATAATTGTAAATCGACTCGCCACTTTTGTAATATCTCCGCAGTATCTGGGTTATGAGATAAAACAATGCGGGGCGTGTTCGGGTTTAACTGGTTCATAACTAACCCAGGATTAAATTCCCGCGACCAAGCGTCAGCCAGTCCCACTAGTGGTAATTCTTCTCCCAGTGGATAGGCAATTTCGTTCCATAGGACGTGAATTCCAATGCTAGTTAACGCCTTGGTGACTTCTGCTTTTGCATCTTTGTGAAGTATGTCGTGGTTGCCAAGAATAGCATAAATCCCAGAGTTACTTTGCAGATGTTTGAGTCGAAGTATTAATTGGTGAACTGGTTCGGGGTCTTCAGTTACAAAGTCACCCGTCAATAATACTAAATCTGGTTCAGCTTCGTTACTAACTGCGATCGCTTTCTCTAGCATATCTTCCGACAGCCGCAAACCATCATAATGAAAATCTGACAACTGCACCAACTTCTTACCTTGTAACGGTGCAGGCAACCCTGCAATCTTAACCGTCAATTTTTCTGTACTCAACGGCCCAGATAACAACCAATGCATAAGACGTTCAATAAACCATAATTATAGAGCTTATAGCTTAGCGGAACATCGCCGAATTGTGTGTAGGAACCAGTGCAACTTGTTGAAAATTTCATGAAAGCTATAGATTTTGGCGTATTTATACTTAAAGAAGTCGGAAGTAGGAAGTCGGAAGTTGGAAGTACAGTTTTGTAATGGGGATTTTAACCCCACCACAAAACTCACCGATTATAAAACCAGGGGACTTAAACCCACCCAATTTGTTAAAAATTAGCGCTACCTTCACATGAAGATAACGCTATTATTTCGGTTCTATTTAAAAAGAAAATGTTTAAACTGATTTACTAAATCTTCTTGGTAAGTTTGTTGCTGCGATTTCGCTCTTATACAGCACTGCGGCGGCTTAACAAGTTCCACAAGAAAACTGCTATAAGTGCGCCTAAAACTGCTACTACAATACCTGGAACGCTGAGAGTAGGAGCTGCTAAAGTCAACGTCCCTGTACTTAGAAAGATACCCAAACTACCGCCAACAAAAGCACCGATAATTCCTAACAAGATTGTTCCGAGAATTCCGCCGCCTTGATGACCAGGATAGATAGCTTTGGCGATCGCACCAGCAATTAGACCTAAAACAATCCAAGCAAGAATATTCATGATTATTAATTTGGTAAAGGTTTTTTAGTTACAAATCAATATTAGCAATTTGACTATTATGACCTCATCCATCATCCGAATTAATTATTAATATCCATAAGTAGTAGTTAAATAAACGCTAATTCATTTGATATATCCTCCTATTGAAGTAGATAATCAAGCAAAAAAAGCTCCTAGTTGGTCTTGAACTAGAAGCTATCAAACTATTGCTTGGTAATAGCAGTATATTCATTTTGAATTAGCTATCTCCTCTACTAGAAGTGTCATTTATTATTAGTCATTGGTTATTAGTCATTTGTTTTTGAAGTTTTCCCGCCAGAAATCCCCTTGGTAGCTTGTTTTTTCGCATAGCATCAGAAGCTAGCGGACTCGGCTTAATGCACATCACCCTAAGCCAAGGCTGGTGACTTGTTTGTTTATCCTTTGTATTCGCGAATGACTAATACCATTTCACGAAAATTTGATATAGCAACAGCCAAGGTGGTTAGGACATTAACAAATGATAAAACTTAGACACAAAGCGACTTTTCACCCAGTCCCCAGTCCCCAGTCACCAGTCCCTTGCTATACATATAAATCTACCGTAGGGCGCACAGCTGTGCGCCCTTACTAAGGCGTTTGTATCAAGTTTAAAGTGAAACAGTATAACGACCAATGACAGCTACCTTCATTTACTACTAATCTTCCATTCATCTCGATGCATCCGAACTCGTAGCAACTTGCTCAAAGACCGATGGATTATCAGGTAAATCAAACTGCTCAAAGTCAATAGCATCACAGCCAAAATCGTCCCATATGCATGAATGTACCACCAAAATACCTTGACTGGCGTTGTACCTAGCCGTACAAATTTCAGCACATTCTCTAGATTAACGCTATTGGAACCTTGAAAAGATGCTACTGTATTTTGTCGCGCAATTGTCATTTAAATTACTCCTTTAATCCCAAGCACTGAGGTATTGAGCTAAAACTACGGCAAGTCTATCGATTTAACGTTGTTTATATGTAATATCTCATAGCTTGATGGAACAAGCAAGTGTGGGAATAGGGCATTGGGCATAGGGCATTTGTAATGAGCGTACTTCGACTCCGCTCATTACAACAAGACTTACGCAATATGTGACTGAAAACCTTATTCAAGCGTTGCGGTAATTCATGTAGACGCACAGCGGCTACTCTGCGAGAACGCTAAGAGCGAACCCGCAGGGTATTACCGCTACTTTCGTTATCTTTTGCGTAAGTCCTGTACAAGTTCGGGTAACGTCTCGTAGAGAAGCCAAAGTATTGGGGATTGGATATTAGTATTGAAAATTAGGTATTAGGATAGTTTGGACTGCCGAATCCTAGCTTCCAATGCCCCATGCCTAATGAAATTTGGTTATCACAGTTGCAAAAACATCGAGCGATCGCAGTTATCCGCGCTCCTAAAATAGAATGGGGACGAAAAATGGCTATGGCTGTAGCGTCTGGGGGAATGCAGCTAATTGAGATTACCTGGAATAGCGATCGCGCCGAAGAATTAATCAATCAATTACGTTCGGAATTACCAGGCTGTACTATTGGCACTGGTACGCTGTTCAACGTGCAGCAGCTACAACAAGCGATCGCTTGTGGGGCGCAATTTTTGTTTACACCCCATGTTGACTCGGCAATGATTCAAGCAGCGCGAGAAAAACATGTGCCTATTATCCCAGGAGCGCTGACGCCTACAGAAATTATTACCGCTTGGAGTCACGGTGCTAGTTGTGTAAAAGTGTTTCCCGTGCAGGCGGTGGGGGGGGCTGATTATATTAAAAGTTTACAAGGGCCCTTGGGCGAGATTCCCTTAATTCCTACTGGCGGCGTCACCGTAGAAAACGCCAAAGAATTTTTACAAGCAGGAGCGATCGCCGTGGGTTTGAGCGGTGAATTATTTCCCAAAAAGCTTGTCAGCGAGGGGAATTGGGAGGCGATCGCAACTAGGGCAATAAAGCTAATGCAACAGTTGAGTTAACTTAGAATCAAATCATCAAAAATTTATGTCTATTAAACTAATAGATATGGAAAGAAAAGTGAAAACTGAAAACTTTCCTCAAACCAGATAATTTGAGTGTGAGTGTATCTAGTATGAAAAGGCTAAATTCTCCTGACTGGGTGCGTCATTTAAAAATACTTATTGCTGGTACAGCACTGTCTTTAAGTGTTTTTACTACTACTGGAACGAGTGAAGTTTGGGCAACTTCTAAAAATCAAGTCATCGCCCAAACAATCCAGACATTACAAAAATCGGATAAGCGCTGGATTCAAATTAATCTTTCAAAACAACGATTAATCGCTTGGGAAGGTGACAAAGTTGTTTATGGAAGTGCCATTTCTTCTGGTAAAAAATCCACTCCTACCCTAGTTGGTACTTTTAAAATTCAATCCAAATTCAAAACTACACGAATGCGGGGACAAAACTACGATGTTCCTAACGTTCCTTATGCCATGTTTTACGAAGGTAATTACGGCATTCACGGAGCCTACTGGCATAAAAAATTTGGTACTCCAGTGAGCCACGGTTGTGTAAATCTTGCACCTAAACATGCTAAATGGCTATTTGGGTGGGCATCAGTAGGGACACCAGTAGTTATCCATAAGTAGTAAGTGAAGCAGCCCAAAGCCAATTTAGGCAAAAAAATTATAAATAACTGGAAATCAAGACAATTGCAAGATTTCCAGCAACAATTTATGCTGGGAATCTTCGGAATCGGAATTATTCAACTTCAAGTAAAATGTAGAGCAGGGCATTAATACAAATATTGGATTTTAGAGTTGAGATTTTGGATCGAAACCATGTTTCATAAATCTCCAAAATCCTATCTCTGCCAATTTTTGATGCAACTATTTGCCTAAAACCAATAAGCGTAAATCCTGACGATTTGTGTGTAATTACAAATGCAAATAGGAATCTGGGGAAGTTTGCATTTGTGTTTAGATTACATATTTGTCGTCATTAGCGATTGGTCATTAATAATTAGTTAAAACTCATCATTTAACTAATGACTAATGCCTACTGACTAATGACTACTGGCTAATGCTAATTAGTTTAGAAAGTGAGGCATAATGCAATCCTGGATTCGCAGTGGTGGAATTCGTTCCTCAAAAACTTTTTGTACAGGCGTGGTGCTGATGGTGGCGACTTTATTTTCTTGGTCGCCGCCGTTAGCAGGTAACCCCAATTTTGCTACAGCCAAAGCCACGTCAGGCGATGAAAACAGCATCACTGTATCTAGTACCAGCCAAACGTCCCAACCTCGCTGGATTGAAATCGACTTGTCAGAGCAACGCTTACGTGGATGGGAAGGAAAAAAACTCGTTCATTCATATCGAATTTCCGGAGGTAAGCGATCGACCCCCACACCCTTAGGCAAATTCCGGATTAATTCTAAGTATCGCACTCACCGGATGCGAGGCAGGGGCTACAACATTCCTGACGTTCCTTACACAATGTATTTCTATAGAGGCTACGCCATCCACGGTGCATACTGGCATAACCGTTTTGGAACTCCAGTCAGCCACGGTTGCGTGAATTTACCTGTTAAGCAAGCTCGCAATCTTTACAACTGGGCTTCAACAGGAACTTTAGTAGTGGTGCATAGATAATTCGTAATTAAGAGTTGCAACTACGAAGCGGCAATTTTTATTTATGTTGATATATGGATGGGTGCGTTCAACAAGTTTACGCATCTATTCATACATCTTGCTAGACTAAAAAAACATTTTCCAGGGATTTAGGAGCTATGAGCGCTACAACTACTTCTGTGACTTTGGAAGAGTTTCTGAAGCTCCCCGAAACAAAGCCTGCCAGCGAATATATTAACGGTGAGATTGTTCCTAAGCCAATGCCAAAAGGAAGACACAGCCGCTTGCAAGGCAAACTGTGTGCTGTTGTTAACGAACTCACAGAGAATCAAAAGATTGCCTATGCATTTCCTGAACTACGTTGTAGCTTTGGGGAGCGCTCAATTGTACCCGATGTAGCTGTGTTTGTGTGGGAGCGTATACCGTTTACTGTTGATAATCAAATACCCGATAATTTTGACCTTCCACCAGACTGGACAATTGAGATTCTCTCACCAGAACAAAAACCTAACAAAGTAATCGGTAACATTTTGTACTGTCTGAAATATGGCAGTCGCCTTGGATGGTTTCTTGACCCTGATGACCTCAGTATCTTGGTATTTTTACCAGAGCAACAGCCAGTGTTACTCCAAGGTGATGATTTTTTGCCTGTATTATCAGAGATTGAACTTGCGCTAACCGTCAATCAAGTTTTTGGATGGTTAAAGATGGGTGGTTAGAGCGATCAAACTGTTGCTCTGAAATTGGTATGAGCGATCACTCTAGTAATCTCTAATATAGAACTTACGCATTCAGATCCCCCAACCCCCGATAAATTTAGAACTTACGCATTGACAATAAATACCAAATACAAGTAAGTAATTAAAAAACCACATTTGTTGTAGGGGCACAGCACTGCTCATTGGTGTCAACTTAAGCTCAAACTGCTGCCCCAAAAGCGTTTTACCCCACCCCCAACCCCTCCCCTTGCCAAGGGGAGGGGAGGTTTTGCGTCAGCAAAGCCGGGGTGGGGTAACGCGGATCTTGATGGTAAATGAGTAGAACTCGCCGATCGCCTTTCTATCAGGGTTTCACGTTAAGTTGACACCAATGAGCACTGCTGTGCCCTTACACCGGGGGTCTATTTACGATCCAATAATCATTAATAAAAGCCTGAAATGACCTATGCATGTAAATTCACACCATGATTAATTTGTACAGTGCGTAAGTCCTAAAATTATAGACTCTAGCTAAAGATTGATTTATCCAATCTAACTATGGGTGAATTTAACTAAAATTTATATTCTTTATAAAAAAACTATTCGTCTATTTTTGGACAAACTTTATGTTGACGACCGACTTGAAGAATACAACCAGTTTTTTTAATAGTTTTGATGAAAATTTATTGCGTGAATTAACTCCTGATGAAACATCCACATTCGTCGGTGGTTTCGCTCTAACAAATGATACAGATAGAACACAAACTTTCTCTACTTTTGGTGCAACAGTGCCATCTCAAAGGTACGTCCTACAGCCTGGAGCTAGCAACAATTATCCAGGAGATAACGTTTTGTTTAATTCATCCAGGAATACTTATATTCCAGTGCTGCAACCAGTAAGCCCTAATGCTAACTACCACTTAATTACCCAAGGCGACATAACACGTCTTGTTGGTATAAATGAATTACGTTGAGTTTTTGTTGTGTAGCAGAGAACAGGGTTGAAAGTCTGTTCTCTGCGCCGAAATTATAACCAATTGCCTATTAACACATAGGAAGACCAAAAGCTTGGTGCTTTATAGTTAGGATGTTTCAGGAGTTTTAGCTGGGCACGGTGGACTGCTTCGGCTTTAGTAATTTTGCCACTTTTGAGTTGTTTATAAAAGGCACTAACAAACATCGCTGTTGATTTATCATCAATTTGCCAGAGTGAGGCGATGGTGCTGCGTGCGCCAGCTCTTACCGCTGCTCCTGCTAGACCAAGTGCTGCACGACTATCTCCTGTTGCTGTTTGGCAAGCACTCAAAACTAATAGTTCGACTATGCTTTTACTTTGATTCCGGAAGAGTGTATCAAAATCTTTGACGTTAATCTGACCATCAAAATCCAAAATAAAAGTGTCTTCAAGGCGAGAACTAAACTGACCGTGGGTTGCCAAATGCACTATGTTAAATGAAGTCTCTGAGATTTCAGTTTCTAAATTCTTTTTCTTAAAATCCCCATCGAGCAGACTAGTTGTGGAAACTCCAGCTTTGGCGATGCCGTCAAATTCAGATTTAATCCCAAGTAATGGGGCAAACTTGGAAAATCCTGGCGGAGGCTGAGTCAATCCTGCGGTGAGAGCTACTAGCTTCTGTCCTACCAGTGGTTTGGGGTCTGGGAGTTGCAGACCCACACTCAGAGCAACTGCATATTTCTCTATTAGGTATTCTTTGCCATCATAGAGCGCAGACATAGGTATGTTACGTAATACACCGTCTAGAACAAACACTAGCGTATTTATTCCACTTTTTTGCAATTCTGATTCAATGGGTTTGAGCAGCCAGTTATAAACTTGGCGTGACTGGATTTCAACAGTTTTTGTAGCAGTAGGATTAACAAGATTTCTTCGCAGATCTACTAAAAGTTCCTCTACTTTCGTTTGGGAAATCTTGGTAGTGTAGTTTCGCAGGCGTTGTTTGGGAATTTTGACAATTACCTGGAGTTCTTCGGGAAGAATGATTGGATAGAGAATGGCAGCGCTGGGGTTCTCTCCTCGGTCTACTACTCTATCGAGGGCTATTTTCCGATCTTGCAGACAAGCTTCGCGGAAGAAGTCATCCAATTCTGCTAACTGGAGTGCTTCAATTCGCTGGCGTGCTTTTTCTAATATTGTTTCGTCTGGTTTTCCTTGTTGAAATTGCAGCAATAATTCTACTGACTGTCGGTAAACGGGTTCCACGCTGTCGCGAAACTTGAATTGGACATCTTGATTAACTACATCGTTATTTACTACTAAATCTTTGCGGAGAGACTGGAGAGTTTCCACAGCAGCATCATAAGCGGCGATCGCACCATTAATATCTTTTTGTGCCCAGAGTAATCTACCTAACTGCCACTCTAAAGCATAGGTAATTTCTGCTGCATTGCTGCTCTGTGCTAAAGCTAATCCTTGCAGAGTTAAGTTTTGCGCCTCTGACAACTGTTTGCTTTGTTCGTACAAACCACCTAAATTTTTAAAGGCATAGGCCTCTGCCCGCTTGTCTCCTAAACTTCGGGATTGCTCGATAGCACTAGCCAGTAGGAATGCTGTTAGCCGTAGCGGGGCGTCTAACTCCTGCTGAGTTACGAGTTGGGGAGAAAAATTTTTAGTTAATGTTTGGAAATCAACATTATCCTTGACTTTTGATAAACTTTGTGCATAGTTAACGCGGGCGTAGATACTAGCACGGCTGGGTGGGAGTTGGTCGAGTTGAGATTGAATTGCTGGTAAAAGAGTTTGAACTTCTGGCCATTGTTGGTCTTCAATGAGTAAGCCCAGGTGATTGAGTTGAGCTTGGACTTTTGTCAGGGGTGAAGGAGAGACTGCAACCGTTTGTTGATAATAGCCGATCGCCTTGAGCTTATCCTGTTGTTTGAGGGCATTATTTCCCAAGCTGAACAGACTTGCGCTAATATTTGCCTTTGATTGCAGGTTGCGAGCAATTGTGAGACTTTCTTCTAAGACTTCGTGTGACTTTTTCAAATCGCCTATTACCAAAAGGGCATCGCCAAGCGATCGCAAACTCACTGTTTTTTCTATAGAATCGGGTTGACATTTTAGCGTCTGACTGACTTTATCGAGAGTTTTGATTGCACGAGGGTAAAATCCTTGAGCTTGCCAAGCTTGTGCTTGATTGATCAGCGATCGTACCACACCATTTTTATTATCTGCTTTTTGATAAATTTCTTCCGTCTGTTGCCAAGTTGCTAAAGCTACCTCCGGTCGTCCCGTTGCCAATTGCAGACGACCTTGGATGTCTAGCGATTGGCCTAATATTTGCAGATTTGGGTTTTTATCCTCTGCTTTGAGCAAATTTAAGCTTTCTGTAATTACCTGCTGTGCCTGATTCCATTTTCCCAGCTGCTGATAAGCTAGGGAGAGATTACTCAATGTCGCTGCTAATCTAAGATTCTCCCCTTGCTGCCGATATGCCTGGACAGCTTTTTCCAAAACTTCTGCCGCCTGGGCAAAGTTTCCAGCATCATATAAAACTTTGCCTTGTTCTACCAATGAAGCGGTATCGGTAACTACAGCCACTGAGGTAGCACTGTTAACTGGCAGTTGCGCTGAAGAATCCAATGAACTAGGAACTTTTGCCAGCACAGGTGAACTGAGAATACATAACAAACCCATTAGGAAGTAGAAAGACAAACGTATTGCTTTTTGCCTTTTCACTTTTAGAGAATTTGCACCAGCAAGTCTGCTTATTTGAGTTATGGGCATGGCAAGAGGTAGGTGATAACTAGGGACGAACAGGACTAACTGTAGGTGCTTGAGACTACCACGGTAATGTTACCACTTGCATGGATCGACAATCTGTGAGCTTCTACAATCTTATTTATCAGAGCTATTTACGGACGCGCTCACTTCCATTATGGATGGAACAAACAAGTCAAATCCTCCTGCCTCCTGCCTTCTGCCTCCTGCCTTCCCCTATTCCTATAACAATCCCTCCGATTCTGCGAATTTACGCAAACGCGGTAGACACTGACGCTGATAAAAACTGCTCAATGTCGGAATTGACAACCCGAATTCCTCAGACAACTCCCTCCAGCTAACTTCAGGTGGTAGCCGTTTGAGAATTAACACCTGACAATTCACATCTGGACGCCCTTTGATGTAAGTACGGCGGAGTTCTCCATCAGAATCTGCCTTTGCCCAGTTCTCCAAGTCTTCGAGAATTGGAGGTGCTTCCGGCGTAGCCGCCAGATTATCTACAGGATCGAGGGTTTCACTTGTTCCGCCAGATGTAGACTGACGAATTCTAAGAGGGACTGTTGTAGCTTGTTCTCGGTTTTGATTCAGGTAAAAGTCTTGTAGCCTCCGTTTTAGGTAAGCATTCAGCCAGGTGATCGGAGTACCATAAGCGGGGTCATATTTTTGACCTGTTAAACCCTCACAAACATTACGGCAGAAATACAACCAAGTTTGTTGTAGTGCGTCTTGATAATAGGGAGTACTTTCCCTCCAGAGTCTACTTGCCGTCAAACGAATAATCTGTGTGAGCAGCTTCTGACGCTGAGGGCTTCCAGGTGGGTATCCACAGGCTTCGGTAACTAAGCGGCGTAGCTGTTCATCGAATTGAACCATGACAATTTTCAGGAACAAAGCAAGAATATCTTAGTATTGCCTATAACAACACCTTAGAAAATTACCTTTCATCAATAAATTAGGGCGGGGGATGGGGGGATGGGGAGATGGGGGGCAGGGGAGATGGGGGGAGGGGGAGGTGTGGGAGATGGGGAGTGGTGGGAGATGGGGGGACAAGGGAGATAAACAGAATAACTCTTAACTCCTCTGTCAACACTCCCCGTTTATCCAATGTTTTTAATACAATCCAAACCAAGACAGGAAATTTTCCCACCAAGACAATCTCAGATTGCTTACACTCAGTTTCATTTTGTTGCGAATGTCTTGGATATTCCAGTTGGTGAGTTTGGCTAGAGTTTGCGCTTCTTGTTCAAAACGCTTGGGTAAAGAACGCTTATATTCTCTACCCGCCTGACACTTGAGTTCTCCTTGGAAGGGATGTTGCAAAACGTAACGCCCTTGGAAAGAATCGCGATTACCTGTTTGTTGGAATATCAAGTCTTCGGGGAATTTGTCGCGAGTGTAGCGCACATGCAACCGGGAGATGAACACATTACTTGTAGGAAACGGACGACGGAAGTTCGGCGGCGCTGGTACACTAGTTTCAGAATTATTATCTAGCCAAAATACGCCTGCTTGCTTAAGTTCCTCTGGGGTTAGGGGATCGGCAGAACAGGGATCGCAATTGCTCATGTCCCAAGCGTATTCCAAAAAACCAACTTTCTTGTCTTCTTTGGTGTAGACAGTTTGAAACATGGATTTGTAAAATTCACCAAATTCATTTTTCACAAATACAGGAATGTTGGCATCGGAGGGGATTTTCACCGTTCGGTAATTAGTGATTTCTGCCTGTCCTTCGGGTGAGAGGATGTAAACAATTAAATCTTGTTCTGTGGTGGCATTAATCATGCCCAAACGAATTGGCAGCATGAATCTGGGCGACTGATAAGAAATTTGTAGCGGCCGAAGGTACTGGTAGCCAGATTTCTCGAATTTATCTAAGTTGACTTTTGCAACAAAGAATTTCATCGAGGAGCGGATGTAGGGTTTAAGTAACTGTTTTGCTCCTCTAGGAATCTTATAGCCATTGCGTTGCAGCCAAGTTTCCAGTCCGCCAGATTCTTTAGCACTGAGAATTACAATGTCATATTCACCGACATTAAAACGTGCTTCTACAGTCACACCCAAACTAGCATCACCTCTACCCCTACCTGCCTCATTGCTTGCTGCTGGTGCTGGTGCTGCTTGTGGTCGGTCATACTCGTAAAGCGGGGCACAAGGATCTGAGTCAAAATATTCCACTAATCGCGGCGCACTAAAAGCATCCAAACGTTCAATAATTTTGGGTTCAGTGACGCGGACTTGCTCTTTTTGCAGTACCGTTGGTACGGGCACCACCATTGCAAAATCTTTAACTTCGCCTTGAAAATCGTTTGCCATTGTCAAGACGGTGCGATCGCCATACCGCGCTATTACCACCTGAGATGCTTTGTTATACAGCTTTGTATCAGCCTTCGCTACATAAAATCCACAAAATGCCCAAGCTGTCGGCGCAAAGGACAAAACAACTACAATTGCCAATAATAATGGCGTCAAAAATCGCAAAAATTTCATTTTATACCTCTGCATTTTTAAGTTGAGAGTAAGGAGTTAGGAGTTAAGAGTTAGGAGTGAGGAGTTATAAGAATTCTCGTCATCTTCTAAACCCTGGGAAGCTAAAGCTAGATTTTCTTCATCTGCCGTTTGCCAAGAAAACCTTGGTGCTGACCAGAGAAAATCTATTAGGATGGTCGATGGTGCAAGGATAAACAGTGCCCAGAAAACTGCGGTGGAAACAAAGAAATAATTTCGCAGGATAAAAGTTAATCCGGCGATGCAGATTGCCCAAATTACGCGCCCGATTCGAGAGTTGGGGATCGATCGCGGATCGGTGATCATAAATAAAGCAAATAACAGTAAAGATCCGCTCATCAATCGGTGCCAGTAAACATCCCAAGTCCAACCCAGCCATAAATTACGAATTGCCTCTAGTAGGGAATACGCACCCAAAAAAGCTGCTGTGGTGTCCCAACGTCCAATTCGTTGCAAAACCATACCCCCAGTACCGGCAAATACTAGCCCATACCACCACTCTTCACCCCACTGTCCCGGTGAAACCCAAGCGTCACCGGTGAAAATCAAGGCACAAATAATGCCAAAATTGCCAGGATTAAAGAAATGCTTCTCGCCGACTCGAAAAATAAATTTGCTGGCGATCGCACTTGCTACAGCTATTGCCATTGTTGTCCAATGGTCAGCCCGCAACAGCAAGCTCAATCCTAAAGAAGTAATTAAAGCACTGCGAAGATTTAAGCTTTGGGCTTTGTCGTTAGTCATTTGTCCTTTGTCGTTAGTCGTTTGTCCTTTGCAAATGACCAATGACCAACGACCAATGACAAATGACAATACCAATTGAGTTGAAAGACTTGTGGCGATCGCTACTGCAATCAATTCTGGTCGCAGTGTCCAGTCTCGCGTACCGATTCCCAAGACTAGGAACAAGCCGAGAAATAAAATTTGATAATCTCGTATATCTTTGAGCAACATTACCCGTTAATTCAGGGATTCCCCGTAGATTTCTCATCAATTTAGACGAGTGTTAGCTCAAATAGCATTGCTGTTACAGATTTTGTTACAAATGTAAGCTTATGGATTTTATATTGACGGTTAACAGTCAACAGTCTAAAAACTCCTACGCTTCGAGTTTTTATAGACTACCATTTAACCAAATATGCTTTATTGCCAGAAGTTTAGGCGTAGCCGGTCGCAGACATCGCAATTTCGCCAGCAACACCTACAAAAAGTTTTCAGCAGCAAAAAAACGCAAAATGCAACTAGCTCCTCTGTTCCCGATTTTTTACCGCATTCTTCAGCCAAGTTTTCCCAATTGTCTTTGGATGGGAAATCCCCATAAAAAAGCGATCGCCTTGACATTTGATGATGGCCCTCATCCGCAATATACACCGGAAGTGTTAGCAGTTTTAGATCGATACAAAATTACAGCGAGTTTTTTTTGGTTGGGTGTTTGCGTCAACCGTTCGCCAGGTGTTGCTAAAGCTGTTAGCGATCGCGGACACTGGATCGCATTGCATGGTTACGATCATCGCTCTTTTCCCATGCTTTCACCAAATGAACTCAAGCAGAGTTTAGAAAAAACCCAAGTTGCCATCTACAATGCTTGCAATCTGCAACCCGAACAAGTACGGGATGTCCGCCCCCCAAATGGTTTATTTACACCTACTACTTTAAAGTTATTTTCACAGTGGAATTACCGCCCGGTAATGTGGAGTGTTGTACCAGAAGATTGGGTACGACCAGGCGTCAACACTGTGGTAAAGCGAGTTATGCAGCAAGTCAAAAATGGTTCGTTGATTGTCTTACACGATGGTGTTTGTGGCGGACAAGATGTTGCTGCCACAATCAAAATTCTCATTCCTCAATTGCTACAACAAGGCTATGAATTCGTAACTGTTGATGCTTTATGGCAGCGGTGATAAATCTGTGAATGAATATAATTTTGGTGCTAATTAAACGTTAGTTTTATAGTTTATATCTCAATACACTTCACTTAAAATTCGATCCTCCCTAACCCTCCTTTTTAAGGAGAGAACAAAGCCCCCCTTTTTAAGGGGGGTTGGGGGGATCTTCTAGGGCTAAATAGCCTTAACACGAAGGTTAACCGTCAACAGTCAACAGTTAACAACCTAACAATATTTCTATTCCAAAGCAGGTAAATTATTAGGGTCAATACCTTGCGACTGCAAATAAGCAATTAGCCTTTCTTTTTGCTGGCGTTCTTGTTCGGCACGTTGGCGTTCCTGTTCGGCACGTTGGCGTTCTTGTTCAATTTTTTCCACCGCCCAAGGTAATAAATTCCCATCTTTATCCCACCAACGCAACCAATAACCAGTATGAGCTTCTTTTGTTCCTTGCCATGTTCCCAAAAATAAGCCAATTGCATCTACGAAATGACGACCATTTTCGTCTGGTAACTTTAATTCATAACGTCCATTTTCCAATTGATAATATTCCAATAACCCGCCATTTGGCTCAAAAATTATGTAAATAGGAACTTGCAATATCTGTTCGTAAAAAAACCATCTTCCTGGTGGATAAGTGCGCTTAACAGAATATTCTCCCCCGTCGCTATCAGAGAGAAATTCCATTACAATTAGTGGGATTTCACCTTCTAAAATTGATGTGTAACTTTTGCGATTGCTGATAACTTCTTTCACTGTTGGTACATACACCCAATCTGGTGCTTTAATGACCAGTTGCTCATTGACAGTTGCACATAATCCAAAGTTGGAAGCGATTAACATTTGGGGTTGGATGAAACCACTAATTTCTAAACTTTCACGCAAAGCACCAGCTAATATTGGCTGACCTGTATTCTCCACTGGTTCATCCTCTAGTTGAAAGTCTTTGGGTAAGGCTTCCCAAGTTATTCTGAGTTGATTTGATGCTTTGCTTTGATTGAATTGGGTTATCATAATCAATTCCAAATTCAAATTTCAATCTATTTTCTAGCTAGGAATATCAACTTTGATGAGTTAATATTCCCACTAGTTTTGCTAATTCCTACAATTTATTTGTGGCTAAAAAAGCTTCGACTTCGGCCGCTGTGGGTTGAGAAGCGATCGCACCTGCTTTAATGGTAGTCAGTGCCCCAACAGCACTGGCATAGGTAACGATGCGTTTTGCCGTTTCTGCATCCCGCAAGCTGTGAATACCATACTGGCTCAGTTGGTGAATAAATCCTGCTAAAAAGCTATCTCCTGCACCAGTTGTATCAACTACAGGAATGGAAAATGAGGGTAATTTGCCTTCGTTTTCACCAAGACAGTAAGTGCAACCATTTTCTCCATCTGTGACTAATACTCCCTCAATGGAAGCCAGACGGTAAGTTATGGCTCCCGGATCTGCCGTTTCAAATAGCCATTCGGCTTCTTCTTTGGAAAGTTTGAGGAAATCGACTTTATTAAATAATTCTGGAATTTTTTGATGAGCGATGTTTGGATCGTGCCAAAATACAGGACGCCAGTTAACATCCAGCACAATCTTCAGGTCGTATTGTTCTGCTAGTTCTAAGGCGCGGTAAACTGCCTGTTCGCTGTCAGGATAAGCTAACTCCAAGGTGCCCAAAACTAAAAAATCTGCTTCTTGAAACAGTGAATCTGGCAATTGTTTGGCAGAGAGGCGAGTATCAGCAAATTCAGAGGTATCATACTGACCAAATCCAGCAAAAGTGCGATCGCCAGACAGATCCCTTGTGACATAAACTTGCCGTGTTGGTGCTGTCGGATGGCGTTGCACCCCTGTAGTCTCTACACCCACATCTTGTAATAGCTTCACCAGTGCATTTCCTGGTTCATCTTCGCCAACAGCCCCAATAAAGGCCGTTGGCGTCCCCAACTTGACTAAAGCACAGGCCACATTAGCTGGTGCCCCTCCTGGGTAGGGAGTCCAGGATTTCACTTCTTCCAGCTTTAGCCCCAATCGATCGGCTAAACAATCAAACAAAATCTCACCAAGGCATAAAACACGGGGATTGCTCATTTCATTTTAGATTTTAGGTTTCGATTTTGGATTACGAATTTCCAGTATAAAATCTACAATAATTGTTGCTATCTGTCGCCAGTCCTTCATAGAATTAAATGGCAATTTTTACTACTCTGATAACATATATATGCCCCTAATACATGCTTTATTTGTCTCAGTATTTAAACTATACTTGTAATAAAAATATGCTATATTTTTTACGCAAGAAATTATTTAGTTAAATTGCTGGCAACTTGAAATCGAAAAAAATATTGACAATCGTATTACTGCTAACACTTGAAACCCCTACCAACAAAAGAATCTTCTAGAATTAGAAAGAGTGATTAAGTACATATACCAAGGGAGGATAGAAATAGTCATGGCTGGTGGCAAGTCTGAGACCCCTGTTAGTCTGTCAGACAGAGAGCTGCAAATTATCGACTTAGTGGCCGCTGGCTTAACTAACCAAGAGATTGCAGTGAAACTGGAAATTAGCAAGCGTACAGTTGATAACCATATCAGTAACATTCTCACCAAGACCGAGACAGAAAATCGAGTAGCCCTTGTCCGCTGGGCTTTACAGTGGGGCAAAGTCTGTTTAAATGATGTCAATTGCTGTCCTCTGCCTAACCAGATCGAATAAACAATTGACTCGTTGTAACACGATTTATCGGGTGTAGTATGCTGAAAAGCCAATATTGAGTTTTACTAATTGTTCCTCTCCTCGCACATTTGTTACGGTGCGAACACTCTACCAAAAGCTCTGAGTCTTTGCGATCGGGGGCTGGGGACTGGGGACTGGGGACTGGGGGCTGGGGGAGATGGGGAGATGCGGAGATGGGGAGGCAGGGGGAAAGGTTAAAGGTTAAAGGGAAAAGGAATAAATTTAATCTTTCCCCTTTTCCCCTTACCCCTTTCCCTTTCCCCATACCTCATGCCCCATACCCCATGCCCAATGCCCAATGACGCCAGTTGCTTTCCGACGCAAGGCGACAGGATCGCACTGGCTCCCCCATGCCCAGCTCAATAACAAAAATTAGCAACAATTCAGTGATGCAAGCGCTACATTTGAAAGAAATCTACGTTGCTCCATCGGCTTGGAGAGCAGTGTTCCGATGAATACTTCTGCTTCTTTTCAAGGTAGTTCTTTTCCCTTTGAATTTTTAAATTTTGATTTGACAACACCGTTGTCAGGAAAAGTTCCAACCTCAGAATCTCAACCCTCAGATTTTCCGTATCCCACACAAGATGCTGACTTACTTAGGCAACTGTCGTTCATTCCGGGATTGAAAGAAATTTTGATGCTGCGGCAGGTTCACGCACTAGAACATGCTACTGTCTGGGTTCTGAGCGAATCAAATAGTGCATACCACACCACAGGAGAACCTAATAAAGTTCAACTAGATAACGAACTATTGGGCGGTCTGTCTACGGAACAAGGATTCTACCTGTATGGTGAAGTGAATATCAGTGATTTGCGGCGTGCAGTCGCACTTGCCCGACATCGCATCACCACTGGAGAATGGGATTTAGCTGTACATCCCCGTTGTGGCACAAATTTATCAGTAGCAATGCTCTTAACGGCTGGATTAGCTGTGGGCGTACATTTATTACTACCATTCCGACCAATAGAGCAACTTATAGGTTTGGGGTTAGCGGCAACAACAGCTGCTGAACTCGCACCTGATTTAGGTTCTATGGTACAGCGTTACTTAACAACCGCCATTCCTTTTAACCTAACAATTGAAAACATTATCCGTACACGCGACCTCTGGGGACGGGAGGCACATTTTGTCCGGGTGAAGTGGCAAGAATGAAGAGAGTAAGGGGAGTGAGGCATGGGGCATGGGGAAGAAGATGGGGGGATAAGGGGATGGGGAGATGAGGGGAAAGAAGAATTACTTTCTCCCTCATCTCCCCACCTCCCCACCTCCCCATACTTCGGCTCCGCTCAGTACAAGTCTCCCCACCTCCCCACCTCCCCACCTCCCCACCTCCCCACCCCCTACTCGCCTAAAAAAATTAATTATGAGAAAACTTTACTTCTTACTTCCTGGTACAGATGGAAAATTTGCCTGCGGTGGTCTTTGGGCAGAATTGAAAACAGTTAATCTGGTTCAGCAGATTTGTAGTGCTGAAGTTGTAACTTATCGTCAACGGGAAAAAGGTAAGCAATTCATTGATGATTTACTCCAAGAAGAAAATCTCAATGATGTGATTTTTGTAATTAATTGGGGATTTGATGTAGCTCAACTTGTGCCTAAACTAAAGCAATACAATGTTGTTTACCACGCACATAGCCCAGGTTACCCATTTAAGCTGCCCGCAAGTATTCCGATTGTTACTGTTAGTCGCTATACAATGGGATATTGGGGAGAAAAATCACCCAATTCTTTGATTTATTATTTGCCTAATCAAATTTCTGATGATTTTAAAAACTTAGGTATAGAACGAGATATTGATGTTTTAGTTCAGGCTCGAAAATCTTCTGAATATTTAATCAAAGAATTGATTCCAGGGTTACAAAAATATTGTAACGTTTTCGTTGTTGATTCCTATGTCGAGGATTTACCTGGACTATTTAACCGGGCTAAGGTTTACCTCTATGATTCTGCTGAATACTGGGCACAACAAGGTGTTAGTGAAGGATTTGGTCTGCAACCAATGGAGGCCCTTGCCTGTGGATGTCAAGTATTTTCTAGTGTGAATGGTGGATTGTCAGATTACTTAGATCCTGGATTTAATTGCTATAAAATCGCTGGATATTCACAAGAATATGATGTGCAACGTATTCTCAAGGTGGTTAATTCTTCAGTAGCGTTTACATTAGACGAAGATTTTGTTGCTGAGTATCGAACTGAAAAGATTATTCAGCGGCTACAAATAATTTTGGATGAATTAAATACATTTTTTGACCACAAAATACAGCAGCCATCTAATATTAAGAGTTTGACGAAAATTCGTAGGGCTAAATTATTGGCACAGAGAATATATGGTAAGCTGAGAAAAAAATATTTGAAGTTTAAATAAACAAACCGCAGATAGAGAGAGGAAATTGGATGAGTCGGCGATTATTGGTGACGGGGGGTGCGGGGTTTATTGGGGCGAATTTTGTACATCATTGGTGTCAAGCTTATCCTGATGACCGGGTGGTGGTGTTGGATGCTCTAACTTATGCGGGAAATCGTTTGAATTTGACGGCAGTTGAGGGAAGGGAGAATTTTCGGTTTGTGCAGGGGGATATTTGCGATCGCCCCCTTGTCGATGAGTTATTATCAACAGAAAATATTGACACCATCGCCCATTTTGCTGCTGAATCTCATGTCGATCGCTCGATTCTCGGCCCTGGTGCTTTTGTGCAAACTAATGTAGTAGGAACTTTCACTCTCCTCGAAGCTTTTCGCCAACATTGGCAAGCAAAAACACAGCCATCAAATTATCGTTTCTTGCACGTTTCTACTGATGAAGTTTACGGTAGTTTAGGCCCAGATGATGCAGCTTTTTCTGAAACTACGCCCTACGCTCCCAATAGTCCCTATTCAGCTTCCAAAGCTGGTAGCGACCACTTAGTGCGTGCTTATTATCATACATATAATTTGCCGACAATTATTACAAATTGTTCTAATAATTATGGTTCCTATCAGTTTCCAGAAAAACTGATTCCCCTAATGTGTATCAATACTTTAATTGGTAAGCCATTACCTGTTTATGGCGATGGTAAAAATGTCCGAGATTGGCTTTATGTGGGCGATCATTGTCGTGCTTTAGATGTAGTAATTAATCGCGGAAAGCCAGGGGAAACATACAATATTGGTGGTAATAATGAGGTAGAAAATATTAAACTTGTCGAACTTTTATGTCAAATGATGGATGAATTAGCATCCGATCTACCAGTGCATCCAGCAAATCAATTAATTACTTTTGTCAAGGACAGACCCGGACACGATAGAAGATATGCCATTAATGCAAATAAGATTAAAACTCAACTTGGTTGGACGCCTTCAGTCACAATTGCCGAAGGTTTGCGTTTAACTGTTGAGTGGTATCTCACTCATCGTGATTGGTGGGAACCTCTGTTGTCTGCGGAATATCTAGCTTACTATCGCAAAAATTATTCTGTAAAATGACTTCTCAAATCTCAATCCTTTGAATCAGATACATGGGTAGGGGCTTTACAGCTGTCATTGGTGTCAACTTAAACTCAAACGCTTATCCCACACGCATTTTACCCCACCCCCAACCCCTCCCCTTGCCAAGGGGAGGGGAGGTTTTGCGTTAGCAAAGCCGGGGTGGGGTAACGTCGTTCGTGATGGGAAGTGAGCAATAGCATCTGGGCTTGGGTTTCACGTTAAGTTGACACGTATGCACATCTGTGCGCCCCTACAATATCTGTATTGACGTGTGGTTATTTATTTGTTTCTGTACCTTAATCATGTGGGAAGCACTATAAATTAGCTAGCTCCCGCAGTTTCTCGAAATAATGACTATCCTTGAATAGTAAGGGAATGAGATTAGCGTAAATTGCCAGCAGGTGTCAGATGCTGCAAGTAGAACAGATATTACAAGACCGTTATCAGATTCAACGCCAACTCGGCAACAATGGAATTCGTCAAACTTGGCTAGCATTGGATTTACAAGCTGATGATGGCCAGAATTCTACTGTTGTGGTCAAACTTTTAGCTTTTGGCGGTACTGTGCAGTGGGACGATTTGAAACTTTTTGAGAGGGAAGCACAAATTCTCAAACAGCTAAATCATCCCCGAATTCCCCAGTATATAGATTATTTTTGTATTGACGATCGCACTCTTTGGTTTGGCTTAATACAAGAATATATCCCTGGTGAATCGCTCAAGGATAAACTTGCCAGTGGCAAAAGGTTTAGTGAAAAACGAGCTAAAAAAATTGCCGTTGAAGTATTAAATATTCTTACGTATTTACATGAGTTAAATCCAGGAGTATTGCATAGAGATATTAAACCAAGTAATTTAATCTGGGGTGAAGATAATCGAATTTATTTAGTTGATTTTGGCGCAGTTCAAGATAAAGCGGCAAAAGAAGGCGTTACTTTCACTGTTGTCGGTACTTATGGTTATGCCCCAATGGAACAATTTGGTGGACGTGCGGTAGCGGCTTCGGATCTTTATGCATTGGGGGCGACTTTAATTCATCTGCTAACTGGTATCCCGCCATCTGATTTACCCCAGCAGGATTTACGATTGCAATTTGCAGACCACGTGAACCTCAGTCCCAGTTTTATCAGTTGGCTAGAAAAATTGATAGAACCCGCACCAGAACAACGTTTTACTACTGCTCGTCAAGCACTGCAAGCCCTTAAATCTGGTCTGGTTGTCAAATCTGCAAACAAATATCAGCTTTTACCGCCAAAAGAAATTATTAATAACTCTGGATGCGGTATCAACAATCACAATGAAACAGTACCAGAGGAAATTCTCGGTTGGAATTGGGGTGCATTTCTCATGCCTTGGTTATGGATGTGGACTAACCAAGTGTGGTATGGATTGTTTTGTTTTATACCCCATGGTTGGTGGGTAATGGCGATCGCCCTTGGTGCCAAAGGCAACGAATGGGCTTGGAAAAGTAGACAGTGGCGCAATATTGAACACTTCAAAGCACATCAAAGGGGTTGGGCGATCGCTGGTATTTTAATTGGTGCGCCCATTAGTATTATGCTGTGGCTAAGGGCGATCGCTTTGGTTAAATCTGCATTTTAGTGGGCATGGGGGATTGGGAAAGGGAAAGGGGTATGGTTCGACAAGCTCACCAACCGGGGAAAAGGGGAAAGATTAAATTTATTCCTTTTCCCTTTAACCTTTAACCTTTTCCCCTGCCTCCCCTGCTCCCCAGTCCCCGTTACCCAGTCACTTGCGATTCAACTACACCGATGGGACAAGAAACGTTTGTTCCTCCCAAACCGCAATAGCCGTTGGGATTTTTTGCTAGGTATTGTTGATGGTAGGCTTCGGCGTAGTAGAACTCAGGGGCATCCAAAATTTCTGTGGTAATCTTGCCATAGCCTGCCTTGTTCAGGGCTTGTTGATAAGCTTCCAGCGATGCTTGTGCTAGCTGCTTTTGATTTTCAGAGTATACATAAATTCCCGAACGATATTGAGTGCCAACATCGTTGCCCTGGCGCATACCTTGGGTGGGATTATGGCTTTCCCAGAAGACTTTCAGCAGTTCGGAATAACTGATCGCCTTCGGATCGAACACAACCAAAACCACTTCGTTGTGACCGGTTCTTCCACTACACACTTCTTCGTAAGTAGGGTTGGATGTGAAACCGGCAGCATAACCCACTGCGGTGGTGTAAACTCCTTTAAGCTGCCAGAATTTACGTTCTGCGCCCCAAAAACAACCCAAACCAAACAAAGCTTTCTCTAATCCATCAGAAAAAGGAGGTTTTAGAGGATTTTTGTTGACATAATGATGAGCGGGTACTGACATAGACTGTGCCCTTCCTGGCAAAGCTTCCTCAGGGGTGGGCATGTTTTGTTTTTTGCCAAATCCAAATAGTGCCATTGATTTTGATGAATATACATCTTTACCTTATTTAATATTTTAACGCTGTAAAGATTTTGGCGATCGCTTGGCGTTTTCGTAGAATCCTCACCAAAGGTGTAGTAATGAACTAGCTAGTGGGCATTAGAGAAGAGTTTTGCTAGTACCCAATACCTAGTCCTTTTAACACAAAGAAATCCTCAATCCAAAATCTAAAATCCAAAGTTGAATTATGGATGAAATACCAAAAATTGACCGTCAAAGGGAACATCAAGCCAACGAGCGAACTTTTTTAGCTTGGTTACGCACTTCTATTGCATTAATTAGTTTTGGAATTGCTATTGCGCGATTCGGAATATTTTTGCGTCAGCTGAATGTTGCCATTACTCAACAAGAAACTCAGGTAAATACATTCACTAATTCAGAAAATTTGGGTCTGGCTCTGGTATTTTCTGGAATTTTTACGATTGTGTTAGCTGCATGGCGATACAATCAAGTTTTTTGGCAAATTGAGGAAGGAAATTATAAACCAAATAGATTAATTGTTTGGTTTATGACTGGAGTAATAATTATTTTAGGACTTTTCTGTATTCCTTTAATCCTATGGCGTAATAAAGTGCCTGTTCGTTATCCTATTCCAAATCAACCGCAGTCACGAAGTTTGCAAACATTAAATCCAAAAATAAATATGAAAAATTTGGTAATTACTAATCGCTATAAGAACGTATTTTTTTTGTTTAAATCGGTGATGAAATAATATTTTTTAGAGACGGCGATTTATCGCGTCTGTTACCTACAACGAACCGTATGGCGTTTGTTGCTACAACGAACCGTATCGATAGAAGACGCGATGAATCGCGTTTCTACAAATGGTATATTTTTGGTATTCTTTATTTCAAATTGGTGTCACTTGAATCAACACTAGTTTCAGAAATAACTGTGACACAGGCATTCACTAAAGGTAAAAGAGGCCCTAGTTGCTCTTGTCCATTGACGGCTAAATCGCTGTGACATAAATAAACTCTCTTGGAGACGCGAGAGAGCAAATCTGCCAAAATTCGGCGTAGCCTTTGTTGTTCTGCTACTTTTTCATCTTCTGCTGTCCAAGGTTCGCCTAATCTATCTTGCAGGAAAAACGGCGCACCAAACAATGTTGCTGCACCACCTTTAGCCCATAGAGGCGAACCAGCATCCAGCCAAAAATGCCAGCGATGCGATCGCCTACTCGATCGATATTGAAATATAGTTGCTAGGGTGACAGCTTTTCTGGCTCCACCAATGGGACGCACGGGGTAAGGGTTGGCGGTGATAGTACCGCGTCGCAGTAGCTGAATGAATTCGACAATGGTGGCGGCTGAGGGAGATGGGGAGATGGGGAGACTTGTACTGAGCGGAGCCGTTGGCGCAGCCTCTCGCAGAGAAGTATGGGGAGATGGGGAGATGGAGGAGTCGGGGGATAATTTTGAATTGGTTTGTCGTAACCTGGTGTCAATTTCCCAGTAGTGTTGGGCGGTTTCTAGTAATTCGCGCAATGCTGCTAGTTGTTCGTAGGGGAGATTGCTACCATTCCACAAAAAACGTTGAATTGCCCTATCTAAAAGGGAAATGGGGCTGGGAATTAAACGTTGTTCTTGTTGCGATCGCTGTTGTTCTAACCACTGTAATATCTCGTTATAAGCTGTGGTAGCTGCATAGCCGATTCTATCCCAGCGCTCGAAGCTTGATACTGGTAGTAAGTTGGGGCGGTCGAGATGGGGTACGAAGCAGTAATCTGCTATTAAACCGGCGCGTACCGGGTCGATGTCCGTAGAGACGCGATTCATCGCGTCTCGATTCATCGCGTCTCGATTCATCGCGTCTGTATTTTCTGATGGTTGTTGTTTTCTGCTCAAGACAACGAGCATTTCTGCTACGGCATCCCGGTCTACAAGGCGTCCTAAGCCGGGATAAACTAGTGCCAGCATGGTGAGCAATGCTCGAATTACTGGCGAACTAATTAATGGACGTTGGTCGTTAAGGGATTCTACTGGGATGTTTTGCTTGACGAGGATTTCTACTAGGGTATAACGAGCGATCGCATCCAAACCTGGTGCTATAATCGCTACTTCTTCTGGTTCCACTTGCCCTGATTGGATGGCATTGGCAATGACTTGTGCTGTTAGTCGCAATAATTGGGCGCGGGAGGTGGTTTGAATTGAGTGTACGATTTCGGGTAAACTCAATGGCATAATTGACTCTGTGACTAATTCCACCATTTGTGTAGCCAGTTGTTGTCCTAGTGACTCTGGAGGCGGCTCGGTCAAGGTTTCTACCCGACAACGCTCTGCTAAACCTTCGAGGTAGTTTGGGTCTCCTCCTAATCCCAATCGCACTGCACCATCGGGATTATAGCTAAACGCCCCAACTGCGCCTTGGTCTAGGAGCAACTCAAACAACAGACGCGCTATCCCAGGATAATCATCGACATCATCCGCCAGTATTGCTTGATAGCGTTTTGTTAAGTGCTTTTGGTAATTGCGATCGCTTAATAAATGCTGGCTATAAAGTTCAGTAATAATCCCATAAGTTAGCAATCCCCTCTCTAAACACCAGTTACGCCAATCTAACAGCAAAGATGCCAAAAATTCCGGCTCTAAATTTGTACTATTTTCCCCCAAACCCCTAGCCAAAATTTCGGCAATATCTTCACAAGGTGTACCACTATAAGCTGCTAATTGAAATAAGTCTAAGATGCGACGCACTAAACGAGACTCATTCACACCCGCAAGACGTAAAATTTCTTCGTCTAATTGGGAACGCCACAGTTTAGTTGCTAACTCTTGTTCGGTTTCTGGCCGCAATCTCACTGGAAACTGCGCCTTGAGGTTCAATGAATTGATTAGCAATGGCCAAAATAAAATAACCTCATCCTGAAAAAAACCCAGCGGTGTCTTCCCACGAACCGGATATTTTCCCGATGTAGATGTAACAATTTTATCTCCTAATTCTCGACGATTATCATCATTAGCAGCTAAGAGTAAAACTCCTGGTTCTGTTGGCTTAAGATATAAAAATTTGGAGACATTATCACCTTTTTCACGTCGTTGATTTTTGGTATAAAATGAGTCAATATACGTACTTTTAGGTTTCACCCAACTACAAAATTGCTCTACTAAGCGAGTTGTCTTACCACTGCGGCTGGTGCCAACAATCCAAATCGAATGAGAAACCACAAATTGTCTCCTTGTAGATTTGCTAGTATACCTCGTGCGTTAACTTAGGGTTAAGAATCACCAAATAATGCTGGATGATTGTCTGCAATGAAAAACTCTGTTTTTAGCCAAAAAATCTATTCTTTCTTACTTGCTGCTTATCGATGGTACTTACAGACTCCGGAACGTTCTTTAAATGAGGCTTATGATGCAGCATTAAAGATCGAGGAAATAGAAAACAAGCATTTTAATGGTAATAAAATAGACACTAGCTCAGCCATGTACAGCAACAGCGTCATGGATTATTTTGAGTCAGACTTAAACAAGCTATTAAAAACTGCCAAAATGCGGCTGACAGAGTTTAGACTAAGCCGCTGGTTTCTCAATGAAGAAAATCAAAAAGCTGCTGATAAAGCAGGCATAGAATTCCTCAGCCCTTCTTTCGTTTTAGAAAGGCTGAATTTTATCGATGGAGTGATATCTAAATACATAACAATTCCCGAACCAATAGCTTCTCAAGTTGCATTAGTAAAACCTCCAAGTCCACTAGTTGACTCAGCAATTACTCCAGCGTTATCGCCTAAAATATCAACTAAAGATGCGGACAAAAAATCGGATAAAAAACCAAAGGGTAAAACCGATACAATGGGTGTTTTACCACGTTCGATTTTAAGTACTATCAGTCGTTTGCAAGTTGAATTAGACCCTAATTCTGAAGAAGAAGTAATTCATAGTTTTCGTCAAGCTCAAAGAAGAACAATAATATCTATTAGATTTATTTTGCTCTTAATTATAGTACCACTTTTAACGCATCAAATAGCAAAGGCTTTTGTGGTAGGCCCAGTTCTTGAGAGATTCAGAACTACCGAGCCAGAGGTATTTCTGAATTCCGAAATGGAAGAAGAAGCGTTAGGAGCACTACAAAGATTTGAAGAAAGAATCAAGTTTGAAAATCTAATTAGTAATGCACCTCCCTTATCAGCCGAACATATAGAAATCGAGCTAAAAGATAAGGCAACAGAGATTGCTGAAGAATTTCGTCGTGAAAGCTCTAATTCGATTAAAAATGTTTTTGCTGATATGTTTTCTGTGGTTGCTTTTATCTGGCTGATGGTCACCAGCAAGTCTTCTATTGCTGTACTGAAAGATTTCTTCGATCATATTGTCTATGGACTTAGTGACAGTGCTAAAGCATTTATTATCATTTTGTTTACCGATATATTTGTCGGTTTCCACTCTCCCCACGGCTGGGAAGTACTTTTAGAAGGTGTATCCCGCCATTGGGGATTACCGGCAAATCGAGATTTTATCTTTCTATTTATTGCTACATTCCCGGTGATTTTAGATACTATTTTCAAATATTGGATTTTCCGATATTTGAATCGGATATCGCCTTCAGCGGTGGCTACTTACCGAAATATGAATGAATAGGTTATGGGCATGGGGCATTGGTTCATCTGCTGAATACGAACTTCCGCAAGCTATCAAAACTAATGGTTGATGCGATTAAATTTGATGGCTTATAATCCTGAATTTTTCAATGATACTGTTAGCGAATTCGGGATATGACTCCACATACAACGAAGCAGATGTAGAGACGTTGCAATGCAACGTCTCCAGCAATGACATTTTTAATTGAATTGATTAAACATTTACATTTTGATGCAAAAGATATTTTCTGAATTAGGAAAGTTTCACAATTTTATTGCTATCAGCATACTTGTAGTTCTGTCAATTTCTTTGTTCAGGATACAATCTTTGACGAATCGAGAACTCAGTCCGCCAGAATGTCAGGTGAAAAAGTGGAATCTACCAGTATCGTTGAGGACTGAAAACCAAAATATATCTATTGACAAACAAAAAGTAGTATTGATTCAGAGAAAACCAGTTACTTGTTGTCAGGGTGATGCTTCTTGTTTGGATGAGGTGATTTATGGAGAAATACCAGATAAAAAGGCATTATTGCAAGCTATCGATCGCAGTTTACAATACCTACAAACTACATCTGCTGCGACTGCTTACCAAAACTATCAAGTGAGTGGAATTAACCGCGATCGCGTCTTCAAAAGTTTACAAAGATTCCGCGAAATTGTCTTAAAAACTAATTCTCCAACTGAGTTACATCAAGCCATAGAAAAAGAATTTGTTTATTATCAATCAGTTGGTAAAGATAACAAAGGCGATGTTTTATTCACCGCTTATTACGAACCACTTTACGCAGCGAGTCGCGTCCCCACAGCAGAATATCGCTATCCTGTTTATCGATTACCTCCTGATTTCAACTCCTGGTCTAAACCTCATCCTACACGCCTACAATTAGAAGGAGCAGATGGCTTACAAGCTGCAAAGGGTAAATTGCGAGGTTTAGAATTGTTTTGGTTCCGCGATCGCCTCGAACCATATATGGTTCAAATTCAAGGTTCGGCGAAACTTCAACTAACTGATGGAACTCAAACAAGTATAGGTTATGCAGGTAATACTGCTTATAACTACAAAAGTATTGGTCGAGAATTAGTGAATGATGGCAAATTACCGCAAGAAGGTGTAACTATGCCCATGATTCTCGATTATTTCCAAAAACATCCCCAAGAATTAAATATTTATATTCCCCGCGATCGCAGTTTTGTTTTTTTTCAAGAAAATCACGGCGAACCAGCCCAAGGTTCCATCAATGTACCACTAACAGCAGAGCGTTCTATTGCTACAGATAAATCTCTCATGCCCCCTGGTGCTTTAGCGTTAATTCGTGCTGCTATTCCCTTAGTTAATTCTACTGGAAAGATGGAAGAACGCATTATTAGCCGCTATGTTCTCGACCAAGATACCGGAGGCGCAATTAAAGGTGCGGGTAGAGTCGATTATTTTTTAGGTACTGGTAAAATAGCAGGCGATCGTGCTGGCGTCACAGTTAGTAATGGGCAATTGTTTTATCTATTACTGAAATAGAATTCAGAACTCAGGAGTCAGAATTCAAAATTTAAAACTCATGTTTAGACTTTATCTTTTATCTAGTTAATATTACTATTAGTAATAAAGATTATACATCAATTATTTTTACCAAATACACAAGATTTAAACAATTCTGAATTCTGAATCCTGGATTCTGAATTCTTTTAGTAATTTGTTAGATACTATTTTTTTGATGCTAGGATATAAGACTATAGATCGGAATAAAAGTGCTGTACCTGTGAAAGAAAAGCCAAAACCAAGGATTGCTTTGCTTCGTGAAAAGGCAGGGCTAACCCAGCTTGAGTTATCGCGTCTTGTTGGTGTGACTGAAAGCACTATTCAAAACTGGGAAAGTGGTAGAACTGGGACAGATCATATCGAAAGAATTATTCGGTTTTGTAAAGCTTTGAATTGCCAAGTAGAAGAGTTGATTGAATTTGTCAGGGACTCCCCAGAAGAATCTACTACCCCAGATTCCTTAAGCGATAGACATAATGTGTTGGGTACGAATGATAACTTTTCAACAAATAGTTATGATGCAACAGGAAAAGCAACAATTTAAGCTATAGCAGTCCTGAATCATTGAACAACAAGAACCCCGACTTCTTTGAGAAGTCGGGGTTCTGAAGCCCCTCAACAATTAAGAATTACAAATTGTCCAAAAATTATTAAGCTTCTAAATCCAAATCGACATCATCATCATCATGATCGAAAGGAATATCATCAAGATCGATCATTTCTGATATTTCTTCTATTTCACCTAAATAGTCAGAATCTTGATGTTCGCGTTCTATGAGACGACCAGTTGACTTTAGCCATTCTAAAAGAATAAATTCATTACTTGTACGAATTACAGGCGCTCGTTGATTACGAGGTTCTTCACGCAAAGGACTTGAAGGCATAAAAAAAGCTCACTATCGATATAAGTTCAAGTACTAACCGTATACTATTTTGATTTTTGACACACTTGACTGTCCATCATAGAAATCTATCACAGCAATATATGTCAGTTTCTTAGAGGTATTTTAGTACAGTTTCCTTCGCTAAAAATTTTAATTTTCCGAATCCTCGAAAGTAAATTTTTCAGGTCAATTACTGAAATAAAATACCTCCAGAATCAAAGGTGTAGAGATTTAGATTCGGAGAGGTTTTTATGTAATCACTAACATGACCGAAAATATTTCTCAACTTACTTAATCATAACATAGTTGGCGATTGAACTTTTTTAACAATTGTGACCGATCGCTAAATGGCGATCGAGAACAGTACAATTGTATCTAATTGCTACTTTGAATTAAATAAATACCTCAAACAATTAGTTGTTATTTTTACTAAGTGACTGAAAGAGCGATCGCAATTATTTTATATTTGTTTATATTTATATACTTATAAAGTACAAATCATCGCCCAGACAAAACTTCAGAATTATAAATATAATCCTGAAGCACGATTTTGATATACTTGACAGAATTTTTTAGTAAACCTGAAAAAAGTGTTGCTGATTCAGAATATGAATTTTGCTTTACACCAAAGGGCAAGAGCAAAGTTTTCAATGGTCGAAGTTTGAAATTTCATACTTCAATTCAGCAACACTGCTAACGACATTAAAATGTGCCAACTAAATTAATAGTTGAGTTGTCGGATAGCTTACTAGGTCGATTTATAAACCTAAGAGGATGTTTGAAAAGTCCTCTCCTTGGTAGCAAAACATTTCAGATCCACCATTATCCGCGCCACTTGCTCATGGGGAGCCAGTGCGTTGGGCGGCTCTGCCGACTTGAAGCAACTGGCGTGGAAACCCCCAAGACCGCAGTGGCTCCCCTTAAAAAGGGGGACTTTGATTCCGGTTCCCCCCTTTTTAAGGGGGGCTAGGGGGGATCTACAAGTGCCTAAAATCACAACGAAATACTTTTCAAACAAGCTCTAAGGGCTGGTAGTATTCACAAAAGTATTCACAACATTTCTAGATTGAGTTTTAATGGCAGCCGGAAGAGGAGCATAGCCACGAGCTATAGCTATACTGTCTGCGGTGGGACTTGAGGTTGGCGTACCACCTAAAGCCCAGTTGATAAAGCCCCTAATATTCGCTGCTATGGTAGTGTTTGCGTATCTGTCATAAAACAGCAAATAACTTGCTGTAGAAATGGGATACGCACTTGAAGGAGTTGGATCGGCTAAATTATCAATTCTAACCAGCCTGTTAGCGGGAGCAGCACCATAACTAACAATGGTTCCACCACTCAAAGCGCCTTGAATTCCAGCTGTTGTAGGGCCAACATACGTACCTGCTCTGTTGCGTAAGAGTGCAGCAGGTAGACTTCTAGCTAACCGGGTAGCACTATCTACATAACCAATTGCACCACTAGTACTCGAAATCGTAGTCGCTACCCCTCCACCTCCTGAGGCAGATAGGAAACTTGCGGGCCAAACAACTGTATTGGCTGGTGGTGTTGGAGGTACGGTGCCTGAAGTACTTACGCTACCTACTCCTCTATTCCATACAGAGGTTGTTTGAAGACCTGGAGTCGCAGCGGTTTTACACGCAGTATTGAGATGAGTGCTTAAAACAAAAGTGCTACCACTGCTGTCACTACGACGTACAACTCTGATGGGTAAATTGGCTGCGATGGCTGTGCCACCATTATCAGTTCTGATTCTGCTATCGTTCCAATTTGTGATGCTGCCGTTCAAAATACCACAGTAAGTATTTCGCGAAAGCCTCAGTCCAGCTGTTGGTATGGTAAGACCGGTACGATTGTAGGATAAGGTGATTCCAACACCTACTACGGGCACTTGAATAGCCTTGCCGCTATTGGGTTTTCCACTACCGGTAGTAGCTACTTGTTCTACTTGTGTTCCTGCTAAGGGGTCGTCACTAGCTGCAAAAGAGACTGGGGCTAATATGGTAGGGCCAGGTGATGCAGGCGGTACGGTTTGGCTGAAAAAGGCTGTTATGCCTGCGCCACTACCAACAGAAGCATATCTGAATGTGACGGCAGAATTGACTGGGCCATTTGTTGCACCAGCAGGATCGTTGAGGGATGGAGGATTTCCAACACCGTAAAAGTTAAACCATGAGTTTTGTGGGCTAAAAGGAGCGGTAGTTCCCGTACCTACAAACAAAGTATTTACAGTACTTGCACCTGCTCCATTTATGGAGAGTACTCCAGTTGGAGGAGGAGTGGTGGAAGTCTGAGCTAGAGATTTTTCGCTAACAGATTGACCTGCTACTAAACTAATTGTTATGGCAAGTGTAGAAATCGAACTTATCAAATGATTCGATTGGCGATCGCGATAAAAAACCATGTCAATCTCCTTGCAGTTAATTTAGGGATTAGCACCCTGAAACAAACAAAACAAATCATCAAACTTGCACTCGAAAATAAGTTTTTCCTCAGCCAAAAAGTTGGCTAGAAAAATTTATCTATCGAGCATAAGTTTGCAGAAACTAGTGAAAAATTAGAGCAAATAATTATGAACATCACTTTCTTTGACTTAGACGTGCAGCAGCGTGCCATCAGCTATACCGGAGGCGTCAAGCAAAGAAAATAAAAATTTCACGGTTTTTCTAGGACTGCTATCACTGATAGCTGCCAGAATGTTCTAACGAACTTAACATTAGAGTGTTAAGGTAAAATTACAATCATGGTTGCATTATGAAAAGATTAAAAGAATTAACATTGTTATTACTTAAAATTTATTTTCCAAAGTGGGTTGTTACTGCTTTTTATTAATTCCATCAGAGTAAAATCTGTATTTTCGCCCACAGTCCTATTTATATATGGTTTTAGCGATAAAGCTTTACTTTCAAGCTTGCAATAGATTTAGGTTATGAATTATTATCTTGACAAAATAATCGTTATATCTCAATACGGTTCAGTTACTGTTTTAATATCCCCCCAACCCACGCCAGTCGCTCATGGAGGAAACCCCCTACGTACCCCTCGCTGGCTCCCCTTAAAAAGGCTTGCTCACAAACTCTCTTTTATCCCCTTTTTAAGGGGGTCGCCGCAGGCGGGGGGATCTTAACTGAACTGTATTGCGTTATATCCATAAAGTAAATTACGTTATTTTAGGATTTACGCATTATGTGAATTAGACGCTAAAACCCTTGATTTATCGTTATAGAGACGTTGCAGTGCAACGTCTCTACAGGGCGCACAATCCTTGATATTTCGTTGATTTGGATAATTCACATCAGACGTGATTTATAAAACCTAAATTTTATATTTTGTATGTTTCCTCAATGCATAATTTTTACTATCTTTTATCAAAAATTAACCGATTTTTAAACATTCTGAATATAGTAATCGGCTTTATTTTTTGGACTTATTTACTCAGAACTTATTTATTTAGGAGGAAAATAGGTACAGATGCTATCAATGGCGTCTGTGTGGGAGTAGAGAATAGGGCTAGAGGCTTTTAGAGTTGAGCGCGAGTTTTTTTATGCAATTAAATAGGAATCTCATGTTTACAACGCGGCCTACTTAGTGCTAGTGACGGTAGACTGATTAACACGGATGTGAATGGTAGTGCTAGTATAATCTCTAAAAGTATTCCTAAAAGCCTTGGCAAATGGGATACAGCAGCCACTTGCTTGATTTGTCTGCCAAAACTGTAGCAAGTGAGGAGGTGTAGCAGTTAAGTACTCAACTCTAGCGAGTAAAACTAGCTCTGGACAAGGAATTCAGGTTTAACTATGGCGATAGCGATTAAAGAGCGCTATGCTACCAAGGATTGTCTGGCATTACCGCTAGATTCTTGAAAAGTGATAATTAAAGCAAACTCGCTGGCATAGAAAAACTTTAGGAACACTGTAGCAGTTATGGTTAAGAGGTAAAAGCCTATCTCAGGGAACACACTCATTAAAGAAACATTAATACTTTGTTAACTTAAATTAATAAAAAATCGTATTATGATGTATAACTTTGCTGAACTTTATAATTTGGAGAAAAATAAATGTTGAATCATGTAACATTGTCTTGCCTGTAACATTTAAAACACCAACGCCCATAGTAAACCATAGGAAAATTAGCAAATGTTTAGACAAAGTTCTCACCAGAGAAACTTTTTCAAAGCTTTAACTGGTAGTGCAGCCACAGTAGGTCATAAGTTAGGACTGGCATTGAAATCCAGTCTGGCTATTTTGGTTGAATCTGTACCTTTTTTGATTGCTTGTGCTGTATTTTTAAGCGTTATCAGCTTAAAAAGTCCTATCCTGCTATTTTGTTTATTAGTTGGTAGTTTAATTGCAGTCATCACACACAAAATTGGACAGCAGGTAAATTTACCAAGGCGATCGCTAATAATATTACAAATCTTAGCAGGGGCGATCGTTCTGAGTTTATTTTGGTTAGATAACTTTGCTACTCCCGCACAAGCGCAGTTTTTTGGCGAAGCGGAAAAGTTTTTCAAAAAGACTTTATCTTCAACTGATGGTTCAACAACAAACAGTGGTGGTGCAGACACCGCAGTAAGTTTGATCTTTAATATATTGCGGGCACTTTTCTTGCTGTATATTGCAATTTCTTTGGTTGGTGTCATCAACGCAGTTCGTAAAGATGAAGATTGGCAAAGCATCGCCAGAACTCCCCTATTAGTCGTTGTAGCTGTTACCATTGCTGATGTACTCACACGATTTGTAATTGGCAATAGCAGTAATTAATTTAAGATTTGAGAAATGTCTGAAGAGCGGGAACAAGAATTTCGTCCAGTTAACCAAGTTCTAGGAAGCCAACCTTCATTAGGGCCAATTCCGGCCGATCAAATTATTCCTTGGACAGTAATCGCCTTATCATCCTACTTAATTATCAATGGGATTTTTGGCGGTCTTTTTCAAGAAGAATTTCAAAAATGGCTGTGGACGCTATTAATGACTGGTTGGGGAATTGGAACCTGGTGGATATTAACTGGTGGTAGAAGTTGGAGTTTTTTAAGTAAATTTATTGGCGTTCCCGCTTGGACAAGAGGCTTTGCTCGTTATCAAAGCTTACTGGAAGTTAACCATGAAGCAAAAAATCGGAAAACAAAGCGTCGGCGGCGCCGGAAATGAAACTAGATTAACGCCATTTGAAGATGCCTTACACTTGGCAACAATGTTGCGCGTCTCGATGAATGGACGTGATATTGGTGCTTATTTGTTGACAAAAGGCGTTCAAAAGGATCGCTTCTGCTTTGTTTTTGGTTTTGATTGTAAGGGAATTCATACCACTTTAAGACCAGAACAAATCGATACACTTTTTAATAACATTGAAGCCGGATTGAAAGACATTCCCAGCGGTGAAAGAATGACGCTGCATTTGGGATCTTTTAGTTCAGATATAGAACGGCAAAAAGAATTAGCATCACTCATTAGAAATGCGCCATCAAAAGATATTAAATATTTGCTGATGGCAGAGAGAGCCAGAATCAAAGAACTGACTAAAGCTGGCGTGCGTAAGCCGAAATTTTTACGGATTTATGTCACCTACACAGTGGAAACAACCTCTAGAAATGCTGATGATTGGATAGAGAGACTTTTAATCAAGGCTGAGTCGTGGTGGTTGAAATTTAAAGGCGAACTTTCAGAAGCCGAAAACCAACGCCTGGAAACGGTAATTACCAATGCTTACAAGCAGGGTTTTTCGCGTTGGGAGCAAATTTTATCTAACAAAATGGGATTGGATGTCAAAGCTTTGAGTGCAGTAGAACTCTGGCAAGACATTTGGAAAAGATTTAATGATACCCAGCCAATAGATATTCCCCAATTAATCACCTTGGATGAAGAGGGACTCCACGAACAAGTTAATTCAGATTTAGCTAGTAGCAAATTGTTGATAGAAAATATCCACGGCACAACTTTGCTGATGGAGTCTAATGTACCGCGTGCCGATCGCCGTTGGGTACATGTAAACAATCGTTATATTGGCACAATGTCATTTCTGGAAAAACCCGGTGGTTGGCCGAATAAATCGTCTCAACTGCGGTATTTATGGGAACTGTTAGCCAGAGAAACAGTAGTAGACACAGAAATTTTTTGTGAATTGACTGCGGCAAATCCAGCATTAGTGAAAACTACTCTCCAACGAGTGCTGAAGCAGTCAAATATGACGACAATTTTGGCTCAAGAAAAAAGTAAAACCATTGATGTCAACGCCCAATTAAAGTTAAAGAAATCGGTAGCAGCACAAGAACAATTATATGAAGGTGCAGTTCCGATTTATACGAGTATCGCTATTTTGGTACATCGTCCAACTGTGGAGAAATTAGACGAGGCCACAAGATATATTGAAAACTGTTTTCAACGTCCAGCTAGGGTAATTCGAGAAACCGAGTACGCCTGGAAAATTTGGTTGCAAACTCTCCCGATAGTTTGGGAAGGTTTATTAGCAACACCCTTCAATCGTCGTCAGCTATATTTAACAAGTGAAGTTCCAGGATTAATGCCTTTAGTTTTAACTAAAAGAGGCGATAGGCAAGGCTTTGAATTAATTGCGGAAGAAGGCGGAACCCCAGTACATTTGGATTTGTTTAATCAACACAAAAATTTAGCTTTATTTGCCACCACTCGTGCTGGTAAATCGGTGTTGGTATCGGGAATTTTAACTCAAGCTTTGGCCTATGGCATTCCCGTAGTGGCTCTAGATTTCCCCAAACCTGACGGTACGTCTACTTTTACCGACTATACACAGTTTATGGAGGGGAATGGAGCTTATTTTGATATTTCCAAACAATCGAATAACTTATTTGAGCAGCCAGATTTAAGAGCGTTAGATCCAGAACAACAACGCGATCGCATGGTAGATTATACCTCGTTCCTAGAATCAGCTTTAATGACAATGGTTTTAGGATCGTCTACCGAAAGTCAAATCTTATCTCAAACGGTGCGATCGATTCTCAACTTAGCCTTAGAAGTATTCTTTGCTGACGAAGGTATCAAAGAGCGATATCGCAAAGCAATGGCGGGAGGCTTCGGTTCTCCAGCTTGGCAAAAAACCCCGACTTTAAAAGATTTTTTGTTTTTCTGTTCCCCAGAACATTTACAGCTTAGTTCGTTAAGTGGCAGAGTAGAAGATGCCCTCAGTCAAATTCAGCTGCGCCTGCGTTTCTGGCTTTCTAGCCGCGTTGGACAAGCCATTTCTGCACCATCCAGCTTTCCCACCGACGCCCAACTTTTGGTTTTTGCTCTCAGAAACCTTTCAGATAGTGAAGATGCAGCCGTACTATCCTTAAGTGCTTATTCAGCAGCACTCAGACGCGCATTAAGTAGTCCAGCTTCCATATTCTTTATCGACGAAGCACCAATTTTATTTGAATTCGAGCAAATTTCCGACTTAGTTGGTCGAATTTGTGCTAACGGCGCCAAAGCCGGTATCAGAGTTATCCTATCAGCACAAGATCCTGATACCATCGCCAGATCTAAAGCCGCATCGAAAATTTTGCAAAACTTAACAACCCGATTAATTGGACGCATTCAACCAGTTGCAGTGGATAGTTTTGCAGACATCTTAAAATATCCCCGCAAAATTATTGCTCGTAATGCCTCAGAAAGCTTTTTCCCACGCAAAGAAGGTATTTATAGTCAATGGCTGCTAGATGATAACGGCGTTTATACATTCTGTCGTTACTATCCAGGTTACGAACAATTGGCAGCAGTGGCTAACAACCCCTACGAACAAACTGCACGTAGTCAAATGATGCAAATTCACAAGGATAAATATGAAGCAATTTCCGCATTTGCACGTCAGTTAGTAGCTACACTACGTAGTAATTAGGGAGGATATCTGTGACTGGCTCATAATAAATCAAAAATTTCTCAGAGACTACCAAATCAAAAAACCTCCCAAAAATTCTTGTAGGGTGGGCGTCTCGCCCGCCTATGAGCAAAGGCGTACAAGAATTTAATTCTGAAAAACAACTAAATAATACTTCCGCAAACTCAATTTCTGACTCGTTAGACAATTTAGTCTACCTTTCTTAGGTATAGATGTATGCAGAAAACTACCATTTTGACATTGACTTTAGTATCTCTAGCAATTCTACCTGTAGCAGCCCAAATTACCACTAACAAATCACAATTAGGCAAAGTTTGGACTGATTTTCAATCATATTCCACAGATCTGCAAAACTACTTTCAATACAATTTAAGCGACAACTTAAAACCTGTAGAACTCCAAAGTCGAAATGCTTTGAATAATGCTAAAGGAGAACTGAACATACCCAACCCCGTTAGTGCAGGGGAAAAAGTTCGCGATGATTTAATTCTCTACTCTAGATCGGATCGCTTTGAAAATAATGCAGCTGTGCGGGGAAATTTAGTTAGTAATGAACTCAATCGTGTAATTACCCGTGGAGCAGCAGCAGGTGTTCTCGGTGAAAATGGACAAATTCGTTCAAAAATAAAGTTAATAGATACAGAAAGAAGTCTACAAAATATTACCGGATTTGCTGAAGCAGCTGAAGAACAAACCCAAAGTTTGTTAAGTAAAATTCCTATTCCTGCTTTTGATGCGAGCAAACTCGATCCAGCTACAGCAATATTAGCACAATTACTTAATGCCAATCAATCACAAATGTTAAAAATTCAACAGGAACAATCAAAAATTGTTGGTGAAACATTTGCCCAGACAATACAAACTAATCAGTCTTTGCAATACTCCAATTTAAATTTAGCAAACATCTCTCAACAAACAGAAGAAGCAAATCGCGCTCGCAGAGTTGAAACATCCACCGAAGCAGCGCGACTTTTACGAGCTACTTCTCAAATAGATTTATTTGGCAGAAAAGATAATTAAGAAGAATTCAGAATTCAGAATCAATACGCTTCTGCTATCAATAAATCTCAAATTTTAACCTTTGACGAAGCACCATTAAATTTACAATTTAGTCTGGTGTTTTAATATAAAAATCATAAAAAATTGCCGATCAAGTCAAAATAATGCAACTTGCTATTTCACGATTTTTTGCCCAAGTAGGCATTGATGAAATCCTCGATAATGGTGTCGCAACTTCCCAAAGTATCGCCGAAGGTTGGGACAAACAATGGCTAGATTTATTACAAAAGAACACCAATGAAAACTTGTATGGAACGCTGACAAATGTAGGCATTTTTTTTGCAGTCGGAACCCTATTATTTTTTATGGTACAATTTCTCAGGGATTTATTAACCTACGAATATACCCGTCCCATATCAGCATTAATTTGGCCATTTGTAGTAGTGATACTCTTAAATAATTCTGGGAGTGGGAGTATACTTTCTACTTTGACACTGGGAGTGCGAAATTTTATAGACGGTGCAAATCAACAAGTATTGGTCACCGCAGATGCAGATAAAGTGTACCAACAAGCGCTGAGTATGAGTGTTGCTGAAGAAGTAGCGGGTTCTTTCCTGCGTCCTTGTCAGTCACTTACTGGCGAACAGCAAACTGAATGTTTTGCCAAAGCCACGGAAAAAGTGAATACTCTCTGGCAAAAATATCGAGATTCCTACGGTAATAAAAACTGGATATCGAGATTACAAACCAAGGTAGATAATATCAGATATGGCACAGGTATTGTATCGGAAACTTCATTTAATTCCTTATTAGGTTCTACAGTGCAAACTAGCCTCAAAAACTTCTTAGTTTCCTTGCAATACGCCTTCCAAAATTTAATAGAAGCAACATCATTGCTGATAGCAGCTTTAGGGCCAGTTGCTGTTGGTGCTTCTTTACTACCTGTAGCTGGTAAACCAATCTTTGCATGGCTTACCGGATTTTTATCTATTGGGATTGCCAAGATTTCATTTAATATTATTGCTGTGTTGACTTCCGCAGTAATTGTTAATGGCCCCGGTCAAGATGCTAATGTTGACCCAGACTTAATGTGGTTCATGATTTTTCTGGGAGTTCTAGCGCCGATTTTATCCTTAGTTGTGGCTGCTGCTGGGGGGTTTGCAGTCTTCAGTGCTATCAACAATGCGGCTTCTTTGGTTAAGGAGAGAATATAGTTAAGAATTCAGGAGTCAGGAATCAGAATAATTTAAGAATCATGATAATAAACATTAAAATCTATAGCAATCTTAAATCATTCGTTAAAAAAAATATATTGCCTATCATCATATATAACAACAAAAGTTTTTTGCCGCAGGAGGTGATTGAATGGTACGTTTATTAGAGAAAGGAAAAAGAACAGTAAGTGTTTTGACAATTTTTGCGATCGCCACCTTTAGTTTGCATTTATTAGTATTACTTTTATTCTTATTTCAAGGTATAACTATTCGCCAACTGGCTTTGAGAAAACCTCCAAATTTTGTACAATTAATAGATGGAAAAAAAGTAGATGAAATTGATGATTTAAAAAGAGATCCAGAAGCAATTCGTCAATTCATCAGCAAAACCATGATTGCAATGTTTAAATGGTCGGGAACTTTACCTCCACAAAAGATTGAAGAAGTCGCAAATCCCAAACCAGATTTAGGAATATTAGTTAGAACACCCCAAGGCGGTAGCCAAAAAATTAGTACCACTAGCTGGATAGCTAGTTTTGCTTTATCAGAAGACTTTCGTAAAGGTTTCTTAAGCACAATTGCCGAAATCACACCGCCAGAAGTGTTTTCTGAAAATCCCAAACAAGGAATGACATCAGAGTTAGTAATTAAACGGGTTTATCCGCCAAAGGAAATTGAAGCAGGTAAATGGCGAGTTGGTATGGTAGCCGATTTAGTTCAAAAAAATCGCGGTGATGGTAGAAGAGTTATAACTCCTTTTAACAAAGACTTTCTTGTGCGTGCAACAGATTATTTCCCTAATCCCCAAATGGAAAGTGGTACAGACCTACAAAAAGCAATTTATAGTGTCCGCGCTGATAGACTAGAGATTTATGAAATTCGAGATTTATGTTTGTTAGATAACTCCCGCAACCTGAATGAAGCTCAATTAAAAGAATGCAAAATTCAACAAAGAACCGATAATTTTATCAGATAAGAATTATCACTCCTGACACACGACAAAAACAAATTATTAATGCAGATATTTAAATCAGAAAATAAAAAAAGTAACGCCTTACCACTGTTAGCAGTAGGAACATTTGGTTTACATGTATTTACCTTACTGCTATTGATATTTCACGGGTCTATGTTACAACAGTTAGGTCGGCAACTCACGCCTCAAAGTTTAGTACAACTCGTTGATGGTCGTGTGATTACAGTAGACCCCCAAGAGAATTTAGAGCGACAACCAGAAACTATTCGGCGCTTTGTAGCTGAAACTATGAGCTTAATGCTTACCTGGTCGCAGCAACAGCCACCAACAACAGTCTGGGAAATTAGCTCCCAACTCGTGGCTGATGATTTTAAGCAAAAAATGAAGTCACAAGTAACTAACTTAAATCCAGATAGCCAATTTGAAAATGTTAATAGAGGCGCTGAAAATGTATTAGTAATCCAAAAAATATCTCAACCTACAAAAATAGACAATGGTAGATGGAAAGTCGAGATATTTGCTAATCAATTGACTTTTAGCAGTTATGATAAATTAGGAAAATCAACTTCGTTTAATAAACAAATTTTAGTAAGAGCAATAAATGAGCCTGCAACTTCACTACCAAATGCGCCGCTTCCGTCGCACTTTGCGGTTTACCGTCTTGGTGAAGCCAGACTAGAAATTTATAATGTCTGTGAAATTCAAGATAAAAATTGTTCTGGAAATTCAAAGTAAGCTTTACCATGACTCAATATTCAATTCCGACAGAAACTCCTGCACCAAGTTTATTAACTTTAGATACCGACGATCGCCAACTACAAATAGAATATGACGATTGGGAATCACGGATGGCAAGGTTGGTTGGCTTTGAAGAACCTTCTAGCGATAACCAAACATCAGAAGACCCTGCAATATCGGAACCTGCATCCGAACCAGAAGAAGTTAAGACAGAGCAACCCCTCTCATCTAATCCCTTTGCCAAATTAGGCTTAGTAGGTGCCGCTACCTTAACAGTAGTTTTGGTAGCTGGTGTGTTTTTGTCGCAATTGATGAGTGGTAGCAGTCAAAAGCCTAAAAATAATCTCGTCACCCCACAAGTGCGATCGCAACCAACAAACGAAACAACTTCTCAACAGCTACAAGGCGAAATCGAGACTCTCAAAACAAAATTAGCCCTAACCGAACAAGCACAGTCAGTAAAAGCCGCCCAAGAAAGGCTGAGAATGCCAAAACCAATGTCTACAGTAGCTTTGGCAGAACCATCAGTTTCTTCCACAAGGAGACAACAAGTGATAACAACACCCCCACCAGCAGCTTACGTCCCTCAGCCCGTGACAATTGAGCGTATCGTCAGAGTGCCTGCTCCTCAACCTTTACTAAGACCCCAACTACCAGTTCTCAGACCGACGACCACTCAACCCGTAGTTACCGTTACCCCACCACCCCCACCAAGTCCATTCGATGAGTGGACAAGGCTTGCAAAGTTGGGTAGCTACGGCCAAGTAAATGTCACCGAACAACCTAACAACATTGCAGCTGCTCCCCAACCCACAAACGAAATGCAGCCGCCTCAGCAGCCGCCTCAAGAGACATCAAACCCCAATCCTGGCGAACAACCCCCAGAACAGGGGCCTACTGAAGTTAGCCAAGCACAACCACAAGGACAGAATACCGTAGCGATCGGGACTAGTGCCAAAGCCGTATTGGCAACAGCGATATTTGGGGAAACAACCAGAGGCGGCAATAACGAAGAACAAACAGATAAAAACGTATTTGTGGTTCGATTGAAAGAACCGCTAAAAGCCGCCAATGGCCAGGTCGCTTTACCTGCAAACACGGAATTTCTCACTGAAGTTCGTTCTATTTCCGAACAAGGTCTTGTGCAGATGAACATAACCAAAGTTATCTCACAAAATGAGGGCAACCTCACAGAACGAAGCTTACCCAACAATACAATTATTATTCGCGGTAGCAAAGGCAGACCTTTAATAGGTAATAGATTTCCCGGACAAAGTTCGTCCGTAGCATCAATGGATTTAGGACTATTTGTTTTGGGAGGTATCGGGAAAGCCGCAGAGTTATTAAATCGCACCGACGGTCAAGTTGTCACCATCAATGGTGGAAGCACAGTTGTTAGCAACACTAACACCGGAGAAAATATCCCAGCGGGGATTGTGGAAGGTGGTTTGAACTCCGTAGTACCCCAAATTGCCCAACGCAATCAACAGGCGATCGCTCAAATGTCACAACAAACGAACGTTTGGTTTTTGCCAGCAGGCACAAATGTTGAAATATATGTCAACCAACAAACGCAATTTTAGAAAATAGTAATTATCCCAATTTTAGGCTTTCAAGGCACAGCAATTCACAATTTGGAATTAGGTAAAAATTTAATTATTTTTTACCCTATCTTTCAATAAATATGCTTGAAATAAGCCTTTGTAGTTCCCTATTGTATCTACCAGTATCTCCATTTACAACCATGAAAAATAATACTAAGTTACCAGGAAATATCCAAAATAGTTCTTATTTCCTACCTATAGCTTCCTTAATTTTCTCGGTTACTATGTTGTTATTGGTAGGTCGTGCTGTAGCTAATAATGCCGTTCTCCGCTCTATATTTTCCTGCCAAGGGCAAGGTTTAGGAGGATTAGTACCTACCATTGAAGTTTCCTATCAGCAAGGAACAAACTTAAGTTTTATTCCTGCTGGAGAAGTTATTAAAAAAGTTTGGTTAAACGATCCATCACAAGTAACTATAGATTTTGATGGACCAGTATGTATGCAGTTTGGTGAAAAACCAAACACTACTACCGGAGATTGTAAAAACTCAGCAGCAAACGTAATTCAACTCAGACGAATTCCCAAACTAAATATTCCTGGACTTCCTAAAACTAGCAATACACTTTTAACAATTGTGACAGAAGGGCAAGGTAGAAACAAACTGTATACTTTTCGAGTGTTATATGGTGAAAATGCTCCAAGCTATCACACTCTAGCAATTTATCCCGATCCTCCTTCTGCTCGGCAACCCTCTTGTGCCATAGAGCCACAATCATAATTAACATGAGTCTCCAACGGAGGCGCACGTTAATTATGTATTGAGAGCATTGACGGTTGACTGAGGAGTTTAGGACTTACGCAAAAGATAACAAAAGTAGCGGTAATACCCTGCGGGAAGCCGCTCCGCGTCTACATGAATTACCGCTACGCAAGAATAAGGTTTTCAGTCACATATTGCGTAAGTCCTATAAATATAGATAGAAATTCTTCTTTTCCCTCCTGCCCCCTACCCCCTGCCTCCTGCCTCCCTTACCGCCCCAATCAACCGTCAACAATCAAGCATTAACCAACATCTTTACAAATATTCAGATCGCAACCAGGCACAAATTACAAATTCGTGCAAATATAAAGAAAATATTAAAAAGTTACAAGCTCATGATCGCCCCCAAGATGATGCAACAGCTCTGGGCTGTAATCGAATCTACCCAGGTCAACACCCTGCTCCAGTTTGACGACGCGGCTTTAGTACAACTGCTCCTTCAGCAGTTAAAAGCTAAGCAAGGGCTTGATTCTCAAGTAGATAGTACGCTTAATACTTACATCAAATCTAAACTGCCTCTAATCCGCGATACGGCTGAAGGTCGATTATCCTTAGAACAAGGCGGCAATCATTAGGACGAGAAACTAAATGATTGTTCGCTGTCAAGAATACGCTCACAGTTCAAATAGTGCAACAGAATGAACCACTGGCTAATAATTGCCCTGGTAGCTTATCTAATTGGAGCGGCAATTGAAGGGGTGAGTACAGCCAGTCAGCTCTCTGATTCTGCGCCAGAACTAGTTAAAAGTATACAAACTCAGTCCTTGAAGTCTGACAATTCGCCTCATTTAAATTGGCAAGTTATCGCTGTTATTGTCTCGGTAAGTATTTGTGGAGCTTTTTTCTGGCCTTGCCGCCTGTTTCACCGTTTTATTAAAGGGAAAATTCACTCATAACCAAATTTTGAGATTGTAAATTTTGTGTTAGGGGGCTTCCAATTAAAAAAAATAGCCAATTTTGTAGGGTGTGTTAGCGGCAGCGTAATGCACCGCCAGGTAAAGGAAGACACTGTTTTTCCGTTATCATCGAGTAATCGAGAAAACAGTAAGAACGTATGATTTATAACTGGATTGCTCAAATAACACTGGCAAGTGGATTAGCGATTAGTTTAATACTAGGTTTATCTTCTAACACTCCAACTACTGCCCAAGAAATATACATTAACGATCGCTGCAAACAAAATCAGCAATTAAATGAATTTGACAGGTTTACTATTTTCTATAAATCTGAATTTAAAACCAAAGGACAAACTTATTGGTTTTACTCAGGTAGGTATCAAGATGGAAGCGCTATTATTTGTATTTCAAAACCAGGATTTAAACAAGCAAAACCTTTAGAAATAGAAAAAATACAGTCTGGTTACATCGATGGAATTGACAAAGATCCGCGTAACAAAACAGCCTTTCTCGTCACCGTCCGCGAAGGTAATGGTTCCTATGTTCCAATATTCCAATATCGCCTGAATTTGTCCACACCTTCTAAACCTCTACTAACCAAACTCAAGTCTTGGAGATCGGGACAGTAGTGGCGATCGCCTCGTAATTTTTTGCTACTATCTAAACGGTTCAGTTAAGCATTTCTTCTTCTCTTCGCGTCTACGTTAAAAAAGTTGACTTTGACAAAGAGTTTTAGCCTTAACTGAACTGTATGAATCTACGCAAAGATTGTTTGAATTGGTATAAAATCTCCAGAAAGCTTTACATAAAAAATTAAGAGGCAAATCGGCTTCTTTTGACGCTTCACCTCTTTTAATAACATTTAAATTGAACTAGCAATTAAACTTTAGAACGGTCAGTTAAAATCTCATAACCAGTTTCTGTCACCAAAACTGTATGCTCAAACTGAGCCGATAAAGCATTATCTACAGTCACAGCTGTCCAACGGTCAGATAACGTCCGCGTATGCCTAGAACCTGCATTTACAATTGGCTCAATTGCCAGCGTCATTCCCGCACGAAGTTTCACATTTGGCAATTCACGGGTACGGAAGTTAAACACTGAAGGTTCTTCATGCAAATTCCGGCCAACACCGTGTCCGGTAAACTCTTCAACGATACTAAAGCCGTTAGCTTTCACGTGGTCTTCAATGGGCCCAGCCAGATCGAGCAAGTATACGCCGGCTTTAACTTGTTCAATGCCCTTATATAAAGCTTCTTCTGCAACGCGAATTAGCTTAGCCGCTAGTGGGGTCACCTCTCCAACAGCGATCGTAATGCAAGAATCACCATGAAAGCCTTGGTAATAAGCGCCTGTATCTACTTTTAATACATCTCCCTGGCGGATTACTTTCTTGGGGCTAGGAATACCATGTACTACTTCATTATTAATACTGGAGCAAATAGAACCTGGAAACCCATGATATCCTTTGAAACTCGGTGTTGCACCCATTTCGCGGATGCGTTTTTCCGCATAAGCATCCAAATCAGCCGTCGTCATTCCTGGCTTTACTAGCTCAGAAATTTCTTTGAGCACAGTTGCTACAATTGTCGCTGATTGCCGCATGATTTCTATTTCACGCGGGGATTTAAGTTCAATTCCTCGACGTTGTTTTTTTGCAGGTGCAGGCTGAGTTGGTTGAGAAAGTAAGTTACTGAAAATGTTCATGGGAAATTAATAATTACTGGCGCTTTATAGCTTAGGTGTCAATGCCTTTCTAGGTTAATTGAGAAATAATATCTATATCTAAATTAGCTTATTTTTAAGCACACACTCAGCTAATTAATTTGTGAATCTGGATTGGGGTCAATTCTTGCACATTAGACAAAACGATCGCAGCTCCAGCTCTTAGCAGTGTTTCAGTATATCCCTCACTCCGCGTCGGTGTTTCTTGCACATGAGGCGGTAGAACTCCTACACCAATCCAAGTGCGAGCAGAATCTAAACTCCGTGCTTTCTCCACAGTATACATGTCTGCTACCGTATCCCCGACATACACGATCGCCGATCGCTCAATTTCATTTTCTAATTCGCGAACTGTAGCAAAAAGTCCAGTGGGGTCAGGTTTACCTGGCGCATCCTCCATCGCAATCAACACCGGAGATTGCAAACCCAAGCGTTTTTCTAAGACATAGTTAGCCGAAACACGAGTAGCGCCGCTGAAAAATCCCCAAGCAATCCCAGCTTGGGTAAGTTCCTCTAAGTAGCTAGGTTGTAATAATAACGGTTCATCACAGATATACCCCGTCAAATTGTTGGGGTCTGGGCCTCGATAACGCGATTGGAAAAAAGCAACGATCGCATTGTAATCTAATTGCAATTCCTCACGGCTCTGTCCGCCAGCTGTAAGGTAGCGGTAAATTAATTCTTGGGATGCTTCCCAGTCGTTATTCCACACACCTTCTGATTTTAGTTGGTCAATATCTAAAGGTGTGGGACGATATGCAGCGTTTGTAAAGTATTCTACGGTATCTGCGATCGCTCGGCGATAGGAACCGCTCACATCACGCACAACACCATCAATATCGAAAATGACCGCTGCTTTTGAAGAAGTTTCTTGAGTCATGGGGTAGGAAGCAAAACAGTTTTACATCATCATATAGCTCACAATTACGACTCAGGTAAAAAATCGGCGTTGAGGACTTGCTCTGGGGTGAAGGGAGATTGTTCGGGGAAGGTAGCGATGGACAACCCAGTTTCAATTGCAGCCAGCCGCCTAGCAGCTTGATAGCTTTCCTCAAAAACGCGATCGAAGTGAGGCTTTAAACTGGGACTTTCGTGAAGTGCTTTTTCGATTCGCCTGCGGTGTTCCAAAATTGTATACTGCCAACTAGGCGATCGCCTTTGGGTTTGAATTTGATATTTGAGCAGATGCATTAGCAATACTTCCAGATTGCTCTCCAATGCGCGTCTTTCGCTTCTGCCCATTGTTTCAATTTCTTCAATTAAATTCTCTAAATCCAGTTGTGTGAAATTCTTTTGCTTGAGCAGTTCTACTGTGGTTTGAATCCACAAGTAAAAATCTTGCTCGTACAAATCTGAACCAGATGTTATTTGAGGTTCGGGCAGTTGAGCAGTCATAAGCATCTGAAGTTAGCGCCGACTACACTTGATGTTAGCCCATTTTCAATCATTGATTTGGTAAAAAATCGGCGTCGAGGGCTTGCTCTGGGATGAAGGGAGATTGTTCGGGAAAAATAGCTACATCCAATTCAGTTTCATCAGCCGCCAAAAGTCTAGCGTCGTCATAACACTGGTTGAAAACATCATCAAAATAGGGTTTCAGACTAGGACTTTCTTCTAAAGCCTGTTTAAGACGTTTGCGATGTTCTCGAATTGTTGCCCGCCAACTACCAGAGCGCTTTTCGGCTTGATACTTATACTTTAATAAATGCATTAGCACTACTTCCAAATTGCTTCTGAGTGCTTTCTTTTCACTCCTACCCATTGTTTCGATTTCTTCGATTAAATTCTCTAAGTCCAGTTGTGTGAAATTCTTTTGCTTGAGCAGTTCTGCTGTGGTTTTAATCCACAAGTAAAAGTCTTGCTCGTACAAATCTGAACCAGATGTTATTTGAGATTCGGGCAGTTGAGCAGTCATAAGCATCTGTAGTTGGCGCTGACTACAGCTGATGTTAGCCGATTTTCAATCTTTAATTTGTCATTGGTCATTGGTCATTAGCATTAGTTCCTTTGTCGTCTTCCTATGCCCAATGCCCCATGCCCTATGCCCTATGCCCCATGCCCTATGCCCCATGCCCATCACCGTTTGGTCATTGATAAGGTATTGCGTTAGAATAAGCGATCGCTATCCTAGTTAAGTAATGCCCGGAAATTCCCGGAGGTGTGATTGACCAAGTTTATTTTGAAAATTCTGTGGTTAGACGAAAACGTCGCTCTAGCAGTCGATCAAGTTGTCGGCAAAGGCACAAGTCCTTTGACCAAGTACTTTTTCTGGCCGAGAAATGATGCGTGGGAAGAGTTAAAGAAGGAACTCGAATCCAAACACTGGATTAGTGACCTCGATCGCGTCGAGTTGCTTAACAAAGCAACTGAAGTGATTAACTACTGGCAAGAAGAGGGCAGAAACCGCCCAATGGCAGAAGCGCAGTTGAAATTTCCAGAAGTTGCCTTCACAGGTAGCGCTTGATATTCCAAAATCTACTCTTGGGCTATTCTACAAGCTGCCAGAGTTTAATAGTCTTGTCCTTGCTGCCACTTGCAATTAGTTGTGTAACTTGGCTCACCGCAATGGCAGATATTGAGTCTGTATGACCACAAAGAGTCACAATCTCTTGGGCTGTACTCACTCTCCAGAGTTTAACTGTCTTGTCCCAACTTGCGCTAATCAGGGTCTTGGCATCGGCAGTGAAAGCTACACTGATTACAGACCAGGAATGGCCTGAAAGTGTAGTAATTAGCTGACCAGTGTTCGCTTCCCACAATTTAATAGTTTTATCATCGCTACCCGTCGCCAGAATTTTTCCATCGGGACTAAAAGCGACTGTCAAAACTGCCCATGCATGACCCGAAAGGATACCTAATAAGGTATGGCATGGGCAGTTTTTAAATTCTTTTGGGGAACTTATCTGCCACAGGCGAATTGTTCTGTCATAACTAGCGCTGGCTATAATTCCTCCTTGGGGACTAAAGGCCACCGAATTGACCTGTAATTGATGTCCAGTTAAGGTACAAATTTCAGCCCCAGTATTTACATTCCAGAGTTTGACTGTTTTATCCCAGCTACCACTAGCAAGAATCTCGCCGTCTGGACTGAAAGCAACTGATTTTACAGCGTGAGAGTGTCCCAATAAAGTAGTGATTTCTTTTAATGTGTTGATGTCCCATAATTTGATAGTTTTATCGTCGCTAGCACTTGCTAAAATTTTGCCGTCAGGACTAAAAGCAACTGATTTTACCGCTTGCGAATGCCCTGATAAGCTGGCTAAAACTTTTTTACTATTTAAATCCCACAATTTAATGTTTTTATCATCAAAAGTACTGGCTAAAATCTTACCTTCAGAGCAGAATGCAAGACTATTCACATTACTCAAGACAGTAGAATTTTCAACCAAAGTAGATGAGCAGTGCCACAGAGGATTTGGTAATTTCAAAAGTTGGGGTTTACCTTCTATACCCATTGCTTGCATAACTTCATCAGCCGATTGAAACCGCCGATCGACAAGATTTTGTAGTAATTTATCGAGGATTTTTGCTAAAGATAAATGTTTTGTCTTTTGTTGCCAGATATCACCTTTAGTAGTTAAATACTCTCGCCAAACCCAACAATTATTCGCAACATCAAATAAATCAAAGGGAGAAATTTGGGTAAGTAGATAAATGCAAGTGACGCCGAGACTATAAAGGTCGCTAGCAAAAACAGCTTTTCCTGCCGTTTGCTCTGGTGCAGCATATTCTGGACTACCGATATTGTTTTGGACTGTTAGGCAATCTAGTTCTGTGACAATTTTTGCCAAGCTAAAATCAACTATGACTAGATTTGCTTTATTTTTGGAGTCAGAGGGGGTTCTACAGATGATATTTTCGGGTTTAATATCGCGGTGGATGATGTGGCGATCGCTAATAAACTGCAAAACTGGTAACAAATCCTCTAAAATTTGCCAAACCTGAGTTTCATTAAAAGCCCCTTCCTCTTCAACCACCTGAGCAAGATTTCTACCTGGAATAAACTCCTGCACTAAATAAAAGTGCTGTTGTTGCTGAAAATAAGCCAATAAAGCCGGAATCTGAGGATGCTTTCCTAATTCTTCTAGGTGCTGTGCCTTTTGCTCAAAATTTTTAGATATTTCGCACTCTGCCGATAATTGTTGAATCACACAAGGATTTGGAGGAAACTCACCTTCATCTACAGCCAAAAAGGTTTTGCAGAATCCCCCTTTACCAATTCGCTTAATTAAACGATAACGTCCTTCTAAAAGCAAAATTTTCCTGCCAGTTACGGCGCGGGCAAACCTTACCCACCCTACAAAAACATCTCTATACTGTGCCCCTACTGCGGCATCTGGGCCGTTGTACCTTCTTAAATATAGCTACTTTATTTTTCTAAGTAAATTTAACACTATTTTTAATAATAAATGTTACTAATCTTACCAAATGTAAGGCAATATGTTACATTATCATTTGCTAGATGCTTTGTATCTGTAGTCTTGCTATTGTGGACATTATCTGGACAATCTGAGGTTTTAAAGTATTGACAAATAATTTTCACAATACTTAATATTTAGCAATGATGTGTAATTTAGATTAACTATTGCACAGAAATTCTCTCACAATGAGTAGAATGACAAATACAGCGACGCAACTATTTCATGAATTAGTTACCCTAGAACTGTAAGACTCATGTTTTCAGTCCTGACTTATTTCAGTATTTTGCCTCAAAGGCATACCAGTCAAAACCATACCAAATCCTTCATTCAGAGCTCCCACAAATCATAATGCCTGTGATTGAGAAAAAAAGAACTCGCGATCTGCCCCAAATTAACGAACGAATTCGCTTCCCGAAAATTCGGGTCATTGATACTGATGGCGGCCAGTTAGGAATTATGCCCCCCCAAGAAGCACTACAACTAGCAGAGGAGAAAGAACTAGATTTAGTGCTACTAAGTGACAAGGCTGACCCGCCAGTTTGTAGGATTATGGACTACGGGAAATACAAGTTTGAGCAGGAGAAAAAGGCGCGGGAAGCCCGTAAAAAACAGCACACGGCTGATGTCAAAGAAGTTAAGATGCGCTACAAAATAGAAGAACACGACTATAACGTCCGTGTCAAGCAAGCAGAGCGCTTTTTAAAAGATGGCGATAAAGTCAAAGCTACTGTGATGTTTCGGGGTCGTGAAATTCAACACAGTGACCTCGCAGAAGATTTGCTCAAACGCATGGCAACGGACTTAGAGCCGTTTGGTGAAGTTCAGCAAGCGCCCAAAAAAGAAGGGCGAAATATGATGATGCTCATCTCACCCAAAAAATAATCTTCTAACTTTTTAATAGATAAGGAAAGAAAATCCCCTGGCTTCTAGCCAAGGGATTTTTTCATTTCGGGACATTGGGCACTTGTACTGAGCGTACCCCTTCGGGGAAGCAAGCTACGCGTAGCGTCTCGTAGAGAAGTCGTTGGCGCAGCCTCTCGTAGAGAAGTATTGGGCATGGGAAAGAGGCTGTGCGATTCATATCTTGCAAATATTTTTGTCAATAGTATCAGGTTGTATAAATTTATCTCAAATCGATAGTCCTGAAGTTTGAGTGGGAAAGATAATACTCAGTTGCTCAGGGCTTTTGTAATGTCTGGGCGATGAGAATAAGGCAGGTAACAAAGCAGGGGGAGATGGGAAGACAACGAGACAAGCAGGCAAATTGCAATAAGTCTATAAGCCTTTCCCCTTGTCTCCTTCCCATGCCCAATACTTCGACTTCGCTCAGTACAAGTGCCCAATGCCCATTACGTAAAACTGCATGGAACTGAAAAATCACTGGTTGGCTGTAAATAGAGTTGCTTTACCACGATTGCTACAGTGGGTAAATCTCCGGCCAGAGGAGAGCGAACGCACTCAGATGATGTTCGTATTTTATACTATTGTATCTGTAGGATTGCGGTGGGCGGAGGATAGTACAGTAGCGCTGTTTTTGGGCGAATATGAGACTAATTTACTACCTTGGATGTATATTGCCAGTGCTGTAATGAGTACAGGGCTGGTTTTTTTATATTCTTGGCTGCAAAAGGTTTTTCCTTTACGTCAGGTGATTGTGGCGATCGCACCTTGCATGGTGACGCCATTGGTTTTATTAGTTTTATTACGTTGGGGCAGCGGTGTTTCCTACCTGGCAGTGATTTCGGTATTTCTGCTGCGGCTGTGGGTAGATGCGCTTTATGTGGTTAACGACCTCAACACGTCGATTGTTGCCAATCAAATATTTAACATTCGAGAGATTAAGCGCACTTACCCGCTAGTCAGTAGTGGGCTATTGGTAGCAGATGTCATCAGTGGTTTTAGTTTGCCTTGGTTGGTGCAGTACGCCAGACTGAATAAGGTGATCCTCATCGCGTGTGTGGTGATTTTATTCGGATCGGCAATTTTATTTTATTTAACTCATCAGTATCGAGCAGCTTTTCCCGAAACTCCACAAATTGCAATTCTTGGAGAACAAGCTTCACGACAGCGTTTTCTCAAAAGTCCTTTGAAGCGTTATGTTTGGCATTTATTTGCTTTTGTCGGTTTGTTACAGGTGATTGGGTTGTTAGTGGATTTTCAGTATTTGCGCGAACTTCAATCAAGTTTGAGCGATCGCGAAATTGCTAGCTTCTTGGGTCTATTTGGTGGGATGTTGGGTTTGTGTGAGTTGTTAATCCAGTGGTTTGTTTCTAGCCGGCTGATTGAACGGATGGGAGTATTTTTCACTGCCACACTTTTACCGATCGCTGTAGGTTTTTTACTACCAGGAGTGCTGGTATTTTTGCATTTAATTCCAGGAATACAATCGCAAAGCTTTTTCTGGGGTTTAGTAATTGTCAAATTCTGCGATGAACTTCTACGCTACACCTTTGTGATGAGTAGCGGCCCCATACTCTATCAACCGATTCCTGAAGCAATTCGCAGCCAGATGCAGACCTTATCTGGCGGAACCGCCGAAGCGATCGCCACAGGGTTGACAGGATTGGTAATTTTTCTCACTTTATTAATTTGCGGGCATTTTATACCCGAACCGCTACAAAAATGGGTGTTAGTCGCAGAAACAATGCTGGTAGCTGGTACTTGTTTAAAAGTAGTTTGCCAATTGCGATCGCGTTATGTTGACTTGTTAGTTTTAAGTGTGGCACGGGGTCAACTGAGTGCAACGAATGTCGGTCTAAAATTCTTTAAGCAGGGCGTAGTCAAAGCATTAGCTGAAAAAGGCAACGAGGCAGATAAACACTCTTGCATTGAACTTTTAGCCCAAATTGATTCCCAAGGTGCTGCGGAAGTTTTAGCACCCTTATTAGTCAAGTTAACCCCAGATTTGCAGTGTAAAAGTTTGGAAGTGATGCTGATGGGGGGTGCAAATCCCGCCTATGTACCTGCTATCCGTCCTTTGTTAGAACAACCCCAAGAAACTAACCCCGAAGTTTTTGCCTTGGCGCTGCGCTACATTTGGCTAGCTGAACCAAATCCCAATTTAAGCCTCCTCGAAGAATACCTAAACTCCCGACATAACTCACTTATCCGCGCCACCGCAGCTGCTTTAGTCTTGCGCCAAGGAACCCCCATCCAAAAAGTAGCAGCAACCAAAACCATGCGCCGGATGCTGACTCATAAGCAAGAACGCGAACGGATAAATGGAGTCAAAGCCCTTAGAGAAGCAGTTTATTTACAAGCGTTACGAATTCACATTCCGAATTTGTTACAAGATGAATCCTTACGGGTGCGCTGTGCGGTATTGGAAATGATTGCAGCAACGCATTTAGAAGAGTACTATTCAGCGCTGATTGCCGCACTTTACTACAAGTCAACCCGTAGCACAGCAATGTTATCCCTAACGCGACTGGAAAACGAAGCCCTAGAAATGCTGTTGCAGTTGGCTAGGGATATTTACAAACCAGAAGTAGTGCGAATGTACGCTTGGCGTACCATTGCTCAAATTGGTACCCAAGAAGCAATGGAGGTTTTATGGGAAAACTTAGAAACCTGTTGGGGTACTACTAGAGATCATATTCTTCACAGCTTACTCAAAATACACAAACAACCAAAAGTTACAGGTTTAGGCGATCGCTTTTATGAAAGTCGGGTAGAAAAATTAATCGAACAGGAATTACGATTTTTAGGTGAAATTTACGCTGCTTATATAGACTTTCAAAATATAGACAAACAAGAAGATTATCAATCCAGTGAGAGGATTTTGATTGTTTGTGAATTATTGCAACGCTCCCTCAGAGAATTAGAATTAGATGTCAGAGAACGGTTGTTACTTTTACTGAGACTGCTTTACTCGCCAGAAAAGATGCAAGCAGCAGCGTTTAATTTACGATCGCTCTCAGTGGTAAACTTAGCGCGGGGGTTAGAAATCTTAGAACACACCGTAACTTTGCCTTCCAAGTCTCTATTGTTGAATATTTTAGATAAGCGAACAGAGCCAGAAAAATTACAACATTTAGTAGAAGCAAAGATTGTGGAATATGAAAGTATGTTAGTTAGCGATCGCCTCCACAGATTACTGCTGTTGGGTAATTTGCTTTCTGACTGGTGTCTAGCTTGCTGTTTTCATCTTGCTCAAGTTGCTCGTATCCGACTCACAAGTTCTGAGATTTTAGCCAGTTTACGCCATCCAACTGGCTTTGTTCGAGAAGCGGCGATCGCATACTTGAATATGGTTTCACAGCGCGTCCTCTTCCAAATCCTGCCCCAATTACAAAACGATCCACACCCTCTAGTAGCCGCTCAAGTTAAGGAATTACTCGAAAAATACCAATTCAAAAATTACAATAAATAGTGGGAAGTTTACGTCTAATCAGATTAATCTCTTTGCTGAGTGCGCGGATGGGTAGGTGTTTGTGAGCAGCTAACTACAAAAATGGCTCAATTGCCCTCTATGTAAGAATTTGACACCAATAGAATCTCTCAAGCATCCGCGCACCTTATTTGGCCAAGCTTTCAGCGATTTGCATCTAGTGAAATTACAAATTTTTGTGTTATGATTACGCCATCCGCGCAACAGAACCTTGAAAACCGAATATCACAGTACTTTTAGACGCCCGCGATTGCAATTAACTAAAATCCCTATTAGGGATTGAAACGTAGACAAAATTTTTGAAAATGCGATCGCGCACATATCATTGCAATTAACTAAAATCCCTATTAGGGATTGAAACGTTTACGGTGGGTGATTCCGGTGGTGCTGATGGTATTATTGCAATTAACTAAAATCCCTATTAGGGATTGAAACCTTTTTATTAATCTCCCTGATGCAACCGCGCAAAGAATTGCAATTAACTAAAATCCCTATTAGGGATTGAAACAACCATTATATCCCTTCTAATAGAATCGTAGGATTATTGCAATTAACTAAAATCCCTATTAGGGATTGAAACAAGTTTCACACTACTCAGAGTAAGCATCCCACATCATTGCAATTAACTAAAATCCCTATTAGGGATTGAAACTTAAATCAGATAATGTAAAATCAGAAGGATCTAATAAAATTGCAATTAACTAAAATCCCTATTAGGGATTGAAACTTGCTTTTAATGCCTCTATTTCTGGATAATCACCCATTGCAATTAACTAAAATCCCTATTAGGGATTGAAACATCTACTTCATTTCTATTGCCTTCAGGCGCAAATTGCAATTAACTAAAATCCCTATTAGGGATTGAAACCCAGCAATTTTGTAGTGAATTTTGATATCAACCAGACTATTGCAATTAACTAAAATCCCTATTAGGGATTGAAACTAATTGTAAGTTTAATAAATGGGAAGGGTTTAAGATTGCAATTAACTAAAATCCCTATTAGGGATTGAAACTTCCATTTCATAAACAGTATCTTCTAAAGATTTATTGCAATTAACTAAAATCCCTATTAGGGATTGAAACCCTCATATCCCGGCCGGGATGATTCCAACCTTTTTAAGGGAGAATTGCAATTAACTAAAATCCCTATTAGGGATTGAAACCTACGGTAATGCCCTCTGGCGCGTGTTGCTGAAGCGCATTGCAATTAACTAAAATCCCTATTAGGGATTGAAACAAATGGTTTACTGGTCTAGCATCTACTGGGATTGCATTGCAATTAACTAAAATCCCTATTAGGGATTGAAACCCAACAACAGGATTTTTCTTGGGCTTGATTCCATTGCATTGCAATTAACTAAAATCCCTATTAGGGATTGAAACATTGATTCTCCTTACTGCATTATCTTTAGCTCGTCATTGCAATTAACTAAAATCCCTATTAGGGATTGAAACAAGAGTTGATGAAGAATGCCAACAAAGTTATTAAAATTGCAATTAACTAAAATCCCTATTAGGGATTGAAACGGGGTAAATATAAGTCAGTGTCGTCAAGACACTATTGCAATTAACTAAAATCCCTATTAGGGATTGAAACTGAAATATAATAAAGCCAAATCATTCACGACAAAAATTGCAATTAACTAAAATCCCTATTAGGGATTGAAACAAATCAATGACTGGGTAGTTGTTTAAATTGATCATTGCAATTAACTAAAATCCCTATTAGGGATTGAAACCAATACCTCGCCTTTTTGCAGCAGCCCTAAATCCTATTGCAATTAATCAAAATCCCTATTAGGGATTGAAAACTTCTCACACCTTCATTCTTTGTTAGCCTAGATAGGATAGTAAAACTCAAACAGCATTAGGGATATTCATGTACGTATTAATTGGTGGGGCAGGTTTAGTGGGGCTAAGTTTAGCGCAGAAGCTGGTAGAGTTGGGGCATACTGTTGGGGTTATTGATATCGATCCTACCGCTTGTCGCTATGCCCGCGAACAAGTTGGGGCAATGGCTTTTGAAGGAAGCGCTGTGAGTACAGAAGTATTGTTAGAAGCTGGGATTCGCAAAGCCAGTTCTTTGGCTGCTGTCCTACGCAGCGATGCCTTAAACTTGGCAATGGTAACTCTTGCTAAACATTATGGCGTTCCTCATATTTTAAGCCGGATGCGCCACCCCGATTTTGCTCAACCCCTGCGTCTGGCTGGAGCGAACCATATTATCAGTACTGTTGAACTATCGGTTTCAACAATGGTAAATGCCATCGAGTATCCCCAAGTAGAATCGATGATGCATTTTGAGCAGGGACAGATTGAGGTGCTAAAACTTTCTATTCCAAATAATTGCTATGTTGTTGGTCGTAGCGTTGCTGAAATTGCTCAGGATTCAAGGTTTCCCACTGGTTCGCTAATTATTGGCTATCAACCTCATCCCCACGAAAATTTGATGATTCCTAATGGGAGTACAGTACTGCAACCTGATTCAACTGTACTGATTGTAACTAAACCAGGATCTCTACACCAAGTTATCGATTTTATAGAAGGCTGTAATAATTCGTAATTACCCCAGTTTTAGGTTTGATTATTTAAAAATCAAATCTAGACGCTGGTGGATTTTGTTGGAGTGCTTTTGTTGGTGAAGATTTACCCAACAATACAGATTCGATTGCGCGTCCTAAGCTGTCAGAAATGCGATTGTAATCAAGAAAAATCTGACGCGATCGCCCATATTTTGCTTACTCTAAAAATACTTTCATTTAGGGAATTTTCTTCACAAGCGTATTAGATATATTCTAATCTTTGGTAGAGTTTTGATAATTTAAGGTTATGGCAGGACATAGTAAATGGGCAAATATTAAGCGCCAGAAGGCGGTGGTAGATGCAAAAAAGGGAAAAACCTTCACTCAGTTGTCTAGGGCGATTATTCTTGCTGCTAGAAGTGGCGTACCAGATCCGGCGCTAAATTTTCAACTTCGCACAGCGATCGACAAAGCAAAAGCAGCAAGTATTCCTAATGATAATATTGAACGGGCGATCGCTAAAGGTGCAGGCACCTTTGGTACAGACAGTGCCAATTTTGAAGCGATTCGCTACGAAGGTTACGGCCCCGGTGGTGTAGCGATTTTGATTGAAGCGCTGACAGATAATCGCAATCGCACAGCGGCCGATTTGCGTGCAGCTTTTAGTAAAAATGGCGGTAATCTGGGTGAAACAGGTTGTGTTAGCTGGATGTTTGAGCAAAAAGGCGTTTGTGTCGTCCAGGGTACGGTTAACGAGGAACAGCTTTTAGAAGCATCCTTGGAAGGTGGCGCCGAGTCTTATGAAATGACTGAAGATGAGATGTCTGAGGTATTTACTGAAATCGGAAATTTAGAAACCCTCAGTCAGACACTCAAGGATAAAGGCTTTAAGGTGAGCGATGCTGAATTGCGCTGGGTTCCTAGTAATAGTGTAGAAGTTACCGACCCCGAACAGGCGCGATCGCTTTTCAAATTAATTGACACTCTAGAAGGCTTAGATGATGTCCAAAATGTCACGGCTAACTTTGAAGTAACAGAAGAGTTGATGAGTCTCAGCATTTCTTAATAAAAATCTCTTCCAACAGACATGAAAGATTCACATCAATTACAACGTAATGACATACACCTATTAGATAGTTGTACTGTTCAACAATTGATGAGGAATTGCAAGTGAATAACTTCGCTAAAGCTTTCGTTTTGGCTTTAATATTTGCTGCCCCCGTAGCCATTTCTGCACCTGCTGTTCAAGCTGGAACTATTCACTCTACTAAGATAAAAGCTGCCAAAGTTCATCACAAACATTACAGACAGCACAAGCATCACCTAGTTCGCAAAGCTCATAAATAGTTACTATTAGCTACAGAAGTTTGTAGGAAATTTGTAATCAAGTTTAGTCTCCGTTTTACACCAAAACTATTGCATTATTCAACCCGCTGTAATTTCTCATAATCAGCGGGTATTTCTAATTAATATTAGACTATTTCAATCCTGACAGCAGACTAGTTTTATTAACCAGGTAATACCAATTTAAACTTAAAAATGACGCTCTTGCTAGCTTGCTTCCACGGAGTGGTACGGGAACGCCAAGGGCGAACGGGATCTTGCTTGGCGTAGCGTCTCCCCTTGGGAGAAGTCGAAATGCGTCTTCTAAATAATTGTGTTCACCTACTTATCACAACCTTTTTAGTCTGTGTACCACTAACTAAATTGATTCTGAATTCTGAATTCTGTTTTACAGCAATTTGCAGATGAATAGACCACAGTAGGGGCACAACAATGTTGTGCCCTTACGATAATTTAGTATTCAAGCATGTATTCCATCCAAATGAAAAGCGCTGTAATTTTCTCAAACAGAATACATGCGTCATTCTGACTTCTGAATTCTGACTTCTGAATTCTTCTTTAAGATTTATTAGGATTTGTATCGCCACCAATAATTGCTTGGAACACATTTCCTGCTAAAGATAAAAATGCTGCAACTAACAAGATAAACATTAAGCTAGCAAGGCCAGCAAAGGGAGAAACAATAAATAAAAGTAATAATCCAAACATTAAAATACTTAGTAGTGTCTTGTTCATTTTTTTGGACTTTAATAGTTGTTTGTTTTAAGCTAACAATTAACTCATCAATTGCTATATATCTAACTGAGAGGTGATTTATAAAGTAAACCTTAAATTGTAGGGTGCGTTATAGCAAAGCTTAACGCACCATGTTTTTCGGTGCCCTGCGGCTGATTCTTACTCTCTTAAACTCTCAAATCCTTGCACAGCCGTAACACACCCTACCTTAATATTTACTTTATAAATAGGCTCTAAGGGAATTAGTCTAATTCTCTAGTGGCATTTTGAAGCTAATTCTCAGGGAATTAAGCTAAAACACTATATTTACTGTGGTATTAGATCCCCCAACCCCCGATAAATTGGAGGCAAAAAATTCTAGTCCCCCCCTTTTTAAGGGCAGTAGGGGGGATCGAAAATCCAGGTAGTACATTAGACCTCTTGCAAAACCCCACCCCCAACCCCTCCCCTTAGCAAGGGGAGGGGAGACAAAGCGTAGCTTTGGCGGGGTGGGGTTCTTCTTTCTGATTTATGCAAGAGGTCTATTGAAAAATTTTGAAATGCTTATCAGACTCGGCTTTGATTTTAAGTTGACACCAATGAAAGCCCTTACACTCAGTCTCAATAGACAGCCTTTGTGCCTAAGTCGTGGACTAGTACAACCCCGAACAAATAGGCTTTTAAGCCTATTGGCTGCGATACTGTTCCTCTGCTCTTGCTCAAAAAGCCGCGATCGCGTCAAAATAAGAGTTAAGATGCTGTAATTTATCTTCACAATGGCGCTAGCAGAGCTTAATCAAACTCTTTACTCTCCCCAAACACCATCAGACAAGCGGGGATACGAATACGATCTGGTAATTGTAGGCGGTGGAATTGTTGGGTTAACTCTCGCCTCCGCCTTAAAAGATTCTGGCTTGAGTGTGCTGCTGATTGAGGCAAAAGTGGCATCAGCAGCAGTAGCCAAGGGTCAAGCCTATGCAATTCACATGCTTTCGTCCCTAATTTACCAAGGAATTGGAGTTTGGGACAAAATGTTGCCCCAAATCGCCAAATATTGTCGGGTTCGTCTTTCTGATGCCGATTATCCCGGTGTGGTGGAATTTGTCACAGACGATATAGGTACGCCAGAGTTGGGTTATGTGGCGGAACACCAAGCAATATTGGAACCTTTACAGGAGTTTGTTCGAGATTGTACAAATGTGACTTATCTGTGTCCGGCTGAGGTGGTAAACACGCAGTACCAACAGGACGCTGTAGCCATAGATATTAAAGTTGCTGGCGAACTGCGAACTATCAAGAGTAAATTACTCGTAGCGGCAGATGGATCGCGATCGCCAATTCGTCAAGCTGCTGGTATCAAAACCTCTGGCTGGAAATATTGGCAGTCTTGCATAGTTGCATTTGTCAAACCCGAAAAACCCCACAATAACACTGCTTACGAAAGATTTTGGTCTAGCGGCCCCTTCGCGATTTTACCTTTACCAGGGAACCGCTGCCGGATTGTATGGACAGCGCCTCACGAAGAAGCAAAAGCTTTGTGTGCTTTAGATGATGAGGAATTTTTAAGAGAATTAACCCGTCGCTATGGCGATCGGATGGGTAAATTGGAACTACTAGGCGATCGCTTCGTTTTTCAGGTACAACTCATGCAAAGCGATCGCTATGTTCTTCCCCGACTAGCATTAATTGGCGACGCTGCACACAACTGTCATCCCGTCGGCGGACAAGGTTTAAATTTAGGTATTCGGGATGCAGCGGCTTTGGCACAAGTAATCCAAGCAGCCCACAAAGCAGGTAAAGATATTGGCGAGATTCAGATTCTCAAACGTTATGAACGCTGGCGCAAGTTGGAAAACCTGACGATTTTAGGTTTCACCGATTTGTTAGATCGCATGTTTTCTAATAATTTCTTACCTGTGGTGTTAGTTCGTCGCTTGGGTTTATGGTTATTGCAACGAGTACCGATGCTAAAGGTATTTATGCTGAAGTTGATGATCGGTTTGAAAGGACGGACTCCAGAACTGGCAAAACGCTAGACCCTAAAGCAGACCAGCTTGAAAAATCTGGTTTGGGGTAAGATTTAATTCAGGAAAAGTTTGGGAGATAAGGCGATCGCTTTCTCGAAACTTACTTATTTGATATTCTCCATCAACCAAGTTACAAACAGTGATTGTCGGTTGCTTAGGGTTACCGATAAAATTACGTCCGCCCAAGGCAGCATAATCGACAATCCAGTATTCGGAGATACCCATCTCTTCATAATCAGCGTATTTTAAATAGTAATCGTCCCGCCAATTGGTTGATACAACCTCAATCACCAAAGGTATCGATGCACCCAGGCTAACGATAGATTGTTTTTTCCACAATGCTTCGTTTACCAGATTTGCACGGTTTAGTACCAATATATCTGGTAAGTAACCAGAATCTTTTTCCGGAGGTCTAACAATAACTTGATTGGGGATACCGTAGGGCAATCCTAGACGTTTGATTTCAAAAGGAATTTCGACACCCAAAAAGCTTTTAAGGTCTTCATGTTCCCCTACTGGTTGTGCCATCTCAACAATGTCTCCGTTATGTAGTTCGTAGCGTACCTCTGAGTTTTCGGGTAGCCAATCGACAAATTCTTCAAAGGTTACTTGCTTGGGTATGGCTTGAGTCATAAATGATAGAGAATTATTGCTGATAGAAATATTATCTCTGCTTTTCTACTTTTAGAATAATGCAGTACTTTTAATTAAAGGGCGATCGCACTTACACTTGTGATGGTTTGTAAATGCGATCGCCATAAATTTCAAATCGAAAATCCTATTAATTTTGAGATATTTTTGTATTTATCCCACAATCAAATACTGGAGATACCCGATTTTTTGATATCTTCCATATTCCAGGTCTCATGCCACAGTTTTTTGATTTTTTGAATTGTTCCTTCTTCATCTGTTTTTATTACCGTCCAGCCATCTTTAATAGCTTGTTTCTCTCTATCAGTTAATTTCCAAGATAAAGGTGGTTGATACCGACCATTTTTGTAAAATGCAGTTATGTCAGATACTTGAGGTATGTCAGACAAGGAGGGAAAAAAGATAGGAAAGTATTTGATATCGACCTTATTTTGCCATTTTGCTGCCAGAAATTCAGCTTCTTGTGCATTTCGAGATGCCAAAATCGGATCGCGTACCTTAAAAAGTGTTAGTAATGGGCCGATAGTCGCCATAAACCAGCCGCCATCGCCTCTAACGTTTTCGGTTGCAGGAGATTCTGGAAAAGGATTGATTTGTAATATCAAAACTCGTTTGATATTTAAATTATTTTCAAGCCATCTATTTAAATTTACATCCAGCCATTCTGCTGCCGTTACAAAGCCAGAATTATCGAAATATCCTCCATCCGCAACGTGATAATTGTGATTGGGAATATTTACATTGGCACGACAGATAGGAGAAACATAGGGAAAAGTTGCTGATAATCTTGCAGCCGTAACAACATTCATATCATAATGATATTTTCCATAAAGACTATTGAAGTCTGTATACTTTTTATCAAAAACATCACCAAATGTCATTGGAGTAATTAAAAACCGACAACCATTTTCGACTAATGTGGCATTAAATACAGGAATAGGAATTTTGCCATCAAAAACCTGTTTTCGCCAGGTTGCCAAGGTTTTGCTCTTTTGGGGTTCCTCGAATTCTGCTTGCCAGTCTGTCTCAACTGCTGTACCGCGATCGAACTTTGAGCGAATCAGGAAGGGAAACCCAATGAATCGCCATAAGTCTAAATAGGTCAAACCCCAACCAACGGCATCTAAACTATCTGTGGTAGCAGCATTAAAACTCTTTGTGGTAGGAACTTTTACAGTTACAGTATTCCCGTCTTTGAAAATTGTCTTTGTTTCTTCTTTTAAGAAACCATCTTCAAACCGATCTAAGTAGTACATTGACCCTACCGAACCACCTGAAACAGAACTAATCAAACCAATTGCTTTGGTAAATGATTGTCCTAATTCTTCTTGAAGACCAGCCAAAACTTCTACTGTCCATCCTGCTGCTTGAATACCGCCACCACTGGCACAAACAATGACTAAAGTTTTTTCTTGATGTTGATGTTTGAGACGTTGTTCTAGCACTTGTTGGAAGTCACTAGACTCGCCATCAATTTTCTTTTTGTCATCGTCGTATTCGCTATTCTTCAATGATTCGAGTTGAAAAAAGTGATTAACATCAAATACTAAATAGCTTAAGCCAGAGAAAAGAATAAAGAAAACCAACACGGGAATCCGAAAGTAGTCAAGATAGAATGTAGCTGCTCCAAAAATAATTACCATCGTGGAGACGATCAGTAACACATATAAAAGAGCAGGTGCTTCTGGTCGATTGGATTGTGGTCTGGGATTAAAACGCAAACCAACTATAATATAGATAGCTACTCCAACGATAAAATAAGCAATTGCTCTCATATGCCCCGCAGTTAATTCACCAGTTTCAGCATTAATATAGCCAGATGAATCATTTCTGGTGACGAAATCAAAGATGTCAAAAAATATCTTTTTTACAAAAGTATTTGAATTTAACCAATTAGTGAATAAACTAATAATAAGTAATAGGAGAACGCTTAATAGCGCACCTACAATTGTTGCCCATTGTCTTTCTGATTTTTTTAGCTTCTCCTGGGACAAGTCAATTGCAACGATGCAAATATATAAGCTTAAGAAAATACCTATTCCATATTGCCAAAGTTCAGGAATTTTGATTGTTGCTGGCACACCAAAGCGAGCCGCTGCGTTCTCCAAAATGATAGATGCAACTAAAATTACTGAAGTTCCGGCTCCAATTGCGCTTACAATGACAGTTGCCAATTGCCATTTGTCACGAAGTACAAATAGATTTTTTAAGATGGCTGGTAGCCAATCTTTGGCAAGTTTAGGTAAAAGTAGCAGAAATAAACCTAGTAATATCGGTACGCGGAGGAAGAAAAGATATTTCCAGACACCATCTGAATTTGCTAGCCATGTTGATAGAAGTAACAGGAATGGCAACAACCCAATTAATTTTTTCATATTGTCATTTTGTGATTGTTTGAACCATATTGATTCAGTTGCATATTAACTTCCAAGGATAATTTTTGCCCGTTATCCAAAGTCATACACCTAAAGCGATCGCACTGTCGGTGAGAAAAGGTGAGTTATTTTTGTAAAAAATGTAACTTTTTGCGTTAGCGGATGTTTGAAAAGTCCTATTGTAAGTAGCAAAACATTTTGGATCTCCCTAAATCCCTCTTAAAAAGAGGGACTTTGATTCTAGTTCCCTCTTAAAAAGGGGGGTTAGGGCAGGGCTGTTTCATTCGCTCAGATTAGTATTTTGTCAAGAGTATCAGCCAGAAATTTTAGTGAGTCGGCAATCGAAAAATTACTGTTTTAAGCAGGAAATTTAAGTGCGATCGCCTGGTTCTTGAGAAAATTAAGTTGTTGAACTAGCTGATTTTTTTGATTGATACGCTTGTAAATTATGGACTTTTAGGGAATGAAACAGCCCTGGGGGGTTAGGGGGGATCTAGAAGTGCCTAAAATTACAGCAAATCACTTTTCAAACAACCTCTTAGCGATGAACGAACGTCACTCTCGAACGCGTTCGCCTTTGGCATTAAAATCTAGATAATTGCTTTACTTGATACGCAAGGATATGTGTAGCAATTTTATTTGATTGCCTCAATAAATACTCTACACTTGAAGATAAGAGGCAATTCATCTTTCTTTATTACTTATTTTTATTTCTTGGAGTTACCTTATTACGTGTATTAAATTGTTATTCAGATATGAAAAAAATTGTTACATTTATCCTGGGGATAGATGTAATAGGGTTTAATGTATGCTACAAACTCAACACTGTCAACCGTAAGATTGAAAATTAGTATTTTTCTACATAAAATTAAAAATCTCAAATTAAAAATTGGTAACACTGATGGTTAAGAGTGCTAAAGTTTCAAGAAATTCATCGGAACTTTTCAGCGGGTATTCATGCTGAAGAAACTACAGAAAAAGCAAATTTCCATAATTGCGGCTGCGGCCCTGTTTGCCTTTTCAGCTGGGGCAATGGTATCAGCACCTGAGATTGGCAAATCTCTGGGGCAATGGCTCAAATTGGGTAAAAATCAGGTAGAGCAAACATCTGAGGCTAGCGTTGCCCAATCAGCGGTCTTTCCACTGATATCACAATCTCTGCCAGAACGGGCGGGAAAACTAGCTGCGATCGCCGAACAATCCCCTTCCCCAGACCGCAATCGCGCTCGTTATCTTTTGGCGAGTGATTACATTGAAAGAACCCAAGGAAAAAAAGCTCTGGCTTTATTGGAAGGATTAGAGAAAGACTATCCCATTCTCGCGCCTTACATTTTGCTCAAACAAGCTCAGGCAGAGGATCTGTTGGGTGAGGACGGCAAAGCCTCGGATCTCAGGCGAAAAGTGCTCAAAGCCTATCCCAAAGAAGCAGCCACAGTCAAAGCCCTATACCTAATTGCCCAACCAAAGGAACAGGAAACCGCGATCGCTCAATTTCCTTCTAACCCCTTGACTTGGGAAATTATCCGCAAACGCTTACAAGAAAATCCCAATCAGCCACAATTACAGTTGATTTTGGCAAAATACGCCTACGACCAACCAGGCATAGTGGGGGTTTTGGATGCGTTAGTTAAACAACCTACCCTCAAACCAGAAGATTGGGAACTCATTGGTACAGCCTATTGGGAAAATAATCAATTTCTCAAAGCTGGGAATGCTTATGCCAAAGCACCCAAAACAGCTCGCAACCTCTACCGCACCGCACGGGGGTTACAGGTAGGGGGCAAAGATAGAGAAAAAGCGATCGCCATCTATAAACAAGTGGTGCAGCAATTTCCACAAGCTAAAGAAACTGGTACTGCACTGCTGCGATTAGCAGAAATGGCAAAAACTCCCAAAGATGGCTTACCTTATCTTGACCAGGTAATTAGTAAGTTTCCCGGTCAAGCTAGTACTGCACTGGTACAAAAAGCCAAAACTTTCCAAGCACTCAAAGATCAAAAGTCAGCTAGTTCAGCTTGGCAATTACTCTTGGGTAAGTACGGTAACTCTGACGAAGCCGCAGAATATCGCTGGAAAATTGCTCAAGATAAAGCCAACAACAAAGATTACATTGGTGCATGGCAATGGGCAGAACCAATTGTTAGCAACAACCCCAACAGTATTTTGGCGCCGAGAGCAGGCTTTTGGGTAGGTAAATGGGCAGCTTCACTAGGAAAACAGCAAGAGTCTCAAACTGCTTATGACTATGTAATTAGCCAGTTTCCCTACTCTTACTATGCATGGCGATCGGCGACAATGTTGGGGTTGAATGTGGGCAACTTTGACAACGTGCGCTCAATGAATCCGGAAGTCGTCGCACCCCAACGTTCATTACCGCCTGCGGGTTCTGAAACTTTCAAAGAATTGTATCTGTTGGGTCAAGACCGCGATGCTTGGTTACAGTGGCAAACAGAATTTCAAAACAAAATTCAGCCAACGGTAGCAGAGCAATTTACTGAAGGCTTGATGCAGATGGCAAGAGGAGAAAATCTCATAGGAATTGACAAAATTTCTAAATTGGAAGACCGGGAAATACCAGCTGAACTTGCCGAATATCAAACTCTGAGCAAACAAATCTCCTACTGGCAAGCCCGTTATCCATTTCCCTATCTGCGAGAGATTGAAAAGTGGTCTACTGAGCGTCAACTCAATCCTTTGTTAGTCACTGCTTTAATTCGTCAAGAGTCCAGGTTTCAACCAAAAATTAAATCTGTGGCAAATGCTACTGGCTTAATGCAGCTATTACCGAGTACCGCTCAATGGATCGCCCCGCAAATCAAGTTAGATAGCAAAACAATAAACTTAGAAAATCCCAACGACAACATCATGCTGGGTACATGGTATTTGGATCATACCCATCAGCAATATAACAATAACTCCTTGTTGGCGATCGCTAGTTACAATGCCGGCCCTGGCAATGTCTCTAAATGGCTGCAAACTTACACTACACAAGATCCAGATGAGTTTGTGGAAGACATTCCTTTTGATGAAACCAAAAATTATGTGCGTCAAGTATTCGGCAATTACTGGAATTATCTTAGACTTTACAACCCAGAGATTTCTGGCATAGTGGCAAAGTATTCGACTACACATCCAAAATTGCCGACACAGTGAGGAGCAGGGGAGGCACGGGGAGTGTGGGGGAAAAGATTTTTCCCCGACGTCTTAAAAAATACAGCGTATTGAGAGTAAATGAAGTACACGGGTAGGGGCACAATATATTGTGCCCCTACGATTATCTGTACCTCATCAAGTTGCAATCTGCTGTAGATGTCTTTAGGGAATTACAGCAGAAGCTAGAAGTCACAATTCAGGAGTCAGAATTAGAATAGGCTCTGAGGCTAGCCAGGACTTACGCAATATGTGATTGAAAATCTTATTCTTGCGTAGCGGTAATTCATGAATTACCGCTACTTTCGTTATCTTTTGCGTAAGTCCTGTAGCTTTAAAATATTGCCGTAAATTATCTTTTTATTTACTAAATTTCAATTGCTAATTTTTGAAAAAATTTAAGATTTATATTATTTTCCAAGATAAATAATTCTACCTCCTTTTTTTATCGGTAACTATTCATAAAATGGATATGGATGTCTGTGTATTATTTATGTAGTATTATAAAGTAGGGAGTCAGAATTTATGGGTCTTAGAACCACCTATTCATAGGTCTTTATGCGCTTTTTTGCTGAAGTTGCTGCTATTACTGGTCAACTTTAACAAGAGAGACTAAAGGCCTTAGCCCTCAGAATTATCTAATTTAATTCTGTACTAGCGATCAATGAATAAATAGGTTTAATTTTTCCACTTCAAACATTGCTGAATTATGTTAGCGCAGCGGGGCGTAGACCATTCTGAATTCTGAATTCTCTTGTAAAAGCCTTTTCTTTTACTAAACTACCAGCACATATCATTAACGAAATATTATGCTGTTTAGTCCAAACAACTTGCCCTATTGGATTTTTCTGGGAATGGGAGTTTTGCTGTTCTTTTTTATGATAATTTCCGGCGGGGGAGGTGAAGATTTTGATATTGATGCAGATGTGGATGTAGATGCAGATGTAGACGCAGATAGCAATAGTGAATTGGGCTTTGGGCAATTTCTGGGATGGGCTGGGATTGGCAAAGCTCCATTGATATTATTACTGGCTACAGATTTGAGTTTGTGGGGCGTTTTGGGGTGGATGTTGAATGTTTGGTTTGGTGGAGTTTCCAATAATACTGGTAGCTTTATCGCCAGTATTATATTATTTGGTTCGCTGATTATTAGTTTGTTTTTGGGAGGATTAATAGCGCGACCAATTGGCAAAATATTTGCGGAGTTTGGCGAGGATGTAAGTAGCGATCGCTTAATAGGTTGCGTTGGAATAGTAACATCTGCTTATATCCCAACTGAGAATCAAGGCAGAATTGGACAAGTAGATGTGCTAGATGCAAAACGCAATCTTTTAACTATTAGTGCTGTTTTACCAGATTGGGGAACTGTTGCGCCAGAACGTGGAGAAAGGGTTTTAATTATTGAACATAAGGCGCAAATTTACGTAGTTATTGCTAAAGATAGTCCCGATCAAGAACACTGGTTAAATAATTCATCTCATAGAGATTCAATTTCTTAAGAGGTAAAAAAATGCTTTTTTGGTTAACTTTTATCCAGTCTTTACCGAGTGTCGAAATAGCTGAAGTTCCAGAGATTAAGTTACAACAACAAAAACAAATAACATTAATTGACCAAACACTCCCAGTAAAAGTTATGCCTAATTTTGCTCAAGTCAATGGCGGATTAGTATTTCCAGTGGTGATTGCTGGCTTAGTTTTATTACTATTATTCAGCTTGTTTGCTTATACGCGGGTTTATGTAGTGACACCCAACAACGAAGCTTTCGTGAGGACTGGGGGTCTTTTTATTAAAAAGAAAGCGGTGATTCTCTATGGGGGTTGTATTGTTTTACCCGGATTCCATCAGCTGACACGAGTACCTCTGCGAGAAATTTCTATTGATGTAGAACGCACTGGTAAACTTGCAGTCCGGACTAAAGATTACTTACGAGCAGATATCCGAGTGACTTTTTATGTATGTATTAATGCCTCTGAAGAAGATGTTTTGACAGCAGCCGCTAGACTATCTCAAAATGGCACTAAAATTACTCCAGAAGATATAAAAAATGCTTTAGAAAAAAGAGCAGATGACGCAATTAGGGCGGCAGCTAAAACCAAAGATTTAGCAGAAATTGATTCTGATAAATTAGGGTTTGCTCAAGAAGTACTGAACTTGGTAGGAACAGATTTAAAAAAAGTCGGTTTAACTTTAAATAACATTGCTATTTCCGAAATATTAGAAAGTGTTACCTACGATCCAGATAACTTTTTTGATGCTCAAGGTGTGCGTTTACGAACCGAAATTATTCAACGTTCGATTCAACAAAAACGCGAAGTTGAGTTAGCAGCACAAGTGACAATTGAGCAAAAAGAACTCGATGCTCAAAAGCGATCGCTCCAAATTGCCCAAGAACAAGAAAGTGCAAAACTAGAACAAAAATTACAAGTAGAAGCACTAAAAGCACAGCGAGAACGGGAAATTCAAGAATCTAAAGACAGGGAAGCTGCAACAGTACGCCGGACTAAAATTTTGCAGGAAAAATCAGTTGAAGAAGAAGAAATCCGCAAAAAACTATCGGTGCAACAAAGTCAAATTGAAGCTGATATTGCTTTGGAAGAACGCAATAAACAGCTAAAGGTAGTACAAGCACTGCAAAAACAGGAATCTGAACTCGCAGAGATTACGCGTCAACAAACTGTAGAATCAGGAAAACTACAAGCACAAGTGCAGATAGTTGAGTCAGAACGACTGGCAAAATTGGCTCAAGAAGATGTGGCGATCGCTATTGCTAACAAAAAACGCGAAAGCTTTGTCGCACAAGCAGAACAAGCCAAGGCTGAGGAATCGGTGAAGACAGCCAGTGAAGTGGAAAAAGCCGAACGCAATAAACGCCTATCAACGATTGCAGCCGAACGGGAAGCGCAAGAAAAGAGTATTGGCGATCGTAACGTTGTCGAAATTGATGCCTTCCGCCGCCGCCGTCAAGCCGAAATTGCCCAAGAAGCAGCAGAATTGGAAGCAGAAGCAATTCGCACCTTAGCAGCAGCTAACCGCGACCAAGTTTTAGCAGAAGCCGAAGGTATTCGAGCCAAAATCGCTGCGGAAAACTCCATTAGTAATGCCAATCTCACTGCCAAAATTATTACAACCATTTGGCCAGAGTTAGCCGACAAACTACCAGAAATCGTTACTGCCTTAGCACCGCAACCGGGAGTTTTAGGAGATACCCGCATTTATTCATTTCCTGGTGCAAATGGTAGCAACGGCAGTCAGGATATTAACAAATTGCTACTATCTACTAGTGGACTTTCCTTAATAAATACCTTACTTGAGGAAGGTAAATTAGGCGAACTAATCGGTCAAATCAATCAGCTAGTGCGTGGTAACAACCCAGTAATAACTGGCACATCGAGTCAGATTTCCTTAGAAAATCCTCCAATACAAGCTGAGATCGAAAACAATATACAAACTGATGGAAATAATTTGTAATTCAGTTTTGTAATGGCGATTTATAAAAAGTACACAGCAAATAGAATACGCTTGGTGCTTTTACTCTGACAAATACAGTATCTAAAAATTTTTCCTACAATTTGTCTCGCCACATCAACAGTGGCGTGACAAGCCTAAAATAGTGCATTAGAAGTAGGTTGCGTTGAGGAACGTAGACGCCCGTAGGTCTTCCCGTAGGGTAACCCAACATCGATATGGGTGTTGGGTAACGCATTGCCTCAACCCAACCTACAATTTTTGCATTAATTGAACGTGAGTTCGACGGCTCTAAAAACCCCTCTCCAAACCTCTCCCCCAAAGGGAGAGAGGCTTTGAAACCCTAATTTTTTCGTTGTCAACTAAAAATATTTCTGCCCCTCTCCGCCTCGGAGAGGGGTTGGGGAGAGGTTCATCGAACTCACGTTAATTGAGGCTTGCCACACTAATAGGGTGCGTTATGCCTCTGACTAACTCACCATCAGGAAGTTTGGTAAGTTACGAGTCGCACAAGTTTTACCAATTCATGCTTTTAGCCGGCGTTGTCAAGCAGAAATGGCTCAGCAAGTAGCAGAATTACAAGCAGAAGCTTAAGAGATTGCTGTTGTGGACGATTTCTTTTTGCACTTCATTACAGAGAGATCGTGTTTGTAGCCTTCATTATTGCTTAAAAATACCAAGAGTCAAAATACAGTTTCTTTATGTAGAGGATGTTCTTTCACTCAGATTTTATAATCCTTTATTAATTTAAATATTAACTTCATTTTTCTACTAGTAGAAATAGCATTTTAAAGCTGATATATGTTGAAAAAGCTACTCAAATATTAATTTAAGGATGAGACATAACTCTAGTAATTTTGCCCTGTTATTCTCTAGCGAGTAAATCACATAATTGGTGCAGACCCAAGAAAAAACAGGAAATAAAATAATGTTTATTAAAAAAATTGCTTGTATTGCTGCTCTCTCTACAATCGCTTCTATTAGTTATGCTGGTTCAGCACATGCTTTAGGATTTACATATGAAGCTGGGGCTTACCGCCAACCTACAGCAACAAATGAAGGTGTTTTTTCTGACAATGTTAATAGCGCAGGTTATACAACCTTTGATTTTAATAATGGTCAAGTACCAGGCAATGACCTAGTAAAATATTCTTTTTCTAAAGGTAGTTATTCTAATACAGCTTATTCTGGTCAAACTGGTATTTACTCCGATGTTTGGGCACCTTCTGGCGCTCACGCAGAAGTCAACCAAACTAATTATTTAGCAGTTTTCTCTGATAGCGATACCATCATTGAAGCTCAAGGTAATAATACTTTTAGTTATTTCGGTTTTGATGCAGGCGCTCTAAGTGTAGGCAACACATTGAAATTCTTCAGCGGAACCACTTTAATAAAAGAGTTAACATATGACATCCTAAATGGAGCAGCTACTGTTGGAGCTTCCCAACATGGTGGTCAAAAGAATGGCTTCTTTGAGTTTTTCTCAGAAGGTGCAAATGACAAATTTAACAAAATTGTCATTTCTCAGACAGAAGGTGGCGGCTTTGAAAGTGATAACCATACATTTCGTGTTGAAAGCGTGCCCGAACCTAGTGTTACTTTAGGTATGTTAGCTGTCGGCGGGTTATTTCTACGCAAACGTAAAAACCAAAAATTGCAAACTGCAAAGGAATCTGCTTAAACAAAAGTTTAGTTTTGCTAAGTTAATAAATTTTCTGTAAGAGCGTTCGGTACATAGCGAAGGATTTCCAAAATCCTTCGCTTTGCTTTATTTGATGGAAGTATTTTTTCGCTGACTAGCTCAAGAAGATGTAGCGATCGCCATTGCTAACAAAAAATTACCACCGCAAATGGTTAAATCAACGTGAGTTCGACGGCTCTAAAAACCCCTCTTTAAACCTCTCTCCCTGTGGGGGAGAGGCTTTGAAACCCTAATTTTTTCGTTGGAAACTAAAAATATTTCTGCCCCTCTCCGCCTCGGAGAGGTTCATCGAACTCACGTTAAATCAGGATAAAGCTGGATTCCACCAGTTGATTGGCTTTGACTCCAGCTAACAGCGCTAACGTATCATTACCAAAGAGAATCGCAGCACTGCCATTCACATCCGTAAAGGTTAGTTGACTAAAACTCAGTCCGCAGGATAAGCCGATCCGGTCTTGTCCAAGGGTAAAGTCTTGGATTGTGTCAGTGCCGTTGCCATTACGAGTAAGGACGAAAGTATCTCGACCATTACCACCATTAAGCAAGTCATCGCCATTACCACCGAACAACGTATCATTGCCAGCGTTACCAAACAAAGTATCTTTCCCATTCCCCCCGCTGAAGTTATCATCGCCACCAGTGCCAGTGAGGGTATCTTTGCCATTGCCGCCATTGACTGTTCTGCCAACCTCTAAAGTAACGATCGCCTGACTCGTGAGGCTGCCATCGCTGACTGTGTACTTGAAGCTGGCCGTACCACTAAAACTAGAGTTCGGGGTAAATATGACATTACTGCTGCTTATAGCAACGCTACCACCCACAACATTGGTAAATCCATTGGGCAAAATAGACAGCGTTGTGTTGGCATCGGGGTCAGTGTCGTTTGCCAGCAGAGTGGCGATGGGGATTAGTTTTGTGACACTCTGGTTAGCTGTGAAGCCACTGTCATTATTCGCAGTAGGAGCTTGATTCACATTTACAGTCGTGCCTGGAGAGCCAGTCTCTGGAACATTGGATGCAACAAACGCACCATTGACTCCGGCGACACTCAAGGTAGAGACAGTCGGCAGCGGAAGCGTAGTGCTGCCCACGCCCGCTTTGTTATCAAACGTCAAGCCTGTGGTGGATGTACCAAACCTAATGCCAGTAATCCGGTTTCCGCTCGAATCAAAGAGATTTACTGCATCGCCCCCGGTACTAAGACCAATGCCAGAACCACTGTAAGTACCGATAGTGAAGGCATTGGGGACATTATTGCCGAACCATGCAGTCTTGAATGCGCTTGCGGTACTTGCATTACCTTCGATAAAGATAACTGATTGCCCAGGGGCGATGCTAGTAACGCCGTTGAGCGCCACCGAGTTAGCGAAGTTGTTCGAGTCGTCGTCTACTCTCCAACCAGTAATGTTCACAGCGCTGGTGCCTGTATTTGTTACCTCGAACCAGTCAGCACCATAGGGGCTGTTGCCGCTACTCCACGGTGACACCTCGGAGATGATCGCGGAGGGAAGCGAGGGTGTTTCATTCACCACATCGGTGACAGCTAAGGCAAAGTTGGCGATCGCATCCGGAGTGTTGCCAACAGTTGGGTCATCTACATTGACGGTGACGCTATAGCTGGTTTTGGTTTCGTAATCTAGAACGGTTCCGGCTTTGATGTAAAGTCCAGTGCTGTCAACTTCAAAGAAGTCGGCATCAGTTCCAGTCACACTCAGGTTATTTGTTCCTAGTCCATCGTCGGTAATGGTAATGTTTGCTACTTTCAGCCGGGTTGTGGTGCTGGTGTTCTCCGCGATCGCGGTAACCGGATTGTTTAGCACTACAGCAGTAGGGGCTTGATTTGGAACTGAGGAAGGCGCGTAGACCCAGAGTTGCGGGTGATTGATATCACCACCGCCATTCTCACTGACGACATAAAGATAACCATCTTTGTCCATCGTCAGACCTTCATGTTGCTGGTCTGCAACGGACAGGGGATTACCTGGATTGGAGACAATCGTCAGCGAACTGTAGATATTTCCGGAGCGATCGATTTCGACGATCTTGCCCGATTCTTGACTCAGCACCAGCAGGTGACTGTAATCAGCTTGTCCGTTGAGAGACGATAGATTCGACAACGCGTAAACATCCGCAAAGTCCAAAAGGTTTGCCAATGCAGGATTGAAAAGGTCAGTCGAATTCACTGTGGTGGGCGAACCGTTTGTGGCGGTACCGGCTGCAAAATCGATGCCGGTTTGAAATATCCCTTCTGGTTGCGTCTCCTTGACGGCGATAAATCCGCTCGTCAGCGGGTCATAGGATATGCCTTCAATGCCAATATTCCCCACCGTTGTACCAAGCTTAACGGTTTGCACGTCACTTTTGGTAAGGGTAGTGTTTGGTACGTAGGTGAACAAGTTGGCTTGGCGATCTCGCTCCTCAATCAAGACGAATTTGCCGCCGCCAATGTAAGTAAGTCCTTCCGTATCATAGAAGTCTGTGCCTTGGGGACTATTGCCAGGAGCCAAGGTCATTGAGTCAATCAATTGCCCCGTTTTTGATACTTGAACAATGGATGTGCTACCATCGCCGACAACGAACAGCGTGTCGGTGTCCCAGTTGTAGGTTACGGCCGAGACTTCCTGAGCCAGTTTGCTGTTAGTAGGTGCAGTGGTGCGCGTAGGTTCGGGCAGATCGTATCGGTCGATTAAGGTATAGGTGGACAGATCGACTGAATTAATTGCTGGCATTACTATTTTGTCCTTAGAAGGGTAAAAGTTTGCAGGAAAATATGGTGCAGAGTGAGCTAACCCATCAACCCAAAAAACCTGCAATATGGTCTAGGAAAACTTGCTATCAATAGCTTGTAGCGATTTTTAAGTAAGATTTATATGAGAGGCAGTTTTGGTGTATATTATCGCTACAAAAACAGAAGTATTTATTAACTTGATTAATGATTTTTATCGCGCAATACTCATAAAATAGTTGAAACAACAGCTTTTATTGGACAATACACTTTAATTTCAAATAAAAATTTAAGAAGAATTTAAGAAAAGTTTATGGGTAATTGGACAGATGATGAAAAAAAAATTAGGACTTACGCACTCATAACGCAATACGGTTCAGTTTAGAGACAAAAACCCTAAACTGCGTAGGTTGGGTTGAGGAACGAAACCCAACATTTTTCGGGGTTTGTTGAGTTTCACTTCGTACTACTTTGTGGAAGCAAGCTACAATCCAACCTTGTATCTTGAGAGAAGTAGTAGACCTAAATCGTTTACCAAAAGTTAGATACTAGATTTATTTGATAAGTCGGGTATCTAAACACTGCGAACTTTCACAAATTAAGTACGATTGCTATATAATCTCAATGATTATGAGCCAGGTTTAAATATTTTTTACCTATGATTAACGATCGTGACTTACTCGCAAAACTCTACAACGCTTTTAACCCTTTTGAACCTTTACCCGCAGGCGATCCAAAATATGTAGATTGTCAGGATGTGCGGGGAGATGCGGATATTTTGCAAGAGTTGGGAAATCGGATGCAATTGTCAAATACAAATACTTGTCAATTATATTCTGGTCATCGGGGTGCAGGTAAGTCTACAGAATTGCTTAGGTTAAAGAAATATTTAGAAAATCGCAAATTTTATGTTGTATATTTTGCGGCTGATGAAGAAGATATCGATTCTGAAGATGCCCAATATACAGATATTCTCCTCGCCTGTACTCGCCGTTTGCTTAAAGATTTAAAAGAAATTGCTAGTCCTCGTCCTATACTCAATTGGTTAAAAAGTCGTTGGGAAGATTTAAAAGATTTAGCACAGACTCCCATAGAATTTGACAGTCTAGGAGTAGAAGCTCAAATTGCTCAGTTTGCTAAGTTAACCGCAAATTTAAGAGCTGTTCCGGAATTACGCCAGAAGATTCGCCAAAAAATCGATCCTTATACCGTAACTTTAATTCAGGTGTTAAATGAGTTCTTGGTGGATGCAAAACAGCACTTACCTAATGGCTACAATAAACTGGCGGTAATTGTCGATAACTTAGACCGTATGGTATTAGTTAAAGACAAAGAACGCACTAACCATGAAGAAGTTTTTTTAGACCGCAGCGAACAACTCCAAGCTTTAGATTGCCATTTGATTTACACTGTTCCCATTTCAATGGTCTATTCTACAAGGGCAACAGACCTGAGGGATATTTACGGTGACCCCCAAATTTTGCCGATGATTATGGTAAAAACTTTCAAAGGAGAAGTTTATCAGCCTGGACTCAAGAAAGTTAAGGAAGTAATTAACAGAAGAGTCCGGCAAATTGCACCAGAACTATCACTAGAAACGGAAATTTTTGATAGTCCCCAAACCTTAGACAGACTTTGTTTAATGAGTGGAGGTCATGTGAGAAATTTGCTATTGTTAACTCAAGATGCCATTGGACGTACTGAAGAATTACCTGTTTCAGAAAAGGCAGTGCGACGAGCAATTACTCAAGCTAGAGATACTTTTCGCCGCGCTGTGGAAAATCATCAATGGTGTCTGTTAGCTGAAGTGTCTTGTTCTAAACGTATTATTAATGATGACTTGTATAAGAGTTTGATGTATAACCGCTGTCTTTTAGAATACCGCTATTTGGATGATGATGGAGAGATGCAGCGTTGGTATGATATTCATCCATTGATTCAAGGAATTCCAGAATTTAAAGAAGCCGTAGCGAAACTTTCATGAACCCAAATTTAAGTGATTGGGATGATGATTTACCCCCAGAACCAGAAGAAGCTTATCAAGATTTGCTTCGCGCACTGAAGCGAAAATCAGGATTTGGTTTGTTTTTTGTCCAATGTACGCCAGTGGAAGCAGACAACTTGATTGTCAAACTTCCTCAAGATATTCCGCAGAAGAAGATTGCAGTTTTACGTTTAGTTGAGGCAATTGATAATTTATATGAGCGAGTGGCAGAGTTGATTAAAGATAAGCAAATTGATATTTTATTGATTAAAGGTTTGGAATATTCTTTGTATAAGTATGAGCAAAGAACTTTTGGGGAAATTACCGAAGGACAATTTAGCAATTTAACAAGTGTTCCCCATATTTTAAATCATTTAAATCAACAGCGAGAACGCTTTAGAGATGATTTTTCAATTAGCTTTGTTTTTTTGTTGCGTTCATTTTCTATAAACTATTTTATTCATCGCGCTCCAGATTTTTTTGATTGGCGTTCTGGGGTGTTTGAATTACCGACAAGGCCAGAAGTTGTAGAACAAGAATCAAATCGTCTATTGTTAGAAGAAGACTACGAAGAATATTTGCAACTTACTCATGAACAAAAAATAGAGAAACTTTTGGAAATTCAAGAACTTCTTACTGAAACATATCAAAAAATAATTCGGAGGTCAAATTTATTATTTAAAATGGGCAATTTGTTAATTGCTGCTAACGAATATGAAGGATCTATCACCTACTATAACGAAGCACTTAAAATGCAACCAAATTTCCACCAAGCTTGGTACTATCGTGGTAATGTGCTAAGTCATTTGGGACGTAATCAAGAGGCGATCGCATCTTATAACGAAGCACTTAAAATTCAACGAAATTTCCACCAAGCTTGGTACTATCGCGGTAATTTGCTAAGTCATTTGGAACGCAATCAAGAGGCGATTGCATCTTATAACGAAGCACTTAAAATTGAACCAAATTTCCACCAAGCTTGGTACTATCGCGGTAATTTGCTAAGTCATTTGGGACGTAATCAAGAGGCCATCGCATCCTACGACCAAGCACTGAAATTAAAACCTGATGACCACCAAGCTTGGTACTATCGCGGTAATTTGCTAAGTCATTTGGGACGCAATCAAGAGGCGATTGCATCTTATAACGAAGCACTTAAAATTGAACCAAATTTCCACCAAGCTTGGTACTATCGCGGTAATGTGCTAAGTCATTTGGGACGCAATCAAGAGGCGATTGCATCTTATAACGAAGCACTGAAATTTAAACCTGATGACCACGAAGCTTGGAACAATCGGGGCTATGCACTAAACAATTTAGGACGCTATGAAGAAGCAATTGTATCTTTTGACCAATCACTAAAAATTCAACCTGATAATTATTGGGCTTGGAACAATCGGGGCTATGCACTAAACGAATTAGGACGCTTTGAAGAAGCAATTGTATCTTTTAACCAAACACTAAAAATTCAACCTGATAATTATTGTGCTTGGTACAACAAAGCTCACAGTTATACCCTTCAAGGTAATATTGAACAAGCACTAGAAAACTTACAACAAGCGATTAATCTAAGTCCTGATGAATGTAGCGAAATCGCAAAAACCAGCTCAGATTTTGATAGTATTCGGGAAGATGAACGCTTTCAAGCTTTAATTAAATAACTGGTATAAAGACTAAATTAATGTAGCGATCGATGTAGCGCGATCGCCAAAAAAAATGCGAAAGCTTTGTTGCAATCATTCCTAATCTGGAATAATCAGCCAAGGAATATCGCAGCGTAGGAACATTATTCATACCAATAATTTAATAGACGTTATTAGCCGCAGGATTTTGCGGAAGTTTTGTGAAGCGCACCCAGATTCCTGTGGTGTACTTTATGATTGTTATGGGGTATCAACCAAAGCTCAGACGTAAGATGAAAGTTCGTGAAGTAATTAAACTAATAGAAACCGATGGTTGGTATCTTGTAAGAACTAGGGGAAGTCATCGTTAGTATAAGCACGCTACAAAATCAGGTTTGGTAACAGTTCCAGGAAAATTATCTGATGATTTAGCACCAGGAACCTTAAATAGCATTTTGAAACAAGCTCTATTAAAAGAGGATATAAAAAGTAGCGAAGAAACACCACAAACAGAAGAGAAAAAAGAAGAGGAGGAAAATTAATGCGTTATGCAATTGTGATTGAAAAAGCAGCAAACAACTATTCAGCTTATGTACCAGATTTACCTGGATGTGTAGCCACGGGCACAACTTTTCAAGAAGTTAACCAGCAAATTAAAGAAGCGATCGCTTTTCATTTGGACGGATTGCGAGAAGAAGGATTACCAATTCCTGAGCCAACTACTTTGTGCGAATATGTGGAGGCAAAGAATATCTCGGCGTAGGAAAATTATCCGGGAAAATAGCTGTCATAGAATGAATTCAGAGGCTTGAAAGCTGTTTAAATTTTGGATTTTGAATCTTCAATCCAAAATCCAAAATTTAAAATCTAAAATAGAATTGCTATATCATCGCCGATATTCATCCCCGCAATCACCAATTATCTGGTACAAATCGCGTGATTGGCGAGAAACAGCGTTAATGCGATCGCCATCCTCAGTATCTAAACTAAAACTAAAGACTTTGGCGTTATCTTCTATATGTTCGGATACTCCAAGTCTGGCACCAACTATTACACCTCCCACAGTTGGCCGATCCAAAATGTAACGCACTGCCACGTTAGCAATGCTGACTCCATGCTTATTAGCAATTTCCTTGAGGATAGCAAGCAACTCTTGAAATAATTGCCAACCACCCCAAGCATCAATCATATTTTTGTATTTTTTCAAGCTAGCAGTAGTTAAATCAAATCCTCGCGGTTCTGGTTTACCCAAATACTTTTCTGATAACAAACCACCGCAAACTGTACCGTAGGTAAAAAGTTTTATATCATGCTGTTGACAAAATTCAATCATCTTCACTTCGGGACGGCGATCGACGAGTGAAAATTGTACTTGGTTAGAAACAATTTTAATGCCTGCTTCGGTAATAATCTTTAAGTGTTCCGTGTCAAAATTAGTCAAAGCTAAATGCTTAATTTTGCCCTCAGTTTGCAGTTCTGCCATATATTTGAGGGCATCTAGATAATTTTTATCACGATATTCCCACCAATGGAATTGCATCAAATCTAATGATTGCACATTCATCCTTCTCAGGGAAATATCAATATTTTCCTCGACAAATTGTTTGGTCATTTTCCCAGGACGAGGCACCCATTTTGTAAAAGCTTGTAGTTGGGATAAAGCATCTTTACCACGGGTATCAACTAGTTGACAGCGAAACTCACCGATAAAATCTTCTGCGGGGCCGTAATGATCTGCTAAATCCCAAGTTGTGAAGCCTGCATCAAAATATTTGAACATAGTATCAATGGCAGCTTGGGGATTAATGCGTCCGTGTGCGCCAGAGACTTGCCACATCCCATTTAATATGCGGCAAATGTTTAAATCAGGAGTGAATTGGAGACGACTAGCTGCGGGTAAGTTCATTTTCAAGTTAGGAGTTAGAAGTTAGGAGTGAGGAGTTAGGAGTTAGGAGTTAGGAATGAGGAGTTAATAGTTAGTGATTTGGCAAGGGTTTTTACAGCTTTTTTAACTTTTATACTTTATTATGAATGATTTAGCACTACTAGAGATAATAAGTGTTAAAGTTTTAACTCTTAACTCCCAACTCTGAACTCCTAACTTTATTTTAACGCCAGCCTTTTTCAGCTTGTTCAATAACATAAACAGCAACATCTTGAATTTGCTGTTCAGTCAAGCGGTCTTTGTAGGCTGACATATTATTTTTACCATTGGTAACTATCGATGTAACTGCCTCTATTGAATCCATACCATATTTCTTAAGTGCTTGCTTTTTGAGGTTTTTACCTCGCCTGACTATGTTACCACCATTAATATGACAACCAGCACAATGAACGCTGAATATTTGTTCGCCGTTGGCTGTATCTGCTGCATTAGCTGGGAACGTCAAAGTACTTATCAATAATAGAAAAGTTACTAATACCAATGTTAAGAGTTTTTTCACTCAATTTCTCCAGATTTTGAAATAGCGATCGCAAAGAAAATTGTCATAATAAATACAGAATAAACTAAGTCTCAACCCCAGGAATCAAGGCTGTTTTACTTCTGAATTCTGATTTCTCCTGTATTACAAAGATTCAAAGTCAGATGTGAATCCAGTAAATTGCGTACAATCTTCCTGAAAAGCTTCGGCATCACTAACATCCTCAATTTTATATGACATGATGCGGCTGCCATCTGGCATTTTTTTAGAACCAATTAATTCACCTTGATATTTTTCGGCGATCGCCTTAAATTCAGTACCATATACCTTCCATGCATCGCCAGAACAACTAATATTTACTCGCCACATATTTGATTCTCAATTACTACCAGTAAGTATTCATCATCTCACAAATAGGTAACACCTCTTTAGGATTATGGCTTTCTATCTAAAGGAAGTGCCAAGCATAATAAGCCTACGCCACAATGGGTATGTAGAAGCATGTCTATAAATTTTTATCCCAATTAGTAAAATCTCCAGAGTTCAAAATGCCTAACAATATCAAACAACAAATTCAAACAGACTTGCAACAAGCTAAAGAAACCGGACAATTAAGAACTGAAAGAATTCGAGAAATTGTCAAATCCGCAGTTTCTCAAGTAGCCTCTGAGTTCAAACAAGGTTCTAGTGAAATTCGTACTCTTGTTAAAGATGCCGTTTCTGCTGTGATTGAAAACTTCCAAGAAAAAGGTGGCGAACTTAAAGATGAAGTGACAGCTTCGATTGAAGGGGCCTTGGAAGGAATTAATAGTCAAAGACACGAAAATATTGTTAAAACTCAGGCAGATATCAAACGGCTACAGGCTCAATTAGATGGTGAAGAAGAACAACTCCAGCAAGAAGTTGATGTAATTTTGGCAGAAATTGAAGAAACAAGTAAGGAAAAACCTGCTAGTACCAAAACTGCGATTGATTCTGCTATCAATGCCATTAAAGATAGTGAAGAAATGGGATTGTTGAAGAAACGTTACGCGCAACTGCAAGCCCAGCTAGCCATTGTTCGAGCTAATATGGCTGCACGCTATGGCGGACGTTCTATGGAGGTTCAAGATTATCTCAACGAGGCTAAACACTGGTATAACCAAGCTCGTCCCCAAGCTGAAACTCTTGCTACACAAGTAGGAGAAAAGCGATCGCAGTTAGAAGACAAGCTAGGTGAAGCAGGTACATCTTTAGCTAGAAAAGAGTACCAAATTAAACAAACTTTGAGAGAGTTACTGTTAAGTGCGGCTGACTTGTTCAAAGATAAGGAACCTGCTGATAAAGAACGGGAAACTATCCACAAATAGACGGCTTTAGTATTTATCTATTAACTCATTTTTTGTAGGGTGCGTTACGCCAAAGGCTAACGCACCTCTTAATTTAGGTAATCTGTGGAAATAATCTCAAATCAAAAATTTAAAATTTGCTAACGCGCAAGCAACAGTTATGGGGTCAATCTAAAATCCAAAATAATTTTACGCTAAAAGATATTCTACGAATGTATTATAACGGTTCCCAATCACATGAGGTACAGAAATTTGTAGGGGCGCATAGCTATGCGCCCCTACCTTGTATCTCACTAGAACGATATTATTCTTAAAATAAAATGGTGCGTCAGGCTTTAGCCTAACGCACCTTACTTCAGATTACTAAAATTAATCTTGTTGCGTATTAGTAAATACGTCCTTCCCGGCTCATTTGTTCATCAAACTTGGCAATAACCCAAACTGCATGAATACTACCAGGAAGCCAACCGAGAAGTGTGAGCAAAATGTTGATAATCAATGTTGGGCCAACTCCAACTGTCAAGAAAACGCCTAAGGGAGGCACTAACAAACCAAGAAGATAACGAACTAATTTCATGATGTTGTTACAAGTGTGTAAATTTGTTTAATTACATTGTCTGGAAGAGACCGAATTAGAAAATCCATCTAATGAGTTATCTTAATTCGGAAATTTTGTTTGGAGTAGAGAAGCGAGTAAATTAGCATTTCTACTCCCGCGGATGTTTATCTAGAAGGTAATTCACCTTGGGTTTTGACATTACCACCGCTGGTTAACAGGTTTCTTTCAACAAAGTAGTTGTTAATCAAGGTGTTAACAAAAGATAGAATTACAGGACCAAGGATAAAACCGATAAGTCCGTGAACTGAGAACCCAGGCACTAAGGCGGCTGCTAGCCAGAAGCAAAAACCGTTGATGATGAGGGAAAATCCTCCAAATGTTAAAAAGTTGAGTGGCAAAGAAAGTGTAGAAAGAATTGGCTTTAATGAACCGTTTATTAAACCGATTACAAAAGCCGCAATTAAAGCTGCGGGAAAATTAGCAATGTCAACATTTGGAACAATTAGATCAACAATTAATAAGCTTAAAGCTGTAGCTAGGGCTGTTAAAAATGGCGTCAACATTGTTTTTACCTAATAAAGATTTTTTCTTTTCAAACTTCTTATTTCATCTTTAACTAGGTACTAGACTTTAACCTCTCTTGAAAGATAGAATTTGCTTCTATCCTTAGGTCGAACAGTAAAAAAACTACAGTAGGGACGCATAGCTGTACGTCCCTACTGTATAATGTTTTTCAAGTAATGTTACATTTCTTTAACCACCTGAAAATTTAATATTTATTTAATGCTAGAAGGTCGCGATCGCTCAGATTTTTCAGACTCAGGTTTATAGTAAAGGGCTGATTTATATAAAACTTGTTCTTGATGGGTTTCTAAAGTACAATCCGACAACGGATAAGTTACACAAGTAACAACATAACCAGCCTCTATTTCACTTGGACGCAGAAATTTTTGCTCGCTTTGATCGACTTCACCGCCGATAAGTTTGGCGATACAGGCAGAACATTCGCCTTGCTTGCACCCAGATGGTAGGCGGATATGAGCGTCTTCTGCCATGTCCAAAATATATTGATCGTCTGGTACCTGAATGGTGGAATCTAATCCCAGACTAGGATTGATGAGTCGGACTTGATAAACTGCCATTTGCTGTTTCTAAATTATTGCTTAACTGCTTTCATCGACAAACTAATTCGTTTTAATTTCTCGTTGACTTCTAGTACTCGCACTTTTACAACTTGTCCCACCTTCACAATTTTTTTGGGATCGTCTACGAACCTATCCGCAAGTTGGGAAATATGCACCAAACCATCTTGATGTACGCCTATATCAACGAATGCACCGAAGTTGGCGACATTGGTAATCATTCCCTCTAGTTCCATTCCTTCCTTTAAGTCGGTAATTTCCTTAATTCCTTCTTTGAAGGTGGCGTACTTGAACTCAGCACGGGGATCTCTCCCTGGTTTTTCGAGTTCGCTGAGGATATCGCGCAGTGTGGGTTCTCCCACGGTATCGGTTACGTATTTTTTCAGGTTGGTTTTTTTGAGTTTTTCGGCAATTTGCGTCACCTGATTTAATGGCACATTTAAATCCGATGCGATCGCCTCTACTACAGCATAACTCTCTGGATGCACTGCTGTATTATCTAATGGGTTGTCACCACCGCGAATTCGCAGAAAACCCGCTGCTTGTTCAAAAGCTTTTGGCCCCAATTTCGGAACTTTCAACAGTTGACGGCGATTTTTAAAGGCTCCGTTTTGGTTGCGATGGGCAACAATATTATTAGCCACTGCTGCGGTAATTCCTGAGACGGAAGTTAGCAGTTCTTTGGAAGCGGTGTTTAAGTCTACACCTACGTAGTTAACGCAGCTTTCTACAGTTTCATCCAATTTCTTTTTCAACAACTTTTGATCGACATCGTGCTGGTATTGTCCCACGCCGATGGATTTGGGATCGATTTTCACCAGTTCCGCCAAGGGATCTTGCAAACGCCGGCCGATACTAATTGCCCCACGCACGGTAACATCTAAATTGGGAAATTCTTCCAACGCCACTTTACTGGCAGAATATATAGATGCACCAGACTCGTTGACTATCACCTTAACTGGTTTGCGTTCCATAGTTTTTAGGACTTCCGAAACAAACTCCTCTGTTTCACGGGATGCTGTACCGTTACCAATGGCGATTAACTCAATTTTGTACTTTTCAAGCAGATTTTTGATGGTTTGTGCAGCTTTAAGCCTTTGTTCAGCCGCTTGGTGAGGAAATACCGCTTGGTACTCCAAAAATTTCCCCGTTTCGTCCAGAACTACAACTTTACACCCAGTTCTAAATCCGGGATCTATGGCTAGGGTTGGTTTCATTCCGGCTGGTGCAGACAACAGCAACTCCCGCAGATTTGTTTCAAATGTCTTGATTGATTCTATATCTGCATAGGTTTTTTTCTCAGAAACCACCTCTCCCATCAGAGATACTTTCATTAAACGGTTGAATGCATCCTTCAACATTGCTTGATAAAAATCCCGAATTATCCGGACTTTAGTTTTAATTTCTTGAGATTCCAGATAATAAAGTACCGTATCTTCATCGAAAGCAATTTCAAAGCTTAATACTTTCTCAGCTTCACCCCGACACAACGCCAGCATATTGTGGGGTGCAATATTTTTTACCTTGATTTGATAGTTTCGGTACATCTCAAATTTGGTTGTACCTTCAGGATAATCATCTTTGATGCGGGAGACAAACACTCCTTCTTCAAGAAAATAATCACGGATATGTGCGCGTAACCCGGCTTTTTCAGCGACTTCTTCCGCTAAGATGTCAGCAGCACCTTTGAGCGCTTCATCTGGGGTTTTTACTCCCTTGGCTTCCGAAATATACTTAGCCGCTGCTTCCTCCAAAGAAGCACTAATAGCATTTTTGGCATTTAGCGACTTGATGAATTCCGCTAGGGGTTCGAGTCCTTTTTCCCTGGCGATGGTGGCGCGGGTGCGTCGCTTTGGTCGATACGGTAAGTATAGATCTTCAAGTTCTGTTTTTTGTAAACAAGATGCGATTTTCGCTTTGAGTTCGTCTGTAAGTTTACCTTGTTCGGCGATCGCATTTAAAATGACAGACTTACGTTCTTCTAGTTCTGTCAAATAAGTATATCTATCAGCCAGTTCCCGAAGTTGCACTTCATTCATTTCATTAGTGCGCTCTTTACGGTAACGTGCAATAAACGGAATCGTTGCACCCTCCGCCAAAAGTTCTAGGGCGTTTTGTACTTGGTGGGGTTTGAGGTTTAATTCAGTTGCCAGTAATTGAGGAATGTTCAGCATCGAGTCTTAAAGTTGAAAATGCTACTCCTAAAGCTAATATGCTAAATCGTTTTCCCGAAACCAGCCCAAAGTTTTAAGCTAATTTACCGGATGATTCCTTTCCTTGATTTCCTTAACCACGATAACGTGGGCGTAGGACTATTTGTCGCCCTACTAGGGTGTAAAATAAGAGATTGCATAATCTTGACTTTTACTAAGATTTATATCGATAGACTGTTGTGGCTAAAACGTTCTTGGATGTAAAATTAACCACAATTCCAAAAACTTTTATAAACACCACATTGTGAATCCATAGGTAATTGACAATGGCTTTGTTTTTCCTGATACCACTGTGTACTGCTTTAGCTACTGGCTACCTATTTAAAAAGAGTAGTGATGAAATTGCATATCTCGCTGGGGTTTTTGCAGCTATTAGCCTCATTTTAAGTTTAGTATTAGCACCCTGGCAGATTCAGTTTGCATTGTTAATCGTTGTCTTCGCTATTACTAACAAGCTTTTGCAAGAAAATGACTCAAAACAGACTCAACTTACACAAAAATCACCTAGAGAAACTAAATGATCGCAACCGACAGAATTAAATTTCTCTCAACTTCAAAATGCTGCCAATTGTCCAGATAGTTGCTCAAATCAAGCCATGAACGCGGTCTTTTGACCTGTGAGCATGGTTTTGATTTATTTCAAGTGACTTTTTAAATATAAATTTTCCTAACAAAATAGCTTTATATTCTACTCAGCATATTAACCCGATCGTAAGTAAGGTAAGTCAACTTTTCCAGACTTTATTTACAATAATTTCCAGTATAAAATCACGTTTTAATATCTAACCCAAAGTATGATTTTCTTGCTTACTGTGTATCTAAAGAAACTAGCAAGAAAGTTGGAATTCAAATATCCAAATTGTGAAATTATTACAGTTAGAGAAAAAACGATTCAAGTTCTCCTTTTTTGTCTGTGTTTACCACTTGAAAGCAGTATCTTTTGGTTATATCTTTAGCTATTACCTTGGCTGCTATTCTGAAAATTCTGCTCTAGCAAAATAAACTTTAGGCTTTATAATTTCTTTAGGTCTGAAAGAAAATTGCAACTTCGGCAAATTTATTACCGAAAAAGTGCTATATAAATTTTTAGTTTTGACGAAATAAAAATTTATATAGCAGATAAGTCTATTAGGTTTATTGTAAAAGTTCTGCTTTTAGCTTTCTCCTTGGCACTTTCATCTCAGACCAAGAATGATTGATACAACAGACTCTGCGCTCTGCACTCACAAAGAAAAATGAAAATTTCTCTTCCTTGCAATGTACCATGTATTATGAGTGATTTCAAGGAACCTACTGACGGTAAAAATCCACAACTAACAATGAAAAAGGTTTCCTCCCCTAGTCCCTACTACCTTTTTCTAGCTAGTCTAGTGTAAGGAGGTCGGTGTTGAAAATCGTCGTTATGACGAGGCAAAAAGCAGAAGTACAAGACAGAAGGGAAGAGCTTTTTGAGCAACTTTACTTTCCGTTACATACTTCGGTTTTTTTGCGTCATTCTACTTATAAATTTATTGTTGAGATGGATTTTAGTAAAGTAAATTTTTGATGTCGAATTGCCTTTTTTAGAAGTTCAGCAGCCAAAAGCCAATAAAAATACACAATGCAAGCAAATAAAAATTTACATAGAAGAGACTGTCTATTTTATGAAGTTTTTGTTTAAGTAGATTTTGAACAAGTAAATTTTTCATGAAGTACAGCGATAAATTTGCAACATGCTTTTCTCGTGGTATTCTAGTAAGTAATTATATGTAGCAATAACTTTTGAGAAACAACTCTAGTCAAAACTATATGTAATCAATAAAAAGCAACGAAAATCAATCAGACGTAACACCGATAATGTAAAAACACTTGAATCCTAATTCAATTGCTATGAAATCCGATTATCTCAGCCTGCCTTAGTTGAGATTAACGCTTCCTCTCATCAGAGCTTGAGTTTGGACATTGAGTAAAGTTTCGATAAAGCTCTAAAGTAATTCATCTATTTCAAGATTTTCCTATAGAGTTTAAGATATTTTGCTAATTATTGTATTCGATGTCCAAATAGAGCAGGTAAACAAATTCAGCGACTTAGTTTCCAACCTAGCTCACAACTATATATGTGAGTTTGAAGATACTTTATACAGACGAGCAAAAAAATTAATAAACTCTCCACTAATAAATTGCAGGAAATTATTAATTTAAGTAAGTTCTAAAAGATAAAGTTAATAGGTTGACAATTTCAGTACTGTATTCAACCAGATTTCTACAGGAAGATACATGCAACTGATGAAACTTAATGAATGGATTGATAAAATTTTTACAATCCATGTTTAATGGCTAAAATGTTAAGAATAAGTATACTCAGCAAACTTAGCGATCGCCCATTGGTAAACTTTATCTAGAACAAATTTTTGGCAAAGCTGTTAATCTCTGGTATACGTGTATACTGTGTTACCTTTGTCTGAGAATAGTCATGAAGTCTGGCTGGTTGGCTGCGAAAATATGGGAAGCTGGCATGATGGACAACTATATATCCAAAGTTGATATTACTTAGTTTTGAACTTTTAGGACATGAGCTTCAATGGTCATTTTGATCTCAGTTCCTTCAACCCAAACCTCTGAATTTTATTGTCTACTTACTGAAACGAGAGGTCAAATTGCTGGGAAAGTGTGACCGAAATCCAAAATTTTTAAGTTAATACTTATTATTACCATTGAGGTAAATCTATTATGAAATCTATATTACAAAATTCCCGTTTTCAAATAACTTCCTATATTATTTTACTGGTTAGCATTTTATTTAGTATTTCTGGACAATTGCTGATGAAACATACCATGAGCAATAGCCATGAAGGACTATTGAATTGGCAATTTCTTCAGCAATTGGCATTATCTGTGGCTGTTTATTGTTTAGGAGTAGTAAGTTGGATATTAGCTTTGCGAACTGTAAAACTGAGTATTGCTTATCCAGTAACTAGCCTAAACTATGTCGGCATATTTTTAGGCTCGTATTATTTTTTTAATGAAGTAATTACACTAACTCGAATAATAGGAGTTCTCACTATTTTTGCTGGTGTTCTTTTAGTGGTTATTCCCATAAAAAAGTCACAATAATTTTATAGTTAACTATCCCAGAAAGTATTAAAAAATGGACATCATTAATTGGCTAGATTTAATGCTTGTAGTTTTGCTTGGAACAGTGGCTAATGTATCCTTAAAGTACGGACTTTACATAACCAACTCTAGCAAAGAAGGAAGCGCATCGATTCGCAATTTGGTATTCTCTCCTTATTTTGCGATTTGGTTTATTTGCTATGGATTCATGACTTTATTGTGGCTGTATGTATTGCGGACAGTTCCTCTAAGCCAAGCATTTCCAGTTCTGGGATTAATGTATGCACTTATACCTATTGCTTCTTATTATCTTCTTAAAGAGAAGGTTGTATTGAGCCAATGGATAGGAATTTCAATTATTATCACCGGTGTAATACTTGTTGTACATTAATAGCTCAATCAGCTATCACCTTTAACAAAGTCGAAAGATAAATTTGAACAACATACCCTAGAAAGATTTAAGTTTATGAAAATAAGCATCATTGGTGGAGGAATAACTGGTTTAGTATTAGCCCAACGCCTTTCAAACCAAGGACATATAGTAACTGTTTTTGATAACAGCAACCAGCTTGGTGGACTTACAACCTATCATGATTACGGGTTATTTACCTGGGATCGCTTTTATCATGTTATTCTACCTTCTGATACTCATTTAATAAATTTTATAAGAGATATTGGTCTTGGAGATAAACTACGTTGGCATCGTAGTTTAACGGGTTTTTATGACAATAAAAAGTTTTATTCTATCAGTAATGCTATAGAATTTTTGCGTTTTCCTTTGTTTGGGCTGATTGGAAAAATTAGATTAGCTTTTACTCTTTTGTATGGTTCGCGCATCAATGATTGGCAGCGTTTAGAAAAGATTTTAGTTGAAGATTGGCTATTAAAACTTGGTGGTAGGAATACATACGAAAAGCTTTGGAAGCCCTTACTACTGTCTAAATTAGGAGAAAACTATAAGCGAATCTCAGCTGTTTTTATTTGGGCTTATATCAGAAGGCTATTTTCAGCGCGGGATTCTTCATTAAGTAAAGAACAACTGGGTTATGTTTCTGGCGGTTACAAAACTGTAATAGACCGTTTAGAAGAATTAATTAATGCATCTGGAGGTCAGGTTCGCACAAGTACTGCGGTGGAGTATATCGGCCCTGCTCAAGAAGGTGGAATTTGGGTAGAATTTCAAGGTCAAAAAGAACATTTTGATAAAGTCATATTTACCGGTCCAGTTAATGTCCTGCAACAGGTTACTGCAAATGAACTGGTGAAAGTTTCCGAGACTCGTGAAACAGTAGAGTACCTGGGTGTAGTTTGTATGACACTTATCACTCGTAAGGCTTTAATTCCTTATTACGTAGTAAATATTGCCGATAGAAATATTCCGTTTACCGGAGTTATCGGTATGAGCAACCTCGTTTCTTTGCAAGAAACAGCAGGATACCACATGACATTTCTACCAAAATATATACTTTCTACCGACCCGTTGTTAAAACAGCCAGATGATGAATTGCGGCAAGTATTTTTCCAGGGTATACGTTTGATGTTCCCAGAACTCAAACAAGATGACATTGTGGCTGCACATATTAATCGAGCCATGAAAGTACAACCACTACAAGTTTTAAACTATTCAAGTCTTGTTCCCAAAGTGAGTACTGAAAACACTGATTTTTATGTTGTCAATACTTCACAGTTTGTGAATGATAGCGTCAATAACAACGCAGTTGTCAGACATGTCGATGAATTTCTTAAAAAATCGACATTACTGAATTCTTGAAATTTGATTACTAATATTTTCAAAAATACACGAGGCAATTATGACTCTTTACGTTCTTTTACCTGCATATAACGAACAAGAATCAATTCCCCCATTGTTTCAGAGATTTCAACAATTGCAGCAAATCTCGAAGATGGACATCCAACTGATTTTAGTTGATGATGGCAGTAGCGATCGCACTGCTGAAACTGCCATAGAAGAATCTCAATCCCTGGGTGTATCCCTGAAATTGGTACAACATGCCAAAAATGGTGGTTTAGGTCAAGCAATCAAAACAGGTTTCACAACTTTCTTAGAAATTTCTCAAGAAGGTGATTTTTTAGCTGCAATGGATTGCGATGATACTCAACCACCAGAACTGTTGATCAAAATGTATGATACTACCATCGCTGGTGGTTATGATATTGCGATCGCATCTAGATATCGCAAAGGCTCAAAGGTCATCGGCTTATCAAAATTTAGAGAGTTCATGAGCTACGGAGCAAGTTGGCTATTTAGAATAGCAGCCCGCGTCCCAGGTGTTAGAGATTACACCTGTGGTTACAGACTGTATAACCGGACTTTGCTCAGTAAACTTGATGCGTATTATGGCGACAATCTCTTCACAGAAAGTGGATTTGCTTGCATGATAGATTTACTGCTCAAAGCTAAAGTATTCAAACCTAGAATTGTAGAAATTCCAATGGTTTTGAGATACGATCAAAAGCCAACCGCCAGCAAAATGAAAGTTCTTAAAACTATTGTTCGCACGCTGAAGGTTTTGTTTAAAAATATATCATCCACAACACCAACCCCCAATTTCGAGCAAACCTTCGACGGTCGAGAAACAGTACGAATTCCCTTGAAAATTGCAAATCGTAAATAAACTTAACGAGGAGAATCTGGATCTAATTAACCTTATCAGCAAATAAATTTACATATTTTGTAGGAGTTATATTAATTCCTAATTCGCAATTGTAATCCCATACCTGTTGGCATCTTGTAGCTCTTTTGGTTGACAAAAGTACAAGTTAAATATAATAAGTGCATCTCATTTATTTGAACCACAATCTCTTCTAGGGGCGTACACCGTGCGCCCCTTTATGGTTTAGTTAGCTCAAAATTGTTGTAATAAGCTAATACGCATTTAACTTGCATATTAGACCTCTTGCAAAAGTCCCCTAACACCCCACCCCCAGCCCCTCCCCGCTCGCGGGGAGGGGAGACTTTGACGTAAGTCAAAGGCGGGGTGGGGTTCTTTTTTTTGATTTATGCAAGAAGTCTATTGTTGATTTTGGAGAAAAAACGTCAATCCTTCTCCCCTCCCTGCCCTTGAAGCCCCTCTGCTCCCCTGCTGTCTAAATGTGCAAATTAGGTGCTTAACAGCTTAGGAGGGAAATCCACACTGCCTTACTGCCAACTGTGGCTTTCACTCATTTGTTAGACTGAACACACCAGGATTTTTCAGTCAAATCTCTGAATTCCGCCAGCAGACGAGGCTACCCATGCTTACAAGTACGCTACTTCTCTCGAATCAACTTCCCACTCTACAATATTCTTCCACCCCAGAGCGTTTCGATGAAACCTGGGAAGCCCCACTGGCTACCCTCCTGGGACTAGGACGCGCCGCCGGTGCTGACTTCGTCGAATTCTTCTTAGAACGTCGCAACTACATTAGTTCTCTTGCAGAAGACGACGCCATCACCAGCATTTCACCGAGTTTGTCTACAGGCGCGGGAGTCAGAGTCTTTCGCGGTAAAGCTGACTGCTACGTCAGTACTAATGACCTTTCCTTTTCGGGTTTGAAAGCAGCCTTAGAAAAAGGCCTTTCGATTTTGGGATTACACCTACCCGCACCTAGTTCTTTCATCCCCGAAATCTACCTCGAACTACTGAGAGATTACGCCACCAAAAGAGGTAAAGATGCTTGGCTACCAGCGTGTAGTTCCATCCGCGAAATGGGAGAAGTCCTCCTTGATGGTACTGCTTACCTCAAACAAAAAGCCAACCACATCCAATCGCGTCGCGCTAGTTATTTTCGAGATTGGCAAGAAGTTTTAGTCGCCGCCAGTGACGGTACTTTTGCCCGTGACATTCGCCTCACCCAATCAGTAGGCTTTAACCTGTTGTGTGCCGATGGTGCTAATCGTACCTCAATAGGCGATCGCGCCGGTAACACCAGCGATGCCAACTTCTTAAGAACTTGGGACTATCAACAAGCTGCCGAAAAAATATCAGAATCTGCTGGAAAAATGCTCTATGCAGATTACGTGGAATCAGGGACTTACCCCATCATTATGGCCAATCACTTTGGCGGCGTAATCTTCCACGAAGCTTGCGGACACCTCCTAGAAACCACTCAAATTGAACGCAATACCTCTCCCTTTGCTGATAAAAAAGGCCAAAAAATTGCCCACGAAAGTTTAACAGCTTGGGATGAAGGACGTTCTGACAATGCCTTCGGAACAATTGATATGGATGACGAAGGTATGCCCGCCCAAAGAACCTTATTAATTGAAAAAGGCGTTCTCAAAAACTTCTTAGCAGATAGAACGGGTTCCACACTCACCGGACACCCTAGAACGGGAAGCGGACGCCGCCAAAACTACACCTTTGCCGCCGCTAGCCGGATGCGTAATACTTATATTGATTCTGGCGACTACACCATCGAAGATATATTTGCCTCTATTGATAAAGGCATTTACTGTAAAAAAATGGGTGGCGGTAGTGTTGGTGCCACAGGTCAATTTAACTTTGGTGTCGATGAAGCTTATTTGATTGAAAATGGCAAAATTACCAAGCCATTAAAAGGAGCAATTTTGATTGGTGAAGCCACAGAAATTATGAATAAAATTTCCATGTGTTCCCAAGATTTAGAAATTGCCCCAGGTTTTTGTGGTTCCGTCAGCGGCAGTATTTACACCACAGTCGGACAACCACACATCAAAGTTGATTCTATTACCGTGGGCGGAAGATAATAGTTTTGGATTTTAGATTTTGATTTTGGGTTTTCAACCAGCCAAAGCTACATCTAAATCTGCATAATATTAAACTCTACATTTCTTGTGGGCTGGGCCGGAAAGCCCGCCCCAAAATATGAGAGCTTTATGTGCAATATTTTAAAATCTAAAATTCAAAATCTAATATTCAAAATTAAATTTCCGTCAATCTAAAATCTCAAATCCCAAATCTCAAATTGGTCATGCCGAATATCAATGAAATCGCAAATTACGCCAAGGAAAATGCTGATAGACTTGGCATCAAAAAATTTGACATTTATGGCTCAACAGTAGATGATACTAACGTGCAAGTAGATCGAGGAGAGCCAAAACAAGTCAAAGCTTCAAATCGCTCTGGCGTTACCGTTCGTGTCTGGAATCAAGATAATACAATGGGCGTCACCAGCACCACGGACGTAGATCCCAAAGGATTAGAATTAGCTTTGAAAACTGCTTACGAAGCCAGTTTTTTTGGTGTTAAGGAAAATGTCCCTGATTTTAGCCCCGAAGCTACTATTCCTATTCCCAACAAACCTGAAAATAAAGTACCCCAAGCACCCGTAGCTGAACTTATAGACAAACTATTGCTAGCCGAAAAAGAATTACTAGCAGCCCATCCAGCAATTCAAGGTGTACCGTATAATAGCTTAGCCCAAAGAGATATTGATAGATTTTATCTCAATAGCGAGGGTGCCCTCAGAACTGAATCTCACTCCTTTGCATCAATTTATCTTTACAGCAAAACAGAAGAAGAAGGCAAAAAACCTCGCAGTGCAGGCGCTTTTAGAATCGACCATAGTTTAGATAATCTAGACATAAATGGTTGCATCAAAGAAACCGCAGATAAAACTATCAGCCACTTGAATTATGAAAAAATTCAAACTGGGAAATATCGGGTAGTTTTCTCACCTGAAGCTTTTTTAAGTTTGTTGGGCGCTTTTTCTAACTTGTTCAATGCCCAAAGTATTTTGGATAAACAAAGTTTATCTACTCCTGAGGATTTAGGCAAAGAAATTGCTTCCCCTCTGCTTTCAGTTTACGATGATGCACTACATCCAGCTAACATAGGCGCAGAAACTTTTGATGGTGAGGGTACTCCGACTCGTCAAATTTCGCTGATTGAAAATGGCATTTTAAAAAGCTTTCTCCATAGTGCCGGCACTGCCAAAAGGTTAAATGCTCAACCCACAGGTAACGCCAGTATTGGGGCAAAAGTCAGCGTTAGTCCTAATTTTTATCATGTTTTTACGACAGCAACGCCTGAGCAAGAATTTAGCTTAGAAACTGCGGAAAACGTGATTCTTATTGATGATTTACGCGCCCTCCACGCAGGAGTAAAATCCTTGCAAGGTTCGTTTTCTTTGCCGTTTGATGGTTGGCTAATTAACAAAGGTGTAAAAACCAGTATTGAATCAGCAACAGTGGCTGGCGATTTCTTGGAACTCTTGAAGTCAATTATTTATGTAGAAAAAGAGGCGGAGCTAACACCAGGGGGAGTTTGTCCAAGAATTTGGGTGAATGAACTAGCGATTACTGGTGAATAAATTTTAGATTTTAAATTTTGGATTTTGGATTGCCAGATTCAAAATCCAAAATTGTTTAATAAGCCTCTAAAGTTTCTACACAAAAACAATCCAAAATCCAAAATCCAAAATTGATTAATTAATATTCACCACCAACGCTAATAGCAGTATTAAACACATCAGCACCGCTTAAATCGATATTAGCCAAAACTGCACCATTTACGTCACTATTATATAAACGAGAATTACTTAAGTTAACATTGGTGAGATTAGCATTATTTAAGATAGTATCGCTGACGAATGCTTCTTCAAGATTAGCAGAACTCAAATTAGCACCAGTTAAATCAGCACCTTCTAAGTTGGCACCTTCTAAGTTGGCACCTTTCAAATTGGCGTTTCTTAAGTCAACACCTATGAGATGAGCGCCTTTAAGATTTGCTCCTGTTAAATCGCATCCAAAACACTCTCTAGTTTCCAGCAAACGCCGGACAGGGGCGGAGTTTTCAGCTTTGACGGGAGTAGGAGCAGCAAAAGATAACGTAGTGAGTAAAGCTGCTGCCGTCAAAAATATTGGTTTCATATTTATTACCTCCGACACTTCTAAAAGCCATGAAATTCTTGACTTCTATGGTTAAAGTGTCCCAAAATTCTAGAGCCACGTCTTCATGCGATCGGAAGAATAGATAATATCTCTGAGATTATGTATTTTGCCCTAAAATAATCCTATGGGATTAAAATCAAAAGATTGTTACCAATAACTTTAGGCATACGTAATCCTAAATAATTCGTGAAAAATTAGGGGATCTCGACAGCGCGAATTTCTGCAAAAGTGCATCTCAAAGACTTCTCGCTGTTGTCTCCAATGATACAAAGCAATGATTTGCTCAAGCGGAGCACCTGCAAGGTAATTTATCCAACCTCAATGCCTCTCGGCTCCTACCATAACCGTTGCTACAATCTCCTGACCAATTATACCTACAAGAAAAAGATGGGGTTGTAGACAAAGCTTTCGCTCAATGTCGTTTTTGGGATTATTCCAGAGTCGAGTTAAACCACACCGCATCCATAAGGCGATGACGGCAGACTCATCAGTAAGTTCAAAAGCCCGGATTTCTATGTCCGCCATAGCAATTATGGTAATAGTTCTATGCTTGCTTTTTACTCTCGTTCATGAGACTATAAGCTTCATCAAAATACGTTATTCCGACCGATTAATAGTATTTTTATTTATAAGTGCTTCCAGTGATTAAAACAAGCAGTAGAAAATAGAGGGCGTAATATATCAGCTGAAGCTTGAACCTACAAAACCAGAAATATACAGCTTGCTTCAGTAACAAATGCACTAAGAAAGCAATGACTACACGACCTGACGAAAAAACCACCTTTGCCACAACCAGAAGCAATCTGTGAAGAAGTCATCAAATCGATGCAGAAGACTTATCTAATTTGTTAATGCCTAAGTCCTGGGGCGATGGAAATATGACATCATCAAACACCTCTAACACTCTTGTCCGGCTCAACCCCTTTGAAGCATTGATCGGTACGCATAACTCCTTTATCAACAATGTCTGGCGCCTACGGCACTGGATGGCCCCGTACCGCTGGCGCATTGCGTTAGCGCTGCTGTTTGCTATGCTCTCGGCCACCGCTGCGGTGTTAGTACCAATCGTGGTTAGTCGGGTGGTAGTAGACGGCATCCTGATGCATAACTACCGGACTGATCTCCCAGACTATGGACAAACGGCATTAATCGAATGGTTAGCCATCGCACTGCACACCAAACAAGTAATCGCAGCCTGCGTAGTCGGCTTACTCTGGGTGCTGCTGTGGTCTGGCTTTGGGTACGCCTTCCGCACCCAGTTGTCCCGTGCAGCATTATTGGGTCTGAGCGACTTGCGTCGGGATCTGTTTGCCCATGTCGAGCATCTTCCCGCTGCTTTTTATGACCGAGTTATGGTTGGACAGTTATTGACTAGGATCGCTAACGATATCGAGAGCTTGTCCGAACTGCTGACTGGTGTCGGTGCGCTGGCTGGAGAATTGATTCCCCTAGTTGTCGCTGTTAGTGTAATGCTGTCTCTGGATGCGATACTGGTAGCAAAACTATCACCCTTATTGTTTGTTGTGGCGGGTGTCATCATTGCGTTCAGGTATTATTCTAGTCCGATTTATCAGGTCATCCGTGCCACCTTATCACGCCTCAACGAGCATTTGCACGAAAACTTATCAGGTATTGAAATCGTGCAGATGTCAAGGCGGGAGGCACTGAGCTTTAAACAGTACTCTGCGATTAACGACGCCAATCGAGTGGCTGAGACTAAAGCCATCATGGCAGAGACAGTATACAACCCCATTATCGATAACGTATCTTATTTGGCGATCGCTTCCATCCTCTGGTTCGGCGGACAACATGTACTTAGCCACACTACCACTCTGGGATCGGTGGTGTTGTTCTTGCAATTTAGCGATATGCTGTTCCGTCCGATTGTAGCTTTGGGCGATCAAGCTAATGCAGTGTTCCGTGCGGTGGCAGCTTGCGATCGCATATTCCAGCTGCTTGACTGGAAGGAGTCTTTGTCCGTGCCATCGCAGCCTACACCCTTGCCTGAAGGCTTACATGGTCGTATCGAGTTTCGTGACCTGAATTTCCGTTACGAAACTGGCGAATCGGTTATTCGGCACTTCAATCTCAATGTCGCACCCGGCGAGAACATCGCTATTGTTGGGCCCACTGGCTCTGGCAAGACCACACTGACGCGGCTCATCTGCCGTTTTTACGATGTGCCTGAAAATAGCTTGTTCATTGACGGTATCGATATCATGCAGATAGACCCTGCACAGATTCGCAAGCGCGTAGGTGTCATCTTTCAAGACTTTCATCTGTTCCCTGGCAGCGTCTATGAGAACATCGCATTGGGTAATCCAACTATCACACTGGAAGATGCCCGACAAGCCGCCAGATTGATACAGACTTTAGATTTCATTGAAGCCTTGCCACTAGGCTTTGATACCGTACTGGAAGACCGCGGGCAAAATCTATCACAAGGTCAACGCCAGTTGTTAGTCTTTACCCGTGTCATTGCCTTAAACCCCGAAATCCTGATTCTGGATGAAGCCACAGCTAGTATTGACCCAGAAACGGAAGCTGCCATTCAAGCAGCACTGGCCACAGTCACCGCCAACAGAACTTCCATCATCATTGCCCACAGATTACAGACCATCCGCCAAGCCGATCGCATTGTTGTATTAAATCATGGACAGTTAGTGGAGGTGGGAAACCACACACAATTGATGCTTCGTAATGGTTTTTATAAAACACTTTATGAAGCCCAATTGTACAAGGATATCCGTTAAAACACATCAAACCACCCAACTAAAGATGTCTAATAGACCTCTTGCAAAAGTGCAAAAAGCACTTTTGTGGTTAAAGGGGAAAGGGAAAATATCAAACCTTTCCCCCTTTCCCTTTTCCCGACTTCTGCAATAAGTCTAATATTGAAGTGATTTGTGAAAAATACATTTGTACAAAGAATTAACCTCAATTAAACTGTATTAGCCTGATTATTCGGGAATTAAAAACCTGTAAATTATCTTAGATGCTCACCTGCTGTAATTGAGCAATTCCACAAAATAATAGCCTTTATTCAATATTGATTTTTCCCTATATAGCAAGATTAAACCGATGCTAGCCGACCGAGAAAGATTGAAATCGGACTTACGTACTTTCACTTCATTACAGCGGCTTTTTCACTACTTTAAGCCTTACCGTTTTCAGTGGTTGATAGCAGTATTAGCCCTGCTGGCTGTTCATGTTGTTGAAGCTGCCATTCCTATCTATCTGAAAGTCGGGATCGATCTGATTTCAAAACAGGACGAGAATATTTTATTAACGACTCTGGCGATACTTGGTTTGACAGTTGTGCGCTTTGCGATCCTGCACTTTGGTCGTCGCAACAATGCGCTCATTTCAATCTATATATCTTATGATTTACGGCAAGAATTTTACGCACACTTACAGACCCTTGGTCGCGGCTTTTATGCAAATTACCAGTTGGGTGACTTAATTGCACGGGCGACTAATGACATGGAATCCATTCGTCGCTTTTTTCGTTCTGCTGTGCATCGACTGGTGAGCATAATAGGTGTGGCGTTGATTGCACCGATTTTCATGGTGCAGCAGTCGCTTGAGTTAACATTGTTGCTCATTCCTTTACTGCTAGTAATGGTTGTTAATAGCTGGTATTTAGCTGGGCGTATTTTGCTGGCATCGGCAGCGGTGCAAGCAGGTTTTGGCAAGTTGACAGAAACAGTACAGCAAAACCTCAAGGGTATCCGTACCATCCAGTCTCATGCCCAGGAAGAGCGTGAGATTAGTCATTTTACAGGCGTGTCACATGGTTATGCGCTAGCTCATCAAAAGTCGATCGATTTGAACGCTATTCTCACTGCCTCTATTGTTCTGGGTAGTGGTTTGATGACCTTAATCGTTGTTGGCGTGGGTGGCAACCAAGTATTGGCTGGGCAAATGAGTGTCGGCACGCTGACAGCTTTTATCTTTTATTTGGCTATGATTCTTGGGGTAATCAAGGAGAGCAGTTTTGTAGTCTATACTTTGCTCAATGCCAGTACAGCTGCAACCAGAGTATTTGAGATCGTGGATGAAAAACCTGAGATTCAAGATGCTCCAGCAGGCTCATCAGCCCAGCCTATCAATGGCGAAATCGCAGTTTACGATCTGTCATACAGTTACCCGGTTGCTGCTGGGCTGCGATCGCGTCTGGTTCTAGAAGAGATATCCTTGAGTATCAGCCCTGGCGAAATGATTGCCATCATCGGTCGTGTAGGAGCTGGCAAATCTACCTTGCTGCGGCTGCTGGCTAGGCAATTGGAGCCTAATAGCGGACAAATCAAAGTGGATGGGCAAGACCTACGAGACATTGGGCTGGGTCATCTACGGCAAAATCTATCATTTGTACCCCAAGACGCGTTTCTGTTTGCAGCTCCAATTTCAGAGAACATCTCATTCGATAATCCGGAGCGACCATTAGAGTTAATCTGGCAGGCTGCGCGAGATGCACAGCTTGAAGCAACTATCGACAAATTCAGTGCAGGCCTATCCACATTAATTGGCGAGCGTGGGGTAACTTTATCAGGTGGACAGAAACAAAGAACCAGTCTAGCCCGTGGACTGATTCGCCAGACCCCTATCTTGCTGCTGGACGACTGCTTTTCTGCGCTGGATACCAGAACTGAGGCTTTAGTTCTGTCGCAATTGCGAACAGTCAGGAATGGACTTACTACAGTATTAGTTTCTCACCGGATGTTGGCGGCACGTTATGTAGATAGAATCTACGTACTTGAACAAGGGCGTATCGTGGAGGCTGGCAGTCATGACGAACTACTTGCCCAGGATGGTTATTACGCCAAGTTAATTAGTATGCAAGACGATACTTGAACTGTCGGGAATCGAACTCAATTACTCAATCCTTCCTGACTCCAAACACTTCGCCTAGCATACGTGATGTGCAAAGCCGGATTAAGCTTTACCGCTACCTAATAAATACAACAGCGCCATCCGAACGGCAACACCGCTGGTAACTTGCGATTGAATGAGACTAAATTCTGGGTCATCCATCAACTCAGAACTGATTTCGACACCACGGTTTACTGGCCCTGGATGCAAAACTTTAACATTAGGTTTACAAAGTTGCAGTTTTGTGCTTGTAATGCCAAATAGCTGATGATATTCTCGCAAACTTGGTAATAAGTGAGCAGTCATCCGTTCCTTTTGCAAGCGCAAAGTCATCACAAAATCGGCGTCCTGTAAAGCTGGTTCTAGCTGCCAATGAAGGAACAGTTGCGGAGTGGGGGACGTGGAGGTAATAAACTCCTGATTTGTGAATTCTGAATTCTGACTTCTGCCTTCTGATTCCAAGATGTACTCGGCGAATAGCTTGGGTAAAAGTGTGGGGGGTGCTGCTAAGTGTAGTTCGGCACCGCTGGCGATGAAACTCCAGATATTCGATCGCGCCACACGAGAATGCAAAATATCCCCAACGATCGCAATCTTTTTACCCTTTAAAAGTTCCAGCCGGGGATGATTTGGGTCGATTAAACTACAAATGGTAAATAAGTCTAGCAGTGCTTGGGATGGATGTTCGTGTTGACCATCACCAGCATTCAGGACACTAACTTTTACACCTAAACGATCCATTTCTTGAGCGATCGCATTTGGTACTCCCGCCTCTTTATGCCGGACTACCATAATATCAGTGCCCATAGCCAAATAAGTCTTCGCAGTATCGAGAATAGTTTCTCCTTTAGTCATAGAAGACGTGGCTGCGGCGAAGTTCAAGGTATCCGCACTCAAGCGTTTAGCAGCAAGTTCAAAACTGCTACGGGTGCGGGTAGAAGGTTCAAAAAATAAATTCGCCACCACCTGTCCCTGCAACGTTGGCACTTTCTTCGTCCGCCGCGATAGCACCTCCTGAAAAGAAGCCGCAGTTTGCAAAACAATATCGTATTCAGCCGCCGTGAAGTCAGCGAGGGAAAGAACGTGGTGACGATTCCAGGTTGTTGTAGGCATATTTTAATATCGGGCATGGGAAATGGGGCATCGGGCATCGGGCAGGGGAAAAGGTTAAAGGGAAAAGGGAAAAGGAATAAATTTAATCTTTCCCCTTTTCCCCTTACCCCTTTCCCTTTCCCCAGTCCCCAGTCCCCAATCCCTTCATGTTGGTAAGTGAAAAACGTTTAAAGCTAGAGAAATGAGGCTCAGGAATGTTAAAAAGCCAATTGTATCTAGCATTGTAGTCACTAATGGGCCGCTAACCAAGGCAGGGTCGAGCTTCAAACGTTTCAAAGCCATTGGCAGTAAAGTACCAAGGGTCACGGCTACTATTGTATTTGTTGCCATGACCATGCCAGCAATGAAAGCCACCCACCGTTCTTGGGGTCGCGCCCAAATCAAGGAAAGCAAAATCATCGTTGTGGCTAAAGCCAGGGCTGTACCTAAACCAGCGAAGATTTCCTTGCGGAGAATTTTCATGGTGTCTTTAGGTGTGACCTCTCCCACTCCCAAGCCCCGGATTGTCACGGTTAATGCTTGAATTCCCACAGTACCGCCAGTATTAGAAAAAATCGGCATGATCACTGCGAGAACTGGCACTGCGGAAATTACAGACTGAAAAGGGGCGATCGCGCTAGCTGCACCAATATACAAGGCCATGATGCCCAACAGCCAGGGTAAGCGGTTGCGGATGGTGAGTAATGGAGAAGACAAAGCAGCTTCATCACCACTTACACCTGCGAGTTTTTGAATATCTTCTGTGGCTTCCTCTTCCAAAATATCGATCACATCATCGATGGTGACAATACCCACCAATCGGTCTTCCCGATCGACTACGGGAATGGCGATTAAGTCATAGCGCTTCATGACTTGGGCGACTTCTTCTTGGGAAGTTTCGGTTCTCACCTTAATGACGCGATCGCTGGCAATATCTCTGATATAAACATCGGGAAAGGTAAACAATAACTGGCGCAGTGAAACCACTCTCACCAGTGTCCGGTTGTCGTCTGTGACGTAGGCGTAGTAAATTGTCTCCTTATCTTCGTCTTGACGGCGGATTTTACTGAGCGCCTCACCTACAGTTAATCCTTCTCGTAACCGGACATACTCAGTGGTCATGACTCGCCCAGCGGTGCCTTCTGGATAACCGAGAATTGTTGCTGTGGCTTGCCTTTGTTCTGGACTCAATTCCTTTAACAGCCGTTTGATTACTCCAGCAGGTAATTCATCAAATAATTCTGCTCTTTCATCAGGACTCATCGCTTCTACAAGGTGCGCTACTTGTACATCATGTAGGGAATTAATTAGTTCTTCTTGTACCTCTGTTGGCAGATATTCAAATACATCAATTGCCTGATTTTTGTTGAGTAAACGAAATGCGATCGCCCGTTGTTTTTCAGGCAATTGTTCAATGTATTCCCCTACATCCACTGGTTGTAACCGATTTAAATCCCATTTCAATTGATTTAAATCGGTAGCATCAATCAGTGCATCCCGAAGTTCCTGTGTGAGCATAATACATACCTCCTAATATCTCCCCCGCGCTGGGAGACTGCCTCACAGCTCAGAGGAGGTTGATACTGCCATCTTGGGGACTTTGGCCCATAAAATCTCAATAATTCAATATCGATATCCAATCAGGGCATCGCTAGTCATCATCCTAACCCGGAATCGCGATCTCCGGTAGATACTGGGTAATATTATCGAGAATTTGTGATGTTCTTCACCAGTAACCAACTTCAAGCCTTGATTTTCAGGTAATTTTCGCGTAACTTAAAGTAGATTCTACTACTGTTAGCATCTGTGTCAAGCTAATCAATATATTTCCTGTTAAACTTCATACAGCTAAAATATCTAGCTTTGCGGAATTTAGATAATTCAAATAAATAGATAGAAGCGTATAACAACTGTATGTTTATATAGGCGATCGCGTGTTAGCAACTTTTTTTCAGACAATAGACAATGGGCAATAGGCAATAGTAAAAATAACCTGCCCTAATAACTTGGTCAATACTATTTTTGCCATAAAATTCAAAGCCTCTCCCATACAAATGGAGAGGCTTCGACAGATATTTACTACAAAATAAAAAACTAGAGTTTGCTTGAGTTGGCAATAGAGAATTACTTACTTTCACTTACCCAATAGAACGCTTAAGTGAACCATCAGCGTATAACTCTAGTGGTACTAATTCAATTTTGCCATTAACTTTCACTTGAGAGTAAACCACTTTCACTAACTGAGCATGATTTTCGTTGTAACGCAGAGACATAACTAATCTCCTTTTAGATAGGCTTTTGTTGTGTTAAAAGGTTTTTATACTTACTTATGTGCCCGATGTGTTTCTGGCTAACGTTGCCTACTTTCAAGTTATCAAAAACAAATTGAAGATAAGTATAAATTTATCTAAGTATTGATGAAGATTTGAACAAATGTTGTATTTGAGTCCAACTTCACTAAAATTCAGTACCTAGAAGCCTATTAACACGAGATAATAAGAAACTCACACCACCCTGGGCTGTTTACCATCAACCATTACAAAACTTATTCTAATTAGGTTTAGGTCGTTCGCTTCACAGTCACAGGATAGAACTTTCCAGACTCCTGTCAACAAAATTATGAAAACATCTACCGAATTGCAAACTCGCCTAGAGTATTACTATCAACAAATAAAGAGGATCGTTCTCGCTCGTCAAAATCCCATCACAGGTTTACTGCCTGCGAGTACAGCAATTACAGCCCACGGCGATTATACTGATGCCTGGGTGCGAGACAATGTTTACAGTATTTTAGCAGTTTGGGGTTTAGCACTTGCATACCGCAAGATTGATGACCACGAAGGACACAATTACGAACTAGAACATAGTGTCATCAAGCTGATGCGCGGGTTACTGTTTGCAATGATGCGACAAGCTCATAAAGTAGAGAAATTTAAACATACTCAATCGCTACTGGATGGGCTGCACGCCAAATACAATACCAGCACAGGCGACATCGTTGTTGGTGATGATGAATGGGGGCATTTACAACTTGATGCCACATCTTTATTTTTACTGATGTTGGCGCAAATGACCGCTACAGGATTGCAAATTATTTATACGATTGATGAAGTTAATTTTGTTCAAAATTTAGTTTACTACATTGGACGAGCTTACCGCACACCAGACTATGGTATTTGGGAACGCGGTAATAAAATTAATCATGGTAATGCTGAATTAAATGCCAGTTCCGTAGGCATGGCAAAAGCAGCTTTAGAAGCGATGAATGGACTGGATTTGTTTGGTGTGCGTGGTAGCCAAGCATCAGTAATTCATGTGCTACCAGATGAAATTGCCCGCGCTCGAATTACTTTAGAATCGTTATTACCGAGAGAATCTGGTTCCAAAGAAATTGACGCAGCACTGTTGAGTATTATTAGTTATCCCGCCTTTGCAGTGGAAGACTTACAACTGCGCGATTCTCCTTCGGAGACGCTTCGCGAACGCACTTTAAACGATATTATCAATAAACTCGCAGGTAAGTATGGCTGCAAACGTTTTTTACGTGATGGACACCAAACTGTTTTAGAAGACAGCCAACGTTTGCATTACGAACCTTGGGAACTCAAGCAATTCGAGCATATTGAATGCGAATGGCCGTTATTTTTTACTTATTTAGTTTTAGATGGATTGTTTTGTGGCAAGCAAGAACAAGTTACAAAATACCAAGAACTTTTATCAACATTACTTATAGAGCAAAATGGATTATATTTGCTCCCAGAACTCTATTATGTTCCTGCCGAAAACGTAGAAGCTGAAAAATTAACACCCCAAACTCAACCACGTTTACCTAATGAGAATATTCCTTTAGTGTGGGCACAAAGTTTATATTTACTCGGTCAAATGTTGAGTGAAGGGCTAATAGCAGTTGGTGATATCGACCCATTAGGGAGACATTTGTGCGTTGGCAAACAGCGCGAAGTATTAGTACAAATTGCCTTGCTAGCAGAAGATGAAGATTTACAAGGCAAACTAGAAGTTCATGGAATTGAAGCCCAAACACCCACGCAAATAGAACCAATCCAAGTCAGAAAAGCTGGGGAACTTTCAGATATTTATACCCAAATTGGACGTAACAACAAACTTGGTTTAACTGGCCGTCCAGTGCGGCGGTTGCGAAGTTTAACAACATCGAGAATATTTCGGATTCGCAATCAAACAATTGTATTTTTGCCATCATTTTTAGATTCGCAGCAGTTTTACTTAACCTTGGATTACCATTTTCTACTGGATCAAATCAGAAGCGAATTAGCTTACATTCAAAAATATTGGAGCGATTTAGGGCGTCCTACCTTAACTTTAATGTTAACCCATACCATGTTAGAAATCGGTTCTGAGGCATTACTAGAATTGATGCAAGAACTCAAAGATGGAATTTGTAACGGTGTGCGAGTGAAATTAGGGCGGCTAAATCAGTTAATGCTAACAGCTGGAATCCAAAGAATTGATTTTCTCGAAGATGCGGAATTTTCTCTATCGCCAGTGAAAAATGCCGCACTGCGTTGCTATTATCTGGCTTATCATCCTGAGAAAAACTGGCGCTTAGGGCATACCCAAGAATTTAAGATGGAGTGTGAAACCAACTTAGGATTATTGCTTTCTTATTTGCGCTCATCAGAAAATATTTACGAGCAAATTGAGTTATTACAAACTTTGACTCGTTTGCAAGGAATCGAATTTGATACAGGATATGGCGGCCCCGGACATACTGTCACCGTAGCCGATTTACTAGATGAAGTTTACACCAAAGCTGGAGATTTAGGCATTTGGGCGGTGGTACGTCGGGCTGCGGGGTTGCGCCAAATGGTTGATATCAGCTTATCAGATGCGGTGACGAGTATTTTGGTGCAAGGTAAGCAAATTGCTGTGGGTAGGGCTTACAGTGAAGCTTCCTTAATTACCGTACCCATGTCACACCATGAGATTGCTGATAAGATTAGTCATTTTTGTCGTGAAGATATCCGCGATCGCGTTCTTACCCAAGAAATTTTAATCTATCTAGGAGTCCTAATCAAATCGGAACCCGAACTATTTCAGGGACTACTGACGGTGAGAGTCGGCTATCTCATCTTATTGATTACCAGCGAACTAGCGCGGGAATTACATATCACTCAAGATGAAGCATACGATTACTTAATGCAACTTTCACCCTTTGAAGTGAAAATGCGCTTGCGTCAAGTATTAACTGGATATACTGGGATGAGTAATCTATTACGCCAGCAAGAATCATTACACGTCAAGCAAAAAGAAAGCGATATTGATTGGGTGGTGTCACCAGCAATTTCAGAAGAAATCCAAGTTCCTTCAGGTGGTTGGCGGCGATTTCGCCAAAGCGAGGGGACGACGGGACGAGTACCAAAAGACTTTTTTAAGCAAGTTTGGCTAATAATGCAACATTGCAAAGGTTTGGTAATTGGCGATAAATTAGAGCGTCGCAATCGTTTAGATAGCGAAGTAATGTTGTCAGAAATGACAGCGGGAGAAAGGAATTTTGCTTTGTTAGTCGAACATCTGCTAAATAAAATTGAAGCTCCAGAATACCGCCAAGTTAATATTGAAGCATTAATAGAATTAGCAGCGATCGCCGCTAATAATCCTAAGCTGCAAATCGAAGAATATATAGTATTAGATGTGTTAATCGGTCATGCAGTGAGATTGGCATGGTTAGAACATCATCCAGATAAACGCGATCGCTATGATGAAGATAAAGCGAGTGCCTGGCGATCGTTTTACAACACCTCACCTACAGACTGCGCTAGTTATATTTTGAAGGCTTTCCGATATTTAACGGAATTTGTGAAAGATTTTTAAACGCACAGCCAACAACCTCTAACTCTGACTTTGCGAACCTTTGCGTTTTCCTCTGCGCCCCTCTGCGTTAAAAAAATATCCCCTACTTCGGACGCCAAAAGTAGGGGGCTTATTAAACTTTATTTTATTGTTAAAACTACTTGACAGAAACAGCATCGACATCAATGGTGCTTGCAGTGGAGGTAGAACCCTCAGTAGTATTCGATGCTTCTGTATTTAAATCGCCTTTACGAGCTTTCCAACCTTCAATCACTAACCCAGATACTTCACTTACTAGCAGTGTCAAAAGGAAAACATCGTCAATCTGCCCAACAATGGGGAAAACATCAGGGAGAAAATCAATTGGGCTTGCCAGATAAACTAATGTTCCTAAAATTACCCACCAGCGGTATTTAGGGTTACGAAGTAAATCACGATACCAGGTATAAACTGATTGAATTGAAAATTTCATATTTTGAACCTCCAGTTATTTTTAATTCTGGCAAATTATCTTTTAAACTCACGGTGGGAATAACCGCCCTAATTAGTCTGGAAGACGCTACAAATCTAAAGGGGAGTGCAAAGGCAGGGGAAAAGGTTAAAGGTTAAAGGGAAAAGGGAAAAGGAATAAATTTAATCTTTCCCCTTTTCCCCTTTTCCCCTTACCCCTTTCCCTTTCCCCATGCCCCATGCCCTATGCCCTATGCCCATTAATCTCTAAAATTAATAATGCTTGGGGATAGTTGCTTTAGTTCTGGAGGGAGGAAATTTAAACAGTGGATATTTTAGATTTGTTTTACAAGGGCGGGCCGGCGATGTGGCCTTTGCTGGTTCTGTCGATTTTGTCTTTGAGTGTAATTTTCGAGCGTTTGTGGTTCTGGTTGCGAATTTTAACTCAAGAAAAGCAAATAGTCGATCGCGTCCTAGATGCTGCCCATGATGATTGGCAAGTTGCTGCGGATATTGCAAGACAAGCAAGCCATCAGCCTGTGGGGCGTTTTCTCTATTCACCCTTACATTTAGCCAAAAGCGATGCGGAAACCTTTCGTCTAGCCTTAGAGTCCACAGCCGAAGATGAATTAGCTGGAATGCGGCGGGGCGAAAAACTTTTAGAAGCCGTAATTGCCCTGGCACCACTACTAGGATTATTGGGTACGGTTTTGGGTTTAATCCACTCTTTGCGGGCAATTCGGATTGGCGATTTGGGAACTGAATCTACTGCTGGGGTGACTACTGGTATTGGTGAATCGTTAATTAGTACAGCAACAGGGCTAATAGTTGCCATCATTAGTTTGGTATTCTATCGCCTATTCCAAAGTTTTGTAGTTAACCAAGTCAAAGTTTTTCGTCGGGCAGGGAATGAGTTGGAATTACTCTACCGTCAGTCTCCGCCTGATTTTAGTAATATTACATCACCAGTTATGCGGGACAATTTAACGCCACCTCGCAAACAAGGGAAAAACAGGTTTTCTGAGCCTCCTGAGCCGCCAATCCTACCTTAGTAATAGTCAACAACCTCTAAACCAGGCGATTAAATTGAGAAAATGAAAGTTAATCTGCATACTCCAATCGAAGAAGTTCAAATTCAAATCATTCCTTTAATTGATGTTGTCTTTTGTATTCTGACGTTTTTTTTGTTAGCAGCACTGCAATTTACGCGCCAACAGGCAATAAATGTTGATTTGCCTAAAGCCAGCGCTAAATCTGTATCTGGGATAACCTCACAAACTGGCAGTCAGATTGTAACTATCGATGCCGTTGGCAACACCTACATAGAAAAACAGCCTGTAAAACGTGAAGATTTGGCACAAAGGTTAAAACTCTATCTCCAAGCAAATCCCAATGGCGTTGTGGTGCTGAATGCTTCCCGTACAGCAACTTACAATGATGTGATTGAGACATTAGACTTGCTGCGGCAAGTAGGAGGCGATCGCGTTTCTTTAGGAATTATTCCCGGCCCATCTCAACCACCAACAAACCCACTCAACCAGCCTGCTGTGCCTTCTTTTCCAATTAATCCTGGCGAAGCACCAGTTCCAGGCATCAACCCCGAAGGTAATCTTGCCCCCAGATTTCCCTCCGCGCCCGGACAAAACATCAGCCCGATTAATCCTAATATTTCCAACCCACCAGTACCTGTAGCACCCGGACAAAGCCAATCTTCTCCAAAAAGGTAAATGGGCATAGGGAAGGGGGAAGGGGGAAAGGGAAAAGGGAAAAGGGGAAAAGGGGAAACAATCTTCTCCAAAAAGGTAAATGGGCATAGGGAAGGGGGAAAGGGAAAAGGGGGAAAGATTAAATTTATTCCTTTTCCCTTTAACCTTTAACCTTTTCCCCTGCCTCCCCTACCCCCAAACCTAAAGATATCCAGAATAAAATTCGGCTAGAGAAAAAAATTCTGTTAATTTACAAATAATTGGTTGAGTTTGAAATATTTTTCCATAGGTAGGCTCGGTAGCTTATCACCAATTGCCATTCACGTTTCAGGGGTTGTGGCATGAATATTGTGACGCTTTTAATTGTTTGGATAGTAACAGCTATCAGCTTGTTAATAATTAGTAAATTGCCTTTGGGAGTTGAAATTGACACTCCAAGTAAAGCCTTCCTTTCCGCAGCAGTGCTTGGTATTGTGACAGCAATAGTTCGACCAATTTTAAGCCTCGTTTTCGCAGTACCAAATTTACTCACGTTGGACTTATTATCCAGCATTTTCACATTTATGATTGCTGTAGTTTGCTTTAGTATTGCGGCTTGGTTAGTCGAAGGCTTTCGTTTGCGCTACGGTGTTTGGAGTGCTGTTATTGGAGCATTTGCGCTGACTTTAATTAACAGCTTAATCTACAGAATATTGGGTGTATAAAGTTATAAAGTTAAGAGTTAGGAGTTAAGAGTTATTGACCCTTTTTAACTCCTCACTCATAACTCCTAACTCTTTTTAATTCTTAACTATTCATTGGAACTTGGGGGAGCAACTTGAGTAGTTGATTGTTGTTTGCGTTGTTCGCGTTTTTTGCGATCGGCTGAGAGCATATCTGCCATGACTATCAGGGCTTGCGCCATTTTGTCTAGGTTAGAACGGTATAGTTCCAAATCCTTGCTGAATTTGTCATCAGACAGGTGTAAGCCAGCAGCGATCGCTTTGAGTGCTTCAGTGAGTCGTTTTTCGTCTTTGACTAGTTCAGGATCTGCCAATTCCAATAAAGAAAATACACCAATTGCAAACAAACGGTTGTATTTAAAGTTAGGATTATTGGCGATCGCCTGCAATTGTGCTTGCAAGTCAGCATCTCGATCTAAGTTGCTGGTTTGACTCAGCCAGCCAATTAAATCTTGAACTGGCAAACCTTTAGCTACAGATCGCAATCTTTCGGCATCCTGGCGATAGCGTTGCGGGTCTTCTTCTATAGCCTGACATAAGGCGTTAAAAATAGATTCTCGATCCCGTTCTGGTTGATAGCCTTCCATGAAGCGGTCAAAAGTAGTGACGACGCCCAAGGCATAAATTGGATTGTAGCTAAAATCAATATTTACTGACAGCAGATGCATTTCCACCATCAACTCTTCTACTACCCGACGATAAATAGTGTTGATCGGACGGGTATGCAGATTGTAGAAAGTTCGCTTTGTATCAGAGACAGTACGGACGTTATTCACAAAGAAAATCTTAAGGAAGGGCGACGTATTTTTATTTTCCCGCTTAAAGGCTACTTTGCCAAGTTGAGGTTTTGGCTAGTGCAGTTTCAATTACAATATAGACAAATCAAAATTAGTTTGTAACTTGGTAGCCACAAGGGCTAAGAACTCTGCCCTAAAAAACTAACCAAAAATAATTACCTTTAAAAAATTCATCGATCTCATTTATGAACTTCTCGCCACAGTTAATTGCTTTGGGTGAGTACCTAGCTGGTGAATTTGATAATCGGGAACAAGCCATAGCAGAACCAGTTTGGTATGTCCACCTGCGCCTGTGGCAAAGACCAGTTAATCTGTTCGCAGAAGATAGCATCACCCTGTTTGCCGAACAGGCTAATATTCTTAACCTAGATCGACCCTACCGCCAACGAATTATGCGCTTGCATCAGGGAAGCGATTCTCATGCGCCTCTGAAAGTGCAATATTATATGCTTAAAAATCCAGAAGCATTAAAGGGCGCAGGTGATAATTCTGCCCTACTAAATACACTTTCACCCGATGGATTAGAATTACTGCCAGGTTGTATCCTCACAGTTAATTGCGAAACGTTAGCTGGCGATCGCTATAAGTTTACCGCTACCCCATTACCGGAAACTCGTTGCAGTTTTACTTATCTTGGAAATACCATCGAAGTTTCTTTAGGCTTTGAAGCCACACAAGCAGAATTTTACAGCTACGACAAAGGAATCAACCCAGAAACTCGACAAGCAACTTGGGGAGCAATTATGGGGCCTTATCGTTATACAAAGCGAAATCAGTATTGAGTAAGATCGAGTTATGAGTTATGAGTTATGAATTTTCAATAAACTCCTCACTCTTGTACAGACGCGATTAATCGCGTCTCTACTCCTAACTCTTTTCTTAGCTCGCGATACTACGAGGTACACCTTCTAAAGCTTCCTCTTCAGTTTCAAAGATTTCAAACACAGTATCCATCATCGTCACTTCAAACACGAGTTTGGCCTCTGGATGTACATTACAGATGCGGAAACTACCCTTGACTTTATCTGCATCACGCATTCCAGCTACCAAAGACGTGAGACCAGAACTATCAATAAAATTGACCTGACCCAGATTGACAACTACATGGCGACTGAGTTTAGAAATACACTCTTGTAACTTTAAGCGAAATTGCCAAGCGGTGGTGATGTCTAGGCGACCTGCTGGTGTCAAGACAATCACGGTATTTCCGTCTTGGGTTGTATAACTTTTTTGGTCTATATGAATCACTCAAACCCTCCCCGTGGGATTTCTTTTAAATTGACTAGCTACAGAACCGTTATAATGCTGCCACTTGAGATTAGCAAGCTACAGCTAAAAATGTCACTTTTTTATGCTAAGTGCTTATCTTTAGTAGTTTAACTCACCAAAACAGTGCTGAGTAGCAATTTTAAATGGGGCATAAAGCAAACAGGGCATGGGGAAAGGGAAAGGGGTATGGTTCGACAAGCTCACCAACCGGGGAAAAAGGAAAAGATTAAATTTATTCCTTTTCCCTTTAACCTTTAACCTTTTCCCCTATCTCCTCACTATTTCCAATCGAGCCAATCTTGAGGTTTTAAGAAGGTTTCATACAACTCAGCTTCAGGGGAATTGGGTTCTGGTTGATAGCCGTATTCCCAACGCACCAGAGGTGGTAGGGACATGAGAATTGATTCGGTGCGTCCGTTGGTTTGCAGTCCAAAAATCGTACCTCGGTCGTAAACCAAGTTAAATTCTACATATCGTCCCCGGCGATAGAGTTGGAAATTGCGTTGGCGATCGCCATACTCAAGCCCATGTCGCCGTTCTACAATTGGTACATAGCCTGGTAAAAATGCTCTGCCACAGTCTTGTACAAAGGCAAACAAATCTTCCCAATTACGTGGCGCTGGTTCTCCCACCTTATTGCTATGAATAGCTGCTGGCCCATTGGGATCGGGGCCGCGATATAAAGTACCCTGACCATCTTGGTAATCAAAAAATAAGCCGCCCACACCCCTTGTTTCACCCCGATGCTTGAGGTAGAAATATTCGTCACACCAACGTTTAAACACTGAGTAATATTCTGGGTGGTGTTGGTCGCAAGCTTGTTTTAAAGTTTTATGTAAATGTATTACATCTTCAGCAAAGGGGTAATAAGGAGTTAAGTCCAAACCGCCGCCAAACCACCACACAGGCCCAGCTTCAAAGTAGCGATAGTTTAGGTGAACTGTAGGGACGTAGGGATTGCGGGGGTGTAACACCATTGAAGTACCAGTGGCATAAAAGCCGTGTCCTGCGCCTTCAGGACGTTGAGCTAAGATTGAGGGCGGTAAATGGGAACCCCAAACTTCAGAAAAATTGACACCACCTTGTTCAAATATTGCACCATCCCGTAGGACGCGCGATCGCCCTCCACCTCCTTCTGGGCGTTCCCAACTATCTTCATGAAACTTACCCACACCATCCACTTCTGCCAAAGCTTGGGTAATCTCGTCTTGCAGCTGTTTCATAAACTGACTAACCCTTGCCTTAGCGTCACTTGGTGGCAAAGACTTGGATGATTGAGCTGGTACAGTTGGTGTTTGCGAGTTGGTCAACATAGATTCCCGAACCTTAATTACAATTTCCAGAAAGCCACAAATTTCTCATCTTAAAATTTGGGGAAAACCGCGCCAACAATCAAGCTCTATTTGCCCAACCCGCTTTTTTCTTATCGGTCAAGCATTTTATAGAATTGATGGGCATCACTAGAGTTATTTTCCCTCAAATGCGTATAGGCTTGTATATTGATTGAGTTTTTTTTGAAATTTTTAATTGGAATATTCTGGTATAAACACTAAAATTTAGTCTTAACCTTGAGCTATCAAGGGTTTGATTCGTCTACTCAAAACTTCTGCGCCATATTTATTTATGATATGGCGGTTAGCATCTGCACTGAATATACCATTGCTATGCCCAGATAAATTTTGAGAAAGTTTTGGTCTAGGGGTTAAGCTTAGTCGCCAAAAGTACCATAATTACCAGAAAGTGTCTAGCGAGGAGGAGGATTAGGAAAATGCAAGGTTGGTTATCCAAATTCATCCACCGCAAACGTCGTCGGTTTTGCGCTTCTCTGGTGCGGACGTATCGAGAGATTAGTTCTGCTTCTGTAGATGAACTGTGGCAAAAAGTGGTTGATTTAACAGATGTTTCTTGGCATCCACTACTTAAGAGTACTAACGTGCCCTACGGATTAGTACCCAAACCAGGATTAATTTTTCAAGCTGTAACGCGCTTTTCGCCAATTCCCATCCGTATTTTTGTGGAACGCGTCAATCCCAGAGAAATGCTCAGTATCCGAGTGCTGGCAATTCCTGGAATAGAAGAACGGATAACTTACCAAGTAGAATCAACAGTCTGTGGTACTTGTTTATCTTATTCTGTAACACTACGCGGTTGGTTGTCACCCCTAATTTGGTCTTTATCTCGTCCTTATGCAGACCGCGTTGCACGCTCTTTAGTTGAAGCAGTGGAAAAGGCGGCATTACCAGCAGTATCAGGTAATAAAAAATCTATTAATGATAGTTGTTTTGATTTTTAGGTATGGGGTATGGAGCACTTGTACTGAGCGTTCGCGTAGCGTCTCGTAGAGAAGTCGTTGGCGCAGCCTCTCGTAGAGAAGTCGAAATATTGGGCATGGGGCATTGGAAGTGCTGAGTTAGGAGCTATTCTCCCCCTGTCCCATGCGCCATTTCCTATACCCAATAACGTTAAGATTCTATTTAGGTAATAATCCAGTTTCCTAAGTTTTATTACGGCAGCGATCGCGAGAATACCAATCTGCTCTTGCTTTTATTTGCATCCAGTTAATAGCTAAGATGCTGACTAGGATTGTATTTCATCAATAGCAACAGAAGTCAGTAGCTTCAGCCTTCCTTAAATCAGAACTTCGGTAAATTTGGAATTTTGAATTTTTTATGTACGATGTCCTTGATTCCCGCTCTGTCTTAGAAGTATTGCGACCAGTGCAAGACCCAGAACTTCGCAAAAGTCTGGTAGAACTGAATATGATTCGCAACGTCAAAATTGATGGTGGTAAAGTTAGTTTCACTTTAGTGTTAACTACTCCCGCCTGTCCTTTACGTGAATTTATTGTTGAAGATTGCCAAAAAGCTGTTAAAAAATTACCAGGCGTTACAGATGTAAGTGTAGAAGTAACAGCAGAAACACCGCAACAAAAAAGTTTGCCAGACCGCACTGGTATTTCTGGGGTCAAAAATATCATTGCTGTTTCTAGCGGCAAAGGTGGTGTTGGTAAAAGTACTGTAGCGGTGAATGTCGCAGTGGCTTTAGCCCAAACTGGAGCAAAAGTTGGCTTACTAGACGCCGATATTTACGGGCCTAATGACCCGACAATGTTGGGGTTGGCTGATGCCGAAATTGCTGTGCGTTCGACTGAAAAAGGTGAAATCCTCGAACCTGCTTTTAATCACGGCGTCAAATTAGTTTCAATGGGCTTTTTGATTGACAGAGATCAACCGGTAATTTGGCGCGGTCCAATGTTAAATGGTGTAATTCGCCAGTTTCTCTATCAAGTGCAATGGGGAGAATTGGACTATTTGATTGTAGATATGCCACCAGGAACTGGAGATGCTCAGTTAACTTTAACCCAAGCAGTACCGATGGCAGGGGCAGTAATTGTCACTACACCGCAAAATGTCGCTCTGTTAGATTCTCGTAAGGGATTGCGGATGTTCCAGCAGATGAACGTCCCGGTATTAGGAATCGTGGAAAATATGAGTTATTTTATTCCACCAGATATGCCAGATAAGCAGTACGACATTTTTGGTTCCGGTGGTGGTTCCAAAACCGCTGCTGAATTGGAAGTACCACTTTTGGGGTGTGTACCACTAGAAATTTCCACGCGAGTTGGCGGCGATAATGGCGTGCCAATAGTCGTTGCTGACCCAGATTCAGCTTCAGCAAAAGCACTAAAAGCGATCGCTCTGAACATCGCTGGTAAAGTATCAGTTGCAGCTTTGACATAATAAATTTTAATTTCTATCTGCTTCCTGAGCTAGGTCTGGGAATACTAGGGACTGGAGATTGGGGACTGGGGAATGTGGGGAGCAGGGTATGGGGAAAAGGTTAAAGGTTAAAGGGAAAAGGAATAAATTTAATCTTTCCCCTTTTCCCCTTACCCCTTTCCCTTTCCCCATGCCCAATGCCCAATGCCCAATGCCCAATGCCCAATCCCCAATGCCCAACAATTAAACTTAAAGTCTAAACTGACACAATGTTATTAAAACGATCGCTCCCCAAAGTTCGCTGGAAGTCTTGGGTTAAGCCTTGGCAATATGTAGATTGGTTATTATTTTGTTTACCAGTTGCTGTCAGTATTTTTGGCGGCCTCACGATTCTTAGTACGGAACTCAAGCAGCCAGTAACTGACTGGTGGTGGCACTGGTTGGTGGCTGGTATCGGTGTACTGATAGCACTGTTTTTAGCTCGTACCCGTTACGAAATCTTGATGCAGTGCCACTGGGTAACTTACGGACTTACGAATTTCAGCTTAATCGCCGTGATGATTGCTGGTACTAGCGCTAAAGGGGCGCAGCGGTGGATTAATATCGCTGGTTTTAATGTGCAACCCTCAGAGTTTGCCAAAGTCGGCATGATTATTACCTTAGCAGCCTTGTTACACAAGCGCACCGCTTCTAAACTCGAAAGTGTTTTCCGCGTACTGGCAATCACCGCTATACCTTGGGGATTAGTATTTTTACAGCCAGATTTAGCAACATCAATGGTATTTGGGGCGATCGTCTTGGGAATGCTCTATTGGGCAAATGCTAACCCAGGCTGGCTAATTCTGATGATTTCTCCTGTAGTTGCTGCCATTTTGTTCAGCATATCTTGGCCTTTAGCACAGCCGATAGTTTTATTTAAAGAGCTATCTTTTGGTCCCTTGGGCATAGTTTGGTCAATCGCTATGGCTATTATCGGTTGGCGAACTCTGCCTTGGCGCCGGTTTGGTTTGGGTGCTATCGGTGCGTGGAGTCTAAATATACTCGGTGGCGAATTAGGAGTTTTTGCCTGGAATCATATTTTGAAACCCTACCAAAAAGACCGACTAACTGTATTCATGGATCCAGATCACGATCCTCTCGGTGCTGGGTATCACTTGATTCAATCTCGCATTGCCATTGGTGCTGGTGAAATTTGGGGATGGGGTCTGTTCAAAGGCCCAATGACCCAACTTAATTTCGTCCCAGAACAGCATACAGACTTTATTTTCTCCGCAGTCGGCGAGGAGTTTGGTTTTGTTGGTTGTTTGGTAGTACTCTTTGTTTTTTGCTTAATTTGCTTCCGCTTACTGCATGTTGCTCAAAATGCCACAGACAATTTCGGTTCTTTGTTGGCTATTGGCGTTTTGTCCATGATTGTGTTTCAGGTAATTGTCAACGTTGGCATGACTGTCGGCTTAGCACCTGTAGCAGGAATTCCCTTACCTTGGATGAGTTACGGACGTTCTGCCATGCTGACTAACTTCATTTCCTTGGGAATAGTAGAATCGGTAGCAAATTTTCGCCAACGGCAGAAGTATTATTGATTCGTCATTTGTCCTTTGTCAGTTGTCATTTCTTACAAAGTTCCGTTCGCGCTTCGCGTTGCCGAAGGCATCGCCGGAAGCCGGCCCTCCGACTTTGCGCTTTGTCATTTGTCATTTGTTAGTTAACGAAAACCAATGACCAATGACCAATGACCAATGACTATTAACAAGTATTAAGCTATTAACAGGAAACAAGTGAGGCTAAAAAGATGATTCTGCCTGGAGCAACTGTTCGCGTCAAGAATCCCGCAGATACCTACTATCGTTCTGAAGGACTCGTACAACGAGTGAGTGATGGCAAGGTAGCCGTATTGTTTGAAGGTGGTAACTGGGATAAATTAATTACCTTCCGCCTGAAGGAATTAGAACTCGTAGAAACCACAGCTGGACGTAAAAAAGGAAAATAGATTAGTTAGAAGTAGAGACGCGATTAATCGCGTCTGTACAGGAGTTAGGAGTTATTATTGTTCAACTCCTAACTCCTAACTCTTAACTCAACACTCCCATGCGCCTCCCATTACCACAGTTTGACAGAAGCGATCGCCATCCCAATCACTTTGCGGAGGTGATTGAGACTAGTACTACTGAATTTCTGGCACAGTGTTTGGAACCAGAAGATTTAAGCTTTCCCTCTATGCCGCCTTTTGGTAGTTGGGTTTGTGCTGTGGATGAAGAATCTGCCAACCTCGTTTACGCCGTGGTATACCATGCCACAACCATGCCTATAGATTCCGTACACCGAGCTAGAGCTTTGGGGCTGTCATTGCAAGACTTACGTGAGGAACAACCCCAGATATTTGCCATGCTCAGAACAGAATTTCGAGCTGCCATCGTTGGATTTGAACTATCTTCACAAAATCCAAGTTATAACCGAAGAGTATATCAGTATCTACCACCCCGTCCTCCGCAAATTCATCAAGCTGTTTATCGGTGCGAAGCTGAAGCGATCGTTAAATTTACTGAAGAACTAGATTTTTTGCGGACACTCCTTTGTATCAATGCTGCGCCAGTGGACGCTTTGACCGCAGCTGCCATTCGAGATGTATACCAGTTACGTAAAGCTGACCGACAATGGCTTATTAAAGCTGGGCGAAACCTGAGCGTGTTACTTAAAGACGACTACGATCGCTTGCGGTTCATTTTGAGCCAAATCCACCCGTAGGTAGTTAGTTCTTAGACAATTGTCTAGTTTAGTGTAAGTTAAGATTTTTGATTTTTCGTCAGGCGGCTCCTACATCCATTTATATCAATCGAGCGATCGTCTTCAAGGCGATCGCGGTTTTACCATAGCCTCATCAATTCCTACCTATGGAACTCATATCACAAGTTCTTGCTCTGGAACCAACTTCCCAAGTTCTTAGCAAGGAACCAATTGTTTCCTTTGCTATTTTGCTCGTGGTCATCTTAGTTATACCTATTATGTTTGAGCGACTAAGATTACCAGGATTAGTGGGTTTGGTTTTCTCTGGACTAGTACTTGGCCCTTCGGGCTGGCATCTATTTCAATCCAACTCGCCGATGATTAACCTACTATCAGATATTGGGTTAATATACTTGCTATTTGTCGCCGGACTAGAAGTCGATTTAGAAAAGTTTCGCAAGCAAAAAAGCCGTGCCTTTGGATTTGCTAGCTTGACTTTCAGTGTGCCGCTAGTTATAGGAATCCTATTAGGTCTGATTTTAGGCTACAGCTGGACTACCTCAATTTTAATTGGCTCTTTATTCGCTTCCTACACTCTTTTGGCATATCCGATAATCACTCGTTTGGGAGTAGTAAATAATGAAGCGGTTACTGTCACTATTGGAGCCACTATTTTTACAGATATTGGCGCAATACTAATATTAGGCGTTTGTGTAGCTGTGGGTCGCAATCACGTATTCAGCTTTGCTCAACTACTCACCTTGTCGGGTTGGTTAACGATTTACTCTGTTGCCGTTGTTGCAGGATTTGATTGGGCCGGTAAAGAGTTTTTTCGCCGTTCTGGAGACGATGAAGGAAACAAATTTTTGTTTGTATTGCTTTCTGTGTTTCTTGCTGCTGTAGGCGCTCAATTAATTGAAGTAGACAAAATTGTTGGTGCTTTTTTGGTAGGTTTGGCAGTAAATGAAGCTGTCGGTGAAGGCCCAGTTAAAGAAAAGGTGGTATTTATTGGCAGTGTGCTATTCATTCCAATTTTCTTTGTTGACCTTGGTTTATTAATTGATTTACCTACTTATTTAAATAACCTGAACGCTATCAAGTTAACGCTGTTAATTATAGTTTGTTTGATTGCCAGTAAATTAATCGCAGCTTTGTTAACAAAACTGGTTTACCGCTATAAATGGCAAGAAATACTGACGATGTGGTCGTTATCAATTCCCCAGGTTAGTACAACCTTAGCCGCAACGTTAGTAGGATATCGGGCTGGATTACTCTCATCAGAAATATTACACAGCATTATTATTTTAATGGTCGCGACCTCAACCTTGGGGCCTTTAATAACTAGTCGAATAGCCGTTGGTTTGACTTCCTCCCCAGCCGTAGATGCACCACCAACAAATCTACCCGATGGCGATGCACCAGAAACAGACGATGCTTTGACTATAGTTGTACCTGTCTATAATCCTCAAACGCAGCAATACTTGATTGAAATGGCGGCGTTATTAGCGCGTCAGTCAAAGGGTAAAATTGTACCGCTAGCCATCGCTAATGCTGCTGCTCACATGGATGCACCCCAGTTAGAAGCTTCCCTAGAACGCAGTGAGCGCTTATTGGCAAAAGCCACCGCCCAAAGTCGAGTATTGGGTGTAGCCGCAGAACCAACGCTGCGAATTGATGATGCTTTTGCTCAGGGAATTAGCAGAGCTGCTCGCGAACAAAAAGCTAGTTTAATTCTTATGGGTTGGGGTAAACGTACTGGGTTGCGAGCATTATTATTTGGAAATGTTGTTGATGGCGTGCTTTGGGCAGCGCATTGTCCTGTTGCAGTAACACGTTTAGTGGAATCACCAAAAAAAATTCAGCGTATCCTAGTGCCAATAGAAAATTTAACAGCACCAATATTGCAGCCCGTACAATTTGCCCAAATGTTGGCACAAGCAAATCAAAGCCACATTACTGTACTCAATGTATGCGATCGCCGCACTAGTTCTAGTAAAATTGCTTGGAGGCGATCGCACCTCTCACTCTTAGTATCTAAATTAGCTCTGCCCAATACCCCAGAAATTCAAATTATCGCTCATGAAAATGTAGCTCAAGCAATTTTGCAAGCAGCACGTTTATACGATTTAGTCGTTTTACCTTTTATACGCAATCGCACTAGTCCCGGCGGGTTAGCCATTAGCGATGTCACAACTGAGTTAGCTAGGCAACTCACCTGTTCCATTGTCATGCTTGGAGAGCCACAACGCGCTCAAACAAATGTAGTTATTTCTAATACATCCAATAGCATGACATCTGCTGTATGATATGCATCGGTAGACTGGGGCTATGATGGCGTAGCCTGTAGGAGGCATCGCATAAAAAAATATTGACAACGACATAGAATCGCCTCTGATGGCTACAGTAAAAACATTTTATATTATTGAAGATTTGATGAACTTTAGGTAAAAGGCTGACAACTCTTAGACAATGTTTGTTATTTTGCTAGTTAAATTGTTAACAAAGCAGGTAAAAACATAACAAAAGTACAACCTTAAATAGTTCTTGATTAAGCGTTGTTCATTTTTAGTTCTGTATTTTTGTGCCCAAGCTGGGTAACCTAAAAGATAAGTGCGATAGCTACTGAAAATATTTGTAAGTAACTGGGAAACTATGAGAATTTTGGTGACGGGCGGTGCTGGGTTTATTGGTTCCCATCTCATCGACCGACTAATGAACGATGGGCATGAAATAATATGCTTGGATAATTTTTACACAGGTCATAAACGTAACATACTTAAATGGTTAGATCACCCGTACTTTGAATTAATCCGCCACGATATTACAGAGCCAATTCGATTAGAAGTGGATCAAATTTATCATTTAGCTTGTCCTGCTTCTCCAGTACATTATCAATACAACCCAGTCAAAACCGTTAAAACTAACGTGATGGGAACACTGAATATGTTGGGGCTGGCCAAGCGGGTGAAAGCTAGGTTTTTCTTGGCTTCAACTAGCGAAGTATACGGAGACCCAGAAGTTCATCCCCAAACCGAAGAATACAGGGGTAGCGTTAATCCCATTGGTATACGTTCTTGCTACGACGAAGGCAAAAGAATCGCTGAAACTCTGGCATTTGATTACTACAGGCAAAATAAAGTTGATATTCGAGTTGCTCGGATCTTCAATACATACGGGCCGAGAATGTTAGAAAATGATGGTCGCGTAGTGAGTAACTTCATAGTTCAAGCCTTGCGGGGTAATCCTTTGACGGTTTACGGAGATGGTTCGCAAACCAGGAGTTTCTGCTACGTTTCCGATTTGGTGGAAGGATTTATTCGCCTGATGAATGGCGACTACATCGGGCCAGTAAATCTGGGTAATCCGGGTGAGTATACAATTTTACAATTAGCAGAAGCTGTGCAAAATATGATTAACCCAGATGCACAGATTAAATTTGAGCCACTACCCTCGGACGATCCCCGGCGGCGCCAACCCGATATTACAAAGGCCAAAACTTGGTTAAATTGGGAACCTACCATTCCTTTGCAAGAGGGGTTAAAACTAACAATAGAAGATTTCCGCGATCGCATGAATAGCGATGCCAAGAATTCAGCCTCCTGAGCAGTGCTTCGCCCTGCTCTCAACTTTCGTGCAAGCTCATCTTATTTGGTAGCCGGTACTTTAGTGGCTGTGTTTCCTCTCGGTGTATAAGTGTCATATTGACTATTTCTTTTTTTAAACTAACGCTCAATCAAGCGAGGAATTGAAAATGCGTGTTTGCGTAATTGGTACTGGTTACGTCGGTTTAGTTACAGGTGCTTGCTTAGCTCATATTGGGCATGATGTCATTTGCGTAGACAACAACGAAGAAAAAGTCAAATTAATGAAATCTGGACAGTCTCCGATTTTTGAACCGGGACTCTCAGAAATCATGCAGTCTGCCATTCAAACAGAAAAAATTCATTTCACAAGTGACCTCGCTGCTGGAGTCGCCCACGGAGAAATTCTGTTTATTGCTGTAGGAACACCACCTTTACCAACTGGTGAGAGCGATACTCGTTATGTTGAAGCTGTAGCCCGTGGTATTGGGTCAAACCTCAACAATGGTTATAAAGTGATTGTGAATAAATCAACAGTACCCATTGGTTCGGGTGACTGGGTGCGAATGATTGTTCTAGATGGTATCGCTGAACGCCAGAAAAGTTTGGTAGCCGCAGGTGGGGTATCTGAAGAGAAATTACCTGAGTTTGTCGCCGAGTTTGATGTAGTCAGCAATCCAGAATTTTTGCGTGAAGGTTCAGCAGTTTATGACACCTTTAACCCCGATCGCATTGTACTAGGAGGCAACAGCCCCAGAGCAGTAGCTTTAATGGAACAACTGTATGCCCCCATTGTAGAACGCAAGTACGCAGCCGATCCATCTTTACCCCCAGTACCAATTCTGGCAACAGACCTCAGTTCAGCGGAAATGATCAAATACGCTGCTAATGCCTTTTTGGCCACTAAGATTAGTTTTATCAATGAAGTCGCTAATATTTGCGATCGCGTTGGTGCTGATGTTACCCAAGTAGCTAAAGGTATTGGTCTAGACTCCCGCATTGGGAACAAATTTTTACAAGCTGGTATTGGTTGGGGTGGTTCTTGCTTCCCCAAAGATGTCTCCGCTCTTATTCATACCGCAGACGACTATGGCTATGAAGCTGAATTGCTCAAATCCGCTGTCAACGTCAACGAACGCCAACGTTTAATTGCTCTAGAAAAGCTGCAACAAGTCCTGAAAATCCTGAAAGGTAAAACCGTTGGGCTACTCGGTCTGACCTTTAAACCTGATACCGATGATATGAGGGATGCTCCAGCACTCAACTTAATTGAACAACTCAACCGACTCGGAGCTAAAGTCAAAGCTTACGACCCCATTGTTTCCCAAACAGGTATGCGTCATGGACTTTCTGGTGTGTTAGTAGAAACCGATGCTGAAAGGCTAGCTGACGGTTGCGATGCTTTGGTACTTGTCACCGAATGGAAACAGTTTAGCACTCTCGACTACCTGAAGATGGCAAAATTGATGGCTCACCCCGTGATTATTGATGGCCGTAACTTCCTCGACCCTGAAGTAATGGTGCGGGCTGGATTCCAATACGTAGGCGTTGGAAGATAGATGATTTTGCTAGGAGTCAGAATTCTGAATTTTGAATTCTGAATTCTGAATTCACAAGGTTGAATTTCCAGTTTCTAGCTTTTTTAATGAAGTAGGGTCACAACAATGTTGTGACCCTATGATTTTTCGGTTTATTTCTACAATTACGAGCGTAGAAAGATAGAAATAAATCAAAAACTTCAAGATTTTTTCATATACAGTAGATTTCAACTTTTATAGAGCTAAGCTGAGAGCCTAGCCGCTTTTAATTCTGAATTCTGACTCCTAATTTCTGAATTCTGCTATAAAAATTTTGGCTTTTTGAGTGTAAATAATGAAATTATGTGCTACGTGGAATTCGCTCAATTTCAGCATAGCCACTGAAAATTAATTTTTGACCTTCAGTTTCTAATCGGTTGAGTCGCATCTTTACTCCATCAAGGTCAAATCGATCCAAATCAACCATATTATCTAAAATTTCTACCAGTGCTACGCTCAAGGTTTTGGAAATTTCCCGTTGTGCTTCTGGCACTTGGTCAAGCTCAATTTTCGGGTCTTTAAAGGAAACTCGCCGCCGCCTTTCAATGCCTATGGTTACAGTCATACTTAAAGGCACAAGTTCGCCATTATTTAAATCCGCCTTGGCTTCAAGCTGTAACTGATTTTCAGGTAATAGCTGTACCCTGACTTCTGTAAACGAAACTGGTTTGCCGCCAGATAATGCCGTCAACGATGGTACAGAGAGGTTAAGCAGGCGCTTTTTCACTAATTCAGCCTTGAAGGCATCATTGATGCCCGCTTCTGATAGAATTACTTGAGCGACTGCCTGAGTAGGTTGCTTGAGAGTGAGTTTGCCGCTTAAAACTGAGCCAAAGTCAATAGCCACCGCATCAGTTTCAAATGACATCTCCTCCACCGCAAAATCCCTGCGGATTACTAAGCCACGACCGCTCATTTTGAAGCTATCAATACTGCCTTGCAGCAGTTTACTGGAGGGATAGCAGCGCACAAAGACTTCTACTGACTCGCTTTGGGTAAACAAGTGGCGAATCGTTTGGCTAGCGACCGTGTTGAGCATCTGCTCTCCCCAATCTGTGCCCTTAGGATTTTGTAGACCAGTAAGTCCGCCGAACATGTGGTTTTTAGTCTCTAGAAGTTCTTTGTACTTTTGTAACAAATTGTGAACAATAGAGCAAGCGATCCCACGATTGATTGTTCTGATAGGTAGGCGTAGGATGGCTGATGATTACAACACAAATGTATCAGATATTACTTTTTAGTTGGTAAGTGGGAATAATTGAACTAGGTTATCGGTAAGATTTTCACCACTACTAATTATGATACAGCTAAACATTCTAGAACTTGCCAAGCAGGGTGATACAAATGCAATTAATAATCTGGTAAATGAGTGGTTAGGCACACCTAGTATTACTACAAAAACCACTTTCAAACAAGATTGCTTGCAAGTAATGTTGGAATCTGACAAAGTACCAGAACAGCAATTATTAGTCCCAACTAATTCATAATGGATTGATTAGTTTAAGTATTGCGTCTGTCAAAAAAGTAAAAATATACGGGCGAGAAATAGGGGAAGATTTTCCAGATTGGCAACAAGAGTTTGAGTTAGAACTAGGGCAAAATTCACCTTTACTAATATACCAAACAGATGTTGATGTTGAATCCTCTACTGCAATTACCAAAACAACAGCAGATAGTAACCTATCCTTAGAAAAACCATCTTTTTTTGGCTTGCTATTTGGTGCAGTAGCAGAAACAGCAGGAGCAGTTGGTAATGTTGCCGTTCAAGCAGGACAAGCAGTAGCAGGAGCGGCAGTTGGCATTGGTGGCACAATTGGTGGTGCAGCTTTACAGGCAACACAAATAGCAGGACAGGCATTAGCAATAGTTGGTAATAATCCTTCTCTACAATCAGGAATCAAATCTTTAAATAAAGACTGGTTGAATCCCTTAATTCAACAAGTTGATATAGTTAAGGCTGAGGGTGTTGTTAGAAAACTAGAGCTAGAACATCCAAATGAACAACCATCTGTAATTGCCCATCATCTGATGTTAGAGAAAGCTGTCTTGGCAGGAGTAACAGGGTTTACTACTAGTGCTGTACCAGGACAAGCTGTCGTAACATTTGCTGTTGATTGGGCTGCTACATCTGCATTATCAGTGGAGTTAGTTTATCAAGTTGCTGCTGCCTATGGGATGGATTTAAAAGATCCAGAACGTAAAGGAGAAGCATTAGCAATTTTTGGTTTAGGGCTGGGTGGAAAAACAGCAATCAAAGCAGGTTTGGGTTTACTACGAAATCTACCAGTGGCGGGAGCGGTCATTGGTGCTAGTTCAAATGCAGTCATGATTTATGCATTGGGTTATGCTGCTTGTCAGTTTTATGAAGCAAAGCAGAATCCATTAACTTTAGAAGCGACTTTAGTCGATGTTCAAGTAGAGAGTGAACAATATCTTGAAGCTGCTATTTCTCAAGAAAAAATTATGGATCAAATTTTGGTTCATATTGTCTTAGCAGGCAATCCAGATAAATCTTGGGAAGATATTTTACCAGAATTACAAACTGCTAACCTTAGTCCTGCTTCAATTGATGCGATCGCTTGTCATATTAAATCTCCACCATCTTTAGAAACCTTACTTGAGCAAATTAATAGTGACTTTGCTGTACCACTACTAGCTCAATGTCAAAAAATTGCTCATCTAGACGGAGTAATCACGCCAGAAGAAGCCAGGGTTTTAGAAACGATTCACAGAAAGCTAAAACCTGATTTAGCTCGAATCAAATAAGCTAAATATTGCTGTTGAAATTTATTACCAAAGGCGAGGCGATCGCCACTTCAATAAAAAATGCGATCGCACCACATCCATTAATCATAGAACTATCTCGTAAATCGCAGGACGATATCTCGGCTCAGGAATTAGTTTGCCTTACATTTTTGCAGCATCTAACCATGCTGCTTTTGCTTGCAAAACTTCACGAAGCGCTTCTTCTTCTGTTAAACCAAATGCTGAACAATATTTCAAATCAGGAATATCAGCAATATAGCCCTCATCTTCTTCACTGTAGAAGATATTAATATGATAGTTTTTCATCCTTCATCCTCTAAAGTGAGTGCATATTTTTCATTTGAAGAAGATATTGCCAGCTACCTCGTCAACAACTTGCGGCGCAAATTATCCAATGCTGCATTTGCACTCACATGGCGAATTAGAGAACGTCCTCGTGCAGCACCGAAATTATACTCAAAACTTGCCACTTCATCCTTTGGCCCAGCCAAACCGACATAAACCAAACCCACTGGCTTAGTATCTGTCCGACCAGTAGGCCCAGCAATACCAGTGATACTCAATCCCCAAGTTGTAGAAAGTCGGTTTTTGACTCCAATTGCCATTTGTTCTGCAACGGTAGCACTTACCGCCCCAAATGTATCTAAATCTTCCTGGTTAACTCCTAGCAACTTAACCTTCACTGAATTGTCATAAGAAATGACTCCACCCCAAAAGTAATCAGAACTTCCAGAAATCTCAGTTAACATTTGCCCTAGTCCACCACCAGTGCAAGATTCTGCCACCGAAAGCGTTTCCCCCGACGCACGCAACAACTCACCAACAACCGAAGCAGGAGTATCATCATTGATACCGTAAAAATCTAATCCAGCAATTTCTTTAATTTGTTTTTCAACAGGTGCAATCAAAGCTTCTGCTGCTGCTTCTGAATTTGCTTTGGCGGAAACCCGCAATCTGACTTCCCCTTTGCCTGCATAAGGGGCTACGGTTGGGTTTGGTAATTTTAAATAAGAACCAACCTTTTCTGCCAAAAGAGATTCGCCAATACCCCAAAACTTTAAACTGCGGCTGTAAATAATTTCCTTACCCCAACCTTGACTTTTGAGAAAAGGAACGGCTGTCTCTTTCCACATTGGGTGCATTTCACTAGGAACGCCGGGAAAGGTAAAAATCGTGATTTCCGGACGGGGTTGCCAAATGATACCGGGTGCAGTTCCAGTGGGGTTGGGTAGAATTTCCGCACCTTGGGGAATTAAAGCCTGCTTGCGGTTACTTGGTGACATCACCCGGCCCCGTTGGGCAAATTTCTGGGTTATGTCTTCGATGATTTCTGGGTGTTCCACCAAGGGGGTTTGAAAAAAATCGGCAATGGTTTCACAAGTGAGATCGTCCGGGGTGGGGCCAAGACCACCAGTGAAAATGAGAATTTGCGCCCTAGAAATAGCAATTTCTATAACTTGCTTCAACCGTTCTGGATTATCACCAACTACGGTTTGATAGTAATGGGGAATACCTAACTGGGCTAATTGTTTCGCCAAAAATTGAGCATTGCCATTGAGGATATCTCCTAGTAGCAATTCTGTACCAACACAAATAATTTCTGCACTCATTGGAAGGAATGGTTAGGAGTTGGGAGTTAGGAGTTAGGAGTTAGGAGTTAGGAGTTAGGAGTTAGGAGTTAGGAGTTAGGAGTTAGGAGTTGAAAACTTAAATTTATCGCTCTTAACTCTCTAATTATCATCTCAGGCTATAGCTGGTAAAAGTTAGGAGTTGAAAACTTAAAACTCATTACTCCTAACTCTTAACTCCTAACTATGATTTCAGGCTAGTGCTGGTACGGGAATTTCCAGGTGTGAATATAAGGGGAAGCGATCGCACAATGCAGCCACCCGTCGTTTACAATCTTGGGTGACTTCCTGTGAATCTGGAGAAAGCAGGCGATCGGCGATAATATTTGCAATCTCGGTAAATTCTGCTACTCCTAAGCCCCGTGTTGTCATCGCTGGGGAACCTAACCTCAGACCACTGGTCACAAATGGCGACTGCGGATCGAAGGGAACAGTATTTTTGTTAGCAGTAATATTCACACTACTGACTAACTGATCCGCTAGCTTACCTGTCATACCAACGGAACGTAAATCCACGAGCATTAAATGATTGTCAGTGCCATCAGACACTAACTTTAAGCCACGGTTTTGTAATTGTTGTGCCAAGGCACGAGCATTTTCAATCACTTGGGCAGAATAGGTTTTAAACTCTGGCTTGAGGGCTTCTCCAAAAGCTACTGCTTTAGCGGCAATAACATGTTCCAATGGGCCGCCCTGGTTGCCAGGAAAAACCGATTTATCTAACTTTTTACCCAGTTCTGCATCCCCAGTCAAAATTAAACCACCTCTAGGGCCGCGTAGAGTTTTATGGGTAGTTGTTGTTACTACATGACAATGAGGAATTGGGTCGGGATGAAGACCACTGGCAACTAAACCAGCAATGTGGGCTATATCAGCAAGTAAGTAAGCACCGACTTCATCAGCAATACTACGGAATTTCTCAAAATCAATTATCCGAGGATAAGCCGAATAACCACAAATCAGCAGCTTAGGACGCTCCCTTAGCGCCAGCTCCCGAATTTGGTCATAGTCAAGTTGTTCTGTCTGTTGGCTGACACCGTAATGGCTGACTTGGAACCACTTACCTGAGACATTTACAGGGGAACCGTGGGTGAGATGTCCGCCATGAGACAAATCCATCCCCATAATTTTGTCCCCTGGTTTCAGGAGGGCCAGAAATACAGCAAAATTCGCTTGTGCGCCAGAATGGGGTTGTACATTGGCATGAGCAGCACCAAATATTTGTTTGGCACGGTCGATGGCCAGTTGCTCGATTTTGTCGATAAACTCACAACCGCCATAGTAGCGTTTACCAGGTAACCCCTCGGCGTATTTATTTGTCAGTACTGAACCTTGAGCTGCCAGTACAGCAGCTGAAGTAAAGTTTTCACTAGCAATCAACTCCAAATGGTCTCGCTGACGCTGTAGTTCGTCGTTGATTAACTCCGCGATCGCCGGATCGCTGGAGGTGAGAAAATCTGAATTAGTCTTAGTCACTTCAATTATCCTTATGGAAATTTGTACAACGGCTGATGCGTGGTTCTATCAGCACCTAAATAACAGTCAAGTGTCCATAGCTCAAAGTAGTTCAATGGTTTTTGACTGCTCTAGAGAGGCGATTAATTGAATTAAAGTTAGACTCAAGCTCGATTAATGCATTAACAATCATAACGTTGCTTTTTGAGCCTGCGTTATTCAAGTTTTTTGCGATCGCTCTTATACGATCCAAAAAAGCCAGACAAAGCCGAGTACTTGAGCTTAAGAACTGCGAATATGCGATCGTCAGCTACTGAAGCCATACACCATAGCAATATTAAATCAAATAACAATACTCCCGACTTCACAGAGAAATCGGGAGTCAGAGGCTTGCTATTTTCACAAATCAAATAGGATTCATATACCGATTTTGATAGTAAGCCAAAATCTGGTTAACTCGTTGCCGACTTTCTAAAGTAGAGTTTGCTGCCCAGGAAAGCCTTAAGCCACCAATTTGGCTTTGATTGTAATCAAACTGTTGAGATGACTGGGGAATTAAATCTATTTCTATCCCTTCCACTTGACTTAAATGCGCTGCGATTTCTCGATAAACTGCTAAAGGCAAACCAGGGAATTCAATTTTTTCCTTAGTCTCCATCTTTTATGAAGCTCCCACATTAACTGCATTTTCGGGGGCCATTGTCCCTAAAATAGAATTGCCAGTAGCAGAAGCCGCTGATGGCGTTGCAGCTGATGGCGTTGAGTTGACAGGCCCTTCCCCTACCATTTTGGCAACTTCGATGCCATTTTGTTCCAAAATCACAATCGGGTTTGAACCACCATTCATTTCAATGCGCTTAATCAGCACGCCATTGGCTAATCGCTGTCCCGCCTGCACATAGCGGCTTGTGGGTTCATCGGGTACTTTGATAATTGCTTGGGGTTGTTTAGTAATCAGAACTACACCAGTCACAACCACTGCCCTTGCTAAGTCGGGTTGCGGCGCTGGTGGCAATACAGATACTAAAGTTGGGTTGGGCACAACTTGAGGCAAAACTCTAGGCAAAACTGAAGTCAAAGTAGCATTGGCTTTTTTTGGTACAGCAGCAATGTTATTTTTCTTTTGATTTGAAGCTATAGTACCTGTTGGCAGTTTTCGCCCTGAAGTTGCTGCAAGTTGTCGAGTTGATGCAGTAGGTAGCTTAGGCACCACAGGAACAGGTCTTGCTGTTGTTTTCGGTACTCCACCAACGGTCTGTCCGAAAATTTCAGCAAAGGGATCAGTGCGATTTTTTGATACCAAAACTACTCGTGTCCGTTCTGTAGGATTAGTAGATTGAATTAAGCTCAGGCTAGCAGGAGAAACTTGTGAAACCTGTTTGGCAGGTATAACTGGATTCTTGAAGGATTGAGCCGCTGGTGGCGACTTTTTTGCTATTTTCGGAATTGGTGCCGGCTCTGTGGCTTGTGGTGTTTCTTCAGAAGCACATCCAGCGATCGCCAAGCTTAAAATAGCTGCAATTGTAATTGTTAAATTTCTGCCCATGAGTCTTTCTCAAAAGCCATTGGAGAATTGAAAAGTCGAAATTAACATGCCTGAATTTTCTCTTCAAGGCAAAGTCTGTTCCCGTTATAACCTACTTTTTTTATTTTCAACGGTTATTTTTCGCACAATTAACCCAGCATAACTGCGGATTCACTTTTTGGCGGTTAATCCTCTGCTACACCCATGAGCTGTTTCATCAAATCCAAGCCTTTCTTAACTCTACGGGAAACAGTTACTACACTGATGCCCAGATGTTCTGCTACTTGTTTTTGGGTCAAATCTTGCAAAAACACGCATTCCAAGACATCGCGGGTACGCTTTTCTAGCTGAACCAATGCTTGTTGCAAGCGAAGTTGGTCTTCTTGTGCTAATTGAAAGCTGCGGTAGTGAGGATCTGGAACTAATTCTCCCAAACAAGTAGAACCTTCTTCTCCATCCTGAATTGGCACATCTAAACTCAAGGGAGCGCGATTCACCCATGCTAATTTAATTTCTTGCCATTCGGTGGGAGAAATTTTTAGTGCTGCTGCTAATTCCGAATCTGTTGGTTGGCGATTATGCGTTTCACGCCAAGAACGTGAAACTCCTATTGCTTGCTGTTGCAGCGCCAACCATCTCCGAGGAATTCGCACGGTGACGCCTTTATCTCGCAGATAGTGTTGAATTTCGCCTCGAATATACGGAAGAGCATAGGAACTAAAGGCGTGTCCCTTGGAAAGTTCAAATCTTTCAATAGCTCTAATTAAACCCAAACATCCAACTTGGAGCAAATCATCATAGGTTTCATGACATTGATTTGTCCAGTAATGAGCTTCTTTTCTCACAAGTCCAAAATTGAGTTTTACCAGTTGATTACGAACATGTTCCGAGCGAGATTGCTGATATTCTCGTAACAACTGCCAAATTTCATGTTTTAGTTCATTGGTGACTGTGGTAGGCATAGCACCGGGTTTATTGAGCAAATAAAGAATTAATAATTCGCACTTAAATTAAGCTGCGATCGCACAGCATTTCAAAGAAGATATCGTTTTTTATGCTTTAGGAAATCTATGGAAAATAACAAATCTTCTAGAAATTTCCATATTTAACTTGGCATCGATCGATATTTCAATGGTCGAAATCCAAAGCTTTTAGCTTTTTATTGACAAAGACTTCAGGAGTTCAGAGTTGAGCCAAAGACACTCTTGAATTGTGAGTTCTGATTTATTCTTCAATTAATTTGGGTATTATCTGTAGTTTGGCTTTGGGAACTACATAGAAATAAAATATATAATTAGTTACTAAATATCAAACCGAGATTGTACTTAATTTCATTAATTAATGCTGAAATTAAGTTGTACAAACAAAAGTATGAAAGTTAAAATTCGAGCGGATCGGTGAAAATTAATTTTCCAGTAAAATTACATATAAACTTAAATAAATTTATTAGGATTCAAAAATTCATAAATACAAATTTAAAAAATAGTATGTATTTTTACGCAAATAATAAAAAAAGGGCAAAATGCCCCTTGTTGTAGTTAATTTATAGCCATTTCGCAAAACCCTACTTACCGCCAAAATATAAGGGGGTAAGGAGTAACTCTTGTAATGAAAGCTGATGCCGACAGAATGGTGGTTCTGAATGCCAATCAGTTACGTAACTCAAAAGGATTTGGCTATGATTTGGATTCAACCCGACCGTAAAATATACCGCGAATCTTAACTTCTTTAGGTTCGCCAGCGCCTAAATCAGTATCAGATGGTTGTTCGCTCTCGAAAGTACCAGCAATTTCACCACTAGCGTTATCTACCTTCGCTATTTGTAGAGAAATCTTGCCGTTGAGAATTTCTGCACGCTTGACGTTAGTGCGGGTGAGTTGTTCATCATCCGCTTGAGCAGGTAGAGCCACGGCGTTATCATAACCGCTAACGACACCACGACCTTTGGGATCTAGGAAAGCGGCACCACGATAGGAAGGAACCTTGAAAGTGCCTTCAAAATCAGTGGAGGTATTAATGCTGCTTAAATTGGGTTGGGTTTGAGCAACCAAGTTTTTGATGGTGAACAGGAAAGGTACTCGTTCGCCACCAGGGAGTTGGACGGTAATGGCTTGGAAGTCAAGACCATCAGTTTCCACAAAAGTCAGGCTATTATCTGAGTTGATTTTTAGGTCGCCTTGTACCTGGTCAATGGTGGAAGTGTATCTAGTCAACAATTTGCCAGCAACAAATTCTGCTTCTTGGCGTTTATTAGCAGGTTCTTCTTTAACAAAGAAGCTAGTTGGTTCCAAGCAAAGTTCTTTGATGGTATAGGACTTAGAGTCAAGGGGAATAGAACCACGGCTTGTTTCTGATAGCTGAGGGCATTTATTAGCCAAGCCAGTGCCCCGAATTTGTTCGTAAGTGAGTACATCCCTACCACTACTAGTAGTAGGAGCATCACTACAAGCAGTTATTAGCCCCAGGCATAAAGCCAAGAATGCGACAATTAAAGCGCGATACCTCATGGTCAACCTCAATCTCAAAAATTAATATCTAAGTTGTAAAACTGCATCGAACTGTGTTATGTATGTGACGCCACTACATACGCCTATTGTTTGATGGGTAAATCAGCCAGATCATACGATTTTTTTTAACTCAAAATCAAAGTACTCTAGTCGCAAGCAAGAATGTTCCGATCGCCTCTAGCTCCCCTGAAGGCTGTGCTAAACGGTACTGCGCTGTTTTACAAGCGATCGCAATTGCTTTTCATAAAGATACAAATCTAGTTATACTCAGGCGCGATCGAGGGGTTGGGGAGGTGGGGACGCAGAGAGTTTAAAAAAATTTCTGGAAAATTTTACAGACGGTTGCCCCGGTTCGCTAAAGTGACGTGAATGAATCAATACTGGCAAACTAGGGAAAATTAAAAATCTCCGGTAAATTTGAGTTGACCTCATTTACACGGAAAGGGTGGGATGAACAACAACAAAACTATTGAGTCTGAAAATTTGCTTTCTAAGCTCCAAGCGATCGCAACTGTAGTAAACGATACAGTTGATACCTGTCAAGGCGATACTGTAGCTCTTTTGTCTTTGCTGCGAGAATTAGAGCGTTTACACCGAGAAATTCGAGATGGAATTTTTCAACAGAGTTTGCCTGTCAACCGTCGCCAACTCTACTCGCTGCTGAAAGATATTGAATCTGAGGGAGGCTGGCCTTATATTGAGCGGATGAAATTACAAGCTTTTTTAGCGAATTTGACCGAAGAAGACACCCAAGAAAATAGCCCTGAGCTTTTGGAGAGCGATCGCTCCTTTGGTTAATTCACCAAGAGTCATTAGTCATCGATCGTTGGTCATTTGTGACAAAATCAATGCCCCATGCCCTATGCCTAGAATATGCCATCACAAAGATGGCGATCGCGCTGTTCGAGATTGCGATTATGTTTGAGGTAATCATCCACCCACTGGCAACCACGAACAACTAAGTCATCTAGATTTAAATTCCAGAGAATTATGGTGTTGTCATCACTAGCTGATGCTAGTGTTTGACCATCTGGGCTAAAGCTGACACTTAATACTGGAGCCTGATGCCCATTGAGGCTTTTAATTAATTTGCCTTCACGGCTCCAGAGTTTCACTGTACCGTCCCAACCAGCGGCGGCGAGTAATTTTCCATTCGGACTGAAAGTGACGGCATTGACGCTATCGCTGTAGCCCTTTAACAAGGTTTTTAGCAATGTACCATCCCGTCGCCAAAGTCTTACAGTGTTGTCCCAACTGGCAGAAGCTAGCAATTCGTCAGTGGGACTAAAGCTGACACTCAATACCCAACTGTCATGGGGCGAAAAAGTTTTGAGTAAAGTGCCATCTCGCCGCCAGAGTTTTACTGTTTGGTCATCACTGGCAGAAGCTAAAAACTGATTATCAGGGCTGAAATTCACGCTATTCACCCAGCCATGATGCCCCACTAATGTTTTGAGTAACTTGCCTTGACGATTCCAAAGCTTTATCGTTTTATCTTTGCTAGCTGATGCCAAAAGCTGGCCATCTGGGCTGAAATTCACGCTCATCACGCTATCGGTATGTCCCTGGAGAGTCACGATTGAAGTACCGTCAAGCCGCCAAAGTCTTACAGTTTTGTCATAACTTCCTGAAGCTAGCATTTTACCTTTGGGGTCAAAACTAACACTGGGAACTTTATCTGTATGCCCTACCAAGGTTTTGTAGAGTCGGGTTCTGAGTTCGCCATTACTGGTGTCTCTTTGCCAAAGTTTGACGGTGCGATCGCTACTACCAGAAGCTAACATCTGGCCATTGGGACTCCAAGCAACGCTCAAAACTCGACTCTCATGGCCTTGGAGAATAGGCGGCCTTGGCGCATCTAAACTCCACAATTTCACGTTTTTATCAAAACTTCCCGAAGCGAGCAATTTATTATTGGGACTGAAAGCTACGCTAGCAACAGCATCATTATGTCCTTTGAAGGTTTTGAGTAAGCTGCCAGTGATACTCCAGAGGTTTATGGTGTTGTCTTCACTTCCAGAAGCTAATTTTTTCCCATCGAAACTAAAGCTTAAACTCCACACTGTATTGGTATGCTGGTGTAAAGTTTTGTAAGGGAGAAATTTAAAACTGTTGGTGCTGGTGTTTTCCTCTCGCCGCCAAAGTCTTACTATTTTGTCTCGGCCTGCGGATGCCAAGAGTTTTCCGTCAGGGCTGAAAGCAACCACCGTTACACCCTGCTGATGTCCCTGCAAAGTTGTAACCAATCTGCCATTCCTTCGCCAGATTTTTACTGTTTTGTCGTCACTTCCTGAGACGATGAATTGCCCATCAGGACTGAAGCTTACCCAATTAACCCAGCCGCGATGTCCTCTGAGTATTTTTACTAAACTACCGTCTTTGTGCCAAAGTTTTATCGTTCCATCTTTACTGGCGGTAGCTAATAACTCGCCATCAGGACTGAAATTAACGCTATAAACCCAATCTCCATGCGCTTTTAAGGTTTTATATGGCTGGGGATAAAATTCTCCTGTAATGGGATTTTGACGCCAGATTTGCACTGTTTTATCAAGACTGGCGGAGGCTAGGGTTTTACCATCAGGGCTAAAACTGACGGCGGTTATCGCGTCATTATGACCTTTGAGAGTCTGGAGTAAGGTTCCGTTAGGACGCCAAAGTTTCACTGTCCGATCTCGGCTCCCTGATGCCAGTAACCGGCCATCTGGGCTGAAAGTCACTCCCCAAACAATATCGGTGTGCCCTTCTAAGCGGTTGACTTCCGTTACTCCATAAACTGCTTGTTGCAGGGCTGTGACTACCCGCATTCGGGTGTCTGGTTGCACAAACTCTGCCTTTTCAAGTCGTTTCCAAGCCCGTAAACTTTCTAATAAGGCATCAAATTCTTTATTAGAAGCAAATAAAGCTTCGCTAGCAGCTGCGATCGCGCTAATTTTTAAGTTGGTTTCACTGCGTTCAGCTCGTAAAGTTTGGCTAATTGCTGCTCTTTTCTGTAAATCGGCTTGCCACCATAATGCTGCTATTGTTGCCCCCATGATTGACAGGACTAACCCTGCTATACGTGCTTCTCTTAATCGCCTTTGCAAAATCCAATTGAGTTGCTGTTGACTCAGTTTTTGAGCTACTTCTGCTTTCTTTTTTTCTAGTTTAATTTTTTCTAATTCCGCCGCGATACCATAATTGTTCTTTTGCCGAATTGGTTCGACTAAATAATCGTGAACTAGCTGGTAGCGATCGCCTAATTCTTCTCTGACTCGCAACACCAACCCCGAACCTACTAATATTTCTAAAATCAGTTCGCAAACTTTGTTAAAACCTGATATCGTGTCGCGATCGTGATTATTAGCTAATGCAGCAGCTAAATCCGCTTTGGTTTTTAATGGTCGCGTGCCTTTTTCATCAGTTAACTCAAATAATAATTTCCAAGTTAACTTTTCGTTTTCCTGACCGCAGTCTTTGATAACTTCCCCCAGCCAGCGTTCCACTAATTTTGTCCAGCCACCGCAAAGTTTATATTGTCCCAGTGTGGTAATGTTTTCTATTTCCAGTTGAGCGCCGACTATTTGTAATTCAATTGGATGTACTTCGTCGAGTTCTCCTGTTAAATCTTCCACTAATCGATTGATTAATTCCTCACTCAATTCATAATGCGAGCGTTGAGTCAGGCTGTAAATTATTGCCTTGGCATCCTGGCTAGAAAATTTGCCTAAATAGTAACGAATATCTTTATCGAGAATATTTTGATTGATTACCCCTAAATCATATGCATCAGTACTATTTTTATGACTCAAACGTTCAAATTCTAATAAATAATGTAAATAATCTTCTCGCAATGAAAGAATAATTTTTACATAAGGAATATTTAAACATTCGCTAAAAAATTTGTAAAATTCTATTCTTTGTGTGCTAGGGTTACTCACAAAGAAAAACTCTTCAAACTGGTCGAATATTAGAATTATTGTATGATTACGCTCAGTTGCCAATCGAATGTTTTCAAGCAGTACAGTAGTTGTATAGTCGAGATTAACTGATATTCCTGTGTTTGTTAGAGCTTGGTTGACACTGCTTAGTAAAACTGTAACCCAGTCAGTATAAACAGATAAAACAATAGGTACAGGAATGCGTTCGCCGATAGCTTTTCCCTTGAGTGCTGGTACTAAACCAGCTTTGAGAATTGAACTTTTTCCGACACCGGATTGCCCATAAATTACTGTCAGTTTATAGTCAGCACGAGCAATTCTTTCAATTAAGCGATTGACATCTTGCTGTCGTCCAGAAGCAGATATTTCTTGAGCAACTTCCTCAAGAGTAAACGGTATTTTTTCAGCTTCTAATATTGGGTTAATTTTAGAACGTTGGGGCTGCAACTGACTTGCACCAATGAAGGCACGAAAGCCATATTGATGTTCTATTTGAATTTTTTCTCGTTTGAGCTTGAAGGCTTCTGTGTAGTCGTGACGCTCAAAAAAGTAAAGCGATCGCAATTCCTCTAAAATCTCTAAGTAAAGTGACGGCTGATGTTGCAGTTCGCAAACTACCTTCGCCCATTCCAAATTATTAATTGCTTCTTCCCACTCACCTAAATGCCGCTGTGTACGTGCCAATAACAGAAGATACCAACTTTCTTGTTTTCGGGAAACTTCTGTTGCTGCTTCACAGATAGAAAGTGCTGTATTTGCTAGCTCATGAGCCAGTACCCAATTTGACTCAGAAGCCGCTACATTTGCCAAAAAACCATAACTTTGAGCAATTTGTAAGGAATTTCCATAACTTTTCTGTAGATGTAATGATTTTTGAGCTAATTCTTTTAATTCATCCCAAGCTTGTAAACGTTGTAGCATTTCACAAACAGGTGAAATAAATTTAGCAACTAAATCTTCTCTTTCTACTTCTTCTAATATTTCCAGGCATTGTTTAAACCATAAAAGAGCATGTTGGTAGTAGGTACTATTAGCACTGTGATTTAAGTCTGCTATCCGCCGATAACATAGCCCCAGATGGAATAGTACTATTGCTTGTTTAAGTAAAGATGAGGGAGATAACGGGCATGAGGGAGATAAGTGTAATTGTTCGCTGATTTTACCCACTTTCCCACTTTCCAATTCCGCCACTCTTTTTGTTTCCTTCTGCCACAATGCTAAGCTTCTTTGATAATTAGCTAAAGCAGCATTAATTTGATCGTTAGCGTATTTATCTCGCCCTAAAACAAACTCTAAACTTGCTTCTAATCCTGGCGTTAATTGAAAGCCATACAAGCGAAGCAAATCGTTACGTGCTGATTCTATTTCGTGGCGATGTTGGGATTTAGGATCTAAATCTAGAGAAGCATTAGATAAAAATGTCTCGGCACCTGCTTCTAAAACTTTGGCAAATAAAGATTCTGCTTCTTGATTAATCAAAGCAATTAAATCTGTTTTTGCCATTTCAAATTTAATAGTGGTTGCAGCCCAGCTTTTGAAATCAGGGGCTAATCTCGAAAGCAATGATGCAACTTCATCTTGTAGCCACAATACCACTGGAAATGGAAAAGTTGCTGCATAAAGATCTCGTGCTTGGTTGATGCCTGTAAGTAAGTTTTCCAAGTCGATAATTGACTCAATACCGAAAATCATTACAGCTGATGGCAAAGAGTCTGTGGCAACAACAGGATTATCTAGAAATAGTTCTGAAACTATTGTGTTGTGTAAGGAAGTAGTTGATGGATTAAGAACGATTTCTCTAATATTGATGTCTTGACTGACGGAGCGAATGTTTTCTAACATTTGCTCCCGTAGCTGCCCGTAATTACACCGTACTAAAATTAGAGCAAATTGACCTTCAGAAAGGGCGATCGCTCTAATCAGTCTTTGCAAAGTATGTTGATTTTCCTTGGTCATTGGGTATGGGACATTGGCCAAACAGGGCATGGGACATTAGTCATTTGTTATTTGCAAAGGACAAATGACTAATTGACTACTAATTACACTTAACTTACCCAACAGTGTTATTTGTTTTGTTGCCAAGCCAAAACTTTTTCTGTTTCTGCTAGGGCTGGACTGATACCAAACCAGCGCCCCACAGGATCGCGATATTCAAACAGATACATGCTTCGTAATAAGCTTTGATAGTCTGACTCGCCTTTAACTCTTTGCTGTTGCACGACTTCAAACAATAATTCCCATTGGGATTCATCAATAGCTAATAGCAAATCATCGCGGTAATCCTTAATCACCGCTTCTAAGCAGTCGCTAGAAAAAGGCGGATCTTGTCGTTGCAGACAGCTATAAAGTAAACCCAATAAGTTACGAATGTGACCACCACTAACGCGACATAAACGATCCAAGGTTTGGGGGTTCTCGAATAATTCTGTAATGAGTGACAGTCTTGTATCTAAAGGAACTTCTGGAAAAGCTCTTGCTAAGACTAACTGGCGCACCAGTGACATCCCTGGTTCGTAGTCACTACCATCTCTTTGCCGCAGCAGCACCATCGGCAATACTTTAGGTGCAATCCCTCCCCCTAAGCGATTTTTTAATGTCTCGTACTCATTAGAAAAAATTAAAGCTAGGGGAATTGTGTAAACTAGGTGGCATTTGAGTCGGCGTAACTGTTCGCCTCGGTCGATAAATAGGTATTCTGGTTGCGATCGCCCTGATGCTAAGGGACGCATATCCACTCGATCCAAGTTATCTACAATCACTACCAGCCCTTTTTGACCCCGCAGTTTTAGCTGATTAACGGCTTTTTCTAGAATTTCTTCGTTAATCGCTTGCAAAATACTATTGGTACGTGGTTCTAGATATTGCCTCAGTTGATTACGCAACTGGTTGCTATCTTTGGTTTTGGCGGTAATTTTGGCAATTCCTAAGGATAACTCTGCTTCTGCGGAAATTTCTATGGGACTTTGCAAAAAGTCGCCTACTTCTTTAAACAAATTGCTAAAGTAACCGGGTTTAAGTTTGATGCCAATCGCTTCTAAACTGACACTGACTTGACGCGCTACACTCAGCAAAATATCGCTGACATCAATATCCGCCATGTCTAAGTCTTGGCTGGACTCAAAATAAACCACATGAAATCCCGCCAATTCTAATTCTGTTTTCAGGCGCTGCAATTCTGTAGATTTGCCACAGCCAATGTGACCTGTAAATAACTGGCAGGTTGGCTCATCCGGAGAAATACGGCAGATTGTCCGTTGCAATTCTTCCACTATCTTGCAACCGCGTACATCAGCAAAATCTATGTAATACTGCCGATCTAGCACGTTACTTACATTTAAGGTGTAGCTGGGATTACATGCTTTATAAAAACGTGACAAATTTAATGTCATTCTCATGTATGTTGAGGTGTATGTAAATGTGTGTGTAGATGCAGTTTAATTCGTATTTTTTATACAAGTAATCTCTAGCCTACATTTAGGCACACGCTTAGTTTGCAAGTTGGTAGTGTCTTGCAACAGACAGTACTCTTAGCGATCTTGGAACGAGTAACTGTGAGTATATGGTAGAGATTTAATTGACCCTAATAACGTTAAGCATATCTGTCCTTTTTACACCTGCTATTGAGGTTTTGACAATCTCTAGTTTTGGCTTAACCAAGAGCAAAACAAGGGTAAGGGAAACTGCTTAGGATAAGAGGTTTTTCCTTATGCCTTTGTCCTCTTGGTAACTTAAGCACAAATCTTTATGCTTAAGTTACCAAGTTAAAAAACCACTAGACTGGATGATTCTCAGTTGGTATAGCTGATGAGGTAGGACTGGTATGAATTATAGCAAGCTATACAGAGATCCAGGGAATACTTGTTTATCATTTCACATTGTATTTGTCAATAAAACAAAATCATAAATATCCAAATTAATATTTTGTAATCATTGGCAAAAGAAAGTTCGATGAAAACTTGTCAAAAAGACTACAGTCAGTTAAAAATGGACACCGGAAACTTTAATAACAACAATGGCTAGCGCCACGATTTTTGTACAGTTACTGTAAAGTGTTACTAAAAATAAAAAGAGTCTTGAGGAGTGCGGCTAACGGATGCCCACAGTGTTTACTGAAATCAATAATGATACAAACACATCAAGGAATTTGGACTGCAAGGAAAAAGGGGTTTGAATGGCTGGCATAATATCAGTTTCCCGCACGGATCTAGCCCAGCGTCGTAAAAAATTGCGTCGGCAACGGCAGATGAAAATTATTCAGGCTATTTGGCGAACCTTTGCCATTACCAGTTTGGCAAGTGGATTGCTGTGGGTGGCAGTCCAACCAATGTGGATGCTCAAAGCTCCTAAGCAAATAGTAATGAAATCAGGCAATAAATTACTGTCGGATGAGACAACTAGATCGCTGTTGGCGCTATCTTACCCCCAGTCATTGTGGCGAATCGAACCGACGGCGATCGCCAACTCTTTGAAGAAACAGCCAACTATTGCTAATGCGATGGTTAGACGCCGCCTATTTCCTCCTGGATTAATCATCGATATCCAAGAACGAGTACCTGTGGCGGTGACTCAAACACCAACAGTCCAAAATCAAGGCACTACTAACAAAAAAGTAACAATTGGCTTACTAGATGCGAATGGAGTCTGGATACCCTTAGAAAAATACACATCACTCAATCCCAACAGAAAATTACCCAATCTCAGAGTTATTGGATTGCCAAAACAATACTGCCTCTATTGGACTCAAATTCATCAAGCTATTAGCCAAAGTTTGGTAAAAGTGATGGAAATTGATTGCCGAAATCCAACGAATTTAATTTTGAAAACAGAATTAGGAAACGTACATCTTGGTACTCCAGGCCCCCAATTATCCGAACAAATCAAGGTACTAGCCCAAATGCGCCGTTTAACAGCAAAACTCAATTCTGGCGAAATAGAGTATATTGATTTGAAAAATCCGGAATTTCCATTAGTACAAATGAACCAAGAAAATCCCAAATTAAATCCCAAAATACCTGGAAATATTTAGGGTGTTCGGTGTATTGAGCGCTCTTAGTAAATTAAGAAGCTTTATGCTGATAAATTTTATTATTTTTAGCTTTCTCGCAAATCGCAGGAAAATCGGCATTAACTTCTAATTAAAATGAGAAGATCCACCATAAAATCTCTATCGTGAGTAAAAAGCCCCCAGTTACGATCCTAATATCTATGTAGTGGGGTGCAAGATGCTAGACAATCTAATGATGGCATTTAGCGTGCAAACACTTTCTGCCCATACATTCTTCGACTCAAGCCAGTGTTCAAAGGAGAAAAATGTTGGAGTTTTCCATTAAAATCTGACTCACAAGCAGAGAACACTGATGAGAACGGTTGAGGCCGCCATTCAAGTGGAGAGCCGAAAATACTCTGGCTTTGGTCTTTTTAGGACACTTTGGAACTGGCCAAACAGGGCATTGCAAGAGAGATTTTAATGTTTTGTTGTCGGTGCATCTCATATAGTCATCTTGCACTAAACTATTGCTACAACAAAGTGTCCATTAAGACTCCCCAAATAACAAATTAATCAGGTATAGTCTGACAAGCAAATTATTCCTTACTTACATCTCCAAGATAAGTAAGTATCATGTAAATTTTGTGTCTTAAATTGCAATCATCCCCAATGGTGAAATCTATTAACAATATTATTAAGGCGGATAAAACCCACTGTAGTGTTTGCTTACAAGTTATGCCATTTGCCCAAGAAAATGAACAGATTAATGTCTGGTTAAAGTTATACAGAAGGCTTTTAGATACATCTAGGTATTTAAATATATTCAACATAATTATGCAGAAATTATTGTTGTTCCGACATATCTGTAGTAGTGTGGCTATATTTGACTACGTAAGATGGAATTATACTTCTGTAGAATTCGCTGCGCGATCGCTTACCTTAAAACCTTACCCCAGAGTAAATTTTCGCACAGCGAATTCTGTTAGGCTTGGCAGTAGTGAAAACAATAAAAAACACTGCCATAACATTGTGGCAATGTCAAACTATAGTTGACTCCTAGTTGAATAACACCCCAAATAGTCGTTTATCTACCTCTCACAAATCCAATGACACTTGATAATAACCAAGGACTTACCTATAAAGATTCCCAATCTACCGGACAGCCCGGTTTCTCCATAGCAGTTAACTCGACCAATCCCTTTAACTCTGGATTGAACTTCGGACAAAATCACGATAATAAGAAGATTTCTACTGAAAATAGCCGCATTGGCGAGATTGTCCCCGGCCGGGTTGCCAACATTAAAGTAATTGGTGTCGGCGGTGGTGGCGGCAATGCTGTTAACAGGATGATAGAGTCTGATGTCTCTGGTGTGGAGTTTTGGTCAATTAATACTGATGCCCAAGCCTTGACTTTAGCTGGCGCTCCCAGTCGATTACAAATTGGACAGAAGCTAACACGGGGTTTGGGAGCAGGCGGTAATCCTGCCATTGGGCAAAAGGCAGCTGAGGAATCACGAGACGAAATTGCCACGGCTTTAGAGGGTGCAGACTTAGTATTTATCACCGCTGGTATGGGAGGCGGTACTGGTACAGGCGCAGCTCCGATTGTGGCAGAAGTAGCTAAAGAAATGGGTGCTCTGACTGTTGGCGTGGTTACCCGTCCATTTGTTTTTGAGGGACGCCGCCGCACCAGCCAAGCAGAACAAGGTATTGAAGGACTAAAAAGTAGGGTAGATACACTGATTATTATTCCGAATAACAAACTCTTGGAAGTGATCCCCGAACAAACCCCCGTACAAGAAGCTTTTCGTTATGCAGATGATGTACTGCGTCAAGGGGTGCAAGGTATTTCAGATATCATTACGATCCCCGGATTGGTAAACGTTGACTTTGCTGATGTGCGAGCTGTGATGGCAGATGCAGGATCGGCATTGATGGGAATTGGCGTTAGCTCTGGAAAATCTAGAGCCAGAGAAGCGGCGATCGCAGCTATTTCTTCACCTTTATTAGAATGTTCCATTGAAGGCGCTAGAGGTGTGGTATTTAATATTACCGGTGGTACTGACCTGACTTTACATGAAGTAAATGCTGCCGCAGAAGCAATCTATGAAGTAGTCGATCCCAACGCTAATATTATTTTTGGTGCTGTAATTGATGACAGGCTCCAAGGTGAGGTGAGAATTACCGTAATTGCTACCGGGTTTACAGGTGAAGTACAAACAGCACCACAACAAAGCGTGGCTAACGTTCGGGTAGCACCCAATACTCCCAAACGACCGACAACACAGCAACCAACAGTTAATCCTCCAACCCCAACTCCACCTCCAGCTCCCATTCCAGAGCCAAAAGAAAAACTGGGACTGGATATACCTGATTTTCTGAAAAACCGACGCACACCACGGAATTAAGAAAATTTGGACTTGAGATTAACTTACCAGTCTAAGACTAGGCTGAGTGTTGTATAAAATCTGCTAGTTTCAGGGTTTTACCAAAGGTAGGGGTAAGCAATGACGTTGCCATCCCTAATATTGCTAATTGGTAGAGAAACTTCTCAAAGCTACTTACACAATGAACTTGGGCAGGAATCAGCTGATTTTCATGTCTAGCTGTGCTTTTTTTAGAAAAAAATGAAGACCTGCTCGGCTGAGGATATGTAGGTCTAGCCCCTCGTAGATATCCTTACATTTACCGCTGCGATCTCTTTAACTCAGTAAATATATTTACTTACTGTTAGGTAGCTTAAAAAATAAATAAGTGTCCTAGCTAAGTATATTTCCTTAGAATAGGACACAAATAAAAAAACGTAAATAGAAATTATTTTTTAATTTGTAAAATTCGTTCAATCCATTGAATCACCTGATGACCGAGGCGAGTACCATCTAAGCGATCGATCTCACGAATTCCGGTGGGGCTGGTGACGTTAACTTCAGTTAGGTAACCACCGATAACATCAATACCCACAAAAATTAAGCCATCTTGGCGTAAACGTTCAGCTATTTGGGTGCAGATTTCATGCTCTCTGGGAGTAATTTCGGTTTGGGCGACAGTACCGCCAGTTGCCATATTATTGCGAAAATCAGTGCCGCTAGAAAGGCGATTGAGGGCACCTATGGGTTCGCCATTGAGTAAAATAATTCGCTTATCTCCTTCTTTTGCCTGTGGTAGATAGGTCTGCACCATTACTGGTACTTTACCTTGGAGAGTGCTGAGTTCAATAATGGAGTTGAAATTGCGATCGCCTGATTGCAAAATCAAAATTCCTTCCCCAGCTTTGTTACCCAATGGTTTAAGAACCGTAGTCCCCTTTGCTTCCACAAATTGCCGGATAAACTGCTTATCAGTACTAACAATGGTTTCTGGAACCGCTTTGGTAAATTGCAGCGCATACATTTTTTCATTTGCGCCTCGAATACCGCTAGGATTATTGATTACCAAAGTTTTGTTTTGGTCAATGTAATCCAGAATATATGTGGCATACAGGTAGGAATCATTAACAGGTGGATCTGTCCGCATGAATACGGCGTCCATTGTTTCTAAAGAAGCGAAGAAGCGTTCGCTCAACTTATACCAAGGATTCGCCGCTACCCAACGTCCCTCAACCAACTGCACTTGTACAAGTTCGACTTGCTGTAGGACAGCCCAAGCTTTGCCCTCCACCACACTCAGCAGATTTGCCTGAGTGACCCAAACTTCATGTCCCAGGATTTGCGCTGCTTCCATCAGGGCAACGCTGGTATCATGACACGGGTCAAGCTGATGGATGGGATCAATGATAAAAGCAAGTTTCACGCTGTCTGCCTCAATCACCAGAAAATTAAATGGTTATTCAATCATTATCTCCTGATGTTCTCACCAATTGACGTATACGCAGAAATTGGAAGCTAATATCTTGATAGACGCCGCTTTTGGTAGACAAAAAGTCTGTAAATCAGGCAGCGCCTTGCTTTTCAAGAATTGTAGGGACTACCGTGTGTGTCCAGCGGCTTGTCGCCAGGGTTTGCAATACCTTTTGAATCTAAACGCTATTGCTTGAAGCTAGTAATTCATCTAGCTTGCCTTGATTGTCTAAAGCGTGGATATCATCACAACCACCAACATGCTCATCATTGATGAAAATTTGCGGTAAAGAACGGCGTCCATTTGCTCTTTGAGCCATTTTGTTTCTAGCTGCCTCATCTCCGTCGATGCTGTATTCGACAAATTCAACTCCCTTTTTTTTCAGCAAACTTTTAGCACGAATGCAAAATGGGCAAGTCCTCCAAGTGTAAATTTCTACTTTTGCAGCCATAAAGTCCTCAAATTGATTTAATACTTCTTATTTTAGAACTTTGGCAGTGACTGTGGATTCGCAGATTATTGTCATTGTTTGTGTTGCTCAAATTTTTTCACTACTAAGCGCTACAGGATTCCTATTTGATTTTTGAAAAAACTTAGTATCCCTTAATCTTCTAGAATTCTATTGCATTTTGCTTGTTATGTAATAAGCCAAGCAATTTCAGGAATCCAACTCGATTTCTATAGTTAAAAAGCAGAAATTATCTAAGTGAGTTCTAGTTTCGTATTTCTTCCATCTAACAAAAAATGGTTTAGAAGTGCTTGCGCTCCTCTAAACCCAGATTTAAGCTATGTTACTGCTAAAACTCAGCAGTCTAGTTTAACTTTCGGAAGTATTTTTTTTGTTTTTCTTCTTGAGTCCGAAAACACCCAAGCCTAATAATCCTAATGCTGCGGTTGTATTAGGTTCAGGTACTTGTTTGGGTTGAGGTGCAGGAGGTTGATAGTAAGGTGGCGCGGGTGTAGGTGCTGGTGCGGGCGCAGGTACTGGTGCTGGTGCTGGCGCTGGTGCGGGTGCTGGTGCTGGTGCGGGTGCTGGTGCGGGTGCTGGT
>NZ_AP018222.1:1440847-1611172 GCF_002368035.1 Nostoc linckia NIES-25 | reverse complement strand
GCTGGCGCGGGTGCGGGTGCTGGTGCTGGCGCAGGTGCTGGTGCTGGTGCTGGTGCTGGTGCTGGTGCTGGTGCTGGTGCTGGGCTGGTGGCAGGTTTTATACTAGTTTCAGCTAGCGATGTACCGTACTGAAAGCGAATGTTGCCAATCTTAGTGATGTCAAAGCCAGAGGTTAGCCCTGATAGCAAGAAAGTAGCTGAACCTTTAACAAAAGTCCCCGAACTTACAGCTGGATTTGCATCATTAGCGTAACCACTAACGATTCCGTAATTGAATTGCTGTCCGCCACCACCTTGGAAAATACCTAACCCAGCTGTACCCAGACCATAATGTTGGTCAATGCCAGGAAGCCCTCCAGTATTACTGGTGTTTGGCAATTTCCATTCATTTAGAGCTAGAAGATCGACATTGTTTGTAGTAGTAGAGCCTTTGTTTGAGGTTACTGTGGGAGCTAGAGCCGAAACTAGCGATAAGTTAAGGGCAGAACCAGCATAGTCCCAGAATACTGAGGTTAGAACATCAGAAGGGTTTGAGATTCCTACAGAAGAATTGTTTGTCAGGGTCACTGACAATAAACCATTGCTTAGGTAATTAAAGAGGACTGACGCTCCCAGAGGGTCATTAGAGCCGTCATAGGTATTGGTTCCTGTCGCTGAAAAACTTTTAGATCCCAAAATCGTGGGTGCGGGTGCTGGTGCGGGTACTGGTGCGGGTGCTGGTGCGGGTGCTGGTGCGGGTGCTGGTGCGGGTGCGGGTACTGGTGCGGGTGCTGGTGCGGGTGCGGGTACTGGTGCGGGTGCGGGTGAGTTTTTGTTGTTGCCATTACCGTTACCGTTTCCTGCCTGTGCTTGAGGCATTTGCGATCCTACAGCTAAGCTGAATGATAAAAGACCACAGGTTATATACCCAATTATTTTTTTTGAATATGCTTGAGACATGTAAATCAAACCTCTTTGTCTTAAAACAAGATGTGGAAAAGCTTCTTGATGAATGATGTTTATCCAAGCATTATTGACATCATTTACTAATCCACATTGGCACACAAAAATGAGATATAGTAATGTTTTTTCTAAGCTTTATCTAAAATTTAATAGACTATAAATAAATGAGTTTTACGCAATTATTTCCCGCTGTTTAAGTATTTACTACATGAAAAATGTTTTTTGTTAATTTGCGTAATATTTCTAGCTTTAATTAGCAAATATAATCTTGACTATCAAATTTTCAATAAAATATTTAAGTAATTTCGACAAACTATTTATAATGTACTGAAAGATCTATAGCAATTCTTTATGATTTTTGAGAATTCGCGGTGTTTAGATACCCGATTTCTTTGAGAAATCGGGTATCTTGTTTCTCACGATTGATTTAGGATTGCTATATACTTTTCATCAAGCCGATTGACTATAAATATGCAATAAATTATGGAAGGCGATCGCCTTCCATAAAGTTAGATAGTTATTGTAGTAGTATTGATACTGAATTGGTTTATCGACGCACCCAGCCATTAATAGTAAATCGACTATCTTTGAAAGCTTGAGAGGGACAGTTCACGGGCAGTACTTCGTGCAAATAGCGGCTGAGGAAGAATATAATGCTGTTGTTGCGAGGTTCAACTGTTTTGAATGTCTCAGTATTTACGTAGATGTTGTTTTCAATTTTGCTATCGTATATTAGCAATTCGCCACCAGAAAATGATTTTGGTTCTTGATAAAAGTAATAAACGTATGTTAGTTCTCTGGTAGCTGTATCTGGACTGCCATTATCATTATGAACTTTGTAATAATTACCATGATTATGTGCAGTTAGTTGACTTTCAATCTGTGATACAGAAAACGATGGTATGTTTAATTTGCTCATGATATCAGGAATCATTGCTTGAATTTTCTTTAATATCAATTCAGAAAATTCCGGAAATGAGTAAAGAACCAATGAGTGGCGATAATTAATATCGTTTGTAGAAGTATTGCTTGGCAAAAAATCTGGTTCTTTTTCTAGAACATATTTGAGTAAGCGTTTGTGTTCTTCTGGCGTAAGAAAATTATCTATATGGATATAATCAGAAGCTTCAATATAACTATTTTGAAGTTGTATGTTCTCTGATTGTTGTATAAAGATTGGGGGTTCTGTAACCACGCCTATAAGATGTTCGCTAGGAAAACATAAAACCGAGCGACCTTCATTAATAGGAATTTGGAATAAATTTTCTAAATCAGAGTCTTGTTTGTAAGCACGAGCCACAATTTTTGTTAAAAGACTGTGCAGTAGAGGTGAATCTGATTTTAAATAAACGGTGTATTGATGTCCTCCAGTTAGAAGAAGCTGAACTTTGACATCTTTGGACTCAAACTGCTGTGAGGCCAATGGCATATAATTTTCCTTGTATAGATATTGATAACTGAGAAAATTTTAAAAGTTTTACTGAAAGGCTAATACAGTACTTGTAAAAGTAATTAATAAGTAGTTAAGAATTTAAAGCCTTATATCTTATCAGACTTTATTCAGAAAATAAATGTAATCACTCTATTAGTTACAAACAGAAAAATACTATTAATAAATTGTTTTAGCACGTATTTTCCCATATTGTCATTCAGCAAATTCCACATAATCCGATAAAGCTTGAGCAAAGTACAGAAGAAATACAGCAGATTGCGACTTGCTGAGGTACAGATCTTTGTAAAGGCACAACATTGTTGTGCCCCTACCGGCGTACTTCATTTACCTGAAAAACGCTGTATCTGTTATTTTCAATAAAAAATGCCGTAGCTAATATAGTTACGACATTTTTAAACTAAAAATTCCAGATTTATTGCGGTATTTACCGAGAGTCAACGGCGTATTCAATCAATTGACCAAGGCGCTGACGTAGGGTTTCTAATCCCAACCTCTGACTCGCAGAAATAAACACCGCCAAAGGAAACTCTTCTCTTGCTAGAGCTAGAGTCTCACTGTTAGCTAGATCGATTTTATTAAAAACAACCAGCGCCGGGCCGGGAGTCACTGGCATTTGCGCGAGGATTTCCCGAACTGAACGAATATGTCGCAACCAAGCTGGGTGGGACAAATCTACTAAATGTAATAAGGCATCGGCTTCTGTGACTTCCTCTAAGGTGGCGCGGAAGGCATCCATTAAGGATGGAGGCAGTTCGTGTATGAACCCTACTGTATCTGTTATGAGAATTTCTTGGGGTTCATCAGTTTCGCCATGAGGAATTACTAAGCGGCGAGTAGTAGGATCGAGAGTGGCAAATAGCTGGTCTGCTGTATAAACTTCTGCATTTGTTAGAGCATTCAACAAAGTAGATTTACCTGCGTTGGTATACCCAACTAAAGCTACTGAGGGAACCTCTCGATGCTGTCGTCGCTGTCGTAGGCGGGAACGATGCGCTTGTAATTGGTTGACTTCTTTTTGCAGTCGGGAAATCCGCTGCCCAATGGCACGTCGTTCTGTTTCTAGTTTAGTTTCACCAGGACCGCGAGTCCCAATACCACCACCCAATCGGGACATGGCGCGACCTCTACCAGCCAGTCGCGGCTGCATGTATTCTAACTGTGCTAGTTCTACTTGCAATTTACCAGCACGGGACTGAGCGCGTTGGGCGAAGATATCCAAAATTACTTCGGTGCGGTCAACTACGCGCACACCAATTTGCGCTTCTAGGTTGCGGACTTGGGAGGGTGAGAGGTCGCGGTCAAAGACGACGAGATTAACTCCTAGTGTTTGGGCTGTAAGGGCAATTTCTTGCACCTTACCTTCGCCGACTACTGTCTGGGGATGAATCCGCGATCGCTTTTGTTGTATTGTTTGCAATACATCTCCCCCAGCGGTATCAACTAAACGAGCTAATTCTGCTAGGGTGTCTTGGAATTGTTGGGGGGTCATTTCATCGGTCATTAACCCCACAATTAACACGCGATCGCGATCGGCATCTACTTCCTGGGCGATAAATTCCCGTTGGAATTCCGCTTCCAGATTTTCCACCAAGTCGATCAAATCCTGCTGTGCCAGATCCTCTAAATCTAGAGGTGGCGATATGTTCCAACTCGGAGATTGGACTTGTTTTTCGTCTACCTTCAACCCCGCAGGAGTGGTAATCAAGGTGCGAGAGTCTTGAGGTGTTAAATGAGCTAAATAAGCTTCTTTGACGTACCCAGTCGCACCACCGCCCCGACGTGTAAATCCCGTCCCAGTAATATTTAGCACAACTAAAGCATCTAAGCGTTGCAGCGCCATAGCGGTGAGTGCCGCTTCATTGGGCGGTTCTGGCTTGAGATGAGTGGCGATACAACGAACGCCACTAAGTCGTTCAGCACCGTAACGCGGCAATTCCAGTGGTGGAATTTGCGTTTGACGCGGCGTGCCTACCCCTACGCGAATCACTTGTCCGCGACGGTTGAGGTAGACACATACAGCGTGATTGATTTCTGTGCTAATTGCTGCCAGACGTTGGGAAAACTCAGGCGTGGTGATGCGATCGCCTGGTATGCGCTGGTGATAAAGCCGCTGTAATTGCTTCAGCTGGCTGGTCTTTAGACCTTGGAGATTTCCAAAGATAGTCTCTATAGGCGTTTCTGACCAGTTAAATGGCCCCCCGAATCCTTCTTATGTCTATTTTACAACAGGCTAAGGGGTGCAAACTCTTTCGTCTGAGGGATGCAATCTTAATTACTGTCTGTGGAGTCTTAACTATTTTGGATTTTGGATTTTAGATTCTCAAAGAGTTAGTGGTAATAGCTTGTGTGGATCGATGTGTCTTTTAAGATTTTAACTTTTCAATGAACAAGCCAAAATTGAAAATCTCAAATCTTAAATTTGCCGATCGCGCCATTTAACCTACCCGTATTCCCACAACCAGCTTAGGATAGACTAAAAGAATTTTTTGAGGGAAATGGTAGAAAAAATTACAGCCATATTTAATGGCAAAGTGTTCTATCCGTCTGAACCGATCGCACTGCCAACTAATACCCGCGTGCGAATGAGTATTGAAATTTTACCACCTAGCGAAAATGAAACAGTATCATTTTTGCAAACAGCGCGATCGCTTAGCCTGGAAGGGCCAAGTGATTGGTCTACCAATATAGATAAGTATTTATACGCTAAATAAACTTTTCATGCATTCTGAAGTTTTTCTTGATACATCATTTGCGATTGCTTTATCTGCACCAAGCGATCGCTTGCATCACCGAGCTTTGCATCTAGCTAAAATTTTACAAGCGGCAGAAACTCGTTTAGTAACAACACAGGCCGTGATGTTGGAAATTGGTAACGCCTTATCCCAACTACCTTATCGTCAGGCGGCAATAATATTATTGAATTCTTTGGTAGCAGACTCCAAAGTAGAAATTGTCCCCCTTTCCCAGGAACTCTACGAACGTGCTTTTCAGCTTTATTGCGATCGAACTGAGAAAGAATGGGGATTTGTCGATTGCGTATCTTTTATTGTGATGGAATATAGCGGAATCACTGAAGCCCTAACTGCCGATGAGCATTTTCAACAAGCAGGGTTTCGAGCATTATTGCGAGAGAATTTACCGTGATTGGGCATGGGGCAAACAGGACATGGGGAAAGGGGTAAGGGGAAAAGGGGAAAGATTAAATTTATTCCTTTTCCCTTTAACCTTTAACCTTTTCCCCTACCTCCCCTGCTCCCACGCTCAGCTCCCAGTCCCCAGTCCCCAGTCCTTATTATTTCGTTACAATCAGCTTGTGCGTTAGGCATTCACGAGTTATCAGCCATGAATTTGATTTTCGATCCACCGATTCCTGTAAAAATTCAAAAGATGAAGGAACGGGTGCGGTGGATGCATCCGAGTTTTGTGCAACGAGGAATTGACCAAACCAGGTTGGTTATTGACGATCGCAAAAATGATAGTCCAGAATTTTCCTTTATGGTTATCGGTGATTCTGGTACTAAATCCCATTCTCGACACCACCCCCAGCGAAAAGTTGCCGAACTGATGCTTCCTCACCGCGAAGATTGCAGTTTTGTGTTGCACACAGGAGATGTAATTTATGTGGTGGGTTCTCAAGAGTATTACTCAACAAACTTTATTGAGCCTTACCGAGAATTTCTTGTAGGTGGCGACAACCCAAAAGGTATTTCATATAACCGTATGGTGTTTAATTTGCCGTTCCTACCAGTACTTGGTAATCATGATTACTACGATGTACCGTTGATGTACCGTTTATTGACTGGAACAACATCATCATTACGTCGGCTGTTGAAGTACAAAGATATCGAGATTGGCTGGCATGGTTCGTATCAAGGTAATGCCTATGCACGGGCGTTTATGGATTATACGGCGCGGATGTCTTCGCAAGAGTTAGAACGCCATTTAGATCGGCACTATACTGCGAAAACTGACACAGGACGCTGTTTGCGTTACCAACCCGGACAATTCACTCGCTTGCCCAATCGGTATTATACGTTTCGTTACGGGGGGATTGACTTTTTCGCCCTGGATTCTAACACATTTAATACACCATCACCTTTACCTGCAACCCAAGAGGGGGAAATTTACCGCCAGAAGTTGCAAAAGCGTCGCCATGAGATAGATAGAGAAGAATTGCAAATTTTGAAAATATGCGAGGGATTGAATCCAGATAAACCTGCTGAAGCTGAAAAACTTGATGAACTGAGTGCCAAATTAGACCAAATTGATGAAATCAAAATCGATATTGAAAAACAGTTGGCATCTGAGAAAATGCCTGCGATCGATTTTGAACAACTTGAATGGTTACGAACTAGACTCATCGAATCTTGGAATACTTCTGAGGTGCGCGGACGTATCATCTTTTTCCACCATCCGCCCTATGTTACGGAGGCTACTAAATGGCATCAGGCACAAACCTTGGCGGTTCGCCATCGGTTGCGCTGGGTGTTTGAACAAGTAGCTGAAACTCTTGGTTCTTTAATTAAAGAGCGTCCCATAGTGGATTTGATTTTAAATGGTCACGCTCACTGTTTGGAATATCTCCGCACAACTGATACCGGATTTGCTGATTCCCACATTAACTGTATTATTTCTGGTGGTAGCGGTCATCGTCCCCGGTATCAACGGCGAGAGGGGACTGAATTGATGGAGACTTTTGCTGAAATTACTGGCGATCGCGCTCGTAAAATTGCTGATTCAAAGCTTTTTGTGGGTCGCTATGACTACAATTCACAGAAGCGACTCCCTTACTCATGCGTGCGGATTGATGTCTTAGATGGCAGTCCACCGAAGTTTATTGTAAAACCGCTGGTTACCGAGCGTATTGGTGATGACTGGTATAACAGTGAACCTGAACCTTTTGTGATTTAAATAGCTAAAAGACTATGGTGCAGTAATGACAGCTACTGGGCAATGTGCTTTATTCAGAATTGCGTCTACTCTGTGACCGAAGAAAACGCGACCCGTAACCATTCGGATATTGCTCCCTAGAATAATTAAGTCAACTTCCTTGGTTTGGGCAAACTTGAGGATTTCCCTTTCTGGGCTGCTTCCTTGAAGAACGCAGGTTTTGACATCAGCACCGAGATTGCGACCGATTGCAGCTTGCCGTTCTAGCAGATCTTCGGCAATTTCCTTTACTGGAGCTAGCGATCGCTGTTCGTAAAGAATATACTCAACCTGTGGTAAATTAATCACATTGACGATCGTTACTAGTGCGCCAGTCTGAGCTGCGATCGTACTTGCTACTTCTACGGCATTTTTGCTGTATTCTGTCCCCACTGTTGGCACAAGAATGTTTTTTAGTTGTTGTTGGGCAATTTTGCATGTGTCACCTTGGGGTTGGGGTAGATGCGACTTCACCACCATCGTGGCACAAGGGGCTTCTTGTACTACCCGGTCAACAAGCAAATTGAACAATGCTTTTTGAGGGCGTATCTGTTCGGAAGCTCCCAGTACAATTAAGTCATAGTTTTTGTTCGCTTCATTTAGAATCACCTCTGCTTTACTGCGCCCAGACTCAGTTTTTGTTTGCAGGGTCGTATCGGCAGGTAGCTGCATTTCCTCAGTCACAGCAGTAAGAGCTTGTTCGGCAGCAGTATCTTTAACTTGGGTTGCAGTTCTACGTGCTTTTTTTTGGGGTTGCTTGTCGCTCAGAGCATACAAAGCTGTAACTTCAACTTGGTTTTGATGAGCCATGTAACCAACTAGCTGCGCTGCAAGTTGGATGTTCGGCCCGCCGCTAGTCGGTATTAAAATTCGGTGTATCCGCTTGATAAAGCTACGGCTGGCCTGTTCTTCTTGTTCCAAACGTCGAGCTTCCTCTTCACCCATAACCACTTTTGACAAACACCAGCGCAAAAGAGGTGGAGCCATCAAAGAGGTAACGATCGCCACCATGACTATAATTGAGTACATCTGGGGATTGAGAACTCCCAAAGATAAACCTATTGTGGCAACGACAATTTCCATCGCCCCACGCGCATTCATCCCGGAACCCATCGCTAAAGCTTCCCAATGGCTCAAGCCGCCTACACGAGAACCAAGGTAAGCACCTGTAAATTTACCAATACAGGCGACAGCAAGTACAATCAAACCAAATAACAAGGTCTGGGGAACTAACAGTGCTAATAAGTTAACTTTCAAGCCTGCGGCTGCAAAGAAAATTGGCGCTAAAAAGCTTGCGGTGAATACTTCTAGCATATGTCCGGCTTCATTGCTAAAGCGGCGGGATTGACCTGCCAAAATCCCCAGCACAAAAGCACCTAAGGCTGCTTCCAAACCTAATGCGTGGGTAAATGCTGCTGCTGAGAGTGAAAGAATCAGGACAACCGACATACTAGCGGAGATACCACCAACGTAGTCATCAACCCAGCGTAAAATCTGGTCTACTATGGTACGCCCAATTGTAAAGGCAATGGCTAGAAACAAAACCGCTGCACTGACAGAGTGGAAAATTGTCCCAAAGTCAAATTTGCCGCTGCTAGCTAAACCTGAAACCACAGAAAGTAAAATCCAGCCAATGGTGTCGTCGGTCATGCCAGCTGCTAAGGTAACTTGACCAATGTCACGGCGAATCAGGTTCAAGTCCATCAATACCTTAGCAATCACTGGTACTGCTGAAATACTCATCGCTGTGGCGATAAACAGAGTAAATACCAGTCGCTTTTCTGGGTCGGCTAAAAAACTATCTGGCAATAGCCAGCCTAGTCCAAATCCAGTTATAAATGGGACAATAATTCCACCTAGTGAAATCAACAGAGCCGTTTTACCCTTACGCAGAATTAGTTTTAAATCCGTTTCCAACCCAGTCACAATCAGTAAAAATAACACCCCTAACCAAGAAATTACTGAAAGTAGATCCGACTGTTCTTGGCTTTTGGGAAATATATGCGCCTGTAAATCTGGAAGAAGCAAACCAAATAAAGAAGGGCCAAGCAGCACGCCTGCCAGTAATTCTCCAACAACAGGAGGTTGGTTAATCCGGCGCATCAACTCACCTAATCCCCGCGCTACTAAAAGCAACAGCGACAGTTGTACCAGCACCAAAAGGAGTTCGTGATGACCGAGAGGTTTAATCAGGCTAGCACCTGCTCCTTTCTGTGCAGCTAGTACGGGCAGTAACATTAGGGATAGGTTTTCCATATCAGCGTCTAAAGGTGGGATAACGAATTTTGAAAGAGCCGTTTTTAGTAAATAATGTTAGTGTTTACTTCCACATCGCTCTAGAAGATTAATTTGTGATTCTTAAAGGCATGATTACGATCGGCGATCGCTCGATAATTAACAATCTATCAACGAAGTAATTAACTACACTTAATATGAGTCATAGCTCTAAATCTAATTTTTTACCTTTTATACTCATTTTTGTAGTGATATTGGGGTGCTTGCTGCTGAATCCAATTGCGATCGCAAAAGCAGATTCCCCTTCTACAACATACGAACAACGTGTAATTCATAGTCCAGATGGTATTGGCAAATATTACATAGGGCGAGAAATTGCCAAAGTCATGGGATACACTGGCGCTGGTTGGTTAGAACGAACAAGCCGAGAACAACAGGAACAACCAAGTAAAATAGTCAGCGTCTTGAATCTGAAACCGGATGATATTGTAGCAGATATTGGCGCTGGTACTGGTTATTTAAGTTTTCGCATTGCACCGTTATTAACAACAGGCAAAGTATTGGCTGTAGATGTTCAGCCAGAAATGTTGGAGATTATTGATTTGTTTAAACAAGAGAAAAATATCACTAATGTTGAACCTGTTTTAGCAACTCTTACTGACCCAAATTTACCATTTGAAAGTGTTGATTTAGCGTTGATGGTAGATGCTTATCACGAACTAGAATATCCCCAAGAAGTAATGCAAAAAGTTGTGAAAGCACTGAAGCCAGGAGGTAGAATGGTGTTAGTTGAGTATCGTGGTGAAAATCCTTTCATTACGATAAAGCGGCTGCACAAAATGACTCAAAAACAAGTTCGGAAAGAAATGCAAGCCGTTGGTTTAGTTTGGCGGGAAACTAAAAATTTGTTACCTCAACAGCATTTAATGATATTTGAGAAACCTGATTCCAGCAAATCTTTGACAAGATAAATATGCAGCAAGTCATAATAAAATAATATCCATTGCTAGAGCCAAAAATTATGGTAGACTTAGCACTCAAGCAGAAAATTCCTTTTCTAGAAAATGGCGATCGCCTCACTCGCTACGAATTTGAGCGACGCTATCAAGCAATGCCCCGTCATCAAAAGGCAGAATTAATTGAAGGAGTTGTATACTTGGCATCACCATTACGTTTTGAAAGTCATGCTGAACCACATGGTTATACAATCACTTGGTTGGGAGTTTATGCCGCATCAACGCCTGGTGTGAGATTGGGAATTGAGCCGACTGTGCGCTTAGATGCAAATAATGAACCCCAGCCAGATGGAGTTTTATTAATTACACCCACAGCTAAAGGACAATCTCGTTTGGGCGATGATGATTATATAGAAGGTGCGCCAGAACTTGTAGTTGAGATAGCAGCTAGTAGTGTTGCTATTGATTTACATGACAAGAAAAAAGCTTATTGTCGCAATGGGGTTAAAGAATATCTTGTTTGGCAAATATTTGAAAATAAATTAGATTGGTTTTGGTTGCAACAAGGAGAATCTGTATCCTTAGAAATGGATGCAAATGGAGTTATTAAAAGTCAAGTCTTTCCTGGTTTGTGGTTGTCAGTGTCAGATTTACTTGCTGGCAATATGCAGCAAGTTTTGGCTGTGTTACAGCTGGGGTTAAATTCGCCAGAACATCAACTATTTGTACAGCATAATTCATCAATTCAGAAGTCAGAATAGTTAAAGCTGGAAAAGATTTGATAAATATTTTTTGTTTCACGCAGAGGCGCAGCGAAAAGTCGGAGCGCCGGCTTCCGGCGATCTGAACTTTTCAAGACAGAGGCGCAGAGAAGAGAACGCAGAAGGAAGGCTTTTGTAATAAGTCTAGTCTATGTTTTGAGGAATGAGAGTGGCGGTTTTGGTTGTAGAATCCCAAACTATCCAGTTAATAGAGTTATCTAAATTATCGGCACTGTTTGAGACTTTAAAATAGAGCTTTTCTATGCCTTTTGTTTCTATGGCAAAGTCGGCATTTTGGGCGTAAACAACTTTAAAGCCTTTATCTCGCAAACAATACATTGCCCAGGCTTTTAATGATTGTTTGTATGGTTCGTGGGGGATTGATGGTTTGGTTATTGTGTCTTCAATTACTTTAAATATTTGCGTGAGGTTGGCGGGCATAAGAGATACTTTTGCTATTATTTCTAAGTTAACTAGCTTCTGGATCGCAACGAATTTCAATCATAAAGCCATCTGGGTCGTAGAAGTATACTCCTCTACCAGTAGGGCGAGTGACTGGGCCGTGAGCGATCGCTATTTTATTTTCTCTGATTACTGTCACCGCGCGATCGAATAACTCCGGCTTGATGTCAAAAGCTAGATGGTATGCTCTAGTGAATGTCTTTTCAGGATTGGGATCTGGTGGTGATAATTCTGGTTCCCCAAATAAATCTAGTATCGTACCATCTGGGGTGATGAAATTGGCTACTTTCCCAGATGCAACGAGTTCCACCAGGGTTGCGGGTACTTCGTCGCCTGTAAGTTCGTGCAAGCCCAGGATAGTCCCATAAAAATGTCGGGAAGCTTGCATATCTTTGACGTTCAGCGCAATATGATGCACTCTACGCAAATTCCCTGGAGCAAGGACGCTATTCGCAGATTGGATGTTAGATAGCATATTAAACAAAATTTACGTACACAGATAGAAGTCGAACTTTTTTCTTAAAGTTTACTATTTTTAATAAGAATCTATCAATAAAAGAGTCAGCATTTACAAGAAATTTTGTCCGACTAATGGATAAATACAAGGGTTTAATATATACCCTCATTTATTCTGACTCCTGTTAGCGCAGCGGGGCGTAGCCCATTCTAAATTCTGTTTTACCATGCCTTTTGATTATTCTTTAGACTTTCCAAATATTGATTTTCGGCAACATCCCGAACTTTATCGCGTTGGTAAGGGCGAGCAAGGTGTACTTTTGGTAGAACCATACAAATCAGAAATTCTTCCTTATTGGCGATTCAAAACTCCTGAAATTGCTAAACAATCAAGCGAAAAAATCTACGAGATGTTTCTTGCTTATCTCGAACAAGATGATTTTGTAGGAGCAGATATGGCAAGAAAATTTATTCAAATGGGTTATACTCGCTCTCGCCGTTATGCAAATCATAAAAGCGGTAGAAAATATAAAAAAGATTCACCAAAAGAGATTTTACCTTATGAAGTAGACCCGATCAAAGCTGAATCAGCAGCAATATTTAAAATCAAATGGATAGAAGCAAAAACAAATGAGAAATACCTCCAGCTTATGGCTAGACATAAGCAAAAGTATGAAGTAGATTAGCTTTGGTGTGATTGTGGAATCTCTATTTTTGGTATTGCTGAATTTGAATATGAAATTCAAAAATTAACTCTTCTCAACTCTTACTCTCTGCGACTCTGCGCGACGCCAGTTGCTTCAAGTCGGCAGAGCCGCCCAACGCACTGGCTCCTCTGCGTGAGTTAAATTCATTATTTCTACTCACCAACGCCCTATTTTTTATTCGCCTAAGCTACTAACTGAACTACACCCCATTGTCCATTTGTCAACCAAGAAGAATCAGATTTTGCTACTTGCTCGATAACTTCTGGTTTTAAACCTGCTGCTACTTCTGATTTTAGGGTGCGTAGAGCTACCATTGGTACTGGTAAATAACTCACTATATCTGCAATATTAGTAGTGAAATCCCAATGGCGATCGCCTAATAATCTTCGATAATTTGCATCTCCTTTAACTATAATCAAATTGGCTTTAGCTAACTCATTTTTCAGGGAGTCAGGTATTTCCCAAAATGCTAAAGGTGATGTCCAAAAATAATCTTCAGCTAGAATTAAACGCCCTGATGCTATATTTTGTTGCAATCTTTGAGCAAAGGATATTACTTGTGGATGGCTAGTAGCGGCTAAAATTTTTATTGTGGAATGTACATCTTTAATTATGGCATCAGATACAAAAGTCGGATGTGGCTTTAAGTGTAAATAAACTTGCTCAATCGCACCGCTATTTAAGAGAAAATCTACCAAGCATAGATCGCACACTAGTTCAAAACCAGCATTATCGACAACAAAATCAATTCGCCCTCCCTGAGAATTGGTTAATAATTGTGCAACTTGGGGAGCGTCATCTACTAAAATGTGAGCTAGTTGGCTTTGAATATCAAAACGACTGCGGTCATCCTCGAATGCTGACCATAAACTCAAGTCAACTCGATTTCCCCACAAGGCAAAATGTAAAAGTGCGATAAAAGTTGTTTGCTTTGATTCTTCATTTAGCTGTGAATTATCCAACCAATTATTTACGCGATCGCACAATAGAATAATCGAGTCAATAGATGCTTCCAAACCTTGAGATTTTTGTAATCCAAAAGGATCGATACCTTGCCATTCACCAGGACGAAAATAATTGGTGATATCCAAAATTAACCGATAGAAATAAGTTTCTGCGAAAAACCAAGGAATATCTAGCCAACGCTGATTTTTGTAAGGCTCTAAATACTTTTCCCAGGCAGAAAAATCTACACAAGTGTCATTTAAAAGAGGGCGTAAATATCCTATTGGCAATTCTGTAGCGAGATTTTCCAAAGTGGTATTAATCTCTGATGAAAAATTATTTTCTGCGATAACTCGGCGGGCGATCGCAGGCATTCGCTCAGTAACTGTAAACTCAGTAAAAGAACCAATTTCTGACCCCACAAGCGCTGGTGGTACGGGTAATTTTGGCATGTGGAATGTGTTCGCCACAAACTTTTCTTGCCCTCATATTTTTAGTTATTTTAACTTGAGTAGGAAATTGAAATTCAGGAGGCAGAAGGCAGCTATGCTGGAGGAACCCACCTTTAAAAAGTGGCATTGCAATAAGGACGTTTTATACTTCACTGCAAGCAATCTCATTATAATTACTGGTTTCGCTGAGCTTTAGACCCAAAACTAAAGTTTTAACTGATACTTATAACCTCCTGCCCCCTGCCTTCTTGTAAAAATTTGTCAAATCAAATCAAAAACACGATAATTTCACCAAGTCCCCGCGTTCTCTGCAAAAATGGCAGCAAATAAAGCGTTTAAGAAAGTCAAAAAATCTCTTCAACAAGCTGGAATCAAGTTTGTCCGTATTCTTTGGTGCGATAACGCCAACATCATTCGCGCTAAAGCCGTTCATGTGGAAATGTTATCTCACTACTTTGACTATGGCGTTGGTATTTCCGCAGGACAACAGGGAGTACCTGTAATGTATGATGCTGTTATTCCCGAAACTGGTCTTAGCCCAGTAGGCGAAATCCGCTTAATACCAGATTGGTTTACCTTCACTCCTCTACCCTACGCTCCAGGACATGCTTCCATCGTGGGAAACATGGTACTTGATGGGAATCCTTGGGCGTTGTGTCCGCGTAATTTCTTAATCCGAATGATTGAAGCAGCTAAACGCGAGGGATTGGAAATTCGCGCTGCATTTGAAAATGAATTTTACCTGTTACAGCAAACATCACAGGGAATTGTACCCGCAGATTCTAGTGTTTTTGCTTCTACCCAAGCAATGGATAGAAATCGCGAAGTAATTGATGAAATTGCCCAAGCACTCATTGACCAAGGCATTCCTGTAGAGCAGTATTATCCAGAATCCGGCCCAGGTCAACACGAAATCTCCATGCGGTATACTGATGCTTTACGGGCCGCAGACTGGCAAATTACCTTTAGAGAAACTGTTAGAGCGATCGCTCATCAACACAACCTCACAGCCTCTTTCTTACCGAAAATTTTTGCTGATGCCGCTGGTAGCGGTTGCCACATCCATCTCAGCCTTTGGCGTAACGGTCAAAATCTCTTACCAGACCCCCAAGGTGTTTGCGGGGTTTCCCAAATAGGTGAAGCATTTATCGCCGGCATATTAGATCGTTTGCCTGCACTGATGGCTTTGACTACCCCAAGTACTAATTCTTACCGCCGCATTCGTCCGCACTGTTGGAGTGGTGCTTTTCGTTGTTGGGGACTAGACAACCGTGAAGCCGCCGTGAGAGTACCAAGCAATCCTGCATTCAATGGTTCCACCCATTTCGAGTTAAAAACCGTTGATGCATCAGCCAATCCTTACCTTGCTTTAGGTGCTGTAATTGCAGCCGGACTCGACGGCGTGCAACGAACCCTCAAACCAGGGCATCCCGTTACACAAGACCCCGGACATTTGCCAATTGAAGAACGTCAAGCCAATGGTATTGACCTTTTACCACAAAACTTAGGGCAAGCTTTAGAATACTTAAAACAAGATAATGTGCTTTTAAATGCTTTAAACCCATACTTGTCACGAGCCTTTTTAGCAGTGCGTCAAAGTGAGTGGGAAGCAATGAAAGATTGGGAATTGCAAGCAGAAGTCAAACTTTTATTAGAGAAATACTAAACTTGTAATGGTTTTCACAGGGATTTTTAGGTAATGATAATAAGAGGTTATTTACTTGACCTGCTAAATTGCAACGCATCCAGGTTTCATTTATGAATAAGTCTTTTTTTCAAAACCAAGCAAGACGAAATCGTCAACAAAACCTGTGGCAACAAAAATCGAGTTTAAAGACTAAAGCAATAATTTGGGCACTCAGCATCAGTGTCCTACCTGTGGTTGCAATTGGAACAGCTACTTACTACTATGGCATTGATGTAATTACCAAAAAAATCCCGCAAGTCAGACAAGAGAGTGGGAAAAGTTCAACAGAAATTAAATTAGATTTAGAAAAACAACTATCATTTTTGTTAACTGGTGCGGGAGTAACAGCAATTTTGGCAGGTGCGATCGCAACTTCTGTAGTTAATCGAACTATTACTCGAATCAAAAACGTTGCTGAAACTACTAACAGCATCAAAAATATTTTGCGTCCAGACAGCGAGTTTACTCAAGTTTACATCGCCAATAAAGATGAATTAGTGATGTTAGAGAGAAACATCAGCTTATTCACAGAGTTACTTTCAGTTTTGCGACAAGAGAAAGAAGCCGAAACTGATTACTCCGAACTATCGATCAAAATCACCCGCTGGGTTCGAGAATCATTCAATGAGGAAGATGTTCTTAAAACTACCTCAGAAGAAATTCGTAGAGCTTTAAGCCTCGATCGCGTAACCATTTTTTCTTTCAATTCCAGTTTTAATGGAAGCTTTATCGCAGAATCAGTAGCACCAGGTTTACCAAAAATATTGGGGGTTACAGTTTCCGATGCTGGGTTCGAGACAACCTACATCGAAAAATACCAGAATGGTACTGTCCGCGCCATTGATAATATCCATAAATCCGATCTTACAGATGCCGATATTGAGTTGCTGGAGCAATTTACTGTCAAATCTAGTTTAGTAGCACCTATTCTCAAAGATAAACAGCTATTTGGTTTATTAATTGCACATCAGTGTTCGAGAATTCGCTTTTGGCAGCAATCTGAGATTGATTTGTTCGCTCAAATAGCTATGCAAGTCGGATTTGCTCTTGACTATGCCGCAGTTCTAGAACAGGTAGATACCAAAGCCAATAGAGCTGAGCTATTTATAGAAATTACTCGCTCAATTCGCGAATCGCTCAACGAAGAAGATGTCCTCAAAACTACCGTAGAAGAAGTCCGTAAAGTAATTAGCGCAGATAGAGTGCTAATTTATACTTTTTATACTGATTGGTCTGGAATTATAATTGCCGAATCAGTGGTTCCAGGTTATCCAAAAGTTTTGCGTTCTGAAATTGAAGACCCCTGTTTTGGTAACGGTTACGTACAAAAGTATCAGTCTGGGCGCGTTCAAGCCACAAACAACATTTACCAAGCAGGTTTGACTGATTGTCACATCAACCTGCTGGAATCCTTTGGTGTGAAAGCAAATTTAGTCGCACCCATTATCAAAGATGAGCAGCTATTTGGCTTATTAATTGCACATCAATGCTCCAGACCCCGTAATTGGCAACAGCCTGAGATTGATTTATTTTCCCAAATAGCCATGCAAGTGGGGTTTGCTCTCGATCATGCTAGACTTTTGCAACGAATCGAGGCTGAAGGTGTGCAAAGTCAGTTGCTTGCGGATATTATTCGCAGTATTCGCCAATCACTTAACGAAGAGGATGTCCTCAAAACCACCGTAGAAGAAGTTCGTAAACTACTTAGCGCCGACCGAGTGCTGATTTATAGCTTTAATAATAATTGGTCTGGAACCGTAATTGCCGAATCAGTTGTTCTCACCTACCCAAAAATTTTACGAGCTGAAATCCAAGACTTATCTTTTGGTGAAACCTATGTAGAAGAGTATCAATCCGGTCGCGTTCTAGCTATAAACAACATTTATGAACTCGGTTTAGATGATTCTGACATTAGCCTGCTGGAATCCTTTGGTGTGAAAGCAAATCTGGTTGCACCCATTATTAAAGATGAGCAGCTATTCGGCTTATTAATTGCACATCAGTGTTCCAGACCCCGTAATTGGCAACAGTCTGAGATTGATTTATTTGCCCAGATAGCCATCCAAGTCGGATTTGCTCTTGACCATGCTAGGCTGCTGCAACGAATCAACGCTGAAAGTATGCGAAGTCAATTACTGATGGATATTACCCGCAGCATTCGCCAATCGCTCAAAGAAGAGGATATCCTCAAAACCACTGTGGAAGAGGTTCGCAAAGCACTTAATATTGACCGAGTGTTGATTTATAGTTTTTATGCCAATTGCTTCGGAATTATAATTGCCGAATCAGTGGTTCCGGGTTATCCCAAAGTTTTGCGTTCTAAAATCCATGACCCCTGTTTCACTCAAACCTATGTGGAAAAGTACCAATCTGGTCAGGTTGTAGCAATAAACAACATTTATCAAGCAGATTTGGCTGATTGTCACATTAGTCTATTGGAATCCTTTGGCGTGAAAGCAAATTTAGTTGCACCCATTATCAAAGATGAGCAGCTATTTGGCTTGTTAATTGGACATCAGTGTTCTGCACCCCGTGACTGGCAACAGCCTGAGATTGATTTATTTGCTCAGATAGCCATGCAAGTAGGATTTACTCTCGATCATGCTAGGCTCCTAGAAGCCTATCAAATTGCTGAAACTAACTAAGCGTCGCTTGAGTCCAATTAAGAATATTAAATATGAAAAATGATCTGAATTTTTCATTTTTAATTCTTAAAACGCCTCTAAATTTATTTATGGGGATGTTATGGCAATTTGCAGTTGAATAGACTACAGTAGGGGCGCACAGCTGTGCGCCCCTACAATGATTTTATTTTCTTTCGGTGTATTCCATTCAATTGAAAACCGCTATAACTTTTCATTTTAATTCTTTATTTTTAATTCCCCCAAAGAGCGATATATAGGAGTCCGATTTGATTTCTGAAAAAACCTCAGTATCTGTAGGGTGCGTTAGCCTTTGGCGTAACGCACCGGTTAATGATTTAGGTGCGTTAGCCTTTGGCGTAACGTACCCTACTAGCGTGACAAGGCTAAAATGTTGCATTAGATTTTATTGTGGGATGGGTGTCCTCACCCGTCCGGGCGGGCAGGATGCCCACCCTACAAGAGTTTACTAATGCACTATTTTAAGCTTGTCACGCCACTACGTATATTTCAAAAATGAAATATGAGTCCTATAGTTTGTTTCTAAGTAAAGGAAAGCTAATGTATTATAGCCGTAGCCGACATAGTTTAGAACATAATGACAAGGGTAAATGCTAGGAATGGTAACAGTTTTACCTCCTACCTCCTGCCTTCTACCTCTCGCTATATCAATGAATCTTGCTGACATTCCTCTAATTGACCAACACGCGCATAACTTGTTACGACCTGAAGTAGCTGCCCGTTATCCTTATGCTGCTGCTTTTACGGAAGGTTATGATTCAGAGATTATTAATTATCATGCCCGCCAAACTTTCTTTTATCGGCGCAGCCTGCGAGAGATTGCTAGTTTATTAGAATGTGAAGCCCAGGAAGCAGCAATCTTGGCACGTCGGGAAAGCTTAGGACTAGAAAATTTAACACAATTATATTTCACCGCTGCCAACTTGCAAGCAATTTATTTAGATGATGGATTGCAGTCAGAAAATATTTTGCCAATCTCATGGCATGAAAGATTTATTTCAGTGCAAAGAATTTTGCGTTTAGAAGTATTGGCAGAACAGCTAATTCCTCAAATAGACAATTTTGATACTTTTCTCCAAACATTTAACAGCCAAATTGACCCGCCACCAAATGGAGTTATAGCTTTTAAAAGCATTGTTTGTTACCGCACTGGTTTAGACATTCAACCTGTTGCTATGGATATCGCTGCTACTAACTTTTATCGCATCAAACAACAGCCAAAAAATCAACCTCTGCGGCTTGTAAATAAACCGCTGATTGATTTTCTCTTACAACAAGCGTTATTAATTGCTGCTAAATATCGCCTACCAGTGCAATTGCATACTGGTTACGGCGATCCCGATTTAGATTTACGATTGGCGAATCCTTTGTATTTGCGATCGCTCTTAGAATCACCCCAATATCGCAATGCCCCCATTGTACTACTACACGCTTCTTATCCTTATATGCGAGAAGCTGGATATCTTGCCTCTGTTTATCCTCAAGTTTATTTGGATTTTGGTTTAGCAATACCATTTTTAAGTGTATCTGGAATGCGAGAGACTATACGCCAATTATTAGAATTGACTCCTACGAGTAAATTGATGTATTCCTCTGATGCACACTCAATTCCAGAGTTATATTACTTAGCAGCAAAATGGGGGCGTCAGATGTTAGCAGAAGTGCTAGAACAAGCAATTCAAGATTCTGATATTACTGCAAGCGAAGCAGAGGCGATCGCATTTGCAATTTTACGTCAAAATGCCTTGGCTTTGTATGCATAAGCGATCGGACTTACTAGCGTTCATAGTCGAACATCGTATTAGCATTACCCAATGATGATAGTTGTAACTCAACTGCGCTGAGGTAATATTTATCATTTATAGCTTCTGCTGGTAACCTCTTAGCTTTCACACCAGCCTCAACTACATTTTTTGCAGTCACCTTTCCGATTTGATATTCATATAACAAAGTGCCCATACTGGGAATACCCTGTGCTTCCAAATATCCTTGATAAGCCAGAAAGACAATATTGAAGGGTTGGAGATAACTGCCGTTATTATTATTAACTGTTTGAGCGCCAGCAATTCTAGGCATAAAAGTAATAGAGGCAATAATCAGGGCAGAATTTATTAAAGCTCTAAATTTCATAAAGTTATCCTCGTCAAAAAGTTTTTGTTTGCACGAAAGTATTGACAGCAATCCTAGATATAGAAATTCACTCGGTTTTAACTTCTATCAGAATTCATAAATTAGAAGAAATTATCGATATGGCTTCTATAGCTAGATAAAAAAGTCAAGAAGATGTCAGGAAATAATTTAGGCGATCGAACAGCTTAAAAATTACCCAAACCCATCATGTAATATGCAATGAAAGCAGTATCAAAAGGTTTGAAGCAATCAACGTTTGAAGATTGTTTAGGCCAAGTTTGAAAGCTGACATCTGTCTTGATTGAGGTTTTATCGTTGTTATTTTTGTTTGGCAAAGCTCTAGGAATTTTTACCATCTCACAAACTCCTAATAAAAATATATTGAGACTTTATGGAATTGATACCATGAATTCAGAATTAAAAAGCCAAGACGCTTCTTTAAGGCGTCATGATTCACAAGCACAACAGCTTCCGATCTAGTTTTCACACCTAGAGCCTCTTATCGACACTTCTTGAAGCCTGCTGTATTTGGAATTATGATATTTCAGCTTTTTTCTGTGAATCAATAGCTAAAATTTTACTTGCTTTTAGCTAATTAGATTTCCATAAGAATATATTAGGAAATATTTAAAACGAAAACAAATATTTTTAGTTTTTAAATCAATAAATAAAATTGATTAAATTGAATAATGACATAGAACAATCGCAATTAACCTCGTTAACATCAGCTTCAGTTAAAGACTTATCATTCAAACTGAAGCACGAAAACGGTGAGTTTTGATTAGTGAGTAATTATTTCAACTTGATGTAGCCGTTGATTTGCTCTGAAGTTAGTTCTTTTATAGACCATCGTCAACCTGAAAAAAATCTGCTTAAAGGGTCATTTTTTAAACGGACACTCGAAGCATTGCCTGACTTATATTTGAATTTATTAAACGAATTATCTAACTTTTGTAAGAGGGTTAATTTTGAGAAAATTTCATAATGAGTAGCTATACTCTATATGGAGGCGAGTGTATGAATCGTCTAGCATCGATCGCTTTACTTGCATTCTTATCTATTCAGACGCCGATACCAACACCAACTACTCCAGCGCCTACGCTGACTCCTTAATTGCTTTTCGATTCAAATAAAACCAGTAAGCTATAGGAGTCCGATTTTATTTATGAAAAAATCTCAGTATCTGTAGGGTGCGTTAGCCTTTGGCGTAACGCAACGCCAGTCCGCTCAAGTCGGGAAACCCGCCCATGCGGCTGGCTCCCCTACGTGTATTTCTCCAAATCAAATATTATTCCTATATTCGGTTCATCAGTTGCACAGTCGCTCATAAAGTTTGTTGACCGATGACATTTAACTGTCAACCGTCAACAATTAACAGCCAACAGGAGAAAATATACACAGGACTTACGCGATATGTGATTGAAAACCTTATTCAAGCGTTGCGGTAATTCATGTAGACCCGGAGCGGCTTCCCGCAGGGTATTACCGCTACTTTCGTTATCTTTTGCGTAAGTCCTGATACAATTTAAATTTGTGACGGCTTACAACGTTTCTATTTCTAAATTCTCGAATCGAGAATCCTTCAAAAACATTACTTTTTCAACGCTAGAGTCAATCCATCTCCGATCGCAATGACACTGAGACTAACTCGCTCGTCTTGATGCAACTTCTGATTAAAAGCACGAATTCTTTTAGTTCTGTTATCCTGCACATCGGGGTTAGCAACTTTGCCCGACCACAGGACATTATCGATCGCAATCAATCCCCCCGGACGTACTAATTGCAGCGATCGCTCATAATAGCCATCATAGTTGCTTTTATCTGCATCGATGAAAGCAAAGTCAAAAGTTTGTGCTTCTCCTGTTGCCAATAGCCAATCTAAAGTGTGCAAAGCTGGAGCGATGTGCAGCTGAATTTTATTTGCTACTCCTGCTTGCTGCCAATAACGTTGAGCGATCGCTGTAAATTCTTCACTAATCTCACAAGCTACTATCTTACCGTCCTTAGGTAACGCCAATGCCACCACTAGAGAACTATAGCCCGTAAAAACACCAATATCTAAAGTTTTCTTTGCTCCCAACAACTGCACCAGCAATCCGATAAACTGGCCTTGTTCGGGAGCAATCTGCATTCTACCCACTGGATACTGCGCTGTTTCTTGCCTCAGTTGAGTTAAAATTTCCGGTTCTCTAAGAGAAATCGACAGTAAATAGTCATATAAATTTTGTTCGAGTCCTAGTGTTTGAGTTGTCATAAAATATGAGCATTGAGCATTGGGCATTAGTCAAGCAGGGAGTATGGCACGATGGAGAAGAAATATTTCTCCCCATCTCCCCACCTCCCCATCTCCCCACCTCCCCACCTCCCCACCTCCTCACTCGACAAATAATATTTATTGGTAATCTTTTTGCCAATCATACACTTTCAATGGATGGGCTTTGTTAGCAAGTTCTGTAAAATGTTGGCAGAAAGCAATATTCCACAGAGCAAGGTCAATATGCGATTACTACATACAATGTTGCGGGTGGGTAACCTTGAAGAGTCGTTAAAATTTTATTGTGAAATTCTGGGTATGAAATTACTGCGACGAAAAGATTATCCAGGAGGAGAATTTACCTTAGCTTTTGTGGGCTATGGTGATGAAAGCGATAATACAGTCATTGAATTAACTTACAACTGGGGAGTAGAAAAATACGAATTGGGTAATGCTTACGGTCATATTGCTCTTGGAGTTGATGATATTTACGCCAAATGTGAAGAAATCCGCAATCAAGGCGCTAAAATCGTGCGAGAACCAGGGCCAATGAAAAATGGTTCAACAGTTATCGCTTTTGTAGAAGATCCAGACGGGTATAAAATTGAATTAATTCAACTGGGTACTCAAGGTTCCGCCATTAAACAGGAATCACAAGAGCAACTTGTAAGCCAGTAATTTCCACAGTCATAATCTATAGCATTCCTAAATCAGTCGTGAAAACTTAGATCCCCGACTTCTTTAAGAAGTCGGGGATCTAGACACCGAGAATTTTTACAAATCAGATAGGATTGCTATATATACTGTCATTGATGGGCAACATCAACAGCTTAGGCTTAGTCCTTTGTAGACATCGCTCCAATAGCACCATCTACTAGCAAACCACGCTCATAACCGTGTTTTCGTTTTAAATTAGGGAATAGGTGGGGACTGGGGACTGGGGACTGGGGACTAGGAAATAAATATTATAGGACTACTTTCTCAGTACCAATCCCCAATCTCCAGTACCCAATCACCAATGACCAATCCCTAATTCCCAATCTCAAATACCCAATCGCTAATTACCAATCCCCAGTACCTAATCCCCAGTACCCAATCCCTAAAAATCTCAAATCGAAAATTTTAAAGATGCAACCTACAGATCCTAATAAATTTACAGATAAAGCCTGGGAAGGGATTGTTAAATCTCAGGATATAGTTCGTGCTTATCAACAACAGCAACTAGATGTTGAACATTTAATAATTGCCCTTCTAGAAGAACCCACTAGTCTAGCAATACGTATTCTGGCTCGATCTGAAGTCGATCCAATTCGCTTGCAGCAACAATTAGAAGCCTTTACCCAACGTCAGCCAAAAGTTGGTAAAAGCGATCAGCTTTACCTTGGTCGCGGTTTAGATGTTTTACTAGACCAAGCCGAGGAAATTAGAGTCAACATGAAAGATTCCTACATTTCTGTGGAACACATCCTGCTGGCTTTTGCTGACGATGAACGCGTTGGACGGCGGATACTCAAAGGCTTTAATGTGGATGTAGCGAAGTTAGAAGCTGCAATCAAAAGTGTTCGCGGTAGCCAAAAAGTAACAGACCAAAACCCAGAATCCCGCTACGAAGCTTTACAAAAATTTGGTCGAGACTTGACAGAACAGGCAAAATCTGGAAAACTCGACCCGGTGATTGGACGGGACGACGAAATTCGTCGGGTAATTCAGGTATTGTCCCGCCGCAGCAAAAATAATCCGGTATTGATTGGCGAACCTGGAGTTGGTAAAACTGCGATCGCTGAAGCTTTAGCACAGCGTATGGTCAACGGTGATGTTCCCGAATCCCTGAAAAATCGCCAGTTGATCTCTTTGGACATGGGTAGCTTAATTGCTGGGGCAAAATACCGGGGTGAATTTGAAGACCGCTTAAAATCCGTTCTCCGGGAAGTGATGGAATCAAACGGTCAAATCGTCCTATTTATTGACGAATTGCACACCGTAGTCGGTACAGGTTCCAATCAACAAGGGGCGATGGATGCGGGAAATTTACTCAAACCCATGCTGGCGCGGGGAGAATTGCGTTGCATTGGCGCTACTACCTTAGATGAATTCCGCAAGCACATTGAGAAAGACGCCGCCCTAGAACGCCGCTTTCAGCAAGTATTTGTCGATCAGCCAACCGTAGAAAATACTATTTCCATTCTTCGGGGGTTGAAAGAACGCTATGAAGTGCATCACAACGTCAAAATTTCTGATTCAGCGTTGGTAGCCGCAGCAACATTGTCGGCGCGTTATATTAGCGATCGCTTTTTACCAGATAAAGCCATTGACTTGGTAGATGAAGCCGCCGCACAGTTAAAAATGGAGATTACCTCCAAACCAGCCGAACTAGAAACCATTGACCGCCGCCTCATGCAGCTAGAAATGGAAAAGCTGTCATTAGCTGGTGAAGAAAAAGGTATTCCCCAAACCAGAGAACGTTTGCAGCGAATTGAGGAAGAAATCGCCAATTTAACTGAGAAGCAGCATATATTCAACGATCAATGGCAAGGTGAAAAGCAGTTATTAGAAGCGATAAGTGCTTTAAAAAAAGAAGAAGATGCGCTGCGAGTGCAAATCGAACAGGCCGAACGCGCCTATGATTTGAATAAAGCCGCCCAATTGAAGTATGGCAAATTGGAAGGAGTGCAACGCGATCGCGAAGCCAAAGAAGCGAAACTTTTAGAAATTCAAAGCCTTGGTTCCACCTTGCTGCGAGAACAAGTCACCGAAGCCGATATTGCTGAAATCGTCGCCAAGTGGACGGGAATCCCCGTTAATCGCCTGTTGGAATCCGAACGCCAAAAATTACTGCAACTAGAAAGTCACTTGCATCAACGAGTCATTGGCCAAGAAGAAGCAGTAGCAGCAGTAGCAGCCGCAATTCGCCGCGCCCGTGCGGGAATGAAAGACCCCTCGCGTCCCATTGGTTCATTTTTATTCATGGGGCCTACAGGCGTAGGTAAAACCGAACTTGCCCGTGCTTTAGCTCAGTTTCTCTTTGATTCTGACGATGCATTGATCCGCCTCGATATGTCCGAGTATATGGAAAAACACTCAGTTTCGCGGCTGGTGGGAGCGCCTCCGGGATACATCGGCTACGAAGAAGGCGGTCAACTTTCTGAGACAGTTCGCCGCCGTCCCTACTCAGTGGTGCTGCTGGATGAAGTAGAAAAAGCACACCCCGATGTGTTTAATATTTTATTACAGGTACTAGATGACGGCAGAATTACTGATTCCCAAGGAAGAACGGTAGATTTTCGCAACACCGTTATTGTCATGACCAGTAACATTGGTAGCGAACATATATTGGATGTCTCTGGTGATGATTCCAAGTATGAAACCATGCGGAAGCGGGTAATGGACAACTTGCGATCGCATTTTCGCCCCGAATTTCTCAACCGCATTGACGATCTAATTCTCTTCCATACCCTCAGCCGTTTGGAAATGCGGCATATTATCCGCATTCAGCTCAAACGCGTAGAAAATCTCCTCCGCGATCAAAAAATCTTCTTTGAAATCTCCCCAGGTGCTTGTGATTACCTCGTAGAAGCAGGCTATGACCCAGTTTACGGTGCCCGCCCACTCAAACGCGCAATTCAGCGAGAAGTAGAAAACCCCCTTGCTACCAAGTTATTGGAAAATACCTTTATCTCTGGAGACACGATTTTCATTGACAGAAGTGAAAACGGTCTGTCTTTTAGTAAAAAGATGCCAGTGAAAGTTTCAGTAACACAGATTGCTACGTAGGCTACACATACAAAAATGTAGAGACGTTGCATTGCAACGTCTCTACCCGTCCGCGAATATCAAAGATTTGTCGTTGAATATCAAAGATTCATTCACAAATATCAAAGGCTGCGTTAGCACCCAATACGATTTGGTTAAGGTTTTTTCATGAAAATTGTATATCCCAAAGACGCGATAAATCGCCGTCTCTACAAAGGATTGATTCTTGTAGAGACGGCGATTTATCGCGTCTGATGCCTTAACCGAACAGTATTGCGCTTCGTGGCAACACAGCCTACGCCTTGGAACAGCTTTATCACAAAGCCTTTTAATCCAAAATCCAAAATTGGTATTAGCTTTTATAATTTCCTGCGTGGTGTTCGCACAACCACAAGTAATGTCCTTCTGGAGTCAAGACTTTTTTTAATCCACCCCAGTGCTGCTGGGGATCTTTTTCTTCTAATAGTTGGCGCAAACTACGCAAAGCAGCACCATCAGCGCGTTCTGGATCTAAATCTTCACCCCTAGCAATTTTGCCTGCTAATTCTAAATCTTCAGATTCTTTGAATTCCGGTAATTTTGCTGCTAGTTCTTTGGTGAATTCGAGATCGTTCTTAAATACTTTTTCATATTCTTGTTCGTTTACCAAACCTACAAATGGCCCTACTATGGGCGCAGCATATCTCAAGACGCGAAATAATCTACTAATATAAGGTGCTGTTACTCTGAGCCATTTGGCTGGTTCATTTATTTCATATAAACCACCTTCTTGGGTGGGATGCCAACAGCCTGGTGCTTGGCAATAGAGTTGTAAATTTAGCTTTTGTCCGAGTAGATTTTTTTTCCAAGCGTTAACATCATGGGGACGCAAGACAAATACATTGGGACAATGAGCATCAATGCTTGCTTGTTCGCGGCGGAATATATTGGTAAATTCCCGTTGTATATGTTCCCGCATCTCTTTGAACTCGTCAAGAATTGCTTCCTGTCCGCCAACAACTGTTTTTTCTAACTGGTCGATACGTAACAGCACTCGATCCTGCGTGCGCCAATCTAAACCAAAAAGCAAAGTTGATACCGAGACAGATTCAAAACTCTCTTGACATTGCATATCTGGAATTGTTTTAGCGATCGCTCTCTCTAAATTTGCATAATTGAACAGGTGAATACACTCTTGGCCATCATGACCGGGACAGGGAATAAAGCGTTGAATCTCCAATCCGGGAAACCTTGCCAGAGTTAGCTCAATGCCATCTTTGAGTAATGCAAAGAAATTCTGGGGGTATGCTCCTCGGACTGTTAATTGCAAATAGCGATCGCGAGAAAACGCTTGCACTAAAGCTAAATGTTTTTGCTCGGAATCAGCAAATAAAACACCATTACGCCAATGAATGCCAGTTGTGAAGCGGTGTTGACGCGCAATAAACCAAGTGGGAATACCCGCAGGAATGGTATCGAGTTGAAATTTCATCGAAATTTCTTTGCAGTTGTCTGTTTGTTTAATTTGCTGCCATTTCTGCTCGTAATTAGGCGCGTCTAGGGGCAAACGTTCCACCACTAAACTAATATCCCGGTTTTCTAAAGTCCGGTAGGAAAGGTCAAAACGCTCCATCAGCCGTAGGAAGTGGTCGCGCATCCATCGTTCTAAGTCGTGCCAAAGTCGATCCATTTCCTGACGGGTGAAAATCCCAAAGCGATCGCTTACGTCTTTGCTTTCCAACACTTTGCTGATATATTCAGTTACCCACTGGGGCTTGAGAATAACAGTATCGTTAAGTTCTTCATTGTCTTGAAAATAGAGAATTTCGCCTAATTCATGCAGCCATCGCGCCAGCACTTCTTTGCTGATGTCAGCAACTTGGGACTCAGCCATGATGTCCCACAATTGCTGCGGTGTAATGTATTTTTTTGCCTCGCTGCGGATGGCATTGGCAGCATTTAGCCAGGTGCTAGGCCAGATTTCGCCCATTAAAGGTAACTTAGCGGCTGCTTCTGCAATTGCCTGCCGCAGTTCTTCAATGCCAAGGCTGATTTTAGAGCTAATTTTATAGTGTTCGATAATCTGGGGGTACTTGTCGCGTAACTCTTTGAGGGGAAGGTCGGCATCTCGCTCATCGATGTGGGTGGCGACGAGTAAAATCGGAGATTCCGGTGCTAAGGCTTTGATGGTATCTAGCCAGTAATAGAGTTTACCTTGCTCAAATCCCAGTCGGGCATTCCAGGCGAGTAAAAATAGTGAACGGTTGGTGAGAAAGAATTGATGGGTGGCGTGATAGATTTCTTGTCCCCCAAAATCCCAGGTGTTTAACTCCATACTTGTATCTGCTTGCGTGGGATGGGTTAATTCCAAGGATTTAATTTCAATGCCGTGGGTGGTAGATTCCTGGGTGTCGAACTCTTCACCGCGCAAAGCTCTTAATAAAGATGTCTTACCCACACCTCCTTCACCGACAACTAGCAACTTAGAAACCCACTGCCGTTGGCTACCCTCTAACCTTTCTCGCAGGTAACTGAAAATCGCTTGTATTCCCTGCTCGACAATCTCAGGCGGTGGCGAGGTTAATGGATTGTTAGCGAGGGATAGCGTTGTCAGGCTAGAGAGTTGGCAGATTTCTGGCGGCAGGCTGCTGAGTTCATTGTTGGAGAGGTATAGCTCTGTCAGGCTGGAGAGTTGGCAGATTTCTGGCGGCAGGCTGCTGAGTTGATTGTTATGGAGGTATAGCTCTGTCAGGCTGGAGAGTTGGCAGATTTCTGGCGGCAGGCTGCTGAGTTGATTGTTATGGAGGTATAGCTCTTTCAGGCTGGAGAGTTGGCAGATTTCTGGCGGCAGGCTGCTGAGTTCATTGTTTTCGAGGTATAGCCATGTCAGGCTGGAGAGTTGGCTGATTTCTCGTGGCAGTCTCCTGAGTTCATTGTGATGAAAGAATAGCCATCTTAAGTTAGAGAGTTGGCAGATTTCTGGCGGCAGGCTGCTGAGTTGATTCCTAGAGAGGGATAGCGTTGTCAGGCTGGAGAGTTTGCAGATTTCTGGCGGCGGACTGCTGAGTTGATTGTTTTCGAGGTATAGCTCAGTCAAGTTAGAGAGTTGGCAGATTTCTGGCGGCAGGCTGGTAAGTTGATTGTTAGAGAGGGATAGCCATCTTAAGTTAGAGAGTTGGCAGATTTCTGGCGGCAGGCTGGTAAGTTGATTGTTAGAGAGGGATAGCCATCTTAAGTTAGAGAGTTGACAGATTTCTGGCGGCAGGCTGGTAAGTTGATTGTTGGAGAGGTCTAGCCTTGTCAGCCTGGAGAGTTGGCAGATTTCTGGCGGCAGGCTGCTGAGTTGATTCCTAGAGAGGTTTAGCTCCGTTGCCTTTTCCTTAGCAGCTTTTTCAATAATTCGCAACAGTTCTTCGTTTGTCACCTGCAAACCTCATCAACTCTGTAGCCATATTTACTAAAGTAGTATATCGTAACTAAGCATTACAGATTGGATGAGTGTGTTCATGCTCATGAAAACGGCTGTAATGTTCAAATTAACAGGGTGCGTAAGCGTAGCCCGTCGTTCGCGTAGCTCTCGTAGAGAAGACATCGCTGGCTTCCTTAAAATCCTCACTCCTTAATGAAGCTCAAAGACTCGTCGGCGAGTATCAAAGACTCGTTCGCGAGTATCAAAAACTCGTTCACGAGTATAAAATACTCGTCGGCGAGTATCAAAGACTCATTCGCGAGTATAAAATACTCGTCGGCGAGTATCAAAGACTCGTCGGCGAGTATCAAAGACTCGTTCACGAGTATCAAAGACTCGTTCACGAGTATCAAAGACTCGTTCACGAGTATCAAAGACTCGTTCACGAGTATTAAAGGTGCATTACGCTTTCACGCTAACACACCCCACGACTACGATCGCTTTATAATTGCGATGTCTACGATGGGCTACACCTATGCACACCCAACGCTACAGGTGATCGTCTTATGGCATAGATTGAATATAGTTAGCAGTCGGCAATTCCATGAATATTCGTCAAGAACTTCTAAGTCTGATTGAACAACTGAATGATAAGCAGTTAGGGACTTCCAACAAATAAATTATCCAATCTTGTGGGGTGGACATCTTGTCCGCCCAGTCCATAGGGCGGGCAGGATGCCCACCCCACAAGAGTTAATTGCATATTTTTTTATTTGGAAGTCCCTTATCAGCATTGCTATATTTAGCTATTTCTTTCAATAATGGCGAAAAATCTGTTAATCCTGCTGTATAATTTCAGGCTTATCAGGATTGGGTAAGCTCTGAAAATGATATTTACGACGAAGTATTTGCTGATGAACTTACAGCGCGGTGATATTGTGTCGAGTCCCCCTGCCTCCTGCTTATCCCAATTCTCTTGATGGAGATACGGTTTCGTTAATTTGAGAAGATGGTTTATTAAAGAAACTCCAGATTCTTTGAATAGCTACTATTAGAAAACCAATTACGATTATTCCTGCTACCGCTGGTAAAGCTAGCGCCAGCAAAGACAGCGCGATTGCAACGAACAACTCAATAGTTGACACAACAGGATTGGTTAATCCACCAGAAACCCCTGTAGAACTGATCCGCAATATATTCGTTAATCCCTGAGTTAATCCTGCGGTTCCACCACCAGCAACTAAAGCTAACGTCCAATGCACCAGCGGATTCATCTCTGGAGCTACAGATGCTGTTACAATTGTCCCGGCGATAAATGCCGCAGGCGTGGCAACAATATCCAGCAGATGATCTAACCAAGGAATGTAATAACCGATAATTTCCAGCGAACAAGCGACTGCAAAAACAATTACAGCTTGAGGTGTTTCCACCCAATCAAAATTAGTTGGCAAATCTAAATGTCCAAAAACTGATGCCACACTCAATGCTAGCAGTGGTACAAAGACTCTAAAGCCAGCCGCCGCGCTCAAACTAATCCCCAGTAATAATTCAATAAATGTATTGAGATTGAACAAAGAATTTAAATCCATAGTTGAACTCAAGTTATCAAGAAAGGCAGAGGGCAGGAGGCAGGAGGCAGAAGGAATATTGCTTGTTGTCCTCTGACTTCTTCAACCTCTTGGGTTTTTCCATCTTTGAGCTGAACGGAGTAACAACTCTAAGCTGCGATCCTAAGATAAGAAACTTGGCGAAAATATTTCATCTGACTATGTGTAGACTCAGTGCAACCTCGCCTCTGTGAATGGGTAATACCATACCTACCAGAAATAGGGGAAAGGGAAAAGGAATAAGAAAAAACCTTTAACCTTTAACCTTTCCCCTTTCCCCACAAGAGTGCAAAAGTTACTTTTGCAAGAGGTCTAAATATTGCCCACCTGATAATAGCGATCTCTACGATGGTCACTGAGCTTCTTGCCTTGAGCATTCGCGTAGCGTCTCGTAGAGAAGCCGAAAGGTGTCGAACTGCGGGCAACGCTAAGGGCGATCGCCTTATGGCATACATTAAATATAGTTAGCAGTCGAAAATTGCATGAATATTCGTCAAGAACTTCTAAGTCTGATTGAACAAATGAATGATGAACAGTTATCAGCACTGCTAGATTTAGCTCTCTCTTTCAAAAATGGAGAAAAAACTGTTAATCCTACTCTTGAATCTCAGGCTTATCAGGATTGGGTAAGTCCTGAAAATGATATTTACGATGAAGTATTTGCTGATGAACTTACAGCGCGGTGATGTGGTATTGTGTCGAGTCCCCATGCCTTCAACCGGATTCACACAGTTTAAAGTTCGCCCTGGTATTGTTATTTCGGCAAATCAATTGAATCAAATTCTGGATGATTTGATGGTTGTGCCTTGTACTTCCAACACTAATCGCCCATTAACTGTAACGCAATATTTAATAACGGGCGATGAAATAGCCAGTGTCGGTATTAGAGTTGAGTCTGTAGTTCGCTGTGAGTCAATTTTTACATTAAATAAACCGATGATTCTCAGAAAGCTGGGTTCTCTTTCCTCTGAGGCGATCGTTCGGGTGAATTTTTGTCTAATAGCGGCTTTAGAATTATAGCTTTTCCTAATCAGAGCAAGCTCCTCGCTTGCAGGAGGGGGTTGGGGTTCTTCTACCAACTCAACTGAGAACCACTATATAAAAAACCAGACTTTATTAAAAGATGCCAAAAATATCATAATTTTGGAAAATAATAAAGTAAGTCGAGTATCACAAGACTCACTTGATTTCCTCATTTCTTCTAGGAAAATATGACTCATTCCTTCCTTGAACGCCTGCGTAGTCCAGATAGCCCAGTCCTCGTATTTGACGGTGCAATGGGAACTAACCTGCAAACCCAAAACCTGACAGCAGAAGACTTTGGCGGCGCCCAATACGAAGGTTGTAACGAATACTTAGTCCACACCAAACCCGAAGCCGTCGCCAAAGTTCACCGCGACTTTCTTGCTGCTGGTGCTGATGTCATTGAAACGGATACCTTTGGCAGTACGTCCATTGTCTTAGCAGAATATGACTTAGCAGACAAAGCCTACTACCTCAGCAAAACAGCCGCAGAACTAGCCAAGCGTGTCGCCGCAGAATTTTCCACTCCCGAAAAACCCCGGTTTGTCGCTGGTTCCATCGGCCCGACAACCAAACTACCCACCTTGGGACACATTGACTTTGACACCATGAAAGCGTCTTTCGCCGAACAAGCCGAAGCGCTGTGGGATGGTGGCGTGGATTTATTTCTTGTGGAAACTTGCCAAGATGTGCTGCAAATCAAAGCCGCGCTGAATGGTATTGAAGAAGTGTTTGCGAAAAAGGGCGATCGCCGTCCGTTGATGGTGTCTGTGACAATGGAAAGCATGGGCACAATGTTGGTGGGTTCAGAAATCAGCGCCGTGCTGACAATTTTAGAACCATACCCAATTGACATTCTCGGTTTAAACTGCGCCACAGGCCCGGACTTGATGAAACCACATATCAAGTATCTGGCAGAACATTCACCTTTTATCGTTTCCTGTATTCCCAATGCGGGTTTACCAGAGAACGTCGGCGGTCAAGCACACTACCGCCTCACACCGATGGAATTACGCATGGCGCTGATGCATTTTGTTGAAGATTTGGGTGTCCAAGCGATCGGGGGTTGCTGTGGGACTCGCCCAGAACACATTCAACAATTGGCAGAAATGGCCAAAGACTTGAAGCCAAAAGTTAGACAGCCGAGTTTAGAACCAGCAGCAGCATCAATTTACACCACTCAGCCTTACGATCAAGAGAATTCCTTCTTGATTATCGGCGAACGCCTCAACGCCAGTGGTTCTAAGAAATGCCGCGATTTGCTAAATGCTGAAGATTGGGATGGACTCGTCTCAATGGCGAGGGCGCAAGTCAAAGAAGGCGCACACATCCTCGATGTCAACGTCGATTATGTCGGACGTAACGGCGTGCGCGATATGCACGAACTAGTTTCGCGCCTTGTCAATAACGTGACATTACCTTTAATGCTTGACTCCACCGAATGGGAAAAAATGGAGGCAGGTTTAAAAGTAGCCGGCGGTAAATGTTTGCTGAACTCCACCAACTACGAAGACGGCGAACCGCGCTTTTTGAAAGTGCTGGAATTAGCGAAAAAGTACGGTGCTGGCGTAGTTATTGGTACCATCGACGAAGAAGGCATGGCGCGGACAGCCGAGAAAAAGTTTCAAATTGCCCAACGCGCTTACCGTCAAGCTGTAGAATACGGCATACCCGCCACAGAAATATTCTTTGATACCTTAGCTCTACCAATTTCCACGGGGATTGAAGAAGACCGAGAAAACGGCAAAGCCACCATAGAAGCCATTCGGCGCATTCGCCAAGAATTGCCCGGATGTCATGTAGTTTTGGGTGTTTCCAATATTTCTTTTGGTTTAAATCCCGCATCGCGGATAGTGCTGAACTCAGTGTTTTTGCACGAAGCGACGCAAGTGGGAATGGATGCAGCAATAGTTAGTGCCAGCAAGATTTTACCGCTGTCCAAGATTGAAGAACAACATCAAGAAATTTGTCGCCAATTGATTTATGACCAGCGGAGATTTGAGGGTGATGTTTGCGTTTACGATCCTTTGGCAGAGCTTACCACATTGTTTGCAGGAGTCACTACAAAACGCGATCGCTCCTTAGATGAAAGTCTCCCCGTCGAAGAACGCCTCAAACGCCACATCATCGACGGCGAACGCATCGGCTTAGAAGAAAATCTCAAAAAAGCCTTAGAACAATATCCTCCCCTAGAAATTATCAACATCTTCCTGCTAGATGGCATGAAAGTTGTCGGGGAATTATTCGGTTCTGGACAAATGCAACTACCCTTCGTGTTACAGTCTGCGGAAACCATGAAATCGGCGGTTGCGTTTCTAGAACCCTTCATGGAAAAATCCGAATCCGGCAACAATTCCAAGGGAACCTTTATCATTGCCACAGTCAAAGGCGATGTTCACGACATTGGTAAAAATTTAGTAGACATCATCTTGTCCAACAACGGCTACAAAGTGATTAACCTGGGAATTAAGCAGCCAGTAGAAAACATCATCCAGGCTTACGAACAGCACAAAGCTGATTGTATAGCCATGAGTGGTTTGCTAGTAAAATCCACCGCCTTCATGAAAGAGAACTTGGAGGTATTTAACGAAAAGGGAATTACCGTACCCGTGATTTTAGGTGGTGCAGCCTTGACTCCCAAATTTGTGCATGAAGATTGCCAAAACACCTACAAAGGTAAAGTAGTTTATGGCAAAGACGCGTTTTCTGACCTACACTTCATGGATAAATTAATGCCAGCAAAAACCACTGGCAACTGGGATGATTTACAGGGATTTTTGAACGAAGTTCAAACAGCTGAAGTTTCGACAAATGGTCATAAAGAATCAGCAGCCACAGCAACTAGCGAAGTAGCATCTACAGAACCAAAAGAGATAGATACTCGGCGTTCTGAGGCAGTAGCCATAGATATCGAACGTCCCACACCGCCTTTCTGGGGAACAAAATTATTGCAGCCTAGTGATATTCCTCTTGAAGAAATATTCTGGCACTTAGATTTACAAGCATTAATAGCTGGACAATGGCAATTCCGCAAACCGAAAGAACAATCTAAGGAAGAATATCAAGCTTTCTTAGCTGAAAAAGTCTATCCAGTTTTAGAAACTTGGAAACAGCGAATTATAGAGGAAAATCTCTTACATCCGCAAGTGATTTATGGTTATTTCCCTTGCCAAGCCGAGGGGAATTCTGTACATATATGGAACCAATCACAGCAGGTTACAACTTTTGAATTTCCCAGACAAAAGTCATTAAGGCGGTTGTGCATAGCAGATTTCTTTGCACCGAAAGAGTCAGGAATCATTGATGTCTTCCCCATGCAGGCAGTGACTGTGGGTGAAATTGCCACAGAATTCGCTCAAAAACTGTTTGCGGATAATCAATACACAGATTACCTGTATTTCCACGGTATGGCAGTGCAGATGGCAGAGGCATTGGCAGAGTGGACACACGCCAGAATCCGCCGTGAATTAGGCTTTGCTGCCCAAGAACCAGATAATATTCGGGATATGTTGGCACAACGCTATCGTGGTTCGCGGTATAGTTTTGGCTATCCCGCTTGCCCAAATATTCAAGATCAGTATAAGCAACTGGAGTTATTGCAGACTGACAGAATTAACTTATATATGGATGAAAGCGAACAGCTTTATCCAGAACAGTCTACAACAGCGATTATTACCTATCATCCAGTAGCGAAATACTTTAGCGCGTAGAATCCCATACCCGATAGTCGTTCTGAGTTTAACTTATAAGCCTTTCGTAGGGTAGCATAGCTAGCTGTGCTACCCTACTGGCTATTGATAATTAGTAATCCTAAATCACAATATTCACGGCTTCTCTAGTAAGCCAGAAATCTAGGGTGAACTCTGATTATTTCAACGTGAATTCCACAAACCTCTCCCTGTCTTGAACTCTAGTTCAAATTTCTTTCCGACTCGCAAAGGAACGGTTTTGGGTACTAAAACCAGGGATAATACCATTTCACGAAAATCTTGATACATATAGATCTACCGTAGGGGCGCACAGCTGTGCGCCCTTACTAAGGTATTTGTATCAAGTTTAAAGTAAAACAGTATAAGTCTTTTTCAGCTAATTAAACGGACATTATATCAGCCCTAGAATTCACATTATTTTATATCGAACTGATATCTTTCCTTTATAAGTGGGTACTATAAGCTTGTTTTCCTAACATCATCTTTATAAACTTGCCTGCCAATAAAATAAATTTCCGCAAATTTACCGTCAAATTCTGCTCTTATTCTTCCTCAGAATCATTTGAAATAATTCTGAAAAAATCAGTATTTACCGGATAAAATGAACAATTCATGAATGATATAACTTTAATAAATTGTCTTTTTTGTGTAGCCCTTGATTTTGAATTTTGTAAAAAAGAGGCACTCTTTATATAAATACAGTCTCATCGGTTGCCTGAAAAATTATTTTTCAGGTCTAATGAAAAATTTGGTAACAAGCAAAAATCTGGTAAAAACCACTTGACAGGAAAGCAGCTATGTCTGGAAAAAATAAGCTAGTCAAGGCAATTCAAAAAACCTTCAAACTAATTGGCAAGAATTTTTTATCTGCAATCAACAAGCGAATTATTTGGCTATTACGCGCCATCTTTCTCACAAGAAGAAGACGCACTCCAGCAAATGCAGGCTTTGTGTTACCAACAGTGGCAATGGTAACTTTGGTAGTCGTGCTGTTAACAGCTGCAATTTTGTTCCGCTCATTTGAGCGAGCCAAAAACGCTAGTAATGTCAGAGTGAATGAGGCGACAATGCAAGCTGCTACTCCTGCATTAGAGAGAGCTAAAGCAAAAATAACTGCCTTGTTTACCGACCCCACTTTGCCACGTTCTGTCCCATCAAACGTAACACTATACAATACCTTAACCAATAAACTTCCTGCCTATACATTTGGTGATGAAACTCCCATTACTGTGCCTTATAACATCAATAGGAACAGTACAATAGAAGCAACCAGTACTATGATTTTAGAGGATAGGGAAAACATACAAACAGCCTGGAAATTTCCTGCCGATACAGATAATAACGGAAAATTTGATAGCTTTATTCTCTATGGTATCTACTTCCGCACTCCTCCCCAAAGTGGTACAAGCCAAACTAGGAAGAGAAGCCCACTAGATGCTAGAACCCCTCCTATGCTACCTGCTAAAGCAGGTGGAGCTTGTGATGTAGCTGGTGAGACAAGTGCCAGCTTAGTAGGTAATTCAGGTTGGTATAAGCTTCCCAGTGGCGAATTGAAAAAAAGCTTTTTCGTATATACAGTAACGGTTCCCATCACTAGTCAAGCTAGTCTCGATACAACAAAATATGAAACATATCGAGGTAATAAAGGCTTCTCGGCTTTAGAAATGCAGCAAGATCGTAGCCAAATTTCTATTACTAATAATGCTGTTGTATATGAAGATGACTTAGATATTACACCTGGTCCTAGATTCCGTCTAAATGGACGTATTTTTACCAACAGTAACTTATTTACTGCTAAAACTGATAAAGATATAACCCTATTTCAAGTCAGTAGCAAAGATTCTTGTTATTACGAACGAGAAAATGGCAAGATAGTTATTGGCGGTAATATTGGAGTTAGTAGCCCAATCAGTGCAACTGATAAAAATGGAACGCGTGTAGATTTATTTAAAGAAAACAATACACCTGATACAAGTAAAACTTTAGCTTCTGATAATAAAACTACCTCAAATGGCTCGAATGAGGTTGCCTATAACACTCAAGCTTATGCTCAACGCATAGACTTATTAGTGAAGGTACAATTAGCTAAAGCGAGTAGTGCCGATCCAACAGAAGTCCAAACTAATACAGACAAACGCACTACAAACGATCCAAGCTTAGACGCATATAAAGTACGTAAAGAAGAATTGGAAACTTGGTTCCGTAAACGTACTCGGCGTGTACCATTTAAAGAAGTTCCTTATGGTACTTCTGGGATTGAAAAATCTGCTGGTGTGGATTACACCACAGCAGATGCAACAACTTTATTGAACAGTTCTTCTGGTAATACGCTACGTCCAATGGATGCCTGGATTTATCCAATAGACGGTAACACAAAACTCACATTAAATACAGCGCAACTACCTACTAGAGATCCAGAGGTAGTAGATAACACTCCGGTAACAGAAACAGAGTTAGGCGATCGCATTGTAGTAGGTAACAATCTCCCTGAACTTACATGGAAGGACGGAAAATTTGTAGGTGAGGAGAGTTCCGAAACCATTACCAGTGTGAAGTGGACAGGTAGCACTACAAAAGATCGTACTCGTACCACTCGCGTCAGACAATTATCAGATTTGGGAGTGACTGGGCGTGATGGTTTTTGGGAAATTTCAGCCGCTTCACCCAGAGCTAATATCCTTGATGTGATTGGTGGACTGAGGGTAATTACAGGTGCGGGAATATATAGACGTACAGGTTCTAATCTCCCTACACCTCCCTCAACAGTCAATGACGACCCCACTACAACAAACGTATTAGAAAATAATGCCAGCGCCACAAATGTAGTCTGGCCGGACACAATGCCCATGCTTGTGCCTGATTCTAGTAATCCTCTCAACGGTACGCCAACACGAGGTCATTTGGTAATGCGTGCCACAGCAGTATATCACTACAATTTTGATTCCTATGCTCCTACGGCCAGCACAGCAGACGATTATCAAACACCTATGGCGTGTGTAAGTAGCTACTACAACCCTACAAATCAGACAACAGCAACTACAAACACCTACGACCCACGTGATTTGACAACAGTAGCAGCATCTAACAATGGGGTTGTTTACGAAGCTCCCAGCACTACAGCCGCAGGTATAACTAGAGGACAGGCAGTAGATACTAATGGTTTTTTTGCAGCTGTAGCTAACGATGATGATGTTACTAACACCAGCGTAGCTTTGCTAGACCGCTTGAAACATCAAGCTAACTTGGTATTTCCCAATGGTCGCCTTGTTAATCCTCTGCTGCGGCAAGCACTGGCCAAAGCAACAACCAGCAAACTTACTCTCTCTGAGCAATCAGCAATTGACTCTACCATCTGTGCAATCAAGATTGCTGATGGCTCTCTGACTGCTAGTACTACCTACATTCCTGATGGCGCAATCAAAGAAACTGCATTTCTTGATGCCCGACAAATTAAGGCTATAGATAAAGGTGGTACATTAACTGGAAAATACAATCTGGAAGTGGAACAGCGTCAGCCTTTAGAAATTCGTGCCACTGTCATAGATTTAGATCTGCTTCGCGCAAAAACTAACACCAATCCAGACGCTACTAAAAATTGGGCAAACGAATATCTATTTCCCAATAGCGGTATTATCTATGCCTCTCGTGATGATGCTCAAAAAGACCGCAGTGACACAAGCAGTGAAAGCGTCAGTGCTAGTGACTACAAGCTAGATCCAGAACGACGGCCTAACGCCATTATGTTGATTAATGGCAGTAACTTGAGTCGTATGAATGATTACAGAGCGGAGGAAAAAGGCTTAATTTTAGCAACGGAGCTACCAGTGTATGTTAAGGGCAATTTTAATCTGCATAGTAAGCAAGAATTCAAAACTCCGGATCTTCTAGTTACACCCACTGACGACGCAAGTAACATAGCTTACGATAATAAATTTTACAGTCGTGCTGCCGCAAATCGCGATTCTGACTTTGCTTGTCGGCCTAATGACCCTAGACTACCTAATTGTGCAACAGGTGAAACTTGGCGACCAGCATCAGTAATTGCCGATGCTGTCACCTTATTGTCTGGTAACTTCCGCGAAGGCTTCCGTGATGAGGGTGATTACGACTTACGAAATAATCAAGGAAGTGACCCTAACGTTGTACTGAACCGATTGAAGGCAGGTTTCTGGAATAACAACTTCGTCACTTCATCTAAATTCTTCACTGACTCTGGTGGCGATGCATACTACAAAGGAACTCCAACTGGTACTGATTCGAGAAACAATAACAGTTCTTACTTCAACAACTTCGTCACACCCATTCAGCGCCGAGGTACTTTACCAGAGTATGTCATGGAGATGTGCTTTAAAATACCAGTTTCTGAATGTGGAGTAACTGATTGGTATATTGGTTTAGATAATGATGATAACCAAAGCAATAGTTTGACGCTAGCAGAGATCCAAAAAAGATCTAGCGATTCTGACGTACTAAATGCTCCAAGAAACAGACTATTAGCTGGTACTACTGCTCAATCCGCAAGAGCTAGTTTTGAAAAATTTGCCCGCCGAGTTGCTTATAAACGAAATAGTTCTGGTCAGCTGGTTGATACCTCTAATGCTCCCATAAACTTTGCTTCTGCTACTCCCATCGTACTAGGTATAAAAACAGATTCATCATCAGGAACTCCCGTGAAAGTAGTAGGACATTTTCGTAACGGAGAGATACCAGAAGTAGCCAATAATGCCCTATGGTTTACAACCACAAAAGATACTAACTATGGCGCACCACCAGGGTTCGGACTCGACAATATGCAATACAACTACACTAATGGTAGTAGTGAGACTTATCGTCTTTTCTTTAGATATCCCCGAATACCACTCGCATCACCTAACCAATATTCTGAGAAAGATTTTCCTGGAGACACTACCCCATTCACCACGACACCATTCCCAAGAAATGAGTATTTTCAGCCACTACTAGAACCTGTATTGCAATTACAGGTAACAACCGCAGCACCTCAACACGGTCAAAGTTACGACAGTTTAGCCAGTACCTCCACTGTCGTGAAAAATACTAGATGGTTGCCTAAGGCAAGTGAAACAACTTTTAATCTAGCAGTTGCAGCTGGTGATACTCCTGTTCGTGTTGGTCCAAGTACTTACGAAATCAATGGAGGTTTGCATAACTTTGTACGCTTCTTAGAAAACTGGAATGACGTTAATGCCAATATTAGCGGTTCGTTCATCCAATTTAAACGCAGTATCTATGCTACCGCACCATTTCAAGTTCTTGTCAGACCAGGATCGGCAACTGTCGCTGCAACCGCTTCTGATATTTCTAATTCATCTTCTGTCAATAGTGCCAATATTAACAGTATCTTTATGAGAGCTCTGAATTCTGCTAGACCAGGTTACACATCAGATGTTACTTATGTAGGTACTGCTCCTGCTGGGGAAGCGCCTTATTATATGGCTCCTAACCGTAACTGGGGTTTTGATGTAGCCTTACTAGCGCAAAATCCAGATTTGTTTGCCCAGCGCTTTGTAGTTCCAGCGGCAGACCCTCCAAATGAATACTACAGAGAAGTAGGCCGAGATGACCTTTGGGTGCAAACTCTGTTGTGTGCCGTCCAAACTCAAACATCTGATGGATTTGGTACTCCCGACAGTAGCTACTTTGGCAACAGTTTCAAATTTGCGCTACCTGATAGCGAACGTCCAGGTAACGGTCAGTGCAAGCTCTAAGCATCCTCAAGTGTCTGAATGAAGCTTTTTCGACCACTTTTCAAGTGAATAGATTGTATTAAAAAAAGCCCTGAGCCTTCAGCCCCTTCCTTATTTTTCGTTAACCCTCGCATAAAAGGGGAGGGGCGAGGAGTGCATTACACTCGATCGCCAATTGCTCCAAGACATAGCCCAATTGAGGAACTGACTATGAACCCACACCAACTACAAGAATCATCTGGCCAGTCTGGTTTTACAATCATTGAGTCGCTGGTGGCGATCCTGGTGGTTAGTATTTTGCTGGTAGCGATCGCACCAGTCTTAGTAATTTCAACCGCAACTCGCGTGCAAGCTAGACGGGTGGAATTGGCAACAGAAGCAGCCCAAGCCTTCATTGATGCTATTAAGTCTAAAACAATTTCAGAAAACAGCATCACAGATGCAATGTCTCCAGTACTTACTGCTGCAACCAGTACCACAAAACTCGCAAATGCAACAAGCAGTAGCGAATTACAGCGCTATTTGCCAGATAAAGCTGTTCCTACAGACGCAACTAATTTGTATTGCTTTCACAAGAATGGCAAAATCACTCTACCTGCTGACTGTACAACCTACAAAACAACCAGCCCAGTTCAGTTTTACATTCAGGCTTTTGGTAATAATGTTGGAACTATCAGTACAACTACTGCTCAAATCGATAATGGTCAAAGCTATCGTTTGGGAGTTCGGGTATATCGTTCAGATGCCTTCATCGATTCTGGTAGCTTGAAAAAAAGTAGTGATAGCGGTGGAAAAAAAGCAGCAACATTCAGTGGGGGACTAGGCGATCGCAAAGCACCACTAGTAGAAATTACAACTGAAATTGTCAGAGGTCAACCCTCCTATAGCGCTTTGTGCGATCGTCTTGGTGGTTGTCAATAACCCAGCAAATTAAATGATTTCATGACTCAGTATCACTCACTAAGGAGAAACTGTAGCAAGATGAATATACTGAGGTGGCTGTTAAGTACTCAGCTAAAACTCTCTCACAAGCAGAACAAAAATAGTGGCTTCACCCTCATTGAATTACTGGTAGCTATGCTCATTGCATTCCTAGTAATTACACCATTACTAGGTTTTATGATCGGCGTTTTAAACACCGATCGCCAGGAACAAGCTAAAGCTAACTCTGAGCAAGAAATCAAAGCAGCGCTTGATTATATAGCTCGCGATCTTCAACAAGCACTATACATATACGATGATACAGGAATCGCAGCTATTAATTCCCAAATTCCCACAGTAACAAATGGGGTTCCAATTTTACTCTTTTGGAAACGAGAATTGACTAAAGATGCTCTTGAGACTAAAAATGGCGGCACAGTTCTATTTCGAGACGATTCTTTTGTATATTCATTGGTAGCTTACTATTTAATTAAAGACACTAATTCTAATTGGTCTCAAGCTGCCCGCATTGCTAGATGGCAAATTAAAGATGGCGTTCTAAATAGTACTGGTAGAACTGATTGTACTGGATTTACTACTGAAAAATATAGTTTATGTCCAGATAAAGGTTTTAAACAATTTGATCTGTCAGACAAAAGCAAAACATTACAACAAAAAATGAATAGTTGGACAAATAGTTTGGCAGCTGGAGGAACTTACAATCAAAGTCCCGTAGTTCTTGTTGATTTTATAGATCAAACAACAACAGGAGCACCAGGGGCAGTTTGCTCTACCGGCTTTAGACAAATTCCAGCAAGCATTACCATAACAGGTTTTTACACCTGTGTAAATTCAGTTGGCACAGATAACAGAAGTACTGTTGAAGTTTATTTAAGGGGTAACGCACAAGCTCGTCTAATACAAAATGATGAAACAAAAATACGTTATACCCAGAGCAAAGCTAGTTATTTTCCAAGTGCGAGCATTAAGGTACAAGGACGCAGTTTCATATTTAGCAAATAGCTTGTATCTTTGACAAAGATTAATAAAAGCAGGATAGTATGCGGAATATTACTACTTTGAAATTATTAAATTACTTTCAGTTACATAGCTCTAAAACAAAACTAAAGCAGCAATATTTAGCAAACACAGACAATCAACAAGATGCTGGTTTTACCCTAATAGAATTAATTGTAGTACTGCTGTTGGCAGGAGTTTTAGCCGCGATCGCAGCTCCTGGTTGGCTTGCCTTTGTCAACCGACAGCAGCTCAACAAAGCTAATGACGCTCTTTTAGCTGTACTACAAGATGCACAACGAGAAGCCCAAAAGAAAAAACTTAGCTATAGTGTAAGCTTTCAGAAAAACAGTACAACCCAAAATGTAGAGGTTGCTATTTATCCTACAAAAAAGGCTGATGGTAGTAACTTGGCTTTTGCTGACATCAGCACATGGAAACCTTTAGGGGTAGATGTTGGAGTTAGTTCTGATAAATTTTTGCTAGGTACAAATCTCAGCAATGAAAATACTGCTGGTTCATCTGTATCTTACACTTTAAGTACATCAGCAAAAATGACCTTCGACTATATGGGGACTCTATCAGATGCAAACTTTGGAACAGTTACACCCCCTTCAACGGAACCACCTGGGATAAAAATAGCTGTAGCTATCCCAAATCGCCAAAATCCTTCATCAGCTAGTAATGTAAAGCGATGTATCATTGTGAAAACTCTCTTAGGGTCAATGGTCGCAAAAAAAGACTCCGATTGTAATTAAGCAATTTTCATAGCCTGAATTTATAAAAATACGAAATAATACTGAACATAAAACTGCACATTGATAGCAAAATTGAAGCATCAGGTGTAGTTTTTTATTAGATAAATTTGATTTCTTTTTTACTGCATCACAAATTAGGGATTCGCTGAACAAATAATTAGCTAAACATAAATAATTTAAAGTTTGTAGTGAAAGCTTTAGTCTTGATAATCCTGAACAACGATAAACCGCTCACTACGGACTAGAGTTTTGTTTAGTGTTTAATTATACCTACCTATGCATCAAAATCTCAAAATATAACTTTCACAAAATGACTGATTGTTTAGATTTTACTGTAGCTATCCCAACTTACAACGGTGAAAGTCGTTTGCCTGAACTACTAGAGCGACTAAAAAATCAACTTCACACGGAAAATTTCTCTTGGGAAATTATAGTTGTAGATAACAACAGCACTGACAACACAGCTAAAGTTGTTCAAGCCTATCAACAAAATTGGCAATATCCTTACCCTTTGAAGTATTGCTTTGAAGCAAAGCAAGGTGCGGCTTATGCCCGAAAAAAAGCTGTGGCAGAAGCTAAAGGTAGATTGATAGGTTTTCTAGATGATGATAATTACCCAATATCAAACTGGGTAGCGGCAGCTTATAGTTTTGCTGAAAAATATCCCAAAGCAGGAGCTTATGGTAGCCAAATTCATCCTGACTGGGAAGTAGAACCACCAGAAAATTTTCAGCGGATTACCCCATTTTTAGCAATTACAGAACGAGGAAATCTACCCCTATTATATGAAGCAAAAAATAGATTACTACCTCCTTCTGCTGGACTGGTTGTCCGTAAACAAGCTTGGTTAGAAAGTTTACCAGATAAGTCCATTTTAACTGGCAGAGTTAAAGGTAATATGCTTACCAGTGAAGATTTAGAAATGTTGTCTTATATTCAAAAAGCAGGATGGGAAATTTGGTACAACCCAGAAATGGAAATTTCTCACAAAATACCAAGCTCTAGATTACAAAAAGACTATTTAATTCCATTCTTCCGAGGTATTGGACTCAGCCGTTATGTAACTAGAATGGTAAATATACAACCTTGGTATAGACCGGTCGCTTTTTTAGCATACACGCTCAATGACCTGCGTAAAATCACTTTACATTTACTTAAATATCGAACTAAGTTAAAACAGGATTTAGTAGCTGCTTGCGAAATGCAACTTTTTTTAAGTAGCTTAATGAGTCCATTTTATCTCTGGAAAAATGGTTATTTGAAAAATAAATTATCAGAATATTAGGTATTATGACTGAATTAATAGTTGAAAAATTAGATGTTACTGTAGCTATTCCTACATATAACGGAGCAACCCGTTTACCTATTATTTTGGATAAGCTATTCACTCAGACAGGAGTAGAAAATCTCAAATGGGAGCTTCTTATCATTGATAATAATAGTTCTGATAATACATCTGAAGTAATCCAAAATTACCAAAAACTATATAATGGAAACTGTCATTTAAGATATTCCTTTGAAAAAGAGCAAGGAGCTGCTTTTGCACGATTGCGGGCAGTGCGTGAAGCTAGAGGCGAGCTAATTGCATTTTTAGATGATGATAATTTACCTGCACCTGATTGGTTAGCAGAAGGATATGCTTTTGGGTTGCAATATCCTCAAGCAGGTGTTTGGAGTGGACAAATTCATGGTGATTTTGAAGTAAAGCCGCCAGAAAATTTTGAAAAAATTCAAGCTTTTCTAGCTATTAGAGAACATGGTTCAAATCCACATTTATTTGATGCAGATAATTTAAGGCTTCCTCCTGGTGCAGCACTTATTGTCCGTAAAGAAGCCTGGTGTGAAAATGTACCACAACGGCCTATTTTGAGTGGAAAAGTACCTGGTCTTTTGGTGCAAGGTGAAGACTATGAACCATTACTTTTTATACATAATGCAGGGTGGGAAATTTGGTATAATCCTACCATGCATACTTACCATCAAATACCAAAGTGGAGATTTGAAAGAGATTACTTACTAAATCTGGCACGCGGCTGTGGCTTGTGTATTTTTCAACTTCGGTTGATAAATACTAAAAATTGGCAAAAACCAATAGTGTTTGTGAAAACTGTTTTAGGAAATTTACGGCGAGTCTTACAGTACCTCGTTCAATACAAAGGACAATTAAAAAATAATCTAATTGCACTTTTTGAAATTCAATTTTACTTGGCTAGTATGATAAGTCCTTTTTATTATTTTAAATGTAATTTAGGGAAACTATTCAAAAATAAAGCAGCCATATAAAATGATTAATGCCAGCAAAAAATTACCAAAAGTTTCTGTAGTTATACCTGCTTATAATAGCGAAAAGACTATTATTCATACAATTAATTCTGTTTTAAATCAAACTTTTGCTGATTTTGAGTTAATAGTAATAAATGATGGTTCGCAAGATTCTACTCTGGATATTGTTACGGAAATTCAAGACCCACGAATCAAAGTATTTTCTTATGCAAATGCAGGTGGAAATGTCAGTCGCAACAGAGGACTAAACCTTGCAGGTGGAAAATTTGTGAGTTTCTTAGATGCTGACGATCTTTGGACACCTAATAAACTTGAATTTCAATTAAAAGCTCTCGAAGAAAACTTGACTGCTAAAGTTGCTTACAGTTGGACTGATTATATTGATGCTAATGGTGAATTTGTCCTTTCAGGTAAGCGTATTAATTTAAATGGAGATGTTTATGAAAGTTTATTGGTAAGTAACTTTTTGGAGAATGGCTCTAATCCCTTAATTTGTAGAACAGCTTTAATGACATTAGGTGGCTTTGATGAATCTCTAGCTGCGGCTCAGGATTGGGATATGTGGCTGCGATTAGCATCTAAATTTGAATTCGTATGTGTACCATCTGTGCAAATATTATACCGAATTAGCGCTAATTCAGTTTCTTCCAATCTTGTCAGGCAAGAAAAAGCTTGCTTACAGTTGCTTGAGAGAGCATATCAAGAAAGACCATCAGCGCTTAACCAAACTTGGAATACAAGCATTGCCAATTTATATAAATACCTTACCTGTAAAGCTTTACAAAAACCCTTAAATCGGAAAAAAGCTTTAACTGCGGCTAAATTTTTATGGAGATATTTTATTAATGATTCTTCAAGATTTAAGAATATCAATTTTAGCTCAAAATTATTATTAAAAATTGTCATAATTCTGATGCTGCCCGCCTTACTTCACAGTATTACTAATCAGCGTCAATTAAAAAGTCAAAAAACTGAAATATTGTTAAATAACTGGGTGGTTGAAAAAAAACAAGAAAGTAACAATGAATACCCAGGTGCATTTACCATCTCTAGTTAATGCAAAAAATGTTTTTAATAATCGCTCTAGTGGCGGTTTTACTGTACTTGAAACTTTAGTAATTGTTCTATTAATTGGTTTATTAGCCGCGCTGGGAATACCAAACTGGATGACTTTTGTAGCTACGCGCCAGCTTAACAGCTCTCAAAACCAACTTTACTATGCGATACGCCAGGCTCAAAGAGAAGCCATTAAGCAAAAATTGTCTTGGCAAGCTAGTTTGCGTATACAAGATGGTGCTGTGCAATGGAGTGTTCATCAAGCACAAACAGACCAATTCATTAGTGATGCTGTTAAAAACAATAGCAATCTATGGCACAATCTTGAGTCAAGCGTTCGTATTGATGAAGAGGAAAATAATAAAGGAAAAAAAGAGACAACTTTACGAAAAGAGACTTCACAGCAAGTGTGGCGAGTTGTATTTAACTACCAGGGTTGTCCTGTCTATGAAGTTGGAGATGAGTGTATTAACACATCATTAAGAACACTTGGACAAATAACCTTATATAGCCAAAATGCTGGAAAAGCTAGGCGTTGCGTGTATGTCTCTACGATTTTAGGGGCAATAAAAACGGGAAAAGATCATCTCAGAGCCAACGACAACGATAAGTATTGCTATTAAAATATTCTTAGTTTATCTAAATAAGGTATTGCGTGCTGAACTTTCCAGCAAGCCCAAAACAAAAACAACGCTCAATTATTTTCACTCGCTACCCTGAACCAGGGAAGACGAAAACCCGACTGATACCTGTTCTAGGATCTGTTGGTGCTACTAATCTTCAAGGCCAAATGACTGAACATACAATATTGCAGGTTAAACAATTGCAAAAAGCAATTGACATATCTGTATAAATGTGGTTTCAGTGGCGATTTACAACTTATGCAAAAATGGCTGGGGTTGGATTTAGTTTACCAGCCTCAAGGCGAAGGGAATCTAGGTTCGCGGATGGCACGATCGCTCATCCAGGCTTTTCAATCTGGTGCAGAAAAAGCAGTTATCATCGGTACAGATTGTCCTAGACTAAATGCCCAAATTCTAGCGATCGCCTTTGATAAGCTACGCACCTTTGACCTCGTACTTAGCCCAGCAATTGATGGTGCATATTACTTAATTGGTTTGCGGCAACTCATTCCAGAATTATTCGCTAATATCGAGTAGGAAAGTGCTCAAGTATTCCAGAGAACTGTGGAGATTGCTCAGAAACTTAATTTATTTATGTGGATTTGGTTTGCTTAACCGACGTTGACCGACCAGATGATCTGTCAATTTGGGAACAGGACTTTTTGGAAAAAGGATGAGGCAGGAAGAAGACACGGCGACGCGGTAAAGAAGTTAAAGTTTTAGGTATTACTTCGTTGAAGTTGCCATAGCTGCCTAAATTAGTAGTTCCGTTTCTTTGAGTGTCTAGATTACCGACTTCTTGTAGAAGTCGAGAATCTGAATTTCCAGCCCTGCATAAGCTTCGTATCTTCAAACACTAGGAATTTCCTGAAGACACGGGACATAACAAATGTTACTGTGGCCTAGTTGAAAACCAAGAGGCCAGAGAGTTCACAATTATTGAATCTAGTTTGTGTTTCTATAGAACAGTTACCGTCATGGGCACAATATTCGAGTAACTTGAAATATGAAAATCATTCGTATTTACTGCAAGTTTGAAAAACTATGGTTAACCGTTTTACTTCCGTGAGTACTGCCCTCACTGTTAAGGTAGTTGGAATAATCTGCATTTTGTCGTTTTTTGTTGACTTTTTGATTCTCTTGTTGCCCTTTCAACCAACCGATCGCGGATGGCAAATAAATTTGGCAACAGCGCTAGTGGATCGGGGAATTGTTCCTTTGGTAGGCTTGGGGCTTTTGTTCGCTGGCCATTGGATTGATAGCGCTGATGCAGGAAGCGATCGGCCTCAAGGTGTTGATTTAAGATTTCCAGCTCTAATTATCTCAAGTATTTTAGGCTTGATGTTCTTACTGATTTTTCCTCTGCATCTCAATAATGTGAATCAAGCCAAAACTCAAACCGTTAACCGAATCATCCAAGAAGCAGATCAGGCAGAAAATCAACTCAACAATCGCTTATCGCAATTGCAAGCACAACTAAATACTGAACAAGGAAAAGCTCAGCTAGAACAGCTGCGGAGTCAAACCAAAGCTCAGTTTACCGAACTACTCAGCGATGAGCAAAGATACAAGCAAGCACTTGAAAGCGCCCAAGTTCCTCCAGCTATAAAGGATTTACTAAAAAAGGCTAAAACAGATCCCCAAGCACTTGACAAAGCCATCCAACAACAAACAGATATTCAGACCCTGAGAACTCAACAATTGAGCCAAATTCGCCAACGCAGGGATGAAACTGAGAAACAAGCTAAAGATAGTGCATGGAAATCTGGATTGCGGATTGGTATTAGCAGTTTGCTGTTGTCTATTGGTTACATTATCATCGGCTGGACAGGCCTAAGAAGCAGGGGTGCTTTACAAGGTGGTAAACCCAAAGCTACTGCACGCTAATTTTTTCGGGGGTAGGGAGTGGGGAGTAGGGGAAGAATAACTAATGACTCCCAACTCCTAACTCCTAACTCCTAAGTTTTAACTTTTAACTTTTAACTATAAAACCTGGGAATGTTCTCAATTTACATACTGACATATAACGAAGAACTAGATATTGCTGCTTGTATCGAATCGGCGATGCTATCTGATGACATCATTGTTGTAGACTCATGCAGTAGAGATCGCACTGTAGAAATCGCTAATCGCTATCCCATCCGCGTTGTTCAACACGCGTTTGAAAGCCACGGACGCCAACGCACTTGGATGTTAGAGTCTATTCCCCCAAAGCATGAATGGGTTTACATTCTGGAAGCTGATGAACGGATGACACCGGAACTGTTTGCTGAATGTGAAAAGGCAAGTCAGAGTCCAGACTACATCGGTTACTATGTCGCTGAACGCGTCATGTTCATGAATCGTTGGATTCGCTACAGCACGCAGTATCCCCGTTATCAAATGCGCCTGTTTCGTCACGGTAAAGTTTGGTTTACTGACTATGGCCACACTGAACGAGAAGTTTGTGACGGTGCAACTGGCTTTTTAAAAGAAACATACCCCCACTACACTTGTAGTAAAGGCTTAAGTCGCTGGATTGAAAAACATAACCGTTATTCCACTGATGAAGCTCAAGAAACTTTATATCAATTAGAACAAGGAAAGATAAACTGGCGAGATTTATTTTTTGGTAAGTCAGAAGTCGAAAGACGCCGTGCGCTGAAAGATTTGTCTTTGCGTCTACCTGCTAGACCTTTGTTACGCTTTATATATATGTATTTTTTCTTAGGCGGTTGCTTAGACGGAAGCGCCGGTCTAGCTTGGTGTACATTGCAAGCATTTTATGAATACTTGATTTTGCTCAAAGTTTGGGAAATGAAGTATTTACCAAAACCTGACTTAAATGCAACAGCAACTCTGGTTCAGGAAAGTACACAACAGGTGCAGTGCGCGACTTCAGAAACCACACGCGCTGATGCAGCGTAAAGCCTGAAACTGCTGCGTTGGGCAAAACCCTTGCCATAGGCATCACATTTATCAGAATTGACAACTGAATAGCCATTTGTAGGGGCGCACAGCTAGCTGTGCGCCCCTACGCGTGCTTTATTTATAATAAGTTAATATTTTTAACAGAGCTTTTTCAGAAAAGCTACTCCCGTGAATCTGCCAGCAGATCGCAAGACAAAATAATTCTTCAGCTTACCTAATCGTGCTTTCACAATCATGAGCAACTTTTCATTCAACGCGGTAAATTAGTAATAACTTGAGAGACTTGTAACAATCATTTACAAGTTTTACAAAGAAAAGTAACATCTTCTCAGAATAGCCAGTCGCTAATCGGTTAGTTGATGTCTGTGTGTATGCTTGTAGGAAAATAGCTTAAAACAGGAGAATCGGCGCTTGGTAATCGATCGCCTAAAGCAGGATTTAAAAAATGACCTGATTGCTGGTTTGTTGGTAGTAATTCCCCTAGCAACTACCATCTGGCTAACAATTACCATTGCTACTTGGGTAATCAACTTTCTCACGCAAATTCCCAAACAACTGAATCCCTTTGACGGGTTACACCCAATTTTAGTAAATATACTGAACTTGTTAGTTGGGCTAGCCGTACCATTGCTGAGTATTCTCGTGATTGGATTGATGGCTAGGAATATTGCTGGGCGTTGGTTGTTAGATTTTGGCGAGCGTTTATTACAGGCAATTCCTTTAGCGGGACAGGTATACAAAACACTCAAGCAACTTTTAGAAACAATACTAAAAGATTCCAATGGCAAGTTTCGGCGTGTAGTTTTAGTAGAGTATCCCCGCCGAGGAATTTGGGCGATCGCTTTTGTAACAGGTGCAATCAGCGGTGATATCCAAGCTCAAATGTCTCGTCCGATGCTGAGTGTTTTTGTTCCCACCACCCCAAATCCGACTACTGGATGGTATGCAGCGGTTCCTGAGGATGAGGTGGTGAACCTTTCCATGTCCATTGAAGATGCTTTTAAAATAGTTGTGTCAGGTGGAATTGTTGCCCCGAATACGCCGTTGATTTTACCCAAAGAGTCCACACTGGAAATGAAACACGACCAAATCAGACAGCAAGTTATTCACGTAGAAGAAACTTAAACTCTATCTGGCAAAGTCACAAGCAAATGCGTAATTTTGTTGTTTGACTGTGCCAAAATTGATAGACTTATAAGCTTGTCAGGCCTGGTTAATCAATCAAAGCACAATCACCTCTCACTTTTATGCAACCTCGTAAACCCCAGCAAATTGCTCGTGAATTGGCACTTTTAAGCCTTAGCCAACTGCCAGTCAGCCCAAAAAAATTAGATAAATTGGAAGACGAGCAACTAGTATCAAAGTTGGTGCTAGGAGCAGTACGCACCTTGACTTCAGAAGTGCAAGATACCCTAAATAACGCCGCAGGTGAACTGCAACGCAGTAACGATCGCCTTTTGAGCAGCCAAACTCGCGCCTCCGACCTGAATACTGCTAGAACAATGCTGCAAGAGGCGATCGCATCTACCCAGACAGCAATTAATCAGTTGGGTACCGCTGTTGATTTTCCAGAATTAATTCAGCTAGCTAATCAGGACAAGGGAGTTCGCAATTACGCTAAAGAGCTTGTAATTACAGTCAATGAAAATCGACAAATTTTAGATGAACTCATATCCAATGCCCTGGTAGATTGGCAAGTAACTCGCCTCGCTCAAATTGACCGAGATATTTTGCAAATCGCTGTAGCTGAAATGAAATTTTTAGGAGTTCCAGACAGCATCGCCATTAACGAAGCAGTGGAGCTAGCGAAACGGTACAGTGGAGACGAAGGTCATCGGTTTATTAACGGTGTTTTACGCCGAGTTAGCGAGCAGAAGAAAAGTGCATAGTGTTTTATACTTAGTTTCCGAAGTCAGGGGAATGAGGCAGTAGGGAGTAGGAATTAGAAAATCAATATTTAGGAATACTTTCACAGTACCCAATCCCCTATGCCCTATGCCCCCATACCCAAGTTAAATTAAACTCATAATTCGTAACTTATAACAAATAATATTGCTGCAATGGTTTTTAACTGGTTCCGCCGTCAATATAATGATTCCTCTGACACCTCCTCTGACCAGAAGCAGGAAGAAACTCCTCCTGTACAAGAACCCCAACCAGAGACAGCCGAAACTTCGTCAGATACAACAGCAGACTTGTTAGCATTTGCTAAAGCTGCTTACAAAAATATTCAACAAAAACAACAATCTCAGCCAGTAGAAACCCCGTCTGATTCAGCAGCTACCCCAGCGCCATCAGAAGTAGCTGAAGCTAGTGAAACGACAAGTTCTCAAGTAGAAACTGTAGAAACTCAAGTAACTGAGGAATCTGGTGTCACAAGCCCAGAAACAACCACTGAAGAATCTACTACAGAAGAAGAAAGTACAGAAGATTCTTTCGTGGCTGCAATTGCAGATGAGTCAGATGTCCTAACCTCAGAATTAACCACAAGTGAACCACAGACAACACCCGTCGAACCGCTAACTACGCCAGAGGCAACACAGCCAACAGCACCATCCTTCTTAGAACGTGCAGCGGCGGAACGGCAAGCAAAGCTAGAACAACTCATAGCCAGCGCTATTGAAGTCCCTGAACCAGATGTAGTACAGACAGTATCAAAGACAGAAGAGGAAATCCCCGAACTGGTATTTGATGATGGATTTGTTTGGTCAGCGGAAGTCTTAGCAGCCCAAGGTAGACGGGCCCAAGACGTTTCTATAGAAGAAATTACTTGGTTGAAAAAGCTGCGGCAAGGTTTGGACAAAACTCGCCGTAACATTCTCAACCAACTAAAAGCGATCGTTGGTCAAGGGCCGCTTAACCAAGCTGCGGTATCAGAAATAGAGTCGTTGCTGCTGCAAGCTGATGTGGGGGTAGAAGCGACAGATTTGATTATCGATGCCCTACAGAAAAAATTGCTCCAAGAAGTCACTCCACCAGAAGAAGCGATCGCTTACTTGAAAAAAATCCTCCGGGATATGCTGGATGCACCAAGCAAAACATCCCACAAATCTAGCTTTACCCTAGAAAAAGAAACTTTAAACATTTGGTTAATCACTGGGGTTAATGGTGCTGGAAAAACCACAACCATTGGCAAAATTGCCCACTTGGGACAAAAATCTGGTTATAAATGCTTGATTGGGGCAGCAGATACTTTCCGCGCCGCTGCTGTAGAACAAGTCAAGGTTTGGGGTAGTAGAAGCGGTGTAGAAGTCATTGCCAATCCTGGAAAGAATACAGATCCAGCAGCAGTTGTATTTGATGCGATCGCTGCCGCCGAAGCGCGTCAAACTGAATTACTTCTGGTAGATACTGCTGGCCGACTGCAAAACAAGAAAAATTTAATGGACGAACTCAGTAAAATTCGGCGAATTATCGACAAAAAAGCCCCAAACGCAAAAGTAGAATCACTGTTGGTTCTAGATGCCACTTTAGGTCAAAATGGACTGCGGCAAGCCGAAGTTTTCTCCCAAGCTGCCCAACTGAGTGGCGTTGTCTTAACCAAGCTTGATGGTACTGCCAAAGGTGGTGTTGCCCTTGCTGTTGTGCAACAACTGGGTTTACCTATTCGCTTTATTGGTGCTGGCGAAGGAATCGAAGACCTCCGCCCATTTTCTAGCTACGAGTTTGTCGAAGCCCTGTTAAGCGGTTAGTAATTCATTAAGGGAAAATTAACAGCTTGAGGGGATACGGGACATGGAGAGTTTTTAATTCTGCAAAGTTGGCTTTGCAGATGACTACTTTAAAAGTTGACGTGAAAAATTTTGGTTGACAAATTGATACATTTAGGAGCCACTTATTCTGGTATTATCGCTTGAATTAACCACAAACAAAATACTGGAAACAGCTTAAGTCCTAAAATCATCAACTTCTGTGAGTCAAACGCCTCGACACTCTCAAGCCTCTTCCCACCTAATACTTCCGAAAGTATCCACCAATATTTTCTGGAGTAAATCTCAAAATTTAAAGTGTTTGGTCATTAGTCATCGATCGTTATAAAGAAATGATAAAGGACAAAAGCAACACTTTCTCTAAAGACCTAAGTAATTATTCTTTTATTAAAGTATTTTTACGACTTCAGAGATATGCTTTGACAATGAAGTTATGAAAAAATGAAAAACTTCATCAAATGTCATCCAAAAGAAATAGTTTAAAAGGTTATATTTTGATTCAAAATGGAGAATTTGAACTGAGTAATATTCAATCAAGAATGTAATAAGCAAATAAAATACTTATAAAAGTTACCTGTTACGTCTTTATACTCTTGCTAAAATGACAGGTCTTGTCTAAATATGGTTTAGCAATGTCAAAGCCACAAAATTTATAAGTAATCTCAAACCTACCAAAATATAAAAGTGTAATAAAACCTGTGCCTGTGTCTCAACTGCCCTCTCAACCCACTGACAACAATAGTAGTGCCACGACTGATGTCACACCAGTCGTGGCGCTCAAAGAACTCGTGGCAAGGTTGCACCGGGAACAGAATAAAATTCAAGATTTACTCAGTTCTTTAGGATTCGCACTTAGAAGCTTCAATAATTTGAATCAGTTTTTGGAACTGATTCCGCTGATGGCAACAAGAGTAACAGATGCCGATGGCAGTGCCTTGTTTCTCTACAAACCCAATGGTCAAGTTAGGTTAGAGCAACTACACTGGCAAGATAGCCACCAGCGTAAGAATATCCGCAAGGCGCTAGAAATAGCTAGCAGTCAAATCACACTTGTACCCAATGCTGCCCCTTTAGCAAGTGCTACAGGGATTTTGGATGACCAAATGCATCGCTATTTGGGGCCAGATGTGCAAATCTTTGGTACTGCGATTTTGGTAAAGCATACAGAACGGGGTTGGCTGTATGTTTTGAGCCGCGATCCAGAATATAGTTGGACAGAAACTAGGCAAAAGTTAGTTAGGTTAGTGGCAGATCAAACAGCAGTAGCGATCGAAAACGATGAACTAGCTGTAGAACTGAGAAAAAAAGAACGTTTAGACCAAGAACTAGAAATTGGTGCAGAAATTCAACGGCGTCTTCTGCCACGGCAATGTCCCACAATTCCTGGTGCAGTCTTAGCGGCACGCTGTAAACCCGCGAATCGCGTGGGTGGAGACTATTACGACTTTATTGCCACCAATAACAATCAAATTCAGCTAAACGCTAAAAATGGGGCAGGAAGTGGTCGCTGGGGTTTGGTGATTGGAGATGTTATGGGTAAAGGCGTTCCCGCTGGGCTGATTATGACGATGATGCGGGGAATGCTGCGAGGGGAGGTATTACACGGTAATTCTCCAGCCGGAATTCTGCAAAACTTAAATCGAGTTATGTATGCGGATTTGGAAAATTCTCATCGCTTTGTAACGCTTTTTTACTCAGAATATAATCCTTATAATCGAATTTTGTCTTATAGCAATGCGGCACACAATCCTCCTTTGTGGTGGCACGCCGCGACAAAAACTGTTAGCCGTTTAGATACTTTAGGAATGCTGATTGGTTTAGATGCTAACAGTCAATATGAAGATGCCCAGGCACAGCTAGAACCTGGAGACACAATTATTTACTATACAGATGGGTTGACGGATGCTGCGGCTGCTAGCGGCGATCGCTTTGACGAAGAAAACTTTATTGCTGATTTCAATACGGCTTGTAAATACTGCAATGGGCCGCAGGAAATTGTCGATTATTTATTTGACCAAGTTCAGAAATTTATCGGTGCTGATAAGCAAAATACCGATGATATGACACTGGTTGTTTTGCAGATTCTTTAGTTACAGCAGGCAATAGGCAACAGGCAACAGGCAAAGAAAGTCTATTAGTGTCGGGGTTTTACCATCGGTTTATGTCCTAAACTATGCTTCAACTGTTACGATCGCTCGCTATTAAAATATATAGTAGCGGTCAGGTAGATTAAGACATCAACTGAGGATAAAATCTTTACACCAAGGTAATTTTAAGGCTATTGCCTGTTGCTAATTATGCAGTTTCTTGTGGTTCTGCGGTTAAATTTTGTCCAATTTTAGGTTCAGTACCAGCAATTAGTCGTTCGATATTACTGTGATGGCGGAAAATCACATACAATCCCCCAGCAATCCCAAACAAAATATATGGTAAAGGTTGATGCAAAAGCAACATAAAAATAGAAACAGCGATCGCCCCTGCAATTGAACTCAAAGAAACAATCCGCGATATCGCTACAACAACAGCAAATACCCCTGCTGTTGCTAAACCTACCTGCCAATTCATTGCCAACAAAATACCCAAGCTGGTAGCCACGGATTTACCACCACTGAAGCCCAAAAAAATTGATTTACTATGTCCAAGGATGGCAGCTAAACCAACTAAAGTTGATACCCACGGTTGCCATAATTTTACATCTACCGTTGGGGGGATAATATTTTGAATAGCGGCAAAATTGAACAACCAATAAACAAGAGCGATCGCTAATACTCCCTTCAAGGAATCAAGCATTAAAACAAATGCTCCCGGCCCTTTTCCCAAGGTTCTCAGCACATTTGTTGCTCCAGTGGAACCCGAACCAACTTCTCGAATATCAATACCTTTTAACTGCTTGACAGCAATGTACCCGGTGGGAAAAGAACCCAGCAGGTAAGCTACAACTACAGTTACCCCGCACAGAGTCAACCAGATAGCCATATTAACAATTCAAAATTCAAAACTTGTACTGAGCGTAGCCGAAGTATTCAAAATTCAAAAACTCTTTCCCAATGCCCAATGACTAATGACTAATGACTAAATTAAAAGTCATCATCATAGTTTCTCACTGTTTTGGGGTCAGGGGCAAACGCCAACCATAAAGGAAATTGCAGCAGGGACAAACTGATTTGATCTTCTGAATCATCAATAATAATCAAAGGCAATTGATTGGCTTTTACTAATCGGTCTGCTTTCTGAGCTACAGCCTCAGGTGCCTCAAATAATACCACGCCTCTGTCTGGGCCAAAATCTGGACGACTGATTCCCAGACAGTCTTGCAAGCCACGACGCCATTCACCTAATCGCTCTGGCGTATTAGCTAAAACTAAAGTACGGACGCGATCGCCATATAGCTTGTGTAATATCGAAATTGCAGCTGAGGCAATTAGGATATTTTGTAAGCGACTACCCATCGTCCGCAAAGCACCCCGTCCTCCTTGGCTGAAAAACCAGTTAGAAACTCTTTCTGCGTGGACTGGCTCAAACGTCCGGCGCAATTGCCAAGCAGGGCCATAATAATCCGGCTTATTTCGGTATTGGTCAATTAGACGGCGAATTTGCTTTGTAGTATCTTGAAACTGTTGTTGGGCAAATTGCGGTATTCCCGGCTGAGGTTCAGCTGGTTTAACCTCTTTGACATCGGGTTTTTCTCTTTCTACCACAGTTGGCGTCAGTTGCAGCTGCTCAGCAGCAGCGGCTAAATCCTGTAAGCTACCCGTGAGATAATCTTTAAAACCCTGCACTCGAATTGCCAAGTCTTGGGATGCTCCTGCAAAAGAGGTTCGCATCTCGTTGCGGATACGTTCTTGACGGCGTTCTAGCTGTTCTATGGAAATTTGCAGGGTTTGTTTGCGTTGTTCTAATTGCACTAGGGACTCTTGTACGAGTCGTCCCAGAGAAGTTTGAGTTTCACTCAATTGTCCCTGAAGAATTTTGTACGAAGCTTGCAAGTTCGCTATTTCTTCTTTCAATGCTGCTTCGGTATTCTGCAACTCTGCCACTCGCTGCTCTGTAGCAACGTATAAAAAACTGTTTTCTGATTTTGATGTGTCTGACCCCAGTGTGGCAGTTTCCGGTTCCAACTGCTGTGCAGATTCGCCATTGGAATTTTCTGTTGGCTCAACTGTAGAATTTACCTCTGCTGCATTAGAGATAGTTGAATCAATTGCGTGGTCTTCTGATGAGCTAATAGGTGCTGTTTCTACTAGTGAATCAACAGATGGGTTTGTTGGATTTTCAACTCCATTGCTTTGTTCTTGTTGTGTCAACCATTCATCTGTTGGTTCTGGGGTTTGAGATGCCTCTGGGTTCATAAACAATACTGTAATTCCTATGATGCGAATAAATAACTTTCAGAAATATTACAATTAACAAGCTTTAAAAGTTCTAAGTTTTGAGAGGTACTCAATTTTGGGCTTTGAGTATAGATTAGAACTATTTGCCATTTGTGGATAAATTTGAGCGGCGGCTTCGCTCAAATCTTGGGCGAGTAAAGACTTAGCATTAAATACGCGGACAACGTTCTTCCAAGCAAGTTTTCAAGGTGTTGGGGTCAAATAAAATCGGTAAAAAGTGAATGCTTTTAACTTCTTTAAAGTAAAACAGGATGGGGACTTTATTCCAGAAGATACGCCAATTTTCCCATTCCTGGTACGGAAAACGTCGAATCAATTTTTCGCCTCTGTAAAGATCTAAATCGGTCGCGGTAAATTGTAAGCGCAGCGTTAAGGTCTGAAACATCAGAAATAAGCCAAATAGCATTACAGTAAAGCCTATCCACCTTTGTACCAATATTAGTGGAATAGCAGCGATCGCCAACACCACAGGTATATTGTAACTAGGCTTGAGTTCCACAGTTGCAGTGGAGTTAGGGGCAAATGAACTGGTCACGGTCTTAAATCCTGCTTTGTTAGTACCTATCTCTCTTATTTTAGGAGTGAGGAGTTAGCATTTAGCAGTTAGGAGTGAGGAGTTAAAAGTGAGAAGTAAGGAGTTTTAACTTAATATAGCGGTTGAAAAAACGTAGTTAAGGACATAAACTGCTCCTAAAATCCCAACCCGATGAGACTTTCTTTGCCTGTTGCCTGTTGCTTATTGCCTGTTCCCTGCCATCGCTGATAACTCCTCACTCTCAACTCTTAACTCTTAAAATCCTTGCACGAATGCACTGCCAGTTCCCTGAAACATTAACCAAGAAAGAAAGAAGTTGCTAACAAAGATAATTAGCAAGGCAGTTACAACAGCAGTTGTGGTTGACTGTCCTACGCCTTTAGCTCCTCCTGTTGTTGTCAAGCCCCAACTGCAACCAATTACAGCAATTAGAATACCAAAGCAGCACGCTTTGATCGTGGCGCTACAAATATCCCAAACACCAAGAAAGTTGCGGGCTGAGTCTAGAAAGACTGTATCCGATAGGTTGTAAATATTTGTCGCAACTATAAACCCCCCTAACATCCCTGTCACCAAAGACAGCAAGGTTAAAATTGGTAACATCAACAAACAAGCAAGGACGCGGGGGACAACCAGATAATCGATTGGATCTGTTCTGAGCATCAACATAGCATCGATTTGTTCTGTTACCCGCATAGTACCTATTTCTGCTGCAAATGCAGAACCGACTCGCCCCGCCAAAATCACTGCTGTTAACACGGGAGAAAGTTCTCGTGTCAAAGCGACGGAAAGTACTCCCCCAATAATGTTTCCTGCACCAAAATTGATAAATTCTCGTGCTACCTGAATGGTAAACACCGCGCCAACGAAAATAGCCGTTAATAAAGCAATAAATAGGGAATCTGGCCCAACTGCCGCCATTTGCTCTATGGTGTTGCGCCGATGGATTTTACCCCTTACTAGGTGAACTAGCACTTGCCCACCCAAAAAAATCGCTGCCAGCAACCGCTGACTCCACTCTTCTAAACTGGATTTGGATGTAGTCTGGTTCAATGTTCTGTAGCTAACTCGGTAACTGCCTTAAGAATAGCGGAAGTTATGAGGAATGGGGAATGGGGAAAGGGAAAGGGGTAAGGGGAAAAGGGGAAAGATTAAATTTATTCCTTTTCCCTTTAACCTTTTCCCCTGCCCAATGCCCTGTTTGCCCCATGCCCAAACAAACCCCGAACATTAACTTACTTTAAAGATGTTCTCAGAAAATAAAGCTGGTATTAGACGTGTTGCTTAGAAATCAATAGCTGCTAACTTTGGCTGTAACCTTGACCAGACAAGTGTTTTGTAAATGTAAGTAGTTTTGAATATCTCTTTCATGTGGTGTGACTGGTAGCAGTTTCTTTTAATGAAGACTTAAGATTTTTGACAGATTCCCTGCTCGCAAGCGATCGCACGTATTGTAGAAAATGACAAACCTCTATCTAGCTATTGTCATCTTCACTCACGGAGTTTGTGTTCAATGACCATTTTCACTAACTTTCTCCGCTCCCTGGTACTAACAATCGTTTTTAGTTTTGTCGCTCCGATTTTTCTAGTTGGCACAGGATTGGTGTTTTTGTTCCTAATCGGCCACTTCCCTGGTTTACAAGAGTTAACAGAGGCGATCGCTACTGAGATTGTCCATTTTCTCGCCACTTTTGGCAGTGGTTCTCCTCTACACGGATTATTTGTAATCAGTTTGACCTGTAGTTTTGTCGGCACACTGTTTGACATTTACGTTTGTTATCGGTGTCAAATTTTACGAATCGATTCTTAAATAGTGAAAATAGCTTTGATTCAAATACTCATAGGTATACAAAACTAAAAAGCCATCTTTTCTAAAGTAAAAGTCTTATGGGCGCATCCTCGATAGCGATCGGTTTTACTCAACGAATTTTTTATTAGTTAAAATTACTGCCAAAGTTATTCAGGACTTACGCAAAAGCACGAAAAAACGAATTCCAAAGGATACAAAGAAAAAAGAGTTTCAGAGAGTTTTTGCGTAAGTCCTAGTTATTGGTTAAATACTTCTCACTTATTAGTTATTCATTACTAATAACTAGTGCGTATGTGCAGCCATAACAAAGGGATTCTTCAGGGCTAAAAAGATATAACACTAAACTTCTTGCATAAGTCTGGAAAAGGGGAAAAGGTTCTGTATTGTCCCTTTCCCCTTTAACCTTTACCCTTTTCCCCCAAGAGTGCAAAAGTGCTTTTTGCACTCTTACTCGATGAGTTGCACGCACAAGGAATAATGAAAATATCTTGGTTTTCCCAGTCACCAGTCCCCAGTCCCCAATCCCTATTTTCAAGGCAGGTCTACTAAATATTTCGGAATTTTCAAGCTGGGAGAATAGCTAAAATAGTCTTTATCAACGATCGCACTCGACGCTAGACTAGAGTTTGGTATTTTATATTAGCCACAATCTACAACAACTCCATCAGCATCCAGTGAAAATGCCACATAAAAGTCTCTGCAAAATATAAAAAATTTCTTAAAATTATCAAGAAAATAGTGCCTGCTGATGTTTTTTAACAGAACAAAGGAGGTCGTTTGGCCGCCGGGCATCTTATATTAAGTTTATTACGAGGTATGTTGACAACTCATGGTTTGGCCGTTTAAGCCCAAGTTTAAGAAACAAATTGCGCGGATTGAAATTACTGGTGCGATCGCCGGTGCTACTCGCAAACGCGTCTTAGAAGCCCTGAAAACTGTAGAAGAAAAAAAGTTTCCGGCTTTATTACTGCGTATCGATAGCCCTGGCGGTACAGTCGGAGATTCTCAAGAAATCTACAGTGCCCTCAAGCGTTTGCGCGAAAAAATTAAAATCGTTGCCAGCTTTGGCAATATCTCCGCTTCTGGAGGTGTCTACATCGGTATGGGAGCCGAACACATCATGGCTAACCCAGGTACTATTACAGGTAGTATTGGTGTGATTCTGCGTGGGAATAATTTAGAACGCTTATTAGAAAAAATTGGCGTTTCTTTCAAGGTAATTAAATCCGGCCCTTACAAAGATATTTTGGCTTTTGACCGAGAACTGACTCAACCAGAAGCACACATTCTCCAAGAATTGATTGATACAAGTTATCAGCAGTTTGTCCAAACAGTAGCCGATGCCCGTTCTTTGGCAGTAGAAACCGTCAGAAGTTTCGCCGATGGACGGATTTTTACTGGACAGCAAGCCCTAGAATTAGGTATTGTAGACCGCCTGGGTACAGAAGAAGATGCCCGTCGTTGGACAGCAGAACTAGTCGGACTCGATCCAGAAAAAACTCTCTGCTATACCCTAGAAGAACGTAAACCCTTATTGAGTCGCGTTTTACCAGGGAGTCGCCAAGTTTCATCTGGAATTCGATCTGGAATTGATTGGCTTGAATTTGAAATGTCTACTAGTGGGTTACCCTTGTGGTTGTATCGACCCTAACGTGAGTTGGAAGTTAAGAGACAGAAGTTAAGAGTTCTAACTCCTAACTCCTAACTCCTAACTCCTAACTCCTAACTTTTATGTTTTAAGGAGGATTTTGGCGTGGAGTGGCAAATGCGGGCTATTCGCGGGGCAACAACAGTTGCCGAAAATACTGTTGAAGCAATGCGAGAAGTGGTTACAGAATTACTGGATGAACTAGAAAACCGGAATCAATTCCAGCCGAGTGACATTATTAGTGTCACTTTTTCAGTAACACGCGATTTAGATGCTATTTTTCCGGCTGCGATCGCCAGATCGCGTCCCGGCTGGGATAATGTGGCCATGTTAGATGTCCAACAAATGCACGTTGAAGGCAGTTTACAGCGCTGTATCCGCTTCTTAATCCACGCCAACCTGCCAGCTTCCGCCTCAATTCATCATATTTATTTACGCAGTGCCGCTAGCTTGCGTCCCGACTGGAGCTTGCCACAGCCTTTACAAACGTCACAGCAAGCAGTTAAGTCAAAAGTCTAAATAATTTAGACAAATTTTATCTAAAAAAGAAAATTGAATAAACTATTACAGTAATAATTGGGCTACTTAACGTGGTGTTATTGATGAGAAAATATTACTAACTTTTTGTTGTGATTTGCTATTCTTGCTAAAGCGATCGCACTCAAAATTGAGATATTGAGTTATCGAGGTAGTTGGTAATGATTGTCCCATTCTATTTAGGGGAACAACCAGACTCAGAAGGTCGGACGATTACCGAAATATGGGCTTGGAATTTTGAAGAATTGGAGTACGTCCACGATTACATTCAGTGGTTGTTTCCTTTACCTGAGCCAAGCGCATTTAATTCTCATGCTCCCATTGTTGATGAGCAAGTAATTCAATCATTTCATAGCAACCCACGCCTACGTCAAAATTTGCTGCATTCCTTCACAGTTATGCTTCAGTTTTATGGTTTGCAACGCCACGAAAGTAAGGGCGGAAAAATAATTATCAGCAAGTCAGAAGACTATGGGAACCGCAAAGGCGAGTGGATTTGTATGTTTAACCACAATTATCTTCGCATCACCCGGATTTTAAAGTGCTTGATGACTTTGGGATTAGAGAATGAAGCCCAAGGTTTTTATGAGTGCTTGCAGCACATTTACCAAGAAGATAGCAATCAGATTGGTTCTAAAACATTTGATTATTGGACAATTGCAGTCAAAGGGAATGTAACAATCTAACAATCCTGTTGAATGTCAAAGATAAGTTTTTCTCCATCAATTTTAACAGCCATCGCTATATGTAGTTTGTTGATAGAAATTTTTTGTTGGAGGCGTTCATGGTAAATTTTCCAAACAGCGAGAGCTAAAATTAAAAAGTACAGGACTTACGCAAAAGATAACGAAAGTAGCGGTAATACCCTGCGGGAAGCCGCTCCGCGTCTACATGAATTACCGCTACGCTTGAATAAGGTTTTCAATCACATATTGCGTAAGTCGAAAAGTATTCTGTAAAAATGGTGAGCTATTGCAACTGATGGCACAGGAGAATTTCACGGTTCTCGTTACCACAGACCAAAATTTACGATATCAGCAAAACTTGTAAGAGGCTGGAGTTGCCGTTGTTGTTCTCGTAGCGTTTAGTAATCGTATGCCTGATTTACTTCCATTGATACCCAGTGTTCGCAGCGTCCTAGCTACAATCACTCTAGGTAAAGTTGTTGAAATCCGAAATTTTTGACCCGAATGGCTTTATGCAACAACCTTATTCTTTATGATGAAATCTAATTCCCAAAAAAATGTCATAAAGAAATTCAAAAAAGTCTTTTTTCTGTAGTAAACCAGAAGTTTGATAGCAACCCTTTTCATCTAAAAGAGGCTTCATCAGGTAATAAGTAGGCTGATAATTATACCAAGGTATAGAAGGCCATAAATGATGAATTAAATGGTAGTTTTGGCCTAATATCAAAATATTAAGAATAGAGTTGGGATAGACGCGGGCATTTTTCCAGCGATCGCGCTCTAAAAAAGGACGATGAGGCAAATAGTCAAAAAATAATCCTAGTGTTATCCCGACTACAAAAGCAGGGAAGAACCAAAAATTAAGAATGTAACCTAAAAAATGGTATTGAACTGAAATATATACAATTGAAGCGATAATTAAACGGCTAATAAACCATTCTAATAGCTCATATTTACGCCACAGTCGGCGTTGAAAGAAAAATACTTCATGAGACAAAAACCGAAATGCAATTAACCACAAAGGGCCGCCTGTAGAGACATAATGATCCGGATCGTCTTTGGGGTGGTTCACATGGCCGTGATGTTGCAAATGTACCCGCGTAAACACTGGAAAAGCAAAAGCTAACATCAATGCACTGCCATGTCCTAAAATTGCATTAATTATTCGATTGCGATGAGCAGATTGATGACAGGCATCGTGAATTACTGTCCCGGCACAATGCAAGGCAATAGTGTTAACACCAAAACATAGCCAGTGCGGCCATTCCCAAAGCCAGTAACCAAAGTTAGATAACACCAACATTCCCACAGCCGCTGAAAACAGCAGTTGTGTGGGATTGAAATCACCAGGAGGCGCTAAAAATTCCTTGGGTGGGATTGTTAATGGCTTTTGTGCCTCCGACGCGAGCATTATTGACATTGACTCCTTGTTTCTTTATTAAACATTACGAATATACGATAAAGATTAGGAAATAGTAAAGATTTATAAATTTTTATATACCAAGATTTATCCAGAGCTTAGCCTATCGGCAGATGAATAACGCTATGATTCCAGACGAGGCTTAGTCTTTGCTCATGAGTGGGGTGTGAAGAGAGATGAGGGAGCAGGGGAAAAGGTTAAAGGTTAAAGGTTAAAGGGATAAATTTAATCTTTCCCCTTTTCCCCTTACCCCTTTCCCTTTCCCCATACCCCATGCCCATTTCTCCTACAACCCTACTCTAACTGCTTAAATCTTATAGCAGCGATCAAAAAGGAGATGCCATTTAAAGTTACGATGACTTCCCAGATAGCTCCCTAAATTCAGCCCCTATGCAATTAAGAGATTCTCTACGCCGGACAAAAATTGTCGCTACTATTGGTCCCGCCACAAGCAGTCCTGAAATGCTCAAGGCGATTATTGAAGCGGGAGCAACGACACTGCGGCTAAACTTCTCCCACGGAACTCATGCAGATCATCAGCGTAATATTCGCTTAATTAGACAAACTGCTTTTGAACTTAATCAACCAGTGGCTATTCTCCAAGACTTGCAGGGCCCAAAAATTCGCTTGGGGAAGTTTGACAATGGAGCTATAGTTGTAGCAAAAGGCGATCGCTTCACCTTAACAAATCGTCCGGTTATAGGTACCCAGGAAATTAGCTGCGTCACCTATGATTATTTAGCTCAAGAAGTCCCCGTTGGTGCAAAAATCCTCCTCGATGATGGACGAGTGGAAATGGTGGTGGAGGAAATTAACCGCGACAAAGGTGATTTGCACTGTCGCATTACCGTGGCTGGAAAACTTTCTAACAACAAAGGCGTAAACTTTCCTGGAGTTTACTTATCAATTAAGGCAATGACCGACAAAGACCGAGAGGATCTGATGTTTGGTCTAGATCAGGGTGTAGACTGGGTAGCGCTTTCCTTTGTCCGCAATCCTCAGGATTTGATGGAAATTAAAGAGCTAATTTCCAGTACAGGCAAGCAAGTGCCAGTGATTGCCAAAATTGAAAAACACGAAGCCATTGAACAAATGGAAGCGGTTTTGGCTTTGTGTGATGGTGTGATGGTCGCCAGAGGCGATTTGGGCGTGGAATTACCAGCAGAAGATGTCCCCGTACTGCAAAAGCGGCTGATTGCGACAGCAAACCGCTTAGGGATTCCCATCATCACTGCCACTCAGATGTTAGACAGCATGGTAAGCAATCCCCGTCCCACTCGTGCCGAAGTGTCAGATGTCGCAAATGCGATTTTAGATGGCACGGACGCGGTGATGCTTTCCAATGAAACCGCCGTAGGTAATTACCCAGTAGAAGCAGTGGCCACAATGGCACGTATCGCAGAGCGCATCGAGCAAGAGGAGGCGCAGTCAGTAGTACGTCAGCTAAGAGATACCAGACGCTCTATTCCCAATGCTATCAGCCAAGCTGTGAGTCAAATTGCAGAACAACTGGGAGCAGCAGCAATTATGACTCTAACCCAGACTGGGGCAACAGCTCGCAATGTCTCGAAATTTCGTCCCCATACACCGGTTTTAGCAGTAACACCCCATGTGAACGTGGCACGACAACTACAAATGGTATGGGGAGTAAAACCTTTACTAGTACTAGGATTGCCTTCCACAGGCCAAACATTCCAAGCTGCAATCAACGTGGCTCAGGAACTGAAGTTACTGTCTGAGGGAGATTTAGTAGTGATGACTGCTGGGACACTCCAGGGAGTTTCTGGTTCCACTGATTTGATCAAAGTTGAGGTGGTAACGGCAATACTAGGTAATGGAATTGGACTAGGCCAAGGTTCGGTGAGCGGTCGCGCACGGGTGGCAAATACTAGCATGGATGTTAGTAACTTTAATCCCGGAGACATTTTGGTTGCTTCCCGCACCAATGCTGATTTTGTGGAAGCAATTCGCAAAGCTGCCGGGATTATTACGGAAGACGAAAGTCTTACAAGTCACGCAGCAGTAATCGGCTTGCGTCTTGGTGTGCCAGTGATTGTTGGCGTGAAACAGGCGACGCAAGCAATTCGAGACGGTGCAATTATAACGCTGGATTTACAACGGGGTTTGATCTACTCTGGGGCGGTGAAAACGTCTTAGGATTGGGGAGATCGCTTCGCTAAGGGAAAAGGGGAAAGGTTAAAGGGAAAAGGTTAAAGGGAAAAGGAAAAGGAATAAATCTAATCTTTCCCCTTTCCCCCTTCCCCTTTCCCCTTTCCCCCTTCCCCCCATGCCCTTTACTTAACAGTTGCGATCGCAACTCCAAACCATCCGGCGAAGTTTTCCTGTTGCCTAGAATCCGGAGAATCAATAGGTTTTACTTGATACTTAGTAGGATTTGGTGACCCTAGCTTAATGGAATAAGTACGGAGTTCGTCTTGGTGGAAAAGTGCGACCTCAATCTTATCGTTTGGTTGGTAATCTTTGAGGCGATCGCTTAAACTATTTGCCGTTAACTTAATTCCATCAATTGCCAATAACTCATCACCTGCGTCAATTCCCCCTGCTTGTGCAGGTGAACCTGCTTCAACAAACTTAACGATCTCTCGTCCATTTTCAGTATTTATTCTCACACCCAAGTAAGGTTCTTCCTGCTGTTCTGGTACTAACTGTAAACCAAAGGGTTCTAAATACTGATTAAATGGCAAATCTTCAGTGGTATGAATGTAGCGCTCAAAGAAATCTGCTAAATCAATTCCTGCCACAGATTCTATAACTTCTTGCAACTGTTCTTGAGTATAGCCAATTTCAGCTTCTCCAAATTGCTGCCACATTTTGAGCATTACGTCATCGAGGGAACGCTGATTGCTTTGAGTTGAGCGAATCAGTAAATCCAATAATAACGATATCATTTCTCCTTTTAAATAATAGGAAATTTGGGAATTACCGCTATTGGCATCTGGACGATAGAGTTTAATCCAAGCATCAAAACTCGACTCGGAAAGAGGCTGTACTTTGCGCCCTGGTGTGGTTTGATATCTGGTAATTTCCTTACTTAAATGATTCAGATAGGACTTAACATCATAAATTCCTGCCCGCAAAGGAATTAACAAATCGTAGTAACTAGTAGTTCCTTCACAAAACCACAAGCATGGAGTGTAATTTTCCTGGTCATAGTCAAAAACCTCTAATGCTTTTGGGCGAATTCGCTTGACATTCCACAAGTGAAAGAACTCGTGTGCTACTAATTGCAGAAAGCGATCGTACTTTTCTGCAACCCGAAACCCAAAACGCTGATAAATTAAAGAGCAAGAGTTTTTATGCTCCAAACCCCCAAAAGCTTGGCTAAATAAATGTAACAAAAACACATATCGTTCATAGGGCAAACCGCCGAACATCTGTGCTTCTACTCGAATAATTTTTTGGATATCAGCAATCATCTGCTGCACTTGATAATTACCTTCTCCCCAAATTGCCAATTCATGGGGTTTTCCCAAAACCTCAAATTGATACAATTCGTGGCGACCAACTTCAAATGGGCTATCGACAAGAGTATCAAAATCGCTAGCCAAAAAAGTATTCTTTTCCTCGCCAATGGGGGGTAAAGCAGTAGTTACCTGCCATTCCGGGTGTGGTGGTACGATGGTGACGCGAATCGGTTGTTTTTCCCAGCCAGGTATTCTAAAAAATATTGCTGCACCGTTGAAATAACCGTGGGTAGCATCTAAGTGATTTGTCCGTACCGATAGCTCATTGGCAAAAATCTGGTAACGTATAGTTAATTCTGAAACATCTACTTTATCTATCTGCCAGTGGTTTTTACTAATTTTCCGCCAAGACAAAGGCTTATCCTCTGCAAAAGCCACAAAATCCTGTAAGCTTTTGGCGTATTCCCGAACTAAGTATGAACCTGGCGTCCATACTGGCAGTTTTAAATCAAGAATCGGCCAGGGGTAATTCACAAGGCGTAAAGTTACCTCAAACAGATGAGTTTCTGGTTGGGGCATTGCCACTAAGTAATGAATCGTTGGTGCAATTTCCTGGACGTGGGTATTGGGTCGAGATGCAGTTGCTTCAGTCATCTTGTGTGCTGAGTTAATATTAGTGAGATTCTTAGATTTGTCTCAATAATGACAAATTTGTTTTTAAATTTTGACTTCTATTCCTGGGGCTGCTGGGGAAATAGCTCAATAAAAACGAAGATTAAGCACGTACTTCTCAAGTATGCCTAAAACTTCAGTCACCAAGATGATTATAAAACTGGATTTCGAGATTGTTAAAAAAGATGTATTGCAAAGTGCCCTGTGCTGAGTGTAAATCTACTTATTTCATGCTCAGAACAATTAACACTCCTAACTTAATGCCAGCTTAACTTGTTGGTTAGTTTTTATACGCATTCAGGTCAATGAAGCTCTAAATAGGAGTTAATCCTATTTAACTAAAAGCTTTTGTGTATCTTTTAAGCGGGCGGCGGGAATCGAACCCGCATTAATAGCTTGGAAGGCTATAGTTTTACCACTAAACTACGCCCGCGAATTTCCAACTTTTGAAGTATAACACACTTATAAAGAAAAGTCAAACTTTTACTTGGAATTGGCAGACTGAATCTCGATCCGGACATACAGATTGCTCAAATCTGGTTTTGTGCCATCCTGATTCTGGGCCGGAAGAAAGTTCTCTGTTTTGAAAATTTGGTTAAGGATTTGCTGATATGTGCTTTTTTCGCTTTGCAGTGTAGCTGGTTGTATTTCTAGCACTACGGCTTGTTGAAAGTTGCCATTGCGATCGATTACTAAGCTAGCTAAAAGTTGTGCTGGCTGAAGTCCAGAATTTTGCGAGAGAAAACTGGGATCGAATTGTTTTGTATTGCTACCTCGATATACAGCGATCGCATCTGGCAAAGTATCCTGTTTAAATTCTCCTGATTTTATCAAGTTACTAACTTCATCTCTAAGTAAAGGAGCCACTATCGCTACCGATGCTCCCCTCGGTGGAGTTGGTGGAGTTTGTGGGGTAGGAGTTGGCGTAGTTGCCCTCGGTGGAGTTGGTGGAGTTTGTGGGGTAGGAGTTGGCGTAGTTGCCCTCGGTGGAGTCGGTGGAGTTTGTGGGGTGGGAGTTGGCGAAGTTCCCCTTGGTGGAGTTGGCAAAGTTGTGGGAAGGCTTGATGGTAGTGCTGTTCCCTTGCCGAATTTTAAATCTTGACGGCGGTTCCAAGGAAGATTACCTACTTGTACTTTAGGTGTAGGTGTCGCCGTGGGTGTAGGTATCGGTTTGGCAACTTTTTGTTGCCTAGAGGGTTGACTATTAGTTTGAGAGGTGTCAGTTTTACTCTTGGGCTGAAGCTTATTAGTGGAATTTATTGCAGCAGAATCTCGATCTTTTGGCGTAGTTATTGCTGCTACAGACTTTTGAGTTGAAGAAAATCGCTTTGGTGAAACTGTTTTAGCTGCTGATTGTGATTTGCTTGTTGATTTCCTTGCAGGAGCAATGTCTATCAATTCAATGGGTATAGCCGATTGACTTTCCTGAGGAAACCACAAAATAAAAGTATTCGATCGCATCAACAACCAGAACACTAACAAGTGCAGAAAGACTGAGCCGGCAGCAACAGAAATCCACAAAAGAGGTGGATCGGTATGTCGCCTCCAGACTTTGGCTGGAATTGGAGTTTTGTCTGCAACCGATGGTTCCATATTATCTTTGAAACTGGTTCTGATTAAGCACTTTTACTAATTTGTATGCTTTAACCAGTTATCAGTATTCACTCCGTGATTTAGAATCCAGTCTAAATTTTAGCGATTAATCATTACCTCTGATGTAACGGCGAAGGTCAGAACTGTTTCATCTACTCCTTTAAGTTCTAAGGGACTACCTTTAGTAATTTCTTCTTCTTGCAAATAATCTGCCACAGCAGCAGAAACCAAGATAGTACCGGGAACAGCAGCAGATTGTAGCCTAGCAGCAATATTTACGCTTGGCCCAATAGCAGTATAGTCAGCACGTTCAGCGCTGCCAAACATTCCCACAACTGCCGTACCTTGGTGAATACCACAACGAAACTGGACGCCAGCTTGTCTGTCACCATCAAATACACCTTGGTCTCGCCAACGCTGGTTTAATTGATCCAGAGAACGGTGCATTCCTCTTGCTGTATTTATGGCACGACGTACCTGTTCGTTGGGAGTGAGTTCTTCCGGCGCCCCATATAAAGCTAAGATGGCGTCTCCCATAAATTTATCTACAGTGCCGCCATTAGCAAATACAACCGTGGTCATAGCTTCTAAATATTCATTGAGTAGCTCTGCTACTCGCCGCGATCTAAGGGTGTTTGCTAGCTGTGTGAAACCCACAATATCGCTAAACAAAACTGTAATTAAGCGTGGTTCTGGGCGCAAATCTAAAGCCAAATCTCCTGCGGCAGCTTTTTGCACCAACACAGCCGGCAAAAAGCGCTTTAGTACCGATTCTGTGAGATATGTATTTAACTCCGAGATTCGTTTTTCGTTTTCTTTCAATGCTAAAAGATTGCGAACTTCCGCCAAAAGCTCGCGATCGTTGAATGGTTTTGCTAAATAAGCATCAGCACCATGTTCTGTACCTTCGATGCGAGTTTCTTCATCAACTTTGGCTGTAAGCAAAATTATTGGTATTCCTTTAAGCTTCTCCTGAGTGCGGATCATCTGAATCATTTCAAGTCCGCTGACCAAAGGCATCATTAAGTCAGTAAGAATCAAGCTGGGTATGACTTGTTTAGCTAGACGATACCCTTCATAACCGTTACGAGATGTTTGTACTTGATAGCCATTGCGACGCAGTATATCAGATACATAACTTCGCAAATCTGGGTTGTCGTCTACAACTAAAATACAGTGCCCAGTGCCCAGTGGTGATTCTTGAGTATCAGAAGTGGATGATAAGTTTTTTGTAATATTTTCAATATTATCTGCTGTTTGATCTAGCAGTTCTAAATCAGCCAATTCTACACTAGCTCGGCTTGTGTTGAGTTCAACAGCACTTTCTAGCACTTGCTGTATGGGTAAGTGAGCAGTACCAGTAACTAGCGATAATTTAAAGGTAGTACCTTCACCATATACTGAATCTACACTGACTTGACCGCTATGTAATTCTACTAATTCTTTAACTAAAGCCAAACCCAAACCACTGCCTTCATAGGAACGGTTTGCTGAACCTTCAGCTTGGCGGAAGCGCTCAAATAAATGGGGAATTTGTTCTTTAACAATGCCAATTCCAGTGTCTTGTACTTCCAAGATGCAGCGATCACCTTCAGATTTTAGCCTGACACCGATCGTCCCGCCTTCGGGAGTAAACTTCATGGCGTTTGATAGCAGGTTGTAAACAACCTTATCAAATTTTTCCATATCCAAGTACACCGTAGGACATTCATCTAACTGTGTAGTAAGTTGCAGTCCCTTTTTCTCGCAGTAGGGACGAAAAGACTCAACAATTTGGCTGACAAATTCGACTAAATCGCAAGGACGGAAACTAGGCTGCATTCTTCCTGCATCTAGGCGTTGTAAATCCAGCAGTTGATTTACCAGTCGCAGCAAACGCCGGGAGTTACGTAGGGCGATCGCACTTTGGGAATAAGATAACCCCTCACCAGCCCCCACTGCTGACTCTAAAGGCCCCTGAATCAAGGTGATGGGAGTGCGAAATTCATGGGAGATATTTTGAAAAAATTCTGTTTTTTGTTTGTCTAATTCTAGTAACCGTTCGGCTTGTTGGCGAGTTTTTTCATATAAACGTGATTGCTGCACGGCGATCGCGGCTTGAGCTGCTACTGCTTTAGCTAGGTCGATATCAGATGGTAGCCACTGGCGTATTTTATTACTTTGACATAAAGTAATGCTACCTATACATTTGCCATCAGCTAATAATGGCACGACCATTAGCGATCGCGCTGGCATTTTCAAAGATAAATCAAAACCCTGTATTCCTCTGGGAGAATGGTTTAAATCAGCAATTACTATTGGTTCATGTGTCTGTAAAATTTCTTGTAAAATTGGATTCTCTTTTATAGACGTTTGAGAATTAGGTAATTCCGTTAATACGCGATTATTGTTACTTATACTGTGGTCTGGAGCTAGCGATCCGTGGGTTGGGTTGTAGCTAGCGAAATTTTCTGTATGTTGAAAACTGTCATACAAGCCCACAGACTGGACAAACTCATCTTCCTCCGTCCACAGAGATAGAACACAGCCATTAACTTGTAAAGCTTGTCCCAGTTGCTGAGTAATAGCTGCAAAAATATCTTCAGGGTCTAGGCTAGAGCGAATCGCGCTAGTAATGGTATTAATCAAACTCTCTCGCTTAGCCAGGGCACGTACTTGTTCGTAAGCATAAGCTTGAGATAAAGCTAAGGCTGCTTGATCCGCCACCATCAATACTAGCTGCACTTCATCGTCTCCCCACGAGCGGGACAGAGAACACTGGTGCAGTGCTAGGACTGCCATCAGTTCCTGTTGACAGATTAGCGGGACAACTAAACTAGAACAAATGTCAGCGGCAGCAAAAGCTTCTCCACGTTGGCGCAGTTCTGGGGTATCACCCTGAATCCGCTCATCATCTGTCACATCATGAATTACTTGAACTTCACGGGTTTCCCAAACCGTGTGAGCTAGCAACGAGGAGGGGGAGATGGGGAGACTTGTACTGAGCGGAGCCGAAGTATGGGGAGATGGGGGGACAATAGGAACATTGCTCTGCTTGTCTCCGTGTCCTTGTATCACCGTGTCCTCATCACTTTTTTCTTCCGGAGGCTTTTGATAAATAAATCCTTTATCTGCCAACTGTTCATCTTGGAAGGGACGCAACAGACAGACATCCACCTCCAACATCTGACCCACTGAATCAACAATTGCCTGCAAAATTTGCCGATAGTCTAATGCACTGCGAATCGTATTTGTAACCGTATTCAGCAGCGATTCTCGCCTGAGTGTGCGGGTAAGTTCGCGGGTACGGGCTTTGAGGACATTGTGGGTATCTAAAGCCTGGCGTACAACTCCTTTAAGTTCCTCTGCTTCCCACGGTTTAGTGACATATTTGAAAACTTTACCAGCGTTGATTGCTTCCACCAGGTCTTCGACATCGGTGTAGCCAGTTAAAATAATCCGGATAATATCTGGGTATTGAGTTGCTGTCAGGCTCAAAAATTCTGTACCGCTCATCATCGGCATCCGCTGGTCGGAGATGATCACCGCGACCTCTCCCTCTTGAGCCAGCAAATCGAGTGCCGCAGGACCAGAGGTTGCTCTTAGCACCTTATAGTCACGATAGAAAGTGCGGTAGAGCAAATCAAGGTTGTCTGGTTCATCATCAACAACCAAAATTTTAGGCTTACTGTTTGCTTGGGATTTCATGCACCGCTTTCCTGCTGCAACGGCAGTCGGATAAAGAATAATCTGATGGGGGGAGGATTTTTCTGAGTCAGGTAAGAGCAGAGCATTTCGACCAATAAGGCTGTTTGGCTACATGACTGCTGAGTGTGGGAGCGTTTACTCACAGTGATTTATCTCAATGGCTGATATCGATTACTGTTTGCTCTAGTACAGAGTAATTGATTTTATAGTCTGTTTTAGTGTTACAGAGTCTATACTTGCTTGCCAAATTTTCTTTCACCTCCATTGAGCAATCTCTGATACTACATACAGCACTCATAGCTAGCTGAAAAATCCAGATGAAGCTGCATATTAAGTTTTCCCCGCGTAGCAGTTGTACTAACACTTGCAGGTAAATTTTATTTATGGTAGTCATGGTAGAGCCAATAATATTAAAACAATAAGATTTAAAGCCAAAGTATACTATTAGACAAATGCCTGTTTCCAATTTAGCAATCAGAACTATCATTAAGACAAGTGCTGGTGGTTAAGAAGTTGAGAATTAAGGATCTACTCGCCAAGCAAAGGGGTATTGGGTGCTGGCGCAAAGAAAACACGGGCACACTCTGATATGCGAAACAAGCCTAAGATGAGGCTTGCTTACATTCAGAACTTCTCCTAAGGGTGATGCTGCACGTAGCAAGCTCCCCAAGGGATGGATACGCGCAGATAGTATTGGATCGTTTCTTTCGTGTTTTATGGATATCCCTTGTTCTTCGATCTTCCCCAGTCCCCAATTCCCAATCCCCAGTCCCTAGTTCCTTTTCATATATGAATGATGTATTTAATTAAAAATTTTGTAGCCGCTGCCAACAGACAAGCTATGCTGTTCTTCTATCTATTCACACAAACCTCTAGGTTTTTACAGATGGCTTTGCGATCGCCAGACTAATCTCTTCCCCAAGCAATCAGGAATTTATGTAAATCCCTTGAACTTAAGATTTTCAGTTTACGAAACTCTAACTCCTAAAGCGCTTCCAATAATGCGCCCTATAAAACTTTAACCAACTTTTACACTTTGTCGAATCCATGACCAAACATGAATTCGGACTCTCAAGTTAGTTCAATTTCCTCGGCAACTAACTCCGAAGTCTTTATTGACTTTAAGAGGATGTTTTAAAATTTTTGAAAAATTTTCTTTGAATAAAATCAATACTAAAGTAGCCTTGAAATATCGGTTTTTTCACCCTTACCACCAACAGCCAATCGATCCAGCTTCCCACCATTTCCAAATTCGCATGGCTACACCTGCTGATTTAGTTAGTGTTGCCCAAATTATTGCTGAAAGCTTTCACTCACAAAAAGGTATTTGGGGATGGACTTTTCCGTTGTTACGTTTGGGCATTTACGAAGACTTAAGACATCGCATTGTATCACCTGCGCCTCGTCATGTTTGTTTAGTTGCTCTTGATTATACTACTGGTGCTGCTTGCAACTTAGTAGGTACTGTAGAACTGGGTGTGCGTTACAGCGATTCATGGAGTCAGGTTGGCTTGGGTTTTCCTTACCTATCCAATTTAGCGGTTCACCCAAATTACCGTAGGTATGGCGTGGCGTCAGGGTTACTCAATCGCTGTGAAAAAATTTCTCAAGAATGGGGATTTAAAGACTTATATCTCCACGTTCTAGAAAATAACCACCAAGCAAGGCAGCTTTATTTCAAGCTGGGATATCGGGTACATAAAGTCGAATCGAATTGGAATACATTTTTGCTTAGACGTTCGAGCCAAATGTTATTGCACAAAGACCTAAGTGGTGAGCCGATTATTTGAATTTTCTCTTGGCATCTGTAAATTTTAATGTTCCGATCGCTTTGAAAAAATTCTGTTAGAGCTTCTTTAGGAAGCCGTCTTGAACGCTCGGTTTTTCGTTTTTAGGGAATGGAGAGCAGTATCCAACAAAAAACTGAGATGATGCTCGAAAGCAAAACTAATAATACTTCTCAAACTTTCTCTTAACAAGATCTACAATTCAATTACATAAATAAAATTAATATAAAACTTGTATAAATAGGCGAAATATTGCTCCAAAACCAGATAAAAGCGAAATTATAAAAACTTGCAAGTGTCCTTTTTAATATTAAAATACAGGTTTTGACAATTATTTTAAAGATACTTGGATTGACAGTTTTATCAGAATTACAAATAGTAGTTTTAATAAAACTACTATTTGATAAAACTAGATCTATTAATAAAAATTTACTATTTGTATTTTTTGATTTTAATTAATAAAATTTAAATAATGTTTCCTGTAAAGAATATAGATTATAATGGAGATGTTTGTAGATCGAATCGTAAAAAAATTTTAATTCCTCATAATAACTTTGTAATTAAGATATTCATCTTTATAAAAACTTTAAAAAACACTATTAGAATTTGGAGACAAATCTACTGCTATCTCATAAAATATGATCACTCAATTAGCGAACAATGCCTATTTATTCATATCTTAGATAAATTGACTGCAAGACTGTTGATGATAAAAAAATGAAAAGTCTCATTTGATATAACAGCTAGTTCCTTATTGAAGTGCATACTACTACTAAATCCTTTGAAAGTTTAAAAAACATGGATAGCGAACAGCATCGCCGCTATCAGCCCGCTATGGTATCAACTTATTACCCTGAAACTAGTTTCCCCGACTATCTTGTTATGCCAGATGGAACTGAGCAAACACAAGGCTCGGACATCCTTACACGTTTACACAGTGGAGAAGTTTTCATCGTCAATAGTCGCAGGCGAAACGGATTAATACTGTTTAAACGTTACCATGCAGAGTTTGCCGGGCCTGGGGCTGCTGTGGGTGGAGACTACGATTTTGATTGCCAAGGGGCACTGCCAATAGGTAATCTGTCTTTGTTAACTCCGGAATCTAATGAAGAACGCCAGAAAGCTTACTTGATTAGGCGGCAGTGGATTCGATTGATCAAACAAATTACAGAAAATCCAGTGCCTGGTCAGCGAGTCCAAAAAATTCTCGATCAATTTGAACAATACTTTCCACCGGAAATAGTGTCTCTTCTTCCGGATGTAGCCTTTGCTCTTTTAGTGGGTGTGCTGCCACAAACGGTGGGAATGGTACGCCGTTTGGGCAGTGAAGATGACGGTAGATTTATTGAGTGATTTGTTAAGATTCCAAATTTGTCAAAGCGGCTTGTACTCGATTAATAGTACGGGCATTTTCCTCGCTCGTTCCAACAGTAATTCGTAATCCGCCGCTAATATGTCGCACAAGTGTACCCAGTGTCCTAAGTTTATGATGCAAACTATTTAAAGCAGCGTCTTGTGAGTGTGAACTATTTGGTTTGAGACGCACGTAAATAAAGTTGGCATTACTAGTTGTGATTTGTAGTTCTGGTTGCTGGGATAAAGCTTCAATGAGTTTGGCTCTTTCGCTTAATATTTGTGCAATTGACTCAAGTAAGAGTGGGCGATTTTGTAAAGCGATTAATGCTGCTGCTATGGAAAAGCTGGGAAGATTGTAGGGTAGGCGGATTTTTTCTAAAATGGCGATCGCTTCTGGATGAGCAACGCAATAGCCCACGCGAAGAGATGCCAATCGGAAAGCTTTAGAAAAAGTGCGTAAAATCACCCAATTAGGGCGCTGTGGTAATTCACCAACTAGACTAGTTTGGCTAAATTCAAAGTAAGCTTCATCGATCGCTACCAAAATATGCTCCGGCAAACTCTTTAACCATACCAACTCTGCCGTAGTTAAACTGTTGGCAGTTGGCGAATTCGGATGCACCACGAAAACTACTCGAATGGGAGGGCTTTGAGTTTCTTCAATGGCAGACTGGGCGGCTTTTAAGTCAATTTCAAAATTGGTTTCATTTCTACCCACCGCTACCACAGGAATACCCAAAGTGTTTGCCAAAATTCCGTACATTGAAAAAGTGGGATTGGCAACAAGAATTGAACCTTCTCCTCCTAGACAAGTAGCGATTAATAAAGAACGGATTAGTTCATCTGAACCATTGCCCACGGAAATATTAGCAGCATTAAACAAAGATGGTGACAGAGCAGCCGACTCATTAACATACTCGGCGATCGCACTTTTAAGTGCCTCATGTCCGCCATCAGGGTAACGATTTGTTTCAATTTCTTGCTGATATGTCCAGGCTAACTTTTCTTTTAGTTGAGGCGGGAACTCATAAGGACTTTCATTTGTATCGAGGCGATCGAACTGCGCCGGAACTGATGCAGCCGTATCGCTGCTAGGGTGGGGTTTGTAGGCTGTAAATTTTGCTAAATCTGGTCGGATGAAGGGAAGCATATCAATTTTGAATTTTAGATTTTGGATTTTAGATTTTAAATCAATACTGTTTACAAAAGACTTAATTTCACCTAATCGTTCTTGACGGTAAGTAAATATAGCCCCTTTCGATCTACAAGTTAAGTACTACTTACTGAAAAATATAGAATCCTTATTTGACTTTTGAACTTACTCATAAATGAGGAAATGGGGAATAGGCAATAGATAAAGATTAATTGCCTCTTGCCTTCAGATCTAGAATCTGATTGCTATGTAGGTTATGTGTAAGTTTTATATTTTACAACTTCAAGGTAACTGGCAAAAGAGGCGAATTGCTTGCCACATTTGTTCCATAACGTTACCTAAAGCGTGGTCGCTGTCGAGTTCGACTAACTCCACCCAAGGACGCGATCGCCCAAAGTCACGACTAGCTTGAGCGGGGATGACTTCATCGTTCTTTCCATGCAAAATTAGCGTGGGAATGGGACGTTGCAAAAGTTCTTCTTGGTATTGCGCTGCATCTGTAACGAAATTGTAATTTAACGGAAGCGATCGCCCTTCCTCATAGTGATATACCATGAGATATTTTTCTTGCTGCCAACGCTGTATTTCCTCATCTGTTAATTTTGGTAACCAATGGGATAAAAAACCGAAAGCTGGTGCTAGCAAGACTAAGCGCTGTATTTGTAAATATTGCTGTGCTGAGTGGATAGCAGTTAAACCACCTAAACTTGAGCCAATAATCGTTACTGGTGTAGAATCCTTGGGTAATTCTGCCGCAACTTGAGTTATTTGACGAGCGATCGTCAAGTGAGAAAAATCCCCAGCATTCAAATCAGGAATTTTTAGTTCTGTCTGAATTTCGGTAAAGCGATCGCTAAAGTACCGCGCTTTAGCAGATTTCGGACTCGAAGCAAAGCCGTGTAAATAAATATACTGGGTTGACATTCAAGTTTTACCATAGGGTTGTCATTGGTCATCGATCCTTTATCCAAGACTAATGACTAATGACTAATGACTTAGTTATCGCATTGTGACAAATTCTTCAGCTGCTGAAGGATGTATCCCAACAGTAGCGTCAAAGTCTTTTTTGGTTGCACCCATGTTTACAGCGATCGCTACACCTTGAACGATCTCAGCAGCATTTTCACCCACCATGTGAGCGCCAAGCACTTTATCAGTGTTACTATCAACTACTAATTTCATCATTGTCTTCTCTTGCTTGCCAGTCAAACTGTGGTACATTGGGCGGAAGCGAGCGCGATAAATTTTTACGGCCTCACCGAGTTTCTCCCTAGCTTCAGCTTCTGTCCAGCCTACTGTTGAGGCTTCCGGGTTAGAAAATACGGCTGTGGGCACATTTTGGTGATTGAAGGCTCGGCGGTTATTCCCAAATTCGCTATCAGCAAAGGCGCGGCCTTCACCAATTGCTACGGGAGTTAAATTAATTCGGTCGGTGACATCGCCAACAGCAAAGATATTCGGTTGACTAGTTTGGCTATATTCATTGACTGCGATCGCATTTGTGCTGCTGTATCCCGGCCCTTCTATGGAACTGGGAACAACATCAACCCCAACATTTTCTAAGCCTAGTCCATCTACATTTGGAATCCGGCCAGTGGCTATTAAAAACACATCAGCAATTACTGATTCTCGATCTTCTCCTGATAAAGTCAGCTTCACCCCTTCTGGCACGCGTTCAACTTTTTCTACCACATGATTGTTAATCAGCTGAATTCCGTGCTGCTTCATACCTTCTTGAATCTCTGTGCGGATGTCCTCATCAAACCCCTTCAAAATCTTTTCACCTCTGGTAATCTGCGTCACTTCAGAACCCAAACCGCGCATAATACACGCAAATTCTGTGCCAATGTAGCCAGAGCCAATAATGGCAATGTGTTTTGGTTGTTCTTTGAGATGAAATATTTCGTTAGAAGTAATGCCATGTTCCATCCCTGGCAAATCTGGTTTGATGGGACGCCCGCCAACAGCAATTAAAATTTTGTCTGCTGTAATTTTGCGTCCATCAACTTCTACGGTGTGTGGATCTACCAATGTGGCGCGACCGAGAATTAGTTCTACTCCTGCCTTTTCTAAAAAGCTGATATGTAGTTCGGAGAGTCGGCGAACTTCTTTATCTATAGATGTAATAAAATGTTCCCAGTCCAATTGGGCATCGCCCACTTTCCAACCATAGCCTGCGGCATCACTGAAGAGTGCTGGAAAATGAGAGCCATATACCATGAGTTTTTTGGGAACGCAACCGCGAATTACACAAGTTCCGCCAACTAAATCATATTCGGCGATCGCCACTTTTGCTCCGAAGCTAGCCGCCCGTTTGGAAGCCGCCAAACCACCAGAACCCGCGCCAATTACAAACAGGTCGTAATCAAAAGCCATAAATTTTTCTATCTCTCTAGCAACAAGTGAGTTCTTGAGAACTTACACACAGAATGCGATCGAACTATATCAAGGATATCCGGTAAACCTTATGTAAGTCTTGCCCCTGATTTAATCTAGCGTTAGCAGATAGTCTGCGATCGTAGGGAATATTACTTTTTACTTTGATGATGTAGAGGCAGTAGCTAACACTTATTATAATTCTCCAGCTTCTTTAAGTATAAATATATACTCTTTACAGATTAGAAAATTTACACAATATTGCTGATTTTAGGACTTACGCACTGAAGCCTAAAACCTCGATCCCCCCTAGCCCCCCGATAAATTGGGGGGAATTTCTAAAGCCCCCTTTCTAAGGGGGTTGGGGGATCTGAGTGCGTAAATCCTGAATTATCAAAGCCTTAGCTAACAAAGCAAGCTCAGGTTGTCTCCGGATTATCTACGGGTTCTGTAGTTGGGGTTGTTGGATTACCTACAGGTTCTGTAGTTGGGTTTGTTGGATTATCTACGGGTTCTGTAGTTGGGTTTGTTGGATTACCTACAGGTTCTGTAATCGGGGTTGTTGGATTACCTACAGGTTCTGTAATCGGGGTTGTTGGATTACCTACGGGTTCTGTAGTTGGGGTTGTTGGATTACCTACGGGTTCTGTAGTTGGGGTTGTTGGATTACCTACAGGTTCTGTAGTTGGGGTTGTTGGATTACCTACAGGTTCTGTAGTTGGGGTTGTTGGATTACCTACGGGTTCTGTAGTTGGGGTTGTTGGGTTAGGACTAGGGGTTGGCTGAACAGAGGGACTTTGAGGTGTGGTTGGGGTTGGACTAGAATTAACTGGAACATTATTTCTTTGGGTACTCGTGTTGTTTCTTCTAGTACCTTGCTCAGTATTTGAGAGGATTTGTCCTGTTTCCTCAAAGGAGTTTGCTGGAGAGTCTTCTGCTATGGGATCTACTGAAGAATCATTTGTAACAATGTTATTAGTTGAAGTATTTGAAGGGCTACTAGTTAACTCTAAGAAAGATGGGTTTTCAACTACTCCATTACCTGTTATTGGGGACTGTGCTTGTAAAGCCGCAGTAGTTTCAGCTTGAACGCTGGCGATCGCTGGGTCAGCACTAGGTGTAGCATTTTGCCTATTTAAATCCAGCCCTCTAACCAAATCGCTCGTTTGATAAAAATTTCTCAGGTCAAAATCGTATAAACCCTCAAATTTACCTTTAACTATAACCATCAGCTGTCCTGCTTGCAGCACCTGAGTTTGAGAAGCTTCTTTGTTAGAAACTTCAATGCCGCTATTTGTCAAGGCACCTACAACCGTAGTATCTGTTTGTTGGTCGTAGCGTACAAATAATGCTGAACCGCGAATTGCTGCTGCTGCACTTGGAGTTTGTATGCGTGTTTGACCTCTTCCTGGTGGTATAAGCAACAATGCGGTTCCGTTAGACAGTCTAAAACTGCGAGTTTTGGGTAAAAATTGAAAGATTGCCTGTTCCCCTACTCTTGCCAATGAGCCATCGTTAAACCGCAAGTCTGCTAGAGAAGCTCGACCAGTTGACAACCCATCCCCAGGAATCATTGCATCGGATTTTTGTGCAGGACGCTTCTTGAGTTTGTTTTTGGGTATTAGTTGTACCATGTTGCGGAGATTTTGAATCTCGGCTCGTGTTAGAGGAATTACAGCACTAGCCCGATCCGGCAAAGGTAGTACCACAATTCCCCATAAACCAATTACTAATAGTGGCAAGGATCTATTAAACATAATCTGATAACTTTTGAACTTCAGGTAATATCAAATACACTAATGCTTTAGCATACGGCTAATTATTATAACCAGTTGTTTCAGGCAAATTTATTTGCAATTTAGCCTACATTTAATCAATAAAATAAACTCCAGATAAATATGTGTTTAGTTTATTTAATTTTCGATTTTAAAACACACGTTCCATGAGACAAGGACTAAAGTTAGTTTAAAAGTTGGCGTTCAATATCAATAATTAGATGAACAATGAGTTAAAAATATCTTGGGAAAGTATTGAATATTGGGCTACATTAGCCAACAGCCCGCTCAACAAAGAGCAAAAAACATCTAAAATCGCTTTTGGTAAACGTGAATTGTGGGGCACACAGCACTGTTGAATACAACACCAAGAAGCTTTCAGATTTGCTTTGAAAAATAATTATTTCTCATTATTTCAACCAAGGAGAAGTTGTTAGATAGCTATTACGATCTAAATTGCCAGCCACGCTTCATTGGCGTTCTTCTATTACTCTCATAAATCCTTTGCTAGATTCTCTTCAAGCTAAGAGAGACTATGATTAGCATTAAATTTGTTGAAATTTCCTGTCAATGCTACAGTAAGTAATCTGTAGAAACTAGAACTTTCAACGTGATAGAAGAACGATAAGTTAGACCAGCACAATGAAAATTAATTCTTTATAGTCATGATTTTTCATGAGTAAGAGTTTTAAGGATGTTTACATTTTGTAATCTAGTTCTGTTTGTTGCCGTCTGTATTATTAAACAATAATTAAGGGAAACTTGTATCAGAACACGATAATTATGGCAAAAAAATCTGGGAGTCAATCTGAAAAACAGTTATTTGACTTGGTAGATATCAGTATATACCTAAAAAGCTGAGTTACATACACTCAATTGTCTTTTTGAATAGGAACTTATGATACAACTTCTAGGTCTACATTCGCCAAACGCCCTCAACGCAATCTAACAGATGCGATTCAAGAACTGGAAAAATTTGTTTTTTTGGATTTTGTTAGCTTCCACAGCTGGTAGCTGGTTTTGCATCAGAGTAGATGCGGCAGAATCTCCAAACCATGATTTGGCATCAATGGGTCGCATCCATTCTTCCCTAACTTCTCCAAAAGAGGAATTGCCACCGCAGGATTGGGTACTGGGTAGTGGGTATCGGGCAAGAAATTCTTTTAACAGTTCCTTGGGCTATGAATCGCGATTTAAATCTCCCCAACCCGCAGTTCCCAATTCCAAAATTGCATCTTTAACAAGTACGCAGGTAACTTCTCAGCCATGTCAGGTTTTAGAACAAGACACAATTAACTTTTTGTGCAACCACTCCAGTCAGCCCCAGACTTTGGATTTTCAGAAGCCGTTGAATTTGGTACAGAGAACACCAGAAGTTACACAAGCACAACCAACACCAAACCCACAACCTGGGGATCGAGACGAGCCGCCACAGCTAGAATCTCAGCCAAGTAATTTGCCTACATCTCCTCCAGACTCAACAGAGCAATTGTTGAATCTACCTGAGATAAATCGTTCTCAAAAACTAGAAAGGCTAAGAAAACTGCTGCAACAGCCAAAACAGGCGCCTGAGTCTGATATCGATCGCGAATTAGGATTACGAGTGCGGTTACGACCCCTAGAACAACTGCCACTCCCACCGCAACCTGTAGCTAAATTTAAACCCATCGGCTATCTACAGGGGCGTGTCGGTTACTTCCAGACGACTAATATTTTTTCCTCAAAAAACGATCCCACAGAAGATGGTTTAATTATTTCTGGGCTGACACTAGCCTCTGCATATTTTCCTGTAGGATCTAAAACTTATTTAAACGGCTCCATTGATGGCAATATAATTCGTTATCTAGAACAATCGCAATTTCATTACAACCAGCTAAGATTTAATCTCAGTCTTTACCAGCAGCTATCGCGGCGGATGTATGGAGAAATTAGTTTCAGCAATCACCAGTTATTTTATGCCAACAACAGCGATCGCCCCAATAGCTTCAAAGCAGGCGATCGCTTTTTAAACGAAAACTCTGTGCAACTCTCTTTCGGACGGCGAGATCCCTTAAGCTCAAAATTAATGCTAGATAGCTTCTACGAATTTAGCGTCAGTTTTGCCGATCCTCAAAGTCGCAGTCGTATCATCAATTCTTTTTGGTTTTCTCTAAACTATTACTTGCAAAAGCCTCTTCAAGTTGGTATCGACTACCAAGGCAACTTTTCTGACTTTACACAGCGCGATCGAGAAGACCAATTTCATCGACTATTCGCACACTTAAATTACCGAATATCTGATATTAGCAGCGTGAATGTCCAGACTGGAGTCACCTTGGGTAGTTCAACCGCCCCAAACATTGATTTTGATGGCTGGTTCTTCAATATTAATTACAATTTGCAGCTAGGTCGGTTTTAAAAAAGGTGATAAGGAGTTAGGAGTTGGGAGTTGGGAGTTAGGAGTTGGGAGTTGGGAGTTGGAAGTTAGGAGTTGGGAGTTGGGAGTTTTAATTCTTAACTCATCACTCCTCACTCCTAACTATAAATAAGAAATCCAATCACTCCAGCTACCAGCATAAAGTTTACCTTTGCCGATACCTGCTAATTCTAGAGAAAGTAAATTCACACAAGCGGTAACGCCGGAACCGCAATAAACTAAGATTTCTTGGGCTGTTTCAACGTTCTCCCAGCGACGGTGTTGTTCTGCTTGGGGAAGTACGGAACCTGAAGAATCTGTAACTTCTTGCCAAGGATAATTAACCGCACCAGGAATATGTCCGGCAATTTTATCAATTGGTTCTCGTTCGCCTCGGTAGCGATCGCTTTCTCTCGAATCTACCAACACCACATCTGGTCTATCTTTGCGGCTTTTTACTGCTGTAATATCTACAACTTTTTCTGTTTGTACTTCAGGTACAAATTTCGCCATTCGCGGCCCAGGAATAACATCTGTAACAGGATAGCCAGCTTTTTGCCATGCGCTAAAGCCTCCATTGAGTACTGCGACTTGTTCGTGTCCTAAATACCGCAACAGCCACCACAAACGAGCTGCAAAGGCAAAGCGCGAATCATCATAAGCTACAACCAGAGTTTTTTGGTAATTTATCCCAATCGCTGCAAATTTGTTAGCGATATCATTAGGGTTAGGTAAAGGATGTCTCCCACCATGCTTACCCACTGGACTCGAAAGATCCTGATTCAAATCTAAGTAATATGATCCCTTAATATGACTTGTTTGATACTGTTGTTTCCCTAGTTGTGGATCGGCTAGAGAAAAGCGACAATCCACAATGATTACTTGCGGATCTTCTAGATGTTCAAATAACCAAGCTGGGGAAACAACAAATTGGGAATTGAGCATAGCGTGTGGGGAGATGGGCAAGATGGGGAAGATGAGGAGAAATAACTAATGACTAATGACTAACTTAGAAAATTTTACACCTAAGCTTACGGCAGATGGTTCCTTCACTTTTGTTTCTCAAGAGTTTGGTGAATCTTTTCACAGCCATTATGGTGCTAAGCAGGAGAGTTTTTTCAAGTTTGTAGAACCAACTCAACTGACTAAAGCAGCCCAAAAACCAGTTTTGCGGCTGTTAGATGTTTGTTATGGTTTGGGATACAACACCGCTGCTGCTTTGCAAACAATTTGGGAAGTGAATCCTAATTGTAATGTTGAAGTAATTGGTTTAGAACTAAATCCAGCAGTACCACAAGCTGCGATCGCTCATAATTTGTTCGATAACTGGAACTGCAACTACATTGAAATTTTGTCCCAACTAGCTTTTGAGCATCAAGTACAAACAGCTTGTCTGAAAGCAAAATTACTCATTGGCGATGCAAGATCGGCGATCGCAATAGTACGGGAGTCGAATTTCTTGGCAGATGCAATTTTCCTCGATCCATTTTCACCTCCACAGTGTCCCCAATTATGGACTGTTGAATTTATTAAACAACTGTCATTGTGCTTACACGAAGATGGTTTATTAGCCACCTATTCTTGTGCTGCTGCTGTACGCACAGCACTTTTATCTGCTGGCTTGGCTATCGGTTCCACGCCACCCATGGGTAGGCGATCGCCTGGTACTTTAGCAGCACGCATAAAAGGATGGAAAGCAGTGAGCAGGGCAGATGGGGGAGTGTGGGGAGTGTGGGGAGAGAGGGGGGAAAAATTTCTTCACCATCCTCCCACACCTCCCACACCTCCCACACCTCCCACACCTTTCCCCCTCCCTGCTTGCCCCTCTTCTTCCCCCCTTTGTCAAGTTGAGAAGGAACATTTACTAACTCGTGCTGCCATTCCCTACCGCGATCCTCAATTGAGCGATTCCAGTGAAGTTATACTCAAGCGGCGACAACAAGAGCAACAAGCCTCTTCCCTGGAACCTACTTCCCATTGGCGCAAAAGGTGGCTATCGGCAACGCAAGGTAGGGATTTTTTCGGAACTAGTTTGTAGTTGGCTAGCGATATCTACAACTGGCTAAGCCTAAATGAATAAACCTCTTGCCTTCAGTAGACCTCTTGCAAAAGTGCTTTTTGCACTCTTGGGGAAAAGGGTAAAGGCTAAAGGGGAAAGGGACAATACAGAACCTTTTCCCCTTCCCCTTTCCCCTTTTCCCGACTTATGCAAGAAGTCTAGTAGTTGATTCCAAAAAACTTAGATACTTGCCCCAAAAATTTTGATTTCGTTTTTTAATACCAAGCAACGAGTTTTTTCGACCCAAATAACTTAAACTATAATAAGTAGCTAATGTTACATGTTTCTTAACAGTATTTAACTATTGCTATAACTGAGTAAGTAAAAATGTATATATTTAATGATTACCATTATCACTACCAACTACAACCGGAGATTTTGCTGGAAAGTATTAAATCACAAGCTTTTTTGACGCTGGTACGTAAGAAATCTCCGTAAAAAACCTGATTTAACATTTGTACTAATTTATGATACTGGAATTAAAAGCAAAAATTTTGACCACAAAATACTTTTTATTCGTAACATAAAAAATACATACAGTGAAAAATCTCGTTCGGCAGTTCCACATCACACATAACCTTTATGGAAAGCCTAACTCAAATACAATCAAATACTAAATTTGTTTTTCAAATCTGACACTGTTAACTTGCGGAAATAATTGGAGTGCCTTTGTGACAAAATGGAAACCCAACCATAGAGGCTTTAGAGAAGAAATTGTTAATGGGTCAAACCCCCTAAGCAAAGTGAAAAGTATCGGTTCAAATCATACCGTAGGATCGCAAAATATAGAGGGTTATTCTTTAGGCTTATCTCAAGAAGATTTGATGCTTGAAGATGGCCAAGCAGTGTCTTCTTGGATGAAAAATGATGTTAATTTAGATCGAGATTCATTGGTCTCTAAAACACTACAAGCCAAAGGTTCCAAAGTGAATGGGTTTGATTTAGATCCACCAAAGGTTTTAGTGGTTGATGACCATGCGGCCAGTCGCATGACTGCTGTTGCCTTGCTGGGGATGGAAGGATATGAAGTAATTGAGGCCGACAGCGGTTCTATTGTTGTGGGATTGGTAACGCAAAAGCAACCAGATTTGATTTTGCTAGATGTGATGATGCCGGGGATGGATGGATTTGAAGTCTGTCAATTACTTAAACAGGATGAACAGACCAGACTAATACCAGTAATTTTTATTACAGCATTAAACGACAGGCGATCGCGCATTCGAGGCATTGAAGTTGGCGGAGATGATTTTCTCACCAAACCTTTTGACCGTGTGGAACTGGCAGCGCGTGTCAAATCCTTGGTACGGCAAAAGCGTCTCAACGAAGACTTAGATCATGCCGAACAAGTACTATTTTCTATTGCCATGTCTATTGAAAGCCGCGATCCCAACACAGGCGGCCATTGCGAACGACTGGTAAAACTGGGACAAGCTTTTGGTGAATACCTGAATCTCTCACGCTATCAAATTCGCGATTTGATGTGGGGAGGTTATCTCCACGATATCGGCAAGGTGGGTATTCCTGATGCAGTTCTGCTGAAAAAAGGCCAACTCAGCCCCGAAGATTGGCAGATTATGAAGCAACATGTTTTAATAGGAGAAAAAATCTGCCGGCCACTACGCAGTATGCGGGGTGTAATTCCCATTATTCGCCATCACCACGAACGGTGGGATGGCTCAGGCTATCCCGATCGACTCAAAGGGGATGATATCCCATATTTGGCGCAAGTATTTCAGTTAATTGATATTTATGATGCTCTAACCAGCGAACGACCTTACAAAGTAGCTATGACCAGAGAAGAAGCACTTTCAATCATGCTAAAAGAAGCTGATTCTGGTTGGCGCAATGCCAAATTAGCGCAGCAGTTTGCTGAGTTTATTCTCTCTTGTGACGAAGAATAGAGGAAGTAGAAACTAAGAAGTCACCATCTCTAGCTACCTCGATGGCTCTCACATTTATTAGTACTAATATACTACAAGATTTTGCTAGCAGGCAACAGGTTCTTTTGACTTTTGTCCTGAGAATTCTGAATTCTTACACTAATTTGAAAAAAGAATGAGACAAAGACATAAGCTAAAACCCTTATGATATCTAGTTTTCTTAATTTTTAATTTTGAGTACTTCGGCTACGCTCAGTACAAGTTTTTAATTTTGAATTGTTATTACTCCTTTGCCCATTTCAGCGTTCTATGATTAGCTGGTATGATTTGAGCCTACATCTTGAAGTACCAACAGCATTAATCACAATTTTACTGATAGCTGATAGCTAATTATGGTAATTGTAGCAATTTTAGCAGCCGGACGCGGCACACGGATGAAATCAAGCTTACCCAAAGTTTTACATTCTTTGGGTGGGCGATCGCTACTAGAGAGAGTTATTGAAAGTGTAGAACCTCTTTCACCCTCACGACAAATCGCGATCGTTGGGTATCAGTCTGAGGAAGTGAAAGCTGCTTTGGGTTCAATCCCCGACTTGGAGTTTGTGGAACAAACTGTGCAATTGGGAACAGGTCATGCCATCCAGCAATTACTTCCCTATTTACAAGATTACACTGGGGATTTGCTCGTACTGAACGGCGATTTACCGCTGATACGTAGCGAAACCCTTCAGGCGATGTTACAAACTCACGCCCAAAATCAAAACGCCGCCACTATTCTCACCTCACACCTACCCGACCCCACAGGCTACGGGCGCGTTTTTTGTAACGATAAAAATATCATTGAGCAAATGGTCGAACACAAGGATTGTACCCCCGCTCAAAGAGAAAATCACCGGATTAACGCCGGGGTTTATTGCTTTCGCTGGGAAAATTTAGCTAAGGTACTTCCTCACCTAGAAGCAAACAACGCCCAAAAAGAATACTATCTTACGGATGCCGTGACTCAGGTCGGACAAGTCATGGCAGTGGAGGTGAAAGATTATCAAGAAATTCTCGGCATCAACGATCGCCTGCAACTGGCAACAGCCTACGAGATTTTGCAAAGACGAGTCAAGGAAAAATGGATGCTAGCAGGTGTCACCCTCATCGACCCCACAAGCATCACCATTGATGAAACAGTGGAGTTACAGCCAGATGTAATTATTGAACCCCAAACTCATCTGCGGGGAAGTACGGTAATTAAAACCGGAAGTCACATTGGGCCGGGAAGTTTAATTGAAAATAGCCAGTTGGCTGAAAATGTCACAGTGCAGTACTCAGTGGTGACAGATAGCACTGTACGGGCAGGTAGCCGGATTGGCCCCTATGCCCATTTGCGCGGTCAAGTACAAGTGGGTGCTGGTTGTCGTGTGGGGAATTTTGTGGAATTGAAAAATACGCAGTTAGGCGATCGCACGAATGCAGCACATTTGTCCTATTTAGGCGATAGCGTTATCGGGGAACGGGTGAATATTGGTGCTGGTACAATTACTGCCAATTACGATGGCGTTAAAAAACACCAGACTAAAATAGGCGATCGGACAAAAACGGGTTCCAATAGCGTTTTAGTGGCTCCACTCACCTTGGGAGATGATGTCTACATTGCGGCTGGTTCGACTGTTACAGAAGATGTGCCTGATGATTCTCTGGTGATTGCCCGTAGTCGTCAGGTGGTGAAACCAGGTTGGCGTAGGAAAAGCCAATAAAGCGATAATTAAATCATCAGATTAGCTGATTTGACTAAATGGAAGAATTGCTAGAACTTAGACAACTTCTAGAACAAGGCAAAATCCATGAGGCGCTGGTATTGGTGGATGAGTTAGAAGAAATGAGCCTGAGTGACAAAATCAATAAAATTGATAGTTATGGTGTGATTCTGCTCATCCATTTAATTAAACAAAACGCTGAAAAACGTTCTACTCGCTCTTGGGATGTTTCTATTGAAAATACGGTGCGGGAAATTAACAAAATAAACAAGCGCCGCAAATCAGATGGTGTGTACTTGAATCCTGCAGAATTAATGGATATTCTGCAACAAGGATATCAAGTTGCACTCAAAAGAGCAGCGCTAGAAGCTTTTGAGGGGCGTTATGAAGCCCAAGAATTAGCTGCAATGGTTGACCAACAAGACATTTTGTCCGAAGCGCTGAAATTAATTCAGCAATAGCCTATTAGTTCATTGCCAGTCCACTCCAAGGTATCGCCAATATTTTCACCATTGTGGTAGGCGGCGAGTAAGATTTCGCTGGTTTTACCCCAAGCGATCGCCCCACTAGCATCTAAGGCGATCGCTCCTAAATCCCGTTTATTCTGGTAGGCTTCCCCAAAGGATCGCTGCATCGCATCCTTGAGAGGCATCCCATCTGTGACACGCACCACAATCTTGGCTGCTAAACACTCATCAATAATATCTTCCCCAATACCCGTACAACTAACTCCAGCTTCCTTGGTAGCATAATTACCTGCTGGCATAGCAGAATCACTTACCCGTCCGATGCGCTCAAAGCCTTTACCGCCAGTGGAAGTACCAGCCGCCAGTTTACCAGATGCATCTAAAGCTACTACGCCGATGGTACCCCGTCCAGCATTACTCGTTTCTACTAGTTCGGGTTCTGCGATCACGTTAGCCATAGTGCTTTTAAAATTATCCTGGCGTTCTTGTATCCACTCTTGCAATCGTAAATCAGTTAAAGCGTTGTAGCTGGGAATTTGCATTTCCCGCGCTAATTCAGCCGATCCGAAATCCGACAGCACTCGGTCTGGCGAGTTTTGTAAAAATTGTGCCAAATCAATCGGGTTTTTCACCCGCGAGACATTAATGACACCACTAAATCGTCCTAATGCGCCATCCATCAAGGAAGCACTCATCCGGATTTGACCATCAGATTGCAGTACCGAACCAGTACCAGCATTAAAGCGGGGGTTATCTTCCAGCATTTGGCAACCCTGTACTACTGCCTCAGAAGCAGTGATTCCGCACAATAGCAGAGAATAGACTTGTTCTATTACTATATGGAGCGATCGACGTACCGCTTCCAATCCTCCTTTACCCTGGAGAGAACTACCAGCCCCGCCATGAATAATTAATTTAGGTTGCACCTGTGACTTCATCGATCCTTTGCGCTATTTGCGTCTGTGTTGCAGTTGATTTGATTGAGGCATAGGTAGGCATGTGAGGCAAACAGGAAATGTGGAAGGTGTCGGAAGAGAGGGAGGTGTGGGAGGATGAGGAAGAAATCTTTCCCCCCTCTCTCCCCATCTCCCCATCTCCCCATCTCCCCATCTTCCCATCTCCCCAGTCCCTAATCCCCAGTCCCCAATTCTTTATTTGCTTCAGAACGGCGACGACGGCAACGTTCTGAACAGTATTTCACATCTTCCCAGCAATCTTGCCACTTTTTACGCCATGTAAAAGGACGTTGACATACCGGACAGATTTTTGTGGGTAGGTCAGATTTAGAACGAACACGTCCCATATAAATACTGTGTAGATGAGAATTTGATTTCTGAGAGGGATGGAAAATAATTATAACCAGTTTGCCGTGAAGGGAGGATACGTCAGCGAAATAAATGTTATGTCAATCTCTCCCAAGAATTATTTTTGGATTATACTGGTGCGGTGGGGACCAGGATTGAGATTAAGTACCGTAGTCCGGTTATTTACAGACTGAATAGATGACATCGCCTGTATTGCGAGCGATTAGTAATAGATTTGTATAGCCTATGCTCTGAATTAGATTTTGAAACCAAGGTTGATATTGAGCATGAAAGCGACTGTATGTACTACTATCACCAGCATATAAAAGTTGAGGTTTTCGTTCTAAAAGATAGAATTAGCAGCAATCTAGTAATACTGGATATATTTAGCAGCTTGGCTTACAGGACGATAATTGCTAAAACTAACTTCTCCAGAAACTTTGTCAGAAATATTGGGAAAAAATTTCTTTTCATAATAATTTTGTAGAGAATTTTCCCACTCTGGCGGAATTGATTTCTGAATTAAATTCTGAAATCTTTGATGCAAATCTGCCATTGGGCTAACTAGCATCCGATGTTCAGCGATTTATCCTTTTGGCAAACCAAACCAGAATAACTATTTAGTGTATTTAGTGTCAGGAAGTTTACTAAGAATTTATAAGGTTTTTGCTCCTGTAACTAGTAAATCTGCCTCTAATCGCTGATTTGCATTTGGTGAAGCAAGAAAGCGATCGCTAAACTCTAAGCGAATTACACCAATGAAGGAACTATTTGTTACAGAATTTAAAGGTATTCCCTGCCCATTAACATGGCTGTTATGCTGTCAATCTTTCTGGGAAAACTAGCCTTATTAGCAAATTATTATATTTCCTAAATTTATGGAAATTCTTGAAATATCTGCCTTAGGAAACTTAATGGCAGGGCAGACGCATGAAATTAATCACTTCCTTGTTTTAATTGCTGGAAAGTTGCAACCCACTCAAGATGATACCAATTTGAAAAAAGAATGCGACAGATACAGACGCTCAAACCCTTGCGATATCTAGTTTTCTCAATTTTGAATTTTGTTCGAGCAGCGATTCGCCGTGTCCGCAAGCGTCATTTTGAATTGGTATGAGGTGTTTTATGTCAGCAATTAGCTTGAGAAAGATTCTTAATAAAGAAGAGTTGCCATCTATCCTTCAGGACTTAGTACATAAACTCAACATCGCAATTGATATTGAATTGGTAGACGGTACGAAACTAATTAGTATTGGCGAGCAAATATTAAAAAATCGATATCCAATTGAAGTTTCAGGGGAGATCGTCGGTTGGGTTGTTGGCGAGGAACAGGCAACTTTAGTGGCAGCTTTGCTCTCATTTTTAGCAAAACAAGAGACTGAGAAAAAAATACTTGCTAAAGAATTGCTAGAACGATATCAGGAAATTGACTTATTTGAAGATATTTCGACTCAGCTGACAACGAGTTTGGATAGGCGACAAATTGCCCAACTCGTACTTCAAGAAATGAGCCAATTGATTGAATCGTCAGCAGGGATGATTTTACTGCTAAGTCCCGATACCAGTGACTTTGAAATCATTGCCGAATTTGGAGTATTTTTTGGGGAAAATCAACCGAAACCGGGCCAGGGAATTATCGGCAGTATTGTGCAATCAGGGCGGGCGGAACTCATCAATAACGTGCAAGCTGATTGTCGATTATGGGGAGAGAAAAACATCAACGCATTGATTTGTGTACCTTTAAGAGCAAAAGAGCGGGTGATAGGAGCGATCGCTATTGGCACAGACAAAACTGACTCCTACAAGTCTGAACACCTGAAACTTGTGAGTATCTTTGCCTCTCAAACAGCGATCGCCATCGAAAAAGCTTTGCTTTACGAACAAAGCACCCAAGCAGCCATCGAAGCAAAAGCCCAGACACAAAAACTTCAACAAGCTCTTCAAGACTTGCAGCTGGCGCAAACTCAGTTAATCCAAAGCGAAAAAATGTCTTCTTTAGGGCAACTTATTGCTGGAGTCGCCCACGAAATTAACAACCCGGTGAACTTTATTTGCGGCAATTTAAGATATGTTGCAGAGTACGCCCAAGACTTATTACATCTGCTGCAAGATTATCAAAAATTTCTCCCTGTAGCTCCCCCAGATTTGCAATCAGAGCTAGACAATATCGATCTGGAATTTATCATGCAGGATCTTCCCAAACTGCTGGATTCGATGAAACTGGGTAGCGATCGCATTGTCGAAATTGTCCAATCCTTAAAAAACTTCTCCCGCCATGACGAAGCCCAAATCAAAGCTGTCAACATCCACGATGGTATCGACGGGACGCTGATGATTCTTCGCCATCGTTTGAAAGCCTCTGGTCACCGTCCGGCAATTGAAATCGTCAAAGACTATGCCAAACTTCCCCTAATTGAATGCCACCCAGGACAGTTAAATCAAGTTTTTATGAACATCTTGGCAAATGCCATTGATGCTTTGGAAGAGTCATTAGTCAGTTGTACTGAGCGAAGTCGAAGTATTAGTCATTGGTCATTGGCATCAAACGAATCGCAAATCGACAAACGACAAATGACCAATGACAGAGAACAAATGACATTCCCGACCATTACCATTCGCACCCAAGCCTTAGACAACGAATGGGTTGTAATTCGTATTGCCGACAACGGCCCTGGTATGAAGGAAAGCCTCATCCAACGCATTTACGATCCTTTCTTCACTACTAAAGAGATTGGCAAAGGAACTGGGTTAGGTATGGCAATCAGCCGCCAAATTGTTGTAGACAGGCACGGGGGTATTCTCAAGTGTCGTTCTCAATTGGGTGAGGGTACAGAATTCTGGATTCAAATTCCGGTGAACTATTCAGTAGTAGAAGCTTCGCTAGGGCAAAGTCAGACAAATTCTGCTGCATCCACTCCCACAAGGGAACTATCCCCCACTGCCGATACTGAAGGCTTCATTCCATCAACAATACCAATACTCAAACCAGCAGATTTGCTCATCCGCCATACTCAACTTATCCAGCGACTTTCCCAACATAGTTCAGACCTTGGTAATGCACCACCCGATCGAATATACCAGTTGTTCCAACGCCACCCAATTTCTTTAAAGCTTTATGCCACCTTGTTGTCTTGGTTCTGTTGTGATAATCCCACCCACCTAAATGACTGAGGAAACCTCAACCATGTCTAGCCAAGTTGATGAATACTACCGTCAGCTATTTGAAAAATGTCCAGTTGGTTTGGTACTGTGTCGGCTCGATGGGACAATTATTGACATGAATCCTGCTTATGCAGCGATCGCGGGGCGGACTGTCCCAGAAACCCTGAATCTGAACTACTGGGAAATGACGCGCCAAGATTATGCCGCCAAGTCAGCAACCCTAGAAAGCTTAGAACGGACTGGCCGCTACGAACCTTGCGATCGAGAGTACATCCACAAAAATGGACATTTAGTTCCAGTCAGGCTTTCGGGAGTGTTGGTCGAGCAGAATGGGGAGTGTGTAATTTTCTCAACTGTGGAGAACATTAGCGACCTCAAGAATACCCACCAAAACAGCCAAGAGTCCGAAAAAATCTTGAAACGGAGCGAAGCGCGATACCGTTCTTTAGTAACAACTAACACCCGAATTATTTGGGTTAGTACGCCAGAGGGAATTTGCTTTGAACTGGCAAGCTGGATTGCTTATACAGGTCAAAGTTTAGCAGAAGCTGAGAATGGAGGTTGGATTGATGCAATTCATCCTGGCGATCGCGCCCACACCGCAGAAGCCTGGAGTGCTGCCGTCGCCAACCGCAGTCTTTATGAAACTGAATACCGAATTCGTGGCAAAGACGGTAATTATCGTTACTTTTGGGTCTGCGCTGCCCCGGTGATTGAAGAAGACGGTACCATTCGGGAGTGGATTGGCACTTGCACTGATATTCACGATCGCAAGCTGGCAGAAGCCGAAAATCAGCGTATTAAAGAACGATATCGCACTTTAGTAACTACTACTTCACAAATCATCTGGGGAGCCACTCCAGAAGGGCTGGGAATCAGTAGTGAAATGCTCACTTGGATAGCCTACACAGGTCAGACAGAAGAAGAAGTGGGAGGTTTGGGCTGGTTATATCCAATACATATTGACGATCGCGCCCACAGTGCAGAAGCTTGGAATACCGCTGTGGCAAACCGAGGCATCTACCAAACCGAATACCGATTACGTGGCAAAGATGGTATATATCGCTACTTCTCTGTTTGTGGTGCCCCTGTCTTGGAAGAAGATGGTAGTATTCGGGAATGGATTGGTACTTGTACTAATATTCACGATCGCAAACTAGCAGAACAAACTTTGCGACAAAGCGAAGAACGGTTTCGCTCTCTGATAACTACTATTTCGCAAATTTTCTGGGTGGCTACGCCTGAAGGAGCGGGAATCGCCAGTGAAATGCTCAGTTGGATGGCGTACACTGGTCAGAGTGAAGCAGAATTTCAGGGATCGGGCTGGCTCGATGCTATTCATCCCGATGACCGTGCCCACACAGCAGAAGGCTGGATTGCAGCCGTGACCAACAAGAATTTATATCAAACCGAATACCGCCTACGTGGCAAGGATGGTATATACCGCCATTTCTCTGTCTGTGGTACCCCTATTTTTGAACTAGACGGCAATATCCGGGAATGGATTGGCATCTGCACCGATATTCACGATCGCAAGCTAGCAGAAGCAGAAAATGAACGGTTGATGGATATGTTGAATCATTCTAGTGATGCCATCATCGTCCGCGACATGACCGATAAGATTTTATACTGGAATCAAGGCGCACAAAGAATGTACGGCTGGACGCGTGAGGAAGTAAAAGGCCAATACATTCAGACATTTCTTAAAAAAACTTTTCCCCAAGCAAAAGAAGCCATCATCGCAGAACTATTACAGCAAGGCAATTGGGAAGGAGAAGTGCAACATCTCAACCGCAATGGTCAGCTGATTACGGTTCAAAGCCGATGGACTCTGCAACAGAGCATTTCTGGTCAGCCTTGCGCTGTCCTAGAAATCAATACTGATGTTACTGCCCGCAAACAAGCAGAAATCGCTCTGCGGCAACTCAATCAAGAACTAGAAGCTAGAGTTGCAGAACGGACTGCTGCCTTGGAAAATACTCTGGCAGAAGCCCAGGGTTTAAACGCCATTTTAGACAACTTAGCAGATGGTTTGTTAGTCACGGACATCACCGGGCAAATTAGCCACTTCAATCCTGCCTTTTTAGCAATGTATGGATTGACAGCCAACGCCCTCAAAGGTAGCTATCGGGAATTACCGATATTTGGTTTAGCAGATTTAGTTGAAAAAACTCAGTCCCATCCCAGCGATGTGTTTGCTGCTCAAGTTAGCTTAGCAAAGGAACGTATCGGTCAGGCAGTAGCCACCGCCATCTTTAAAAGAACCACTGACAATGAACCTCAAGCCTGCTTTGGTTCGGCATTGCTGATTCGAGATGTGACTGCGGAAAAAGAAATTGACAAGATGAAGACCGATTTCATCTCTACAGTTTCCCACGAACTACGGACACCGCTAACTTCTGTTCTTGGTTTTGCATCCATCATTAAAGAAAAGCTAGAAACCGATGTGTTTCCTATGCTTATTAGCGAAGACCGCAAGCTTCAGAAAACAATCAAAAGGGTAGGTGACAATCTCAGCATTATTGTGTCTGAAGCAGAACGGCTGACATCTTTGATTAACGATGTTTTAGACATTGCCAAGATGGAAGCAGGTAAAGTGGAATGGCAAATGCAACCCCTCGATCCAACTGAGTTAATAGATTGGGCAACGACTTCCACAGCAGCGTTGTTTGAAACCAATGGCTTAGAGTTAATCATCGACATTGAACCAGAATTACCTCAAGTAATAGGCGATCGCAACCGTCTACTTCAAGTCTTGATCAACTTGATTTCCAATGCCATCAAGTTTACCGAATCCGGTTCTATCACCTGCCGCATTAAACAACAGAACAACGCCATTTGCATTAGCGTTATCGACACAGGCCTTGGCATTGCCTCCGAAGACCAGCCGAAAGTGTTCGAGAAATTCCGGCAAGTTGGCGACACCCTCACCGATAAACCCAAAGGCACAGGCTTAGGACTGCCCATTTGCAAACAAATCGTTGAACATCACGGCGGTAGAATTTGGGTAGACAGCGAACTTGGCAAAGGTAGTACGTTTTCGTTTATCATTCCCATTTACACCAGCGATCGCAAAAGTAGTGCCAAACTGAATCTAGATGCCTTAGTAAAACAGCTCAAAGAACACGTCATCACCACAGCTGCTGTACTCAACGAAAATCGCAAAACCATTTTGGTGGTAGATGATGATGCCAACATTCGAGAATTACTGCGTCAACAGCTAGAAAACGAAGGCTACAACGTTCGGGAAGCCAAAGACGGTATGGATGCGATTCATCAAATCAAAACAGATCGTCCCGATTTGATTCTTTTGGACGTGATGATGCCTCAAATCAACGGCTTTGACGTAGCAGCTGTACTGAAAAACGATCCTCATACCGCAGATATTCCCATCATCATTTTGTCAATTATTGAAAACAAAGAACGCGGTTACCATATTGGCATCGATCGCTATCTCACCAAACCCATTAACACAGAAAAACTCCTTGTTGAAATTGGCTTGCTACTTTCTCAAGGCACTTCTAGTAAAAAGGTATTAGTAGTTGATAAAAATGCCTCAACTTTAAAAACCCTATCAGATGTGTTACAAACTCAGGGATACAACGTAATTGAAGCTTCTAATCCTCAAGAATGCATCCATAAAGCTTTGTCAGTTAAACCTGACATGATCATTCTTGATTCTATATTTTCTCAAGAAGCCGATTTGGTGAAAACCCTACGCTTTGAGAAAGGCTTGGAGAATGTATTCTTCATCATGCTGTCCGATCGCTAATTAAGGGAATGAGGAGATGAGGGGCTGGGGACGCAGGGGAAAAGGTTAAAGATTAAAGGGAAAAGGAATAAATTTAATCTTTTCCCTTTTCCCCTTACCCCTTTCCCTTTCCCCATACCCCATGCCCCATGCCCAACGCCCCATATTCCAATCCTATGACTCAAAAAATTCTCATTGTTGACGATGAACCCAATATCTTGATTTTGATGGAACAAGCTCTAGAAGATTTAGAAGATGAAGGCGTTGAACTTTTAACTGCTAAAAATGGTGAAGAAGCTCTGGAAATTATTAAAACTGAAAAACCAAACCTGGTTTTTCTCGATGTGATGATGCCTAAAATGAATGGTTTGAAAGTTTGCCAGATTGTAAAACACGAACTGCAAATGACTGACATTTATATCATAATTTTGACAGCCAAGGGACAGGAATTTGATAAACAAAAGGGAATCGAGGTTGGTGCAGACTTATATCTAACTAAACCATTTCGCCCTAAAGAAGTACTTGAAAAATCAATGGAAGTATTGGGTTTTTGATGACCAGATAATTCAGAATTCACTCATTCAATATCAGCATCCGCGTTACCCCACCCCGATTTTGTCTAAAGCCAAAATCGCCCCTCCCCTTAGCAAGGGGAGGGGTTGGGGGTGGGGTAAAACGATTGTGGGGCAATTTGAGCTTAAGTTGACACCAATGAATATTATTGTGCCCCTCCCAGGGTCTATTTACCATCAAAAAATGATTAATAAAAGCCTGAAACGAGCTATGCATAGAAACGCACACCATGATTAATTTGTAGAGTGCGTAAGTCCTAAATTAGTGGGAAATTAGATGCACTTCGTTGACTGCTGACGGTTAACTGTCAACTTTCAAAAATCTCAGGCTATGCCAGGGAATGTAGAAACCCCTGGCTCAAACGAAGTTAGCCAGGAGTAGTTCAAGAGTCATTACTTGCTAACGGCAAAAGCAATCGACTAACTACCCGATTATCGGGTAATTGATAAAAATTCAATTCTCCTCCCAGTTCCTGCATGAGGTTTTGGCAAATTAACAAGTGTAATCCTGGTGGTTGGTTCAAGTTAGAGGGAGCAAGGACATCTTTGAGTGGATTTTTATTTAACTCTGTTAGTAGCTGTGGTTCGATCGCACCATTGTGTGTAATGGACAGTTCTAGGGATGTCTGATGAGTAGCACCCACTCTCACAGCGGAATCTAGCCGAAGTTCCGATGGATTTTTCTTTGGTTCTGTGGGTTGATTGTCAGTTAAACGCCGACACCAAATGTCAATTCTGCCGCCGATTGGAGAACGGTTACAGGCATTAACCAACAATTCATGGATTACCAATTCAATTTTCATGATATCGCCTGCGATCGCCATTGCCGGTTGAGCGTTGGCATTAGGAGCATTTCTCGGTAATAAACAGCTTTTTGGCGATTCTCCATCCTCAATCGGTTGTCCCAAACCATGCACGCCAATCCAGAGTTTTTGTTGTTTGAGTAAATTGTCGATGCGTTCGAGCGATCGCTTTAATAAACTGGCTATGGGCATAGTTTCCCAACTCTTATGTAGTTGCCATTGCTCTAGTTTTAGCAATCCACTCATGGAGGTGGCTGTGTGGTCTAACTGTCGTAGCAGCAACTGGTAGCGCATCTGAGCTAGTTCGTTTGCAGGAATGCCTAGATCGCGTATTTGATTGAGAGACACCGCTGTTATTCTTTGGATTTCTTCTAGGCGGCGATGTTTGTACCAGTTAAGTTGTCGTAATTCCTCGGTTGTGGACTCTAAAAGTTGATTAATTTGCTTTTGGCGACGCCACCAAGCTAATTGAGAAATCAAAGTTGCTGTGGTATTCAGGCTTTGTTCTGACCAGCGCCGCTCCTGAGTGTCTGCCAACAAAACTACACCTGTGGTTTCATGTTCAGTATTAGTACGTAACGCCGTAATAAAAATTTGACCTTTATCTGGCACATTTAACCATTTCCGAGTTTCTGGAGGTAGATCGTCAACTTTCAGCGACAGGTAACCTTCTGTATCGAGCGCCCAGTGAATTAGTGCCTCATTTCGCGTCGAAATTGATGCACCAGCAAAAATTCCAAATTGGCTACTGGCTGTTACCCCAGGTATAATTTCTGCCCAATCGTCACCAGGCGACCAAGAAAATAGTACTGCTAGCGGACAGCCCAAAATTGTTGCTATTTGTTCTAGTACCTTGGATTCTAGATCCTTTTTTCCACCCTCGATTTTTCTGTTGTAGTATTGTGGCAAAATCTGTAGGCATCGCTCAAATGCTTGGGAAATTTTTTGCTGGTGCTGGGTGCAGTTTTGCAATTGCCACTGACGAACAATTACACCTATTTGTTGGCTTACAGCCCAGAGTAATTCTTTTTCTTGAGTTGTCCAACACCGATGGCTTTCGTGAGCGATGATTAAAATTACTGGTGGTATTTGACCCTGGAGGCATTTACAAATAAGTAGCGATCGCATTCCATTTTCTAACAACAAAGCACGCCAGTTAAAGAAGCGCAAATCTTCATCTAAGTTCTCAATTTCTACCGCTTCGTTTGAGCGTTGTAATAATTGTCCATCTAATTCTTTAAGAGTATCGAGGGCATATTTCAACGGTCGGCGATTATGGGGCTGACTTTGATAAATAAATTGATAATTATTCTGTTCGGAGTCATACTGTAATAGCAAAAACCGGGTAGCAGAGAATCGATCTAAAACTTTTTTGGCACAATTTTGTAAGGTTTCTTGAAGCTCGTATTCGCTATAGATACCTTGGGCAACCTGACTAGTAAGTTGAGCATCTTCTTGAATTTGTTTGATGGTACTTTCGCTGTTTTCGATGGGAGCAATTAGCGAGATTAATCCAGCTGCACCTTGGACAAAATTTTTATCTGTTTCTGTCCAAATGCGGGGTTCATTACTTTCCACTGCCAAAAAACCCAGCAAGTTTTTTTGCCAGATAATTGGAGCGGCTAAGAGCGATCGCACTTTCAATCGTTGTAGCAATTTTGCCGTAAAATGGCTTTTTAAGGAACTGCGGGCATCACCAATGGAAACAATTTGGTTAACTGACAAAGCATAATAAAAATCGCTCAATTCCTGTACTGTCATTCCTGCTGCTGCCTGAGTACTAGAATTAGGATCGATTTTTACAAGTTGATTGCTCATACGACACCAAAAATAGCGTCCTTCCCGCTCAAACCAATAGATATTTGTACGGTTGGGAGAGACAAATTTATGGGTTGCTTGCACCACTGCTTCTAGTTTTTGATTTAATTTACTGAGGTTACGTAAATTTTCTAGCAATTCTAATAATGGCTCATCAGTTCGCTTTGCTTGCTTTTGCTGCAACTGTATTTCATGTTGATAAAGCACTGCCCCAAGTTCGCCTAAAACCATCATCAAACGCGCTTTTGCTTCCCCTGCCAGCAGGTAGCCCCAGCGTTCTGAACCCATTAACAGCAAACCTAAGCAACGGTCTTTATAGCGAATAGGGATAATAATCGTTCCTTGAATTTGGAACTTTTCTGCAACTTTGCGCCATTCAGCAGCGCGGGTTTCATCTCGCAAATCAGCTACACCCAAGGGATGCTGTTCAATGACTACTTGCTCTAATAAATCCCCAGGACTAATAACAAATTTTTGGTGTAGAAAGCTTGTATCTTTGCTAGGAATTATACCGCCTTTACCAAATAATACGTGATTCAGGCGATCGTAAAGAGCAATCCAAATTAGTTTGTAGTCAAACTGTTCTTGAAGATAAGAAATAATAATTTCAATCAGAACATCAACATCATCTTCTTCCCTGAGGCTCTGAAGGACGCGCCCCAATGAAAGGATCTGCTGTTCAGCGGCTATAGTTTTTTGCGGCTGCCCCATCTGATTTATCGTTTTACATAACTTGTAATATATAAGATGCCCAGAAAAGCACTCTGAATAATATTGCCACAGGTATTAAACTAGTCATCAAAACAGTTATTAACAGCTTAATAGTGAAATACAAAAGGTTTTAATTATGAAACAACGCAACTTTCGTACTATTGAGACAAACGGAGTTAGCTTGAGGACAGTTGTTGAGGGTGAAGGGCCTCTAGTAATTTTGCTTCACGGTTGGCCTCAATGCTGGTATTTGTGGCGTCACCAAATCGACCCGCTTGTGGAAGCAGGCTTTAAAGTAGCTGTTCCCGACCAACGAGGTTACGGTGGCAGCGATGCCCCAGAAGAAGTCAACGCTTATGACATCATTCATTTAACTGGAGACGTTGTTGGCATTGCTGATGCCCTTGGATATGCAACCTTCACTGTTGTCGGACATGACTGGGGTACGCCTGTAGCTTGGAACACAGCATTGTTACACGAAGAACGAGTAAATGCCGTTGTTGGTATGAGCGTCCCCTACTCTCGTTACCCAGTGGGAGCATTGACGAAACAAGAGAATTTTGGAGATCGGTTTTGGTACATAGTCTATTTCCAAAAGCCTGGAATTGCCGAAGCTGAATTGGAAACCGACATCCGCCGCTCACTGCGGATGATTTATGCTAGTGCTAGCGGCTCCAACGCTGAGAGAATTTTCTTCAAACCTAAGCCATCAACCTCCAGTTTTTTAGATGGGTTACTCGATTCTCACGAGCAAGCATTGGGGGTAACCCAAGAGGATCTGGATTATTATGTAGAGCAATACAAACGTAGCGGTTTTCGTGGGGGATTAAATTGGTATCGCAACATTGACCGGAATATGGAAGTTACCCCTCAACTGGAAGATAAAAAGATATCACAACCCGCATTGTTCATTGCTGGTGAAAAAGATGTGGTACTCAAGTTTCCTGGAATGAATCTCGACGAAATTAGCAAGTGGATTCCTAACTTGAAAAAACAAATTATCATTCCTGGTGTAGGTCACTGGGTAAGCGTAGAGTCTCCCGAAGTAGTTAATGAAGCCTTACTGAGCTTCTTAAAAGATTTGCGTTCTCAAAACAAAAACCTTTAAAACCGTAATTGACTCGAAACAAATTGCTACTTGGGTGAAGTGAAGACGCGATGAATCGCGTCTCTACAAGATGGTCTATTTGTCGCATTGTAGTTTTTAAATTCGTATCAATTCTGAATTCTGACTTCTGAATTCTGAATTCTCTCTAAATAAAGCTAATGGATATTTATCAATTTGCAATTCGTCCACTGTTTTTCAATGTGGTAAAAGCAGACCCTGAGTGGTTACACCGGCAGACAATTCGCAGTTTGAATTGGCTATCACAAACAGGGACTTATTCGCCTGGAAGTTGGGTAAATCATCGTTTAGAAAAATCTTTGTGTTTGTATGATTCACGCCTAGAACAAAATTTGTTTGGGCTAAAGTTTCCCAATCCTGTAGGTTTAGCCGCTGGGTTTGACAAAGATGGCGTTGCTGCTAAGATTTGGCCTAGCCTGGGTTTTGGCTTTGCAGAATTGGGAACTGTAACTTTTCATCCCCAGCCGGGAAATCCTCGCCCCCGTTTGTTTCGCTTGCCGTTGGATAAAGCTGCTCTCAATCGTATGGGCTTTAATAATAGCGGTGCAGCGGCAATGGCAGCAAGATTGTCACTAGAAAAACAGGAGTTAAGGTTAATACCCATAGGAATAAATTTGGGAAAATCTAAGGTAACTCCTTTGGAAGCAGCCGCACAGGATTATCTTGATAGTTTTCGCCTACTCAAGGATTTGGGAGATTATTTTGTTGTTAATGTCTCTTCCCCAAATACACCGGGACTACGATCGCTCCAAGATGCTGCCATGCTCGGTGCCATCTTAGAATTATTACAAACAGAAAACGCTGCACAAAAGCCGATTTTTGTCAAGATAGCGCCAGATTTAGAATGGGAAGCGATCGCTGACATTATTTCTTTAGCTAAAACCTACCAACTAGCCGGAATTATCGCCACTAACACTACTATCAGTCGCGATAAACTCAAAACTCAGATAATCGAGCAAACTGGGAAATCACCCCAGTCAGAAGCTGGCGGAATTAGCGGCGAACCATTGCGCGATCGCTCCACTGAAGTAATTCGTTTTATTTGGCAGCAAACTCAAGGACAAATCCCTATTATTGGCGTTGGTGGCATTTTTTCCCCAGAAGATGCTTGGGAAAAAATTATTGCTGGTGCTAGCTTGATCCAAGTTTATACAGGCTGGATTTATGAAGGCCCACTGATGGTACGCCGGATTCTTAAAGGTTTGCTTTCCCATTTAGAAAAAAGCGGATTAAATTCCATCAGCGAAGCTGTGGGTTTAGAAGCAAAAAGTAAAGCCTGAAACTTCTTTACCAAGAAAGGCAGAAGTACAAAGGCAGAAGGCAGAAGGAAAGAAGTATTAATAAAAACTTCAGTGGTGGGTATAAAGCCCACTTAAAAACAAAAATTACACCGAGACTGCTTGCAGCGAGGTATAAAGCGTCCTTGTTTTAATCCCACTATGCGTAAGGGTGGGTTGCCTCCTGCATCCTGCCTCCTGCCTTCTGCCTCCTGCCTCCTGCCTTTTGCCTGCTGCCTCCTGCCTCCTGCCTTTTGCCTTTTGCCTTCCTATTCTTCCAGAGGGAAAAACTCTTTAGTTTTTTCGGAATACGACCAGGCGATACCATCAGGGTCTCTGCTACGACTCCACTCTGGAAATTCCGGGTCATTTCGGCGTTTATAAACCGTGCTGGAATAGACATTTAGCCGCTTGGCTAGTTCAGATTGAATTAGAGAGCCAAAAACTAATTGTTTTTCTAGGGTTCGTGTAACTTCGTTATGGGTTGGCTGTGGGCGTGCTTCAGTTTCTGGTTCTTCCTCCTGTGCTATGGGTGGCGGTGGTGCTAAAAGCGATCGCGCAGTTTTGGTAACTGGTTGAGCAGGAAGTTGCTTGACAGGCTCACTACTGTCAAGAATATTGCCTAAAATACTGCCAGTTATAAAGTAATAATACTGGTTGTCATCTTCAGAATTTACGATACTAGCGCCAAATTCCTGAGCTTTAGTATCTAAGTAGCGTTTTGCCGTTGCTCCAGGAAAATTACCTCTGATTGCCAAGTCCATTGGCGTCAGTTTGCCTTGATTTTCCCGAACCAACTGATGAAAAATGGGGTTAACTCGACGAGTCCACTGTTGCCATTGATATTCCTGCCAAAGCCTGAAGCCAATTACCAGCACAATTGCTGCTAGTAAAATTCTCCACGTGGCAACCAGGAAAATAATCAAAAACGAGAGGGGCAAAAGTATAACGAGAAAAGCCTTACCGTTACCTTCTATGGATTTTTCACTCATGCTGATTTTTGCCAAGTGAATTTTGGAAAATTAATACTATCTATCTTGGCAAAAATTTGGACTTTTTTTGTATCCTTTGGCAAATTTTCTGGCAAAAACTTTCCTTGATAAGTGTTTTAGTTACCAAAAATCGGCAAATTGAACGCTATAAGTGAAAAATTCGGCAAAAATTGTTTGCCTAGTGTGATGAAGTGTGGCGATGCCTGCGGCGGGCTACGCCTACGCACCTGCGTACACTAATACAAATAAATTAGTTTGCCAAACACTTGACATCTTACACTACAAATACTACATTAGTAATACAAGCGACGTTCATCAAGGAGTTAGCTTTTGTTAGTAGTGGATAGCTCAAATAATAGAGCGCCCACCTTGCCTGTAAAGGCCGACACATCGAGGGTTATCGCATACATATAGCTAAAACACCCTTGATACAACTTCTGGAGATGCAGGTGAAAATCCTGCTCCACTAAACCAAATTCAGTGCTGAAATTTAAATTTTTAATTTTGAATTTTGAATTTTTAATTTTTATGTGGTGGATAGCTCAGTGGATAGAGCGCCTAAATATCCTTATTCACCCCTTGCCTGCAAAGGCCGACGAATTGAGGGTTATCGTTTGCCAAACGGGAGGTCGCGGGTTCAAATCCCGCTCCACTACACCAAATCTAGTGCTGAAATTTGAATTTTAAATTTTTAATTTTTAATTTTTAATTTTTACGTGGCGGGTAGCTCAGTGGCAGAGCGCTAAAACATCCTTGTTCACCCCTTGCCTGCAAAGGCCGACGAATTGAGGGTTATCGATTAGGGTTCGAGAGGTCGCAGGTTCAAATCCTGCTCCGCCACCTTTCATTTTTGCCTGCAAAGGCCGGGAGATGAAACGATGAATTACAACTTTTTTACTAAAAAGAAAACAACTACACCACAAAATCAGCCTATCCCCGGACGGGAAGCCGAGATGATTCAAGGACGTTCCGGTGGTTGGATGTTTGATGCTGGCATTTGGAAAATGCTGCGCCGTTGTCTTTTGGTTGGGACAGCGAAAAGCACTTACTATGCTGGCAAACAGGAATTAACCGAAGATTTTGTGGCAGTTGTCAGACAAGCTGTTGCTGAAAATCCCAGCCGTGTGGCAGAAGAAATTCTCTATGCCAGCGATGGACGCGCCATCAATAACAGTGCGCCTATCTTGGCTTTAGTTTTGCTGTCAATGGGTGAAGCACCAGAAGCAAAACAAGCGTTTGGTGAAATTTTCCCCCAAGTTGTCCGCACAGGTAGCCATTTCTACGAATGGCTGAACTACACCAAATCTCTGCGGGGATTTGGCAAAGTCGTGCGAGAAGCTGGTAAAACTTGGCTCTCACGGGAAGATGTCAAAGGCTTAGCTTATCAACTGTTGAAATATCAACAGCGTCAAGGCTTCACTCACCGAGATGCATTGCGGTTGTTCCATGTCAAACCGCCTACAGAAAATCACCGTCAACTATTTGAGTGGGTAGTTAGAGGCTGGGAAGAATTGCCAGCAGACATTCCCTCAGAAGCATTGGCGCAGATTTGGTGGTATGAGTGGCTGAAACGCAACCCTACCGAAACCCATGAAGCTATTTTGCAAGGACGCCTAACCCACGAAATGGCTGCACCCGTCGGCAAAATGGACAAAGCTGCTTGGCAGTTGTTATTTCACGAAATGCCGATAGGTGCGATGTTGCGTAACCTGGGTTCTTTGACTGAATTAGGTGTGTTGCGAACTGACGAAACTGCCAACTTGCAGCGAGTGGAAGCAGTTCTCAACAACAAAGAACATCTGCGTAAAGGTCGCATTCATCCGATTGATGTTTTGAAAGCACTCAAAACATATCAATCTGGTGGTAGATTAGGACGCAGCCAGAAGACTTGGAACCCAGTTTCTCGCATTGTAGACATCTTAGAAAAAGCGGTTGAACTGTCTTTTGATGTTGTGCAACCCACAGGTAAAGTGTTCATGCACGCTGTAGACGTTTCTGGTTCTATGGGTAGCTTGGTTGCAGATATGGGGCTGAGTTGTTGTGAAATTGCCACCACAATGGCACTAGTAACAGCAAAAGCAGAGAAAAACTACATGATTCGCGGTTTTGCTACGGAATTCCGAGAATTGGATATCACTGCCAAAGATAGTTTTAGTTCTGCTGTAGCCAAAGCTAGGAATCAAAACTTCGGCGGAACAGATGCCTCTGTGGCTTACGACTGGATGATTAAGAATAAGTTCAAAGCAGATGTTGTCTGCTTTTGGACTGACTCAGAAAGCTGGGCTGGGTATAAGCATCCAAGTCAAGCACTGAAGGAGTACCGCAAAAAGGTAAATCCTGAAGCCAAGGCGGTGTATGTCACCCTGACACCTTACCAGATTACCTTGGTAGATCCTCAAGATTCCTTGTCTTGGGATTTAGCGGGATTCGATCCGGGTACGCCTCGCATTATCCAAATGCTGGCTACGGGTGAATTGTAGAAATTTATGAAGGATAAAGGAAAACTTTATCCTTCGTTAGTTTATGGCGGGTTACCCTTGTTCGCAACTTGCCTTTCGGGGACGATGAATTGAGGGTTATCGGTTACATCTCCACCATTTTGGGGATTAGCGGGTTCAATTCCCGCACCCGCCTTTTTTATCTCACGCAAAGGCGCAGAGGCGCAAAGAAGAAAGCGATTTAATTTTTAAATGGTCGTTTTTCTATTTCAGCGATGGGTAAGAGTAGGGTGTCTTCGATGTGCGATCGGACTTGGGGAGATACATTAGAAATAGAGTTATTTAAGCAATTAACAAGCAATATGTTTGCTTCTTTATACTGTTCTAGCAATTTCATTTGGTCAGGGCTGAATTGCCAATGTTGAACAGTTGTGTATTGCTTCATCATCATAGTTCGTAGCTTTTCATTCCAAGCTTGACTGTTAACTTGCCACCATACTTTGAATTTTTCTTCATTTTCATTGAGTTTTGGTAGTTCTCTTTTGAGTTTTTGCAAAAATTGCCTAAAATCATGATCGAGAGCAAGGGTAACAACAAAAGCATTGAGAGAGTGAAAGTAAAAACCATTCTCTATATTTAAATTTAAAACTCTTGCATAGTAAGACGTGGTTTCAAGTGTAGAACCAAGATCCGGATCTTCTATTAAATACTTTGCAATAAGAAGCTTTTCAGTATGTACACAAGCAGTAGTAAGAACGTTATCAAAATTAAAAAGAGCAACGGCAAGAGTAAGGATAATGACATGGGAAGGTTCAAGCTCTGGTTTTTTTCTAGAGTGAAAGATATTTTTTAAGAAAAAAAATCTGATAAATGCTGATTTGAGTTTATATGGAGCCTCAGACGACAAAGATTTCCGGTTGATCCATCTTAAAAAATCCTGTAATTTCTTATCCGAAGCCACAATGGAATCATTATGTCGTTTCATTGACAATAGCAACTCATCAGCAGGATGCATCATACGAGCTGTTACGAGAAAGGCTTTATGCCAGCTGAGGTTAGTAATATGCGGCATAATACTTTCTAAGCTCTTGGAATGAGAAGCGTTAATAATATCTCTTGCATTTAAATAGTCTTGAAATGTTAAACTGGATAAGGATAATATTCTGCTATTTTGCTGATAGAGTTTTCGTACCTGCTCCACTAAAGAGTCAATTGCAGGAAGGTTGTTTTGAAGAGCGTCTATTTCAAATTCGTTAGATGGAATATCAACTATATCTTCCCAATCTAAACCTAGCCTTTTACAAATTTCTTCAAAATTAAACCGGTCAATTGGCTTACTGCTAAAAAAGTTATGTACTGTTGAACGAGCGATTCCTAAATCTAAGGCTAAAGCTTTTTTATTCAAAACATTACGAGTTAAAGCTTTGTTCGCTTGTTCTATACCTTTTAGGGATGCTTTAAGCCCTCGCTTGATCATATTTTAATTACGCAATTTTTAATTATTTTAACTGAACTAATTAAAAATCATACATACTCATACACAAAGTCAGACACTCTGAACTTCTAACTCAAACTCAATCTCAGACATCAGCCCTCGAAGCTAGTTGATGTAGTAATTCATCACTCACAATTTATGAAATCCACCTACATCAACGGACGATGCTACTATCAAGGCGATGGTGGCGTTCTACTTCCTGCTGTCACCACAGTTTTAAAAGCAACACAACCACCGGAGTCTCTAGCCGCCCTTTCCTATTGGCGTAATAAAGTTGGCAACACAGAAGCAAATCGAATCGCAGCTAACAGCCGTCGTCGAGGAAATACTTTGCATCAGTTAATTAAGGAACACCTGCAAGGTTATTCAACCAAACCTGATAACAGCCTAATTCAGCCTTACTGGCATAGCGTTCAATCTGTGCTAAACCAACTTAGTGATGTTCAATTGGTTGAACAAGTTGTGCCTAACTATCAAGAACTTTACGCTGGGAAAGTTGATTTAGTTGCTCGTTATCAAGGTGTTCCCCATGTAATTGAATGGACAACAGCGGAGCAACCAAAATTGAGATTTGATAAGCTTTATGATAAGCCTTTACAAGTAGCTGCTTATACTGGTGCGATAAATCGATATTATAACGATCGCCTTTTCCATTCCAAGATTCACCATGCTCTGATTGTCGTAGCTTTACCAGGTGACGAAGCAGAGATTTTTCAATTTGACCGCGCAAGGCTAATTCACGTTTGGAACCAATGGCTTTGTCGGCTGAAGTTTTTCTACAGTGTCGCTGCTGCATAAAAGTACGATCGCATACCCACCCGTCAAAAGCGATCGCATACCCGCCCACGACAAAGCGATCGCCTTTATCATGCCTTAACTGTATAAATATATACTTATTGTCGTAATGCAAAAATCTTTATTAAGAATTAGCAAGTTTTAGCCAGAATAGGTTATGCGTAATTTGAGTAATAAACAGCATTCTAGAAAATCATTCTGAAGATGAGGTTGTTATTTATTGTGGAGGGGATAGACTACGCCCAGGGAAAAGCGATCGCCAACATCGACCTCTTGTAGAATGAGTATGTTGTCTGTTCCACAACAAAATGTCATGTAACTTAGCAATAATGGGGCGATGCTTAGGTTGGGCTGCGCCTATGCTGTTATTTTTGTAGTAATTGCGGTTCAAACGGCAATCTGCTACATATTAGCGTGTTTCAGTATCGATTTGTCCACCCAAAGACAGTAGATCAAGTTTTGTCTGAATAACTATAAGGGATTAAATAGCTCTGCTTTCCAAAAAGTTGAAAAGGAACAGATTTTTATGACATTTGATTATGATTTGTTTGTCATTGGTGCTGGGCCTGGGGGATTGGCAGCAGCTAAAAAAGCAGCTAGTTACGGCGTGCGTGTTGCCATTGCCGAACAAGAAGCCCTTGGTGGAACTTGTGTAAATCGTGGCTGCGTTCCCAAGAAACTGATTGTTTGTGCTGCTGACTTCGCCCTGCAAAATAAAATGGCGCAAACTTATGGGTGGAGTGATTGTCCAACATACTTTGACTGGACATTATTTATTAAATCTGTATACAAGCATGTTGACAGTATCAACGAATCCTATTTTCAGCAATTGCAGAAAGCTGGAGTTGAAATAATTTCTGAACGTGCCAGTTTTATCGATGCCCATACTATCAGTATTGGCGATCGCAAAGTTACAGCAGACAAAATTTTAATTGCTGTGGGCGGCCAACCCCTCAAGCCGAATATCCCCGGTATAGAATATGCCATCACATCCCGTGAGATGTTTCAGCTACCCTATCTGCCGAAACGTTTGACCATAATTGGCGGTGGCTACATTGGTGTAGAATTTTCCAGCATGATGCACGCTTTTGGCTGTCAGGTGACGCTAATTGAAAAAGAGAAGATGATTTTATCGGGGTTTGATGATGACATTCGCTCTAATGTGCAACAGGCTTTGAGTAAACGCCCAATTAAGTTATTCACCAACGCTACTGTTCAAAAAATCAAATATTCAGAAGAGTGTTTGTTGTTGAGTATTAATAGTGAAAGCCGAGAAATAGTTGCAGCAGATACCATCCTAGTTGCCACAGGTTACGCGCCAAATACTAAAAATTTAGGCTTGGAAAATGCCCATGTTGAACTTGGCGAACATGGTGCAATTAAAGTAGATGAATACAGCCGTACCAACCAAGAAAATATCTTTGCTGTCGGTGACTGTACTAGCCGCATCCAATTGTCTCCTGTGGCAAAGGCTGAAGGTATTGCCTTTGCAAATACAGTTTTTGGCAACAAGCCACAAAAACTGAATTACGATTATGTCCCATCTGCTGTTTTTTGTCGTCCAGAAGCGGCTAGTGTGGGGATGACTGAAGCCAAGGCACGGGAAAAATTTGGTGAGTCTGTAAAATGTTACTACAGTGAATTCCAACCACTGTTTTATCAGCTAACCGAAAAAGATAAACAAGCAACCATCAAGTTAGTAGTAAACGGTGATTCTGAGGAAGTTTTGGGCGCTCATATGGTGGGTGAAAATGCAGCAGATATCATTCAAAGTCTTGGCGTTGCAATTCGCAAGGGCATTACCAAGCAGGATCTAGATGAAACAATAGGCATTCATCCCACGGCAGGAGAAGAATTCTTCTCTTTAAATTGAAAAAGAGGTTTAAAACAAGAATTCAGAATCAATTAGTAAATCTTAAGTCTAGTAGTGGCGTGGCAAGCTTAAAATAGTGCATTAGCAGTAGGTTGGGTTGAACAAAGTGCAACCCAACATTGATTGAGGTGTTGGGTTTCGTTCCTCAACCCAACCTACAATTTTATTGTGGGATGGGTGTCCTCACCCGTCCGGGCGCGCAGGATGCCCACCCCACAAGAGCTAAATTTTATGCAACATTTTAGTCTTGCCACGCCAGTAGGGTGCGTTAGGCTAAAGCCATAACGCACCGCCATAGCATACAAGATGGTGCGTTAGGCGCTCATCTCATATTTTTCGTGACAAATAATGTCGAAGTAAGCGCCCAACACACCCTGCAATAATCGTATTTTTACTTTGTAAATAGTCTCCCAATCCAAAACTCAAAGTTTAAAATCTAAAATTACTTCAAGTTGTTTCTGAGGATCTTGCTGGGTAAGATTTTGTCGTAACGTTTAATTCGTCTAAAGTACTCATCGATAAGTCATGTTGTAGCGTTGGGTATCCGCTTTGGGGATTTAGCAAATCGCCAGAAGCAATAACTTCCACGGCTTTTAGAGCCTCGAATGCAGACTGATATCGCTCTCTAAAGTCATCTTGCACCATTTTACTGAGAATCTGAGCTAAAGGCTGACTCACCTGCACTCGATCGCTCCATTTAATTTGTCCATCAGCATCTCTCTCTAATTCGCGTGGTGTGATGCCAGTCAAGGCTTTAATCCCAAGCATACCCACTGCATAGATATCACTACTGTATTGTGGACGACCAAAACATTGCTCGGTTGGTGCGTAACCTTGAGTCCCAATACCGATGGTGAAGGCAGTTTGCTCTTGAGTTTCTAGGTGTGTGGCGGCGACTTCTTTAACTGCGCCAAAGTCAATTAGTACGAGTTTTCCGTCTGAGTGTCGCCGGATGATATTGCTAGGTTTAATATCCCGGTGAATCACGTTGTTTTCATGGACAAATGTTAATGTTTGCAATAAGTCTTTAATAATTTTGATCGCTGCAATTTCTTCAATTGCTCTGCCTGGTGGCAATTCGTGGCTCAGAGGATGACCGAGTATGTATTCTTGTATTAAATAAAATTCTTCATCTTCTTCAAAATACGCCAAAAGTTGCGGAATTTGAGGATGAGTTCCCAATTTTTCTAGTGTTTGTGCTTCGGAATTAAATAAACGTCTGGCAAGTTGCAATCCTCCTGGTTTGGCGTTGCTTGGTTTTAGTTGCTTGACGACACATCGCGGGTTGCCAGGACGTTGGGTATCTTCAGCAATGTAGGTTTCACTAAATCCGCCTGCACCGAGAACTTTGACAATTCTGTAGCGTAGAGCCAACATTTTACCTGATAAGGCTAAATCTCGTTCTTCAATTAGGTCTTGCAGGTCATCTTGTTGGCTGATAATTTCTTGGACAACGGGAGAAGTTTTATATTTTTGAAATATGTTTACCAATTGGCGTTTTCTAATGTTTTCTCTGACCGTTGAGGTTCCCAGGTAACTCAGTCCGCAACAAGCGATCGCCACCATTGGTATGCTAGTAGGAAAAATTAACCCATCATGGACAAATACCCCATAGCTAATTCCTAGCCAAGTACCAGATAAAACTAGACTGTAGAGAAATCGGTTCAAACTATGCTTATTTCTACTAATAATTAACGCTGAAGTGCCTACTAAAACTAACACAAACAAACCACGCAATGGTAGAGTTTGAATTTCTTCAGCGATCGCTTTACCTGTCATTAAAGTTGCGATGGCATTGGCGTGAATTTCAACCCCCGACATTAGTTCGGGACTCTTACTAGCTGCTACTGGATAATAATCATTGTTTAACTTATCTGTTGAACCGATCAAAACAATCTTGTTTTTGAATACTTTTCCTTGCTGCAAATAAGTGTTCCAATTTTCTGGATCGAGTACGTGCCAAAAGGGTATTTGTTCAAATGTTCCCGCAGGCCCCCAAAAATAAATGCGATCGCCTTTCGGTCGCGGATAATTTATTTGCGCTGCCCTCAACGCTGCTTCATCAAAGGAAGGTAGCCTATTTGTAAATAAATTTTCTTCATCTAACAACTTCGGAAACTCACTTGCCAATCGATGAACTTTACCATCCACCTCCACAGGAAAATTAACTGAACCAATGGACACCGATCCTGTGTGAAACATCTGTTGTGGCGGTGTCAGTTGGGTAAACGACCCTTGGTGCGTCTCGAAATTTTCGTACAGGGCTGCTAAAGCAACTTTGCTACCATATTTCTTCAGTGCTGCTTGCAGTTGGCGATCGTCATTAGGCCCATAACTACTCGGTGTATCAAAAACAAGATTTACTGCTACAGAACGAACGCCTGCTTTCATTAATTTTGTAATTACCTGGGCATATGCAGCACGTTTATAAGGAAAAGATTTCAGTGTTTCTAGGTAGGCGTACTGTTGCGGATCTGTTTTATAGTACTGTTCTGGAACTGATATTGACTGCTCGTCTATTGCTAAAATTACAATGTCTTCTGGAGGAACAATCGGCCCGCGCACTTGCAAAAAGTGAGAAAGTACCTGATTCTCCATCAATTGAACTAAATCGCAACCAGAAGCAGTTAGTAATGCTGCGCCTATTGCCCAAGTCCCAGCTAGTAGATGACCTAAGCGAACTATCCACCTAGACTGTCGTGCAGCTGCTGTAGATGTAACTTTTGTAGGTTTACTGGGTAGTCTGTTGGCAGCAGAGACAGGGTTTTTGGTTAAGGTAGATGTAGATTCTTCTGCCATATCGTGTTACTGATTGATTTAAGTCCAACATTTTTATTTATTCAGACCACCTTCTTACTACAAGCACATTGAAATAAGACTTAAAATGTTAATCTTATACATTTGTAAAGTATCTTCTATTATTCGAGAAACTTGGCTTAGCAAAGTTAGCCCCCAAGAGATTATTTCTCAGGCACTGCCTAAGTTATTTCTTGTCTGTTGAGTGAGTTATAACTAGTGATTGTCCCACAGATCTGAACTAATATACTCTGCCTGTACACTTATTTGCTGTGAGATTTTACTCCAACCTAACCAACAGGTATACTTTCAACTGGTTGCTTTACCAGAAAGTGTTACAAGTCTGTCTTCTGCCTTTAGCGCAACTATTAGTATTCTCTAGAAAGTATGTCCTGATACTAAAAGCTTTACTTATAGATAGGCATTAACTTATATTCTCCCTTGAGCTTATGCCATACCTCTTTAGGAGTAAACTTTAGTGTTATACAGCTACGAATGCTGTTAATGGGCCAATTTTATTGGTAGATTTTGATTACAGGGTGGCTCTTGCAGTACCGGAGGTGAATAAGGTTTAGCACCCAAGTTCTCAACTCTAATGTTGCAGCCGTTTTTATGCTTTGAAACAGGTAGCATTAAAGCTATAGATGAAAAGCTACTTTATAGATATTAGCAAACAAGGCATTTGAAAATTGCTATAATCTATTGTTCCATCTAAATTCATTTATATTATTAGGTGTAAATTTGTATGGGTTCTCCAATGAATCGTCTGTCTATTTTTGTAGACGGAAACAATATGTTCTATGCTCAACAAAAAAATGGGTGGTTTTTTGACCCGCGACGAGTCTTAGAATACTTCAAACACGAGCAGTCAGAAACAACATTAATCAATGCATTCTGGTACACTGGCTTAAAAGACCCACAAGATCAACGAGGTTTTAGAGATGCTCTAATTAGTCTGGGATATACAGTTAGAACTAAAATTCTTAAAGAATACTATGATGATACTTCTGGTCGTTACTCGCAAAAAGCTAATTTAGATATTGAAATTGTTGTCGATATGTTCAATACAGTAGACCAGTACGATCGAGTGGTATTATTTAGTGGTGATGGTGATTTTGAAAGAGCAATAGAACTATTACGTTCCAAAAATACACATATTACAGTAGTATCAACAGAAGGAATGATTGCTAGAGAACTACGGAATGCTACGGACAGATATATAGATTTAAATGATATCAGAGATCAAATAGAAAAAACCGATGGCTAATAGATTTAACAATTATTTACAAAGGTAAAGTAAAAATATAAGTTTGAAGATATTTTCCTCGATAACTAAAAACTAAACAAAAAAGTGCAAATGACAACTAAAACTGATAAAATCCTGATTTTTGATACCACATTGCGAGATGGAGAGCAGTGTCCGGGAGCAACCCTGAATATAGACGAAAAATTAGTCATTGCCAAGCAATTGGCAAGGCTAGGCGTGGATATAATTGAGGCGGGGTTTGCCTTTGCCAGTCCCGGAGATTTTGAAGCAGTTAGTAAAATTGCAGAAATTGTAGGAACAGAAAACGGGCCTGTAATTTGCAGTTTGGCAAGGGCAATTAAGGCGGATATTGAAGCTGCTGCCGAAGCATTAAAACCAGCAGCTAAAGGTAGAATTCACACATTTATTTCGACTTCAGATATTCATTTAGAATATCAGTTGCGGAAGTCACGGGCAGAAGTATTAGCGATCGCCCAAGACATGGTAGCTTATGCTAAATCCTTCATGGCAGATGTGGAATTTTCGCCGATGGATGCAGCTCGTTCCGATCCGGAATTTCTGTATCAAGTTTTAGAAGCTACCATCGCCGCTGGTGCAACAACAATTAATATCCCCGATACAGTTGGTTACATCACTCCTAGTGAATTTGGAGCGATTATTAAAGGCATTAAAGAAAATGTCCCCAACATCGACCAAGCGATTATTTCAGTTCACGGCCATAACGATTTAGGCTTAGCAGTTGCTAACTTTTTAGAAGCCGTAAAAAATGGCGCACGGCAACTAGAATGCACGATTAATGGCATTGGCGAACGCGCTGGAAATGCATCACTAGAAGAATTAGTGATGGCGTTGCATGTGCGGCGACAATATTTTAATCCTTATTTGGGAAGACCAGAAGAATCTCAAGAATCCCTGACAAATATTGACACCCGTGAGATTTACAGAACTTCACGCCTAGTTTCTAATTTGACAGGAATGCTAGTGCAACCAAATAAAGCGATCGTTGGGACAAATGCCTTTGCCCATGAATCAGGCATTCACCAAGATGGCGTATTAAAAAATAAACTCACCTACGAAATTATGGATGCCCAATTGATTGGCTTAACAGACAATCAAATAGTTTTGGGCAAACATTCAGGCAGAAATGCTTTTCGTACCCGGTTAAAAGAATTGGGTTTTGAATTGTCGGATAGCGAATTAAATAAAGCATTCGTCAGATTCAAAGAAGTTGCAGATAAAAAGAAAGAAATATCCGATCGCGACTTAGAAGCGATCGTTAACGATGAAATCCAACAAGCGCCAGATTTGTTCCGTGTAGAACTGGTGCAAGTTTCCTGTGGTAGCAACGCCCGTCCCACCGCTACAGTTACTCTGCGTACCCCAGAAGGGCAAGAATTAACCGATGCAGCGATCGGTACCGGGCCAGTGGATGCAGTTTACAAAGCAATCAACCGCGTGGTGAACGTGCCAAACGAATTGATAGAGTTTTCTGTGCAGTCAGTAACAGCAGGTATTGATGCCATTGGGGAAGTAACAATTCGTTTGCGTTATGAATCCAGAGTGTTTTCTGGTCATGCAGCGAACACAGATATCATCGTGGCATCAGCGCAAGCTTATGTAAATGCCTTAAATAGGTTGTATGCAGCATTGCAAACTCAACCAAAACCAGAAGGTGTATCTGCACAGAAAGTGTAAAAACACTTGTGTCTTGATTTGCAGTTAATTGAAAAGCGTAAATAGGGTAGTACACGATGTGCTACCCTATTTTTTTTCTATATCCTGAATCAATACGGTTCACTTAAGGCCAAAACTCTTGTTTTACGAACCGCAGAGGCGCAGAGAACACAGAGAGAAAAAAGAGTATAAATGCTTAACTGAACTGTATTGTATCCTGGATTCTGGATATTATAAATATTTTTTACTTTTTCAATTTTCTGATTTACCTAATATCGAGAAAATTTTATTCTTAAAAGCGATGTTTATTATCAATCAAGTTGTATGGTTAGCGAGAAAACGACAGAATTGCCACTTTGGGTACAAGATAGAGAGATAGTCATTGCTCATGATGAAGAAGTACAGTGGCGGGAAGGAAAACGTCCAGATTATTCAGGCACCAATGAAGTTCTTCATCAAGAGAGAAAATTTCATCATCCCGAAGGTTCTTTAGAAGCGATCGCTCAAAATTTAGTCCGCACTTTTGAAATGGAAGCTTCTCATAAATCTAATCCCCAACAATGGCTTTCCATTGTTACTGATAAATTTAAAATGAGTAGCAATGGTGGAGAACAATATACGGCTCAAGATGTTGCAGAACAAGGAACTTATAACTTATTTATTGGTGAAACCGAGCAGTATAGCTCCAAATCTGAAACCTTTGAATCTTCATTTGAACTTTTTCACACTGCTTTTCCTAATGGCTTTCTTTGGGAATTAACAGAAGTGCTTTCGGGGCCACCTAGTGTTAGCTTTAAATGGCGACATTGGGGAACATTTAGTGGTTCCTATAAAAACTATGCACCTACTGGCGAAACAGTAGAAATAGTAGGAGTTAGTATTGCTCGTGTCACTGATGATTTGAAAATTGAGTCTTTAGAACATTATTTTGATAATAATGTTTTTCTGCAAAAATTAACGAGTGGTGGTTGTCCCTTCCATTCCTAAAATTAGAATCATTCCTAATTTTGATTTAGATGCCTTTACTCTGGGGGCAAACGCCCCTCCAACAAAACTTGTATACTAAGAACATAAGTGTAAAAAGCATCGATTTACTTCACTAATAGCAATAGCACGATGGCAGTAGCTTAATGCATCTTTACGTCGCCCAAGTTTAATCAAAGTCTCAATTAAAACTGGAAGTACAATTTCAATCCCTCTTTGGTTTCTAATTTTTTCTTCAATTTCAAAGCCTCTACCTAGTTCTTTAATTGCATCATCAAGGCGCTTTTGTTTCAAAAAAGCCTTACCAAGAGTAGTATGAACTATGGCAGAACTTCGTTCATCATGCAAAGTTTCCTCAAAGATACTTATACTGTCTTTTAAATACTTCAAAGCTAAATTAAATTGATTTTGCTGTAATAACAATCTGCCAAAGCTATGGAGTTGAATTGCTTTTCCTTTAACATCTCCAACTTCTTCTTTAATACTCAAACTAAGTTGAAAATTTTGTTTTCCTTCTTCTATATTGTTTAATTTTATTTGAACTTCTGCCAAGCTGTTTAATACCATCCCCTCACCTTTTCGATTTTTCCTTTCTTTTTCAAGATTTAAACTTTCTTTGAAGATATTCTCTGAGTCAGAGTATTTCTGTTGTTGATAAAAAACTCCACCCAAAGTAGTTAATGCTTTTGCTAAGTGCGCTTTATTGTTTAAACGCTTACCAATTTCAACACTACGGCTAATATTAGCTATACCATCATCCCACCTTTTTTGTTCAATCTGTAAAACCCCCAAGCTATTATATGTAATACCTAATCCCAATAAATCATTTAATTCTTCTTTAAGGTGGATACTGTCTAAAAACTTCTGCTCTGCATTATGAAATTCACCTTGTCTGTGCAATGACACTCCCAAAATTTGAAAAATTTTTGCCTTAGCATGATTACGAAAATCTAAATCATCAACATCATCTAAAAGATTCTCAGCAAGCTGTAGTATATTTTGAGCAGTTTTATGGTCGCCATCAAGGCTCAAATATTTTGCCTGCTGCATCAAAAGATTAACAGCAATTTTATCGTGCTTCAAAAATCTTGCTAATATCTGGAATCCTTCTATAAGCTTTACGGCTCGTTTCCAATAGCCACGTTTTTCAAAATACGGTAAAAGAGCATCAATAAGCTTATATTCTGGGATTTTATATTTGAGAAACCACTCAGCAGCTTCCAGAAAAGACTCAAAATTCGTTTCTATATTGCTCTGACTGCTATGAGTGCTAAGATGTTTATATTTTTTTAACTGGGTTAAAAATTGTAAATATCTTTTTTTAGAAGATTCAATAATAGTAGGTTCAATATTTAATTCATACAAATTAGGATATCTTGCAATATCTTGAGTAAATTTGTGAATTAGTGGTTGAAAAACATAATAATTACGTCTTCTAGATGAACTTTTAATCAATGAAAGCTGTTCCAAGTATTCCAAATAATTCCCTGTTATTTCTTGGTCACAACCAATTGCTGCTTGTGCTTCATACGGTGAAAATTCTTCATGTTGACAAACGCTTAGTCCTACTAAAAAGTTGACTTCTTCGGTGGTTAAGAATCGCAAGCTCAAAGAAAATGAAGAGCGAATATCAAGATAATGGACTCCTGAAACACGAATTCGTAACTTTTCAATTAGTTTAGCTTGCTCCTGAGCGAGTAAATCTGCATATTCAATTAATAAGTTTATTTTTATATCTTGAGTTAGTAACACTGCATTACTATCGCGATAGCGTACAAATCTTGCGTTGAGTTGTCTACCAGCAATCTCTAGAGCTAATGGTAAATTATTCAGTAACTTAACAACTTTTTTGATAGGTTCATCATCTGATAAATCTTCTTCTAAAAGCTGCTTGAAAAATTGAATAGCTTCCTCTTCAGAGAATTCCTCAATTCGAGGTAAGATACCTCTCCACGGCTGAGGAATAATTGAATTGAGTAGTTCTCGCTCACGAGTTGTTACTATAATTGCACATTGATTTCCGTCAGGAAATAAATCTTTAATTTCTGTGTTTTCTGCATTGTCAAATATGAGTAACATTCGGCGTTCTCTAAATATGTCTCGCATCATACGAACAACATTACGTTGCTCGCTTAAAGTGAATTGAACATTAGGACATTCTGCGATAAAAGCTTTGGCAATTTCATTCAATTTATCTCGACCTTTGTAATCGTTGTAAAGTCTTAAGTCAATTGCAATCACTCCATCTGGAAAAAGTTCTTGCTGATAGTGTTGAGCAAAAAAACAAGCCAGTGCAGACTTTCCAGAACCAGGGGAGCCATATAGTCCAGCAATTCTACACCAACCTGGGTATTTTCTCAGCATTTTGCTAAGGGATTCTAAAGAGCCTTTTTTACCTACAAAGTTTGGTGTAATTTGTGTGAGCTTATAAGGTATATTCTTGTTTGCTTCAATTTGTTGCTGAAGTATTAATCTTTCTTCTTTATAATTTTGAACTCTTTGTTTAATTTCCTGAATTTGATTTTCATACTCTGTCAGTAGATGAGGCAGTCGCTCCGTTCGTATAAAATCCTCACATCGTTTAAGTAGTTCTTGATCTTTATGAATATTATCCTCTATATCCCCTAATCTTTGCTGTATGTGCGATGGCGGACGATCTAATTCTTCAATTAGGCTGTGCATCAACCTATATTCTCGATCTTGCTGTTTATTCATTAGTTACGATCGCCCTACTTTTAACATTACCCAATCCCAAGCATTTTTTTCATTACTGCTACTTCTAAATTCAAATTCACCGTCATATCCAATAATACCTGGAATAAACGGTATTGTTAGCATTAATCTGTCCTTAATATCAATTCTTTGGTTTTGAATTACTTCCTGAATTAAGGTTGTTTGAGACAAGGAAACAGCCGGAAATTTATCCTTTAATAAAGCTAGTATTTGCTGCATTTTGAGGAGAGATTGCTCCTCCAATTCCTCAACTAGAATTTGCGCCATGTAGACTTGGTTTTGATTTAACTGTTGAATTATGCTAGAAACTATTGTCCGTTGAGTAGTATCATAGTATGCTAGCAATGCTTCTCTACATTGCTCTAGCCGATTCAGAATGTCTGTTTGCCCTTTCTGTAAGATTTTAATATTTTCAGAAATATCATCTAATCGGTTATTGATGCTATTTTGTTCTTCAAAAGCTAATTTTCCTGATACTCGTGCTATTTCTTCACGCACCTCATCAGCTTCCTGTTTATGTTTAATAGCAGAGGATTTCAAATCCTCAATATTTTTTTCGTAGTTTAATTGAAGAACCGGACTACGTTCTAACCTTAGAGCATCCTCGTATCTTTTGAGCAATTGAAAATCTTTATAAATATTATCTTCAAGGTCATTCAATCTTTGAGTTAAATAAGAAGGAATCATAAAATTCAATCTTAGGGTGTATATTTTGTTGTCTCAGTATAGCTTACTTATTTAGTTTCAATACAGTTGCCTTAAGCTCTAAGGAGTATTGAATCTAATATTACTCATAACTAATGCAATGAGCTACTAGCCGTGTACCAAAGCTAAAATAATCCATCAGATATTAGGTTAGCTAGGTAGTGGGTTGGACAAGTTTCCCGTCTTGTACATTAGGATTTAAACGCATCATGATTCTTTCCGGCTCACTCAAATTTTTAAACCCGTAACGCCGATAAAGTCCATGAGCATCTCTTGTACCTAACATCCACCTTTGAACATCTTGCAATTCTGGGTATTCTAAAATATATTCTACAAACCATTTGCCTAAACCCTGCCCTCGGTAAGGTTCCAAAATAAAAACATCTTTTAATAACGCAGAAGTCGCATAATCAGTAATGACTCTTGCAAAGCCAACTTGTTGTTCACCTTCATACAATCCAAAACATAAAGAATTTTTGATTGACTTTTCTACAATCGCTAACGGTATATTTTCAGCCCAATAAGAAGTTTGTAAAAAATTATGAATCATTTCAATATCTAATTTAGACTTATCGGTATTTATATAAAACCTATGTTTTAAGTCTTCATTCATATCTGTATCTAATAAATAAAAAATAATTATAATTCATTGTTGCACTTAATGGATTGCAATATTCAGATGATGAAATTACTGAACCATTAGCTGCAAAGCAAAAGCTATATTCAGTGTTCAAAGATATGGGTGCATATATTGATTATGAATCAGCCAACAACAAAATCTTGGCAAGAAGTTCTCGCTACTTTTAAAACGATTTGGGGTTATGAAGATTTCCGTCCGCCACAGGGAGAGATTGTCAGCAGTTTGTTAGCCCAAAAAGATGCACTAATTATTATGCCCACAGGTGGAGGTAAGTCAATTTGTTTTCAACTTCCTGCACTTCTACAAACAGGATTAACTTTGGTAGTTTCTCCCTTGGTGGCGTTGATGGAAAATCAAGTACAGGAACTACGAGAAAACCACCAAAAGGCAGCACTTTTACATAGTGAATTACCTTCATCTCAACGCCGTGCAACTCTGCAAGCTTTGGAACGCCAGCAGCTAAGATTACTGTATTTATCTCCAGAAACTTTGTTGAGTGCGCCAGTGTGGGAAAGATTATCTCAACCGCAATTGCAAATTAATGGTTTGATTTTGGATGAAGCCCATTGTTTAGTGCAGTGGGGTGATACTTTTCGTCCAGCTTACCGCAGATTAGGGGCGGTACGTCCTGCGTTGCTAAAATCAAAACCACCAGGAACCAAAATCTGCATTGCAGCTTTCACTGCTACTGCTGACCCCTTAGCGCAAAAAACTATTCAAACAGTTTTACAATTACAGCAACCAGAGATTTTTCGGTTGAATCCTTACCGTTCTAATTTGCATCCCAGCGTTCGCATTGCTTGGACGCCACGAGGTAGGAAACAACAATTATTAAAGTTTATTCAAAATAGACCGCAACAATCAGGCTTAGTTTACGTTCGCACTCGGCGAGATAGTGAAGATTTAGCTCAATGGTTAGCAGATATGGGTTATGCTACAGCGAGTTATCATGCAGGATTGGGTGCAACAGAACGCCGTGCAGTGGAAGCTAGCTGGTTGAGTGGGAAAATGCCGTTTGTGGTTTGCACCTGTGCGTTTGGAATGGGGATTAACAAAAGTAATGTTCGCTGGGTTGTGCATTTTCAGCCGCCACATCTGCTTTCAGAATATGTGCAAGAAATCGGCCGCGCCGGAAGAGACGGGAAACCAGCCGAAGCGTTAACGCTGGTGAGCGAACCTACGGGGTGGTTAGATCCTGAAGATAAGCAAAGACAGCAGTTTTTTGAACAACAAATGCGATCGCAACAACAAATAGCGCAGCAACTTATGAAAAAATTACCAAAGCAGGGAGAAGTGAACCTAGTAACCCGACAATTTCCCGAAGCTGCTACAGCCTTAGCTTTACTTCACAGCAACGGTCAGTTAAACTGGCTTGACCCTTTTCATTACACCATTGAAGAAAAAGCGAAACATCAACCAGCGACGCAACTACACGCTACCAAACAAATACATCAATATCTTACAAGCAAGCAGTGTCGTTGGCAGTTTTTGTTAAATGCGTTTGGTTTTGGCAAAGAAGCAGCCAACTGGCGTTGCGGACATTGCGATAATTGTCGCTAGCCTAGACTTTGTTCTGTACCCCCTATCCTGCGCTTGGTTGAGGGTTGCTGTTGTAAAGTTAATTACGATTACTAACAAATTAATTATCCAATCTTGTGGGGTGGACATCTTGTCCGCCCTTTGTTATTGGCGGGCGAGACGCCCACCCCACAAGAAAAGTTGAATATTTTTTTATTTAGAAGTGTCATAATTTACTATTCACGAGTATTAAAGACTCGTTCGCGAGTATCAAAGACTCGTCGCCGAGTATCAAAGACTCGTTCGCGAGTATCAAAGACTCGTTCGCGAGTATTAAAGACTCGTTCGCGAGTATCAAAGACTCGTTCGCGAGTATCAAAGACTCGTCGCCGAGTATTAAAGACTCGTCGCCGAGTATCAAAGACTCATTCGCGAGTATCAAAGACTCATTCGCGAGTATCAAAGACTCGTCGCCGAGTATTAAAGACTCGTCGCCGAGTATCAAAGACTCGTTCGCGAGTATCAAAGACTCGTTCGCGAGTATCAAAGACTCATTTACGAGTATCAAAGACTCGTCGCCGAGTATCAAATACTCATCACCGAGTATCAAATACTCATTCACGAACGAACGACTACGCTAGACTGGACATTATAATGCCCACCCTACAAACAATTCATCTAAATTAAAGATACAAATCATTTTTCCATCTTTGTTTACCTCTTTTATTTCCCAGCTAGGTTCATCCAATAGGATGAATTGTCATTTTCACCATCAAGTAACAATGGGGTAGTTAGCATAATTCGTAATTGCTACCTCACTGATAAAGCCGTTTCCTCGAAACTAGGAAAAATATTTGTCTTTTTCTCTAAATTTATTTAGAGGCATGAAACCGGAATAAATTAATTACGAATTATTCACTCAAGTAGAGGATAAAAATATGTCATCTGCAACAGCAACCTCACTACCACCACTGATTCCGCGTCAAATTCTCTTTGGAAATCCTGAAAAAACTAGCCCAAGACTATCGCCAGACGGCAAATATTTGGCGTATATCGCCCCCAACGAAGAAAATGTCTTGCAAGTATGGTTGCGAACTGTGGGACAAGAAGACGACCAAATACTCACTGCGGACAAAAAACGCGGTATTCGCGTTTTCTTTTGGACTTATAACAGCAATGAGTTGATTTACATGCAGGACTCAGACGGTGATGAAAACTTTCACCTCTACTTAGTTAATATTGAGTCAAAGATTGTCCGCGATTTAACACCATTTCAAGGCGTAAAAGTAGGCTTTGTAGATATAGACCCTAAATTTCCAGACCAAGTACTGGTAGGTTTGAACTTAAACAATCCGCAAAAGTTCGACGTTTACCGTATTAACTTAAAAAATGGTGCGGTGGAGTTTGACACTGACAACCCCGGTAATATTATTAGCTGGACAGCTGATGCTGATTTCCAAGTACGTGCAGCAACAGCTAGCACCCCTGATGGTGGTTACGATTTGTTATTACGGGAAACTACAGATAAAGAATGGGAAATTCTCCGTCATTGGGGGCCGGAAGAAGAAGGAAGTCCTCTTAGCTTTTCTGCTGATGGTAAAACACTTTATATAGAAGCCAATCATGATGCTAACGCCCAGCGCCTGCTAGCTGTTGACTTAAACACTCGTCAAGAAACCGTCATTGCCCAAGATGAGCAGTACGATCTTGTGGGTGTAGTAATTCAACCAGTGACGCGAGTTATCGAAGCAGTTTCTTTTTACAAAGACAAACAGGAATGGCAGATAATTGACCAGAGTATCGCCGCTGATTTTGCAGAAATCGCCAAAGTACGTTCTGGCGAGTTCTCCATAATTAGCCGCGACTTAGAAGATAAAAACTGGCTAGTGGCTTATAACACTGACGATGGCCCAGTTTATTACTATGCATACAACCGAGAGTCAAAAACTAGCACTTTCCTCTTTAGTAACCAACCCAAACTCGAAGGGTTGCAGTTAGCTTCAATGCAACCGATTTCCTACGAGGCGCGGGATGGTTTGACTATCCACGGTTACCTGACTACCCCTGTGGGAATACCTAGCCAAAATTTACCAACAGTACTGCTGGTTCACGGCGGCCCTTGGGCGCGGGATACCTGGGGTTTAGATCCGGAAGCGCAATGGCTAGCTAACCGGGGTTACGCTGTTTTGCAAGTAAATTTTCGGGGTTCCACTGGTTACGGTAAAGCATTCGTGAATGCTGGAAACCGGGAATGGGCTGGCAAAATGCACGATGATTTGATTGATGCTGTTAATTGGCTAGTGGAAAAAGGTATTTCTGACCCGCAAAAGATTGCAATTATGGGCGGTTCTTATGGTGGTTATGCAACCTTGGCGGGATTGACTTTTACACCAGAAGTTTTTACTGCTGGTGTGGATATTGTCGGCCCCAGTAACTTGATTACTTTAATCCAAACTATACCGCCTTATTGGGAACCACTTAAGGCAAGCTTTTATCACCGCGTCGGTAATTTAGAAACAGAAGCAGAGTTTTTGAAATCGCGATCGCCTTTATTTTTCGCTGACAAAATTCAAAAACCTTTACTTATCGGTCAAGGTGCAAACGATCCGCGGGTGAAACAATCAGAAAGCGACCAAATTGTTAAGGCAATGCAACAAGCTGGTTTACCAGTGCAATATGTACTTTATCCCGACGAAGGACATGGTTTTGCCAGACCAGAAAATCGCTTGCATTTTTTTGCGATCGCCGAAGAATTTCTCGCTCAATATTTAGGTGGCAGATTTGAACCGTTGACAGATATTCCAGGTCATTCAGGAATAGTTAAATAAAGCCTCACACATGGTGGTTAGTGTTAATTCACCGACCACCTGAATATAGTCATTTATATTTTGTGAAATTGGCTGCGATCGCAATTTTATGAAATCCAATTTTCTCGTTGTTCCCCCTGAATCGACTGTATAATTCCAAACCTTTCTTCAATTTTGCGCGGTAGAGTGCCTGTTCCAAAAATGTAAACGCAAGATTCTTCTGGATGGTCTGTTAAAACACTAACTCTGGCTTCGTCATCTTGCAAACGTTCTATGAGAATAGATGCACAAATTTCAATATCTTCAGGAATCTCATATTCTTCCTTTGAAAATTTGAATCTCTTCTCTAAACTCTTTGCAATTTCGTCAATAATGTTTTGTTCAGGCAATGTATTGGTGAAGCGATAAAGGTATGTTCGGCAGCACTTTCCATATTCTAGCTGCTCTAATTGAGGGATATTTATCACCCTAATTTGACTCGCATCATACTTCATTTAGTCTCACCATTAACCTGAAAGCACAATCGATAAATAGCTTATTGAAATGTTGAATTACAAATCAAAAAAAGTTAAATAATTTTATAAAATAGACTCATGTTAAATCTGATGTTCAAATTTTTCCTGTTGCAAAAGAAAATCGAGATACTCTTGTAATTGCAACAGCCTTGCTCCAGATAGCTGCCGTAACTTAGCTAAAATCATTTCTTCTTGCTGCCACTGGGCAATGGGGATAATTTGAGATGATGATACTTCGATTGTCACATGGGGCAAATCAAAACCTTCCAGACTATACCCGTCCTCTTCCCCTTCAGGCATGGGGTAATGTTCGACAATTGTTGCAACATCCCCTCGTTTTAGGTTGTATTCTGGTAAATCCTGCGTTAAGGCAACTTGGGAAAATAGCGGGTGTTGTACCTTCATTAGTTGGCTCCTCGATCTGGCACTAGGGTGACAAATTTGGTTATATCGTTGACAACCATCCAAATAGTTAAAATATTGAGTTCAACGCCATTAATCCCTCGCAGACACGCACGAATGGCATATTTTTGTCCATAGCGAGTTGTTTCGATCGCCTCGGCAGGTTGCGTTAAAACTTGAGTGCGTAGATCCCGTTCCAGTTGTTGCCAATTGTCTAGTCTGTACCCAGCCATAGCCAGAAATTTAGATTTATCGTCTTTTGGCAACGGCACAAGCAGATACTTGGTTAGTTTTTCTTCTGCGATTATTGCATCCTGCGGTAAAAAGGCCATCGGCGAATGGCATGAATTTTGGCTAGTAATTATTGACTACATTTTACTCTTGAATACTGGTCGTCTAACTGTTCGAGATGATGAAAGTTTTGATAGCGATACGCACCTCTCAAATCTCTTCCTCTATCTGCCTTTTAAATATTACTTTCTCCAGCATTAAGTACTTGCTCTGAGGTTAACTGTAATTCGGGGAAGATGGTAGAAACTATGGCTGTATTTCCTGCAAATCTGGTTTCTTCATAAAGCCCATCAACTAAGATTAATACAGTAATTATGTTCCTTTGTGGATCGACAATCCAATATTCAGCAATTCCCCTTGCCGCATACTCGGAACGTTTGTAGCGATAGTCCCGGTCTTCGCTAGCTTTGCCTGGAGAAACTACTTCGACAACTAGTGCTGGGGGTGGCATATCTAAAGTGATTGTAGATCGCGTTGCGCCTTCTAAGACTCTTGCAAGTTCATCCGTCAGGACAACTAAGTCAGGAACGCGAGTTGTTGCACGAGAACCAGCAACAACAATTTCAACTTTATTACTCAACCAATTAATGGGAACAAACTTGAGGAAATTTACCAGTAAAAATAGAGATATCTGGACATTTTTGGGGCTTTCAGGTGGCATTGCAACTAACTTACCTGCTACCAATTCATACTGGTTATCCGTACCATCGTCATACTTCAAATATTCCTCAAGCGTTAGATATTTGCCAGCGATCGCGGTCATATCACGTTAACAGAAGTTTCGTAATGATAGTTTACCAAATTCATCAATGCCGATATATTATTTAAAACCACAGATAATTCATGGGTATTTATCTGTGGTTATATTTTCATCCAATTGAATTTTGCACAATATTTAGTAAACGCTTGATTATTTAAAGCGATCACTTACTTAAAATTGTTGCAAAAATCGCAAATCGCTGGCATACAAACGACGAATATCATCGATTTGATGTAATACCATTGCAAAGCGTTCTACACCAAAACCCGCAGCAAATCCAGTGTAAATTTCTGGGTCATAGCCCACGGATTTAAGTACATTTGGATCGACCATACCGCAGCCCATTACTTCCAGCCAGCGACCATTCCACTGCAAATCGACTTCAGCAGAAGGTTCGGTAAACGGGAAATAACTGGCGCGGAAGCGAATAGGTAAATCGCCAAATATTGATTGTAAAAATATTTTAATTGTGCCTTTGAGGTCAGTAAAAGTTAATCCTTCGTCAATGGCTAAAAGTTCTATTTGATGGAAAACTGCTGAGTGAGTGGCATCTACATTATCTCGCCGATAAACTCGCCCTGGAGCTACAACCCGAATTGGTGGTTCCTCTCTTTCCATGTAGCGAATTTGCACTGAGGAAGTGTGAGTCCGCAGCAGATTGCCGTCTGGCAGGTAAAAAGTATCCTGCATATCGCGCGCTGGATGGTCGGGCGGGGTATTAAGCGCCTCGAAGTTGTAGTAATCTGTTTCCATCTCTGGGCCTTGAGCCACAGTGTAGCCCATACCGACAAAGATATCCAACGCCCGGTCAATAATGCCATTCAGGGGATGAATCCGACCTTGGGGGCGGTAAATTCCCGGCATACTGACATCGAGAGTTTCAGCCTCTAGCTGGGAACGAATTTGCGCGGCTTCCAAGGCGGCACGTTGTTGGTCTAGACTAGTTTGCAGGGACTCTTTAACTGTATTGGCGATCGCCCCAATTTTCGGTCGTTCCTCTGCACTCAGCTGCCCCATACTCCGCAACAGCGCCCCCAGTTCCCCTTTCTTGCCCAGATAGCTAACTCTGAGTTCTTCTAGACGTTCTAGGGTATCAGCGGCGGCGATTGCTTGTTCTCCTTGGTGCCGCAGTGCTAAAAGTTGAGCTTCTAAATTGCTAGTCATTAGTTATTAGTCATCAGTCATTGGTCATTGGTGAGCCAGTGCGATCTTGGAGGTTTCCACGCCAGTTGCTTCAAGTCGGCAGAGCCGCCCAACGCACTGGCTTCCCATGAGCAACTGGCGAACCCGAAGGGTCATTAGTCATTAGTCTATAGTCAAAAGCTGTGAACTGCTCGATAAATAAAGTTATACCCATGCATTAGCTCAACCAAACAAACTAAACCTCTGTCTATTAGTTCAAGAACATTGGATGGATAAATGTTTCTTTTGCTTGATACTTGTGACGACTGTCATTGACAAATGACTAATGACCAATGACAAATGACTAATGACTAATGACTAGTGACCAATGACCAATGACCAATGACCAATGACAAATGCCTATGAAATTATTAATTAGCAACGATGATGGTATTTCTGCTATGGGTATTCGTACCCTAGCTAACTATTTAGCACAAGCAGGGCATGATGTGACAGTAGTTTGCCCAGACCGAGAGCGATCGGCAACTGGACATGGATTAACTATGCACCAGCCAATTCGCGCCGAAATTGTGGAGTCATTTTTCGATCCGGCTGTAAAAGCTTGGGCTTGCGATGGTACGCCATCAGATTGCGTGAAATTGGCGCTATGGGCTTTGCTAGATACTCCCCCGGATTTCGTTCTCTCTGGCATCAATCAAGGCGCCAATTTGGGAACTGAAATTTTATATTCTGGCACTGTTTCTGCGGCAATGGAAGGTTTAATTGAAGGCATTCCCAGTGTCGCCATGAGCCTTACCAGCCATACCTCAAAAAACTTTCAACCTGCTGCTAAGTTTGCCAAAATTCTCTTAGACCAGTTAGCTCAAAAACCACTACCAGATTTGATGTTGCTTAATGTCAATATTCCTGCTGTTGAGTGGGAAGAAATTGCTGGAGTGACTCTCACCCGTCAAGGAGTGCGGCGTTACATAGATGTATTCGATAAACGAGTCGATCCTCGTGGAAAAACTTACTACTGGTTAACTGGAGAAGTCATTGAAGATGTGGAACCGCCAATGGGGTTAAATTTACCGCAAAATGTACCCATAGACGTGCATGTTGTCCGTAATAACTACATCAGTATAACTCCCTTGCAGTACAATCTTACCTACGCAACTGGACTAGACAAATTATCTCAATGGGAATTCAAATTTCCCTGAAATATTGAATTCTTAGGAAAGAATTGGAATTAATTAAATGCATCACATGAAAATGTAGGCTATAACTTAGGGGCACCCTAGAGATAACGGATACACATACATCTGAAAAAGTTAAAAATGATAGCCTAAAGTACCTCACCGATATTTACACAATCAGCCGGAAACAGGGTATGCTGTTTTACCAAGAAATATTACCTTCGATCGTCTCGCTAACAAATTCGGCCAGACAGCATAAACTCAAACCAAACAAGTAACAATTTTTTCATTTATCGCCCGCTCAGTCCAGCAAGCAACACCCATGTCTAGGATAGAGAATCAATTTACCGTGCAATTTTGGGGGGTTCGCGGCAGCATCCCCAGTCCAGGGCCACACACCGTTCGCTACGGCGGTAATACCCCTTGCGTTGAGATGCAAGTGGGCGGTAAACGCTTAATTTTCGATGGTGGCACGGGACTACATGTATTGGGGCAATCTTTATTGCGCCAGATGCCGTTAGAAGCTCATATATTTTTCACCCACTCCCACTGGGATCACATGCAAGGTTTTCCCTTCTTTGTTCCGGGGTTTGTGAGGGGGAATAACTTTCATATTTACGGCGCGATCGCTCCTGATGGTTCTACCATAGAACAGCGCCTCAACGACCAGATGCTCCACCCGAATTTTCCCGTGCCTTTACAAATCATGCAGGCCAATTTAAGTTTCCATGATATTCGGCCGGGGCAACCAATAGATATCGATGATATTACCGTAGAAACAGCACCTTTAAATCATCCAGGTGAAGCCGTAGGATACCGCGTCAACTGGCGCGATGGTGCTGCTGTTTATATTACTGATACCGAACATTTTCCCGACCGACTCGACAAAAATGTGCTTTGGCTGGCTCGTAATGCTGACATTCTAATTTACGATTCCACCTACACTGACGAAGAATATCACTCGCCAACATCCCCAAAAATCGGCTGGGGACATTCAACCTGGCAAGAAGCTGTGAAAGTGGCACAAGCAGCTAATGTCAAAACTTTGGTGATTTATCACCACGACCCAGCCCACAATGACGACTTTTTAGATCGTGTAGGAAAACAAGCAGCTGCGAAATTCCCTGGTGCTATCATGGCACGGGAAGGAATCGTACTCCAAGTTTCCACCTCAGCTTCCTTATCAGAATCTTTTCCTGTTAGCAAGTTTTCTGTCTAAAGGTTGCGATTGCAGCAATTGTAGATTTTAGATTAGATTGGCGATCGGAGGCTATCAGCAGGAAATTATATTGGGCATGGGGCCATTGGTTATTCACTTTGGACTAATGACCAATGACTAATGACTAATGACTGATAGCTAAAATAAACCTAAAATCTCAAAATCCACGTGCTAAATTTGTCTCAAAATGGGTGTTCTGTGTGGGTTGCTTCTTCGACTGAAGGGCTACTAACGCCGACTGCTGTTGCACTTGGCAAATTTGATGGCGTACATCTTGGTCATCAAAGGGTAATTGAGCCAGTATTGCACGCTGGTGGTCAGTTGTCAGTAGCTGGTAGTCCACAGTCTAATGAAAGTCAACAACTGACAAATCAACAACATATTTACTCGACAGTTGTCACCTTTCATCCGCACCCACAGGAGTTTTTTACGGGGCAACCCCGGACTTTGTTAACACCACTCGATGAAAAAGTCCAGCAATTGCGATCGCTTGGAGTAGAACAACTGGTATTATTACCCTTCGACAAAGAATTATCTGCTTTGACTCCTGAAGAATTTGTCGAAAAAATTCTCGTCGAGCAACTCCAATGCCAGCGAATTAGTATTGGGGAAGATTTTTGTTTTGGCAAAAAACGCAGTGGTACTGCTAAAGATTTGCAATTCTTCGCCGCCAAATACAATATTCCTGTCACCATCGTTCCCTTACAAACTTATACAGGTGACTCACCTACCCAAAGCAGTTGTACCAGTGATGCTTCAAGTCAGGATGCCCGCATTAGCACTTCATTCATCCGGCAAACCCTTGAACATGGGGATATCGAAAACGCAAATCTCCTACTAGGACGCCCCTACACTCTCCTGGGTTTAGTCGTTCAAGGACAGCAACTAGGCAGAACCATTGGTTTTCCTACCGCTAACCTCCAGCTACCAAAAGAAAAGTTTTTACCCCGCCAAGGAGTTTACGCTGTGCGAGTTTTCACTCTCAGTGAAACACCGGATGTAACTCCAAGTAAAAACTTAGGCGTTATGAATATCGGTAACCGCCCAACTGTAAACGGTGTTTCTCCATCCGTGGAAGTACATTTGTTCGATTGGTCTGGTGATTTGTATGGTAAAAAACTGGCTGTAGAACTAGTCAAATTTTTACGTCCCGAACAAAAATTTCCTTCTCTCGAAGCCCTGAAAACACAAATTCAACTCGACTGCATAACAGCTAGACAAGTTCTTAGTGCTGAGTGGGAACAATAGATAGGGCATTGGCCAAACAGGGCATGGGGCATGGGGCATTAGTCATTAGTTATTTCTCCCCCTGCTCCCCCATCTCCCAGTCGCCAGTCGCCAGTCCCCATTCCCCATTTCCCACACTGCATGAGAGACAAAATTCACGCTTTAACACAAAATCTGACTCTTACCATTGTTGGTAAAAGTGAGGCAATACGCTTAGTGCTAGTAGCGCTGTTAGGTGGTGGCCATGCCCTCTTAGAAGATGTCCCTGGCGTTGGCAAAACCCTGCTTGCTAAATCTCTAGCTCGTTCAGTTGATGGCAAGTTTCAACGGTTACAATGCACCCCTGATTTATTGCCAACCGACATCACTGGTACGAACATCTGGAACCCAAAAAGCGGCGAATTTAGTTTTCTTCCGGGGCCAGTGTTTGCCAATGTACTACTTGCTGACGAAATCAACCGCGCCACACCCCGCACTCAGTCGGCTTTGCTCGAAGTTATGGAAGAACATCAAGTAACGGTCGATGGTGTCTCTCGTGCAGTTCCCCAGCCGTTTTTTGTGATTGCTACTCAAAACCCTATCGAGTATCAAGGCACTTTTCCTCTGCCGGAAGCGCAAATGGACAGGTTTATGCTGTCGTTGAGTTTGGGCTATCCTTCGGAATCAGAAGAACTCCAGATGCTGCAAAATCTCCAAAATGGTGTCAAGGTTGCTGATTTGCAGCCTTGTATTACTTTGGCAGAAGTACAGGAATTGCGTAGTCTTTGCTCGCAAGTCAAAGTGGCAACTTCTTTGCAACAATACATCCTCGAATTAGTGCGGGCGACACGCCAAGATGAGGAAATCGCCCTTGGCGTTAGTCCCCGTGGCACTGTAGCATTACAACGAGCTGCCCAAGCGTTAGCTTTTCTATTAGGGCGCGATTATGCTATTCCCGATGATGTGAAATTTCTTGCCCCTTATGTTATTTGCCATCGCCTCATTCCCAGAGGAGGGCGTAATTCTAGAACTGTTGTTGAGCGATTATTGCGTTCAGTTCCTATTCCTTAAAAACAATTCTACAGATACCTTTGTAACTGTATTTATTGGTGTAAAGGATATTTATTTGCGCTAGTTCATAACAGTCATCCTTCGCACCTTGTTTACCAGGAAAAGCCAGCGACAAAATTGCGATCGCTTTCATAATTTAATGTGAATTGGACAGACCTCACCCACCCAGCCTCCGTCTCCTACTAAAAGAACGTGAGTTCGACGGCTCTAAAAACCCCACTTCCATTCCTCTCCCCCACAGGGAGAGAGGCTTTAAAAACCTAATTTTTTCGTTGGAAACTAAAAATATTTCTGCCCCTCTCCGCCTCCAAGAGGGGTTGGGGAGAGGTTCATCGAACTCATGTTAAAAGAGGGAGGAGTAACGAAAAATTAAGCTTACCGATCGCCCTTATACCAATTTGAAAAAAGAATGCGACAGATAGGTAGGGGCACAACATTGTTGTGCCCTTACGGATAATTGATGTGTTGCAAACATTATTTGAATTGGTATTAGTATAAAATATCGAACACAGCAAATTATGGTATAACAACCAATTCATGACAGATGATAGAAGTCAGTTAAGAACCACTTTTAATCAAGTGGCGCTGCTGTACGATCGAGTACGACCAGGATATCCAGAGGCGCTTTTTGACGATGTGGTGTCTCTATCAAGAATCAATCCAGGAGGAAGGATATTAGAGATTGGTTGTGGTACCGGTCAAGCAACTATACCTTTTGCACGTCTGGGTTATCGTATACTCTGCATTGAGTTGGGTAACAATCTCGCTACAGTTGCCCAAAAAAACCTGGCTGCTTATTCGCAAGTAGAAGTGCGTAACACCGCTTTCGAGGATTGGGTAATAGAAGAAAATGCTTTTGATTTAGTGATTTCGGCAACTGCTTTTCATTGGCTTGACCCAACTATTGCTTACAAAAAAACGGCTCTTGCCCTCAGATCTAAAGGAGCGATCGCGCTATTTTGGAATGAACATGTATATAGTGATGCTAGTAATGGCTTCTTTGAAGAAGTACAAAAGCTATATCAAAGTTTAGCTCCTGAACTGGTTAAAGACGATGAGCCTCCTTTGCGTGAGAAGGAAGTCCCTAATAAAATAAGTGAGATTGAGCAAACAGGTTTGTTTGGTGAGGTAACATATCGCTCTTATCGATGGGATGCAACGTATAACACTGCAAATTATCTCAACCTTTTAAATACTTACTCAGGTCATTTAAATTTAGATAGCCTTAAAAAGGCGCGTTTTTTTGATGCGATCGCCCAATTAATTAATACTAAATTTAATGGTGAGATTACCAAAGGTTACTTAACTACTTTATATGTAGCCCATCAATTGTAATCTTAAGCTGTTAAGCATTTAATTTGCATATTGAGGCTGCAGGGAGCAAGGGAGAAGGTTTGCAGCTTTTCTTGCCATAAAAATTGTGCCATTTAAATGATGATTAGCTTATTAAAGACTAAATCATATTTGCAGATATGAATATATTACCAGAGCGAAAAATAATACTTTTTGATTTGGATGATACGCTCATTGTTGAGGTGGCAATCATGCAATATTAATATCCAAAAAGGTAAAAGTGCTGGTTATCGATTAATTTATCAACTTGAATCATCTACAAGTATTTTGCTATTAACAATTTATTGCGAGTCTGACCAAGAAGATATTGGTGCAAATTAAATCCGAGAGATTTTAGCTAGTTTTGATAATGAGAACGAGTGCAAAACGTGATGTAAACTTTGGTTTCCCCATCATGCTTAAATTTAGGCGTGTTAAAATCTACTACAAATTCAAGTGGATAACAGATGAAAGCGATCGAAGTTACTGGCAAAATTGACTCTCAAGGAAACTTAGTTTTAGATGAACCGATTCAAGGAACGAATTATCCTCATCAGGTTCGGGTAATTGTGTTGGTTCCAGAAGCAACAGACGCAGAAGAAGTTGACCCTGACGATACACCTATTGAAGAGATCAAAGCTAGTTTGAGGAGAGCCTTACAGCAAGCAAAAGCGGGACAACGCCTACCACTATCACAAATGTGGGAGGGAATTGATGCCGAATGAACAGCCATCTGTATTTATAGATTTAACTCCTGAATACAAACAAAACTTACGCTACCTCTCTAAGAGATTTCGCAATATTCGCACTGATGTTTAGCCGATTATTGATCAATTACAGCAGGGAAATATTCTTGGAGATAGAATTGCTGGCATTGGCGAAGAGTATGTTGTTTATAAGGTCAGAGTTCGCAATAGTAATATCCAAAAAGGTAAAAGTGCTGGTTATCGATTGATTTATCAAGTTGAGTCAGCTACAAGTATTTTACTATTAACGATTTATTCAAAGTCTGACAGAGAAGATATTGGTGTAAACGAAATCCAAGATATTTTAGCTGATTTTTCTAGTGATTCAGGTTAAAATTGCCAAAATATTTTTTCTGGGATCATCAGCAGTAGTATGCTGTTGAAATATTTATATTAAATTTGATGTACCCCAAAAAAAGCGATCGCTATATTCCTGAGCAAAACTACTTACACGTAATTTGAAACACTTCTAATACTCCGTAAGTCCTATGATTAACACAAGCGCCACTTCTAAAAATCTGGGAATGTGAGGAATGTCAATTTTTGTAAAGCAGAAATCTCGTGATGGCGAAAAGCGATCGCCAAAGAGCGATACTCAAGTGCTAAGACAAACTGCCGAACGCGAATTCAAACGTCAATTTTTTGGTTTACTTTTGGTAATTATCACCTGGAGTCTAGCTATGGGCTGGCTTTTAGCGTTGGTAACTAACGCCCAAAGTGCCACTCCTCCCGCCGAAATTGGCACAGTTGATGTCATACCTCCACAATATCAACTGGGGCAAGAACTGTATTTAGAAAATTGCTCCACATGCCACATTGCCTTACCACCATCCGTTTTTCCCACCCAAACTTGGAAAAATCTCTTGGAAGACTCCCAACACTACGGCGCACAACTCAGGCCTTTGGTCGATCCGCCTCGAATTTTAGTCTGGAAATATCTTTCGACTTTCTCGCGCGTCAAACTCAACGATGAAGAAATACCGTATCGCCTGAATAACTCCCGTTATTTCAAAGCTTTGCATCCTGGAGTTAAGCTACCGCGTCCCGTCGAAATTGGTAGCTGCGTGAGTTGTCATCCCAGTGCTAGCGACTACAATTTCCGCCGCCTTAGCCCAGAGTGGGAAAATTAGGGACTGGGGAGATGGCTTCGCCAAGGGAAAAGGGGAAAGGTTAAAGGGAAAAGGAGGGATCTTTCTTCTGCCCTTTAACCTTTGCCCTTTGCCCTTTGCCCCATACCCAATGCCCAATCACCAATCCCCAGTCCCCAATGCCCCATCTGGAGGCAAAATGATACTATGAAGAAAGAGTAAATATAAGATAAGAGTTAAAACCAATCGTTTAAGAAACTGATTGATTAGTTTTTCTCCTGTTTTTGAGCGAATTCTCATTTCATACCCATCCACAACTCAGACTGTTGAGTGGGTTAAATGTTTATAATCAATGCCAAATCTTTAATTGCCATCCCCTTTGATTCAGTTCGATAACCTGCCATGCTAAAACTTTTGTTGGGCGATCCCAACGCTCGTAAGCTGAAAAAGTACCAGCCTTCCGTTACTGAAATTAACCTTTTAGAGGAAGAAATTAACGCTCTTTCTGATGAGGAGTTAAAAGGTAAAACCGCAGAATTTAAACAAAGACTCGCTAAAGGCGAAACTCTGGATGATATTTTGCCAGAAGCTTACGCCGTTGTCCGAGAAGCAGGACGCCGAGTCTTAGGCTTACGGCATTTTGATGTCCAACTACTTGGCGGTATCATTTTGCACGTAGGGCAAATTGCTGAAATGAAAACGGGTGAGGGTAAAACATTAGTAGCCACCTTGCCGAGCTATTTGAATGCCCTGACTGGTAAAGGCGTACACGTTATTACCGTGAACGATTACCTGGCTCGTCGGGACGCTGAGTGGATGGGACAAGTGCATCGCTTCCTGGGGTTGAGTGTGGGGCTAATTCAGGCAAGCATGACTCCCACCGAACGCCAGAAAAACTATAACTGTGATATCACTTATGTGACGAACAGTGAAGTCGGCTTTGACTACCTGCGGGATAATATGGCCACAGATATGAAAGATGTGGTACAACGCCCGTTTAATTACTGCGTCATTGACGAGGTGGACTCGATTTTAATTGATGAGGCGCGGACACCCCTGATTATTTCAGGACAGGTGGAAAGACCTACGGAAAAATATCTGCAAGCTGCGGAAATAGCACTGACCCTCAAAAAAGATGAGCATTACGAGGTGGATGAAAAAGCTCGTAACGTGCTGTTGACAGATGAAGGGTTTGCAGAAGCAGAAAATCTTTTGGGAGTGACAGATTTATTTGACCCGGAAGATCCTTGGGCGCACTTTGTTTTTAATGCCATCAAAGCCAAAGAACTTTTCCTCAAAGACACAAACTACATTGTCCGCAATGGAGAAGTGGTGATTGTGGATGAATTTACCGGTCGGGTACTACCCGGACGGCGCTGGAGTGATGGACTACACCAGGCAATTGAAGCTAAGGAACACGTAGAAATTCAGCCAGAAACTCAAACTCTAGCGACAATTACTTATCAAAACTTGTTCTTGCTGTATCCCAAATTGGGTGGAATGACGGGAACGGCAAAAACTGAAGAACCAGAGTTTGAAAAAATTTACAAACTTGAAGTTACAGTAATTCCCACTAACCGGGAACGAAGACGTGAAGACTTGTCTGATATGGTCTTTAAGAAAGAAACAGGCAAGTGGGGAGCGATCGCCAGAGAATGTGCCGAAATGCACGAACTCGGTAGACCAGTATTGGTAGGAACCACGAGTGTAGAAAAGTCTGAGTATCTCAGCCGACTACTGAAACAGCTAGAAATTCCCCACGAATTACTTAATGCCCGACCAGAAAACGTGGAACGTGAAGCAGAAATCGTCGCCCAGGCAGGGCGGAGAGGCGCTGTAACCATTGCGACAAACATGGCAGGAAGAGGTACAGACATCATCCTGGGTGGTAACTCCGAATACATGGCGCGTCTGAAGCTGCGGGAATATTTGATGCCTCGCATCGTGATGCCAGAAGATGAAGATGCGTTTGGCGTTCAAAGGGCTGCTGGATTGCCGACAGGACACGGCGGCGGTCAAGGTTTCGTCCCTGGTAAAAAAGTTAAAACCTGGCGGGCTTCACCAGAAATTTTCCCCACCCAGTTGACAAAAGAAGCAGAACAGATACTCAAAGACGCAGTAGAAGTTGCAGTGCGCGAATATGGCGATCGCAGTTTATCGGAACTGGAAGCTGAAGACAAGGTAGCTGTAGCCGCCGAAAAGGCTCCCATCGACGACCCCGTAATTCAGAAATTGCGGGGAGCTTATAAGCGCGTGAAGCAGGAGTACGAACAATTCACCGAGCGAGAACATAATGAAGTGGTAGAACTCGGTGGTTTGCACGTCATTGGTACAGAACGCCACGAATCGCGGCGGATTGATAACCAATTGCGGGGACGCGCCGGCAGACAAGGCGACCCTGGAACCACAAGATTCTTCCTCAGCTTAGAAGATAACTTACTGCGGATTTTTGGTGGCGATCGCGTTGCTGGATTGATGGAAGCCTTCAACGTCGAAGACGATATGCCCATTGAATCGGGGATGCTAACTCGCAGCTTGGAAGGCGCACAGAAAAAAGTTGAAACCTACTACTATGACATCCGCAAGCAGGTGTTTGAGTATGACGAGGTGATGAATAATCAACGTCGTGCTATTTATGCCGAACGCCGTCGGGTGTTAGAAGGTCAAGACTTGAAAGAACAGGTAATCAAGTACGCTGAAAAAACGATGGATGACATCGTTGACTACTACATCAACGTAGATCTACCTTCCGAAGAGTGGGAGTTAGAAAAGTTAGTTGAGAAAGTCAAAGAATTCGTCTATTTGTTATCAGATTTGCAGGCTAGTCAGTTGGAAGATATTTCTGTAACTGAGATTAAAGCCTTCCTCCACGAACAGGTACGAATTGCTTACGACCTCAAAGAAGCGCAAATCGACCAAGTTCAACCAGGACTGATGCGTCAAGCCGAACGTTTCTTTATCTTGCAACGCATTGACACACTGTGGCGAGAACACCTACAACAAATGGATGCTTTACGCGAATCAGTGGGATTACGCGGTTACGGTCAAAAAGACCCGCTGATTGAATACAAGAGCGAGGGCTATGAACTGTTCTTAGATATGATGGTGAATATTCGCCGAGATGTGGTGTATTCGTTGTTCATGTTCCAGCCGCAGCCGCAACCAGTGGTACAAACATCCTCAGAGATGGTGTAATCGAGAGTGCTGAGTTAGGAGTGAGGAGTGCTGAGTAGAAAATTTGATTTTTTTTTACTCAGTACTCACTACTGATACCAATTTGAAAAAAGAATGCGACAGATGGGTAGGGGCACAACAATGTTCATACGTGTCAACTTAACGTGAAACCCTAGTGAAAACGTGATGAGCGAGTTCTACTTACTTATCATCAAGATCCGCGTTACCCCACCCCGGCTTTGCTGGCGCAAAACCTCCCCTCCCCAAAGCATCGGGGAGGGGTTGGGGGTGGGGTAAAATGCTTGTGGGATAAGCGTTTGAGCTTAAGTTGACACCAATGAGCAATGCTAAAGCCCTTACGGATGATTGATGTGTCGCAAACATTATTTGAATTGGTATGACTAGTGCAGGACTGACGCAAAAGATAACGAAAGTAGCGGTAATACCCTGCGGGAAGCCGCTCCGCGTCTACATGAATTACCGCAACGCTTGAATAAGGTTTTCAGTCACATATTGCGTAAGTCTTCTAGTGAAAATATTTGATGCAAAAAAGACGCAGAAGCAGTAAAAATGCTTTTGCGTCTTTGTTTTTTAGTATTTTGGATTTTGGAACAAATCTAAAATCCAAAATTGCTAGATCGAACCGCCAGCGGCTTGAAAGCGAGCGCGGGCGCGTTTGAAGGCTTGATTTGCTTGGATTTGTGCTTGGCGATCGTCTGCTGTCACTTGACCCAGACGTGCTTCTGCTTGGTTGTAGGCAGCACGGGCTTCTTCAAGGTTAATTTTGTCACCGCGTTCTGCGCCATTCACGAGAATTGTGACTTCATTCTCTTCCACTTCAGCAAAGCCACCCAAAAGAGCGATCGCTTCCCAATTTTGGTTTTTAGCAGCACGGACGCGCATCACACCTGTATCCAGGGCGGTCAACAGAGGTGCGTGTCCAGTTAAAATACCTAACTGACCGGTAGTACTAGGCAAAACTACTTCTTCAGCTGGAGCATCCCAGACTGTTTTATCTGGGGAAATTACGCGAACGGTTAATGTCATTTGTCTTTTGTCCTTTGTCCGTTGTCTTTTGTCCTTTGTCCGTCGTCACTTGTCCTTTGTCTTTTGGAATTGCCATTAGCCATTAGCTGTTGAACTAATGACCAATGACCAATGACCAATGACCAATGACTAATGACCAATGACTAATGACTAATGACTAACCTTTGAGTTTTTGAGCTTTGGCGATCGCTTCGTTAATATCGCCCACTAAGTAGAAAGCCTGTTCTGGCAGGTCATCCAACTCACCAGACAGAATCTTTTGGAATCCTTTGATGGTGTCTTCCAACTTCACGTATTTACCAGGAGAACCGGTGAATACTTCTGCCACAAAGAACGGCTGAGACAAGAAGCGCTCAACTTTCCGCGCCCGCGCTACCACTAGACGGTCTTCTTCAGATAATTCATCCAGACCGAGAATGGCGATAATGTCTTGCAGTTCTTTATAACGTTGCAGAGTTGATTGCACAGCGCGGGCAGTATTGTAGTGTTCTTCACCTACAATATTGGGCTGTAGCATGGTGGAAGTTGAACCCAGAGGATCTACCGCTGGATAAATACCCTTAGCTGCCAAACCGCGAGACAGTACTGTTGTTCCGTCCAAGTGGGCGAAGGTGGTTGCAGGCGCTGGGTCGGTGAGGTCGTCCGCAGGTACGTACACCGCTTGAATTGAGGTAATGGAACCCTCTGTAGTGGAGGTAATCCGTTCTTGCAGTTCGCCTACGTCAGTACCCAATGTGGGCTGGTATCCTACCGCTGAAGGCATCCGACCAAGGAGCGCTGATACTTCCGAACCTGCTTGCACAAACCGGAAGATGTTGTCAATAAACAGCAGCACGTCTTGTTTGTTGACATCGCGGAAGTACTCTGCTACTGTCAAGCCCGACAGACCAACCCGCATTCTTGCTCCGGGTGGCTCGTTCATCTGACCGTAAACCAGAGCAATTTTCGATTCGTTGAGGTTGTCTTTGTTGATAACCCCAGATTCAATCATTTCGTTGTAGAGGTCATTGCCTTCACGGGTACGTTCGCCCACGCCAGCAAAAACTGATACTCCACCGTGCTGAGTAGCGATGTTGTTAATCAACTCCATCATGATCACGGTTTTACCAACACCAGCACCGCCGAACAGACCAATCTTACCGCCGCGTCGATAGGGAGTCAGGAGGTCAACAACTTTAATCCCAGTCTCAAATACCGAAGGTTTGGTTTCCAGGTCAGTGAATTTGGGAGCAGAACGGTGGATGGGTAAGGTGGCCTCAGCATTTACAGGCCCTCTATTGTCCACGGGTTCGCCAAGGACGTTGAAAATCCGACCCAGGGTGGCTTTACCAACTGGTACGCTGATGGGAGCGCCTGTATCGACGACTTCCAAACCGCGCACTAAACCATCGGTGGAACTCATAGCAACAGCCCGCACTTGGTTGTCGCCCAGCAATTGCTGTACTTCGATGGTGAGGTTGATTTCCTGTCCAGCTTCGTTGGTGCCTTTGATGGTCAAAGCATTGTAGATTTGAGGCAATTTCCCGCCGGGAAATTTAACGTCTACAACTGGACCAATGATTTGGGTAATGTAGCCTATGTTTGTTTTTTCTGCGGTTGTGACCATGCTGCGCCTAATGATTGAAGCTATATTTCAGATAAGGTCGTTGAAGACATAAGAATAAGCAATGTCATCTTTCAGGTTAGCACTGAACGCCCCCCCTCTACGCCATAAATTGATTCTTAAGACTGAGGTTGGGGATCGAGAATTCGCCTCGGTTGTAAAAATGGTTCGGAGTGGACAGAAAATACTTGAGATTGCAACTTTTTTAACTATCAGAATTAAAACTGCCATGTCAGGCGATCGCTAACACGGCAGTTTTCAAATTAAGTTGGTAATAAATTTATGCTTTTACTCTAATTTTTTGTTGTTTACGCTTGTTAAGTGAACTTATACCAAAAGCACCAAACGCCAAGATACCTAACATAGTCGTGGGTTCGGGAACAGATGCAGTTGCTGGACTCAAAGAAATTTTGAAAGCACTCTCACCAAAACCATTGCCAACCCCACCATCCCAAGTATTTTGGGTCAAGAGACTAAAGTCAGATCCGTTGTTGTAAAAAACAAAGTCTCCTCCTGAGTACACGTCTTGAGATCCAGTAATAGCACCCAATCCTGCTAGACCAGAAGTTCCATCAAAAAAGTTTGACGCGCTCAGAAATGCTACGTACTGTTTACCTGAGGTCAAACTAATTCCGCCTGTATTAAAAGTGAACTGCTCGAAGCCTGGTGCATTAGTAGTTGATTGAGGTGCGCTCTGGTACAAAATGGGGCCTGTTGCTTTAAAACCATCCCACTCAGCTACATAAGCTGCAAAATCTACTACATCCGGTTGCCCATCAAAGTCATTTAGGAAGAAGGTGAAGTCATTGAGAACATTGTCGCTGCCTACAGTAAATGTCTGCCCGTAGGTGGCGGTGTTAAATTCACCAAACGGTGTAATAGAGTCCGTTCCATTCCAGCTTGGTGTTGTATCAATAACTGTCTGTGCTTGAGCATTACCCGCTGCGCCCAAAGCAATTATCGCTGCTCCCGCTGTAACTATTGATAAGTTTTTTAAACTAGTTGCATTAATCATAATATTCCTTCTCCAAAAAGGTACGTGTATGGTGTCAACCTAGTTTTAAATAGGTCGTATAATTACGAATATTATTAGTAACTTTTAAGAAGGCACAAGTATTTTTGCTGTGATTGGTTAAAATTTTACATTCAACTTGCTACAACTTGATAATGGCAAAAGTGCCAAAATGTCTATATAACAAGGTTTTATCCTAAATTTTCCAGCTAAAACCTACATAAATTCATATAATTTTTATGTAAAAATACTATTATTTAGCTATAAAAAGCTACTAATATTGAGAAATACAAGCTCCTGGTAGCGATCGCCCTTAGATAACAAGACTAAGTATTATTAGGTAAAAATATAAAAACTGCCCTTGTTAGCGATCGCCACAAAGAGCAGTACCATGCCACTTCATTTAAATAGTTAATACAAATGCTCTCAATCCCGTTTCGGAATTGAGTAAATCAATGATTAATAATTTTTAGTTTGATAATATACATTTTTATAGTGAAAAACATATTTAGTATAAATGAATACTATAAATATGTATCTTAATCAATAGTAAAGAACTATACTAAATTATTTTCATACCTTCGATAGATCGATTTCGTGAAATCTATGTACAAATTACATTTCCAAATTTCGTGAATATTCATAAGATAAAAATATGTACAAAAAGCGGAAAGTCCGAGCAACTGGCTTTTGGCGAACATAACTTTTCAAGAAACTGTTTTTAGTTCAGCCTAGCCATTTTCGCTTCATCCCCACACCTCCACCGAGCAATAGCTTATGAATTTCTCGTTAGCGCGACAATATTTTTATCAGGAGATTCAGCAGTCTGACGAGGAAATTAATTTAGCAAAAGCAGCTTTGTATATTGCACAAGAAGAATATCCAGACCTAGACTCAGAGGAATATCTCAACGCCCTTGACACAATGGCATGGGAACTGCAAGAACGCCTGCCCCAGCAGCAATATCCTCTGCGAATAATTCAAACTATTAATCAATATATCTACGATGATTTAGGATTTTCTGGTAATAAAATTGACTACTACGATCCACGCAACAGCTATTTAAATGATGTAATTGATAGAAGATTGGGGATTCCCATTACTTTAGCGTTGGTTTACTTAGAGGTTGCGCGACGGATTGACTTTCCGATGGTGGGTGTAGGAATGCCAGGACATTTCCTGATTCGCCCGGATATTCCAGATATGGAGATTTTCGTCGATGCCTTCAATGGTGGTGAAATAATATTTCCCGAAGATTGTCAAGAAAGGCTATCTCAACTTTATCAGCAACCGATAACGCTACAACCAGAATTTTTAGCTGTGGTAACTCATCGGCAAATTTTAGCAAGGATGCTAACAAATTTAAAGTTTATTTATTTAAAACAACAAGAGTTAGAAAAAACACTAGGAGCAGTTGAAAGAATTTTGCTGTTGTTTCCCGATTTAACTTTAGAATTGCGCGATCGCGGTTTGCTCTATTATCAACTAGGCCACTATCCCCAAGCCACAAACGACTTACAAAGTTATTTAGTAAAAGTTCCCGATGCCAAGGATGCACCAGTGATTCGGCGGCTACTTGGCGAATTGGGTAAGGATGATTGAATTTAGTAAAAAGGACTACTTGAGAAAGGTAGAATAGTTTTGATTGCAACTTAAGTCTCAATATTAAAAATGTTCTGTCAGCACTATATTGACACAGGAGTGGTTAGTTAAATTAAACGGCATTAGTAAAAACTTATACTTCTACCATAACTAACGCTTATTGTTTACGCTTGCGAAGAGAGGTAATGCTGAAAGCACCTAAACCTAAGATACCGATGAGAGAAGCGGGTTCGGGAACAGCAGAAGCAGTCTCCTGGTTTAGCCTGATAGAATAACTGCCAGAAAATAAACCAGCATCTACCTCACCATATGTTGGACCAGATTGAGCAAAGTTAGCTAAGGATGATATTCCCAACAAGTACTCACCACTACCCACAAACAGGTTGAGAGTGGATTGCGATCCTGCACCTGGAGAAGAATCGTCGTCGTTCTGAGCAATTAGCGTACCTGACGAATTAAACAGTTGTAGTATGGTATCGAAAGATGCACCACCAACTGTTGTAGCGTTCAATAACCCACCACCCCAAGAGAAAGAAAATAGGTCAGCATCATCGTTATAAGAGATAGTTCCTTGGATGACATTAATGCCACCAGCAAGATTTTGTGCGGTATTTAAAGTCTGACCTGCATCACCGACCTCAGTATAAGTCGCAGCTTGGGCAGTTCCTCCTACTCCTAGTGCAATAACCGCTACTCCTACTGTAGCCATTGATAACTTTGTCAAAACATTTACAATAGCCATTTTGTTATTTACTTTAAAAACGAATCTTTTTATCTGCCTTCGATACTAATATGTGTCTGTAATGATTTAAAACCTTGTTTACCTACTTCACAGAAAATTCACTCAGAAGCAAGGCTACTAATCTGGGGGAATAAACGTAAAAATACATACTTTAAAAGGACTGTAACCGCATCTACATAGGTTAGAATCTGTATTTATACTTAAAATTATGATGAAGCAAACAACTGCTTCAGATCTCCCGTAACTATGCAACACCCAAAAGTCTTTTAAAGAAGATTTTGAACAAATTGGGCTATTATCCAGAGTTATTGTTGTTCTGCGACTCGTTTGAGGCGACGGAGTTGGGCTTCCATGTCTTGTTTTGTCCAAGATGCAGCAAAGGTTTTAAAACCCCAACTTACTAGGGGGTTAGGAATATCGAACTCAAAGCGATTGAGTAGGAGTGTTCCTTTTTGTGTTGGTTGACATTCCCAGCGATCGCGCCCTTGAAAAAATCCCTCAAATTTCCAGACTACCAAACCCGGTTGTCGTTCCACAACTACGCTTTTCAAGGTTGGTTGGAGTAGAGGAATTTGAATGATAAAACGACTTTGACTGCCTATATCGGTACTCCAGACTTCGCCCACAGGTTCGCAACGAAGGACAGGGTTCAACCAACGGTGCATAAGTGCTAAATCGGTAATACAGCGTTCGACTACCGTGGCTGTAGCGTTAATTTGAATCGATTGTTCCAGTATTTGGGACATTCCAGATCTTTTAAGCTGTTGCTGCAATTAGAGTAACGCAATTCAGGGGGTATTGGGCATTGGGAAAGGGAAAGGGGTATGGTTCGACCCTTCTCTACGAGAGGCTTCGCCAACGACAAAGCTTAGGGCAGGCAAGCTCACCAACCGGGGAAAAGGGGAAAGATTAAATTTATTCCTTTTCCCTTTAACTTTTTCCCCTACCCCTCTCTTCCCTACCTACTTTTTGACATTTTTTTTGATAAAACCAAAAAATTTTGACTATATCAAACAGACAGTGAGTTTACGGGTAATTTGCTGGTAAATTGATAAGCAAAACACTAGTAAACTTACTGGGATGGAGAATTATGCAACGGGTTACCCCCATTCGTCCCCAATTTCAGTACAACGAGTTGGGGAGGAATGGGCGTTATGGGGCTGGGTATTGGGTACTGGCGAAGAAATTCTTTTACAGTAATTTTCACTAAATAGACCCCGCTCGCTGTAGGGGCACAGCAATGCTGTGCCCCTACGACAGATGTGAACCTATCAAGCCATCCGATAAGTATTTCGAGTGTTTTTGGCGAATTAAAAGCTTAATACTGGAAAACCATGAACACAACTTGGCAAGGAATAACCCAGTTGATAGATATTGGTTTATCGATGAGGGGACAGCAATTTTTGGCACAATCGCCGAGTCTGCAAACAAATCAAGCAGTAAACGAAGGCGTTGCTAATGTGCAAGGAATTGTCGAACAGTTGATTCTGTTTATGCCCCGCGTGCTGGGGGCTGTGGTAATTTTGTTTGTAGGTTGGCTAATTGCAGCGATCGCAGCCACGGTAACACAGAAAATCCTCAACCGCACAAACATAGATAACCGGATTGCAGCAGGCATAACTGGCCGTCAGGATGTTCCTCAGGTGGAGAAGTTAATCTCCGACTTGGTTTTTTGGAGCATTATCTTACTGACGGCGGTAGCTGTTCTACAAACACTGAATCTAGAGATCGCATCTCGACCGCTAAATACTTTTCTTGAGCAACTTATTGGCTTTTTGCCAAAGTTAGTTGGTGCTGGAATCCTTTTGGCAACTGCTTGGGTGTTAGCCAGTATTGTCAAAATTGTTACTCTTCGTTTATTACAGACATTTAATCTGGATGAGCGTTTGAATCCACAGCAGCCTATCGATAGCGCCCCAAGTCTCAATCAATTGTCTCTAAGTGAAAGCATTGGCAATGCTCTGTATTGGTTTATATTTTTACTATTTCTGGTTCCGATTCTGGATACTCTCGGACTCAGAGAAGCTCTACAACCAGTACAAGCTTTAATTACAAAGATTTTGGTAATTCTGCCAAATATTTTAGCAGCAGTGGTGATTGCCGCAGTTGGCTGGTTTATAGCTAATGTGGTGCGGCGAATTGTGACGAACTTGCTAATAAGTACTGGTGTTGACAATTTAGGTAATCGATTTGGATTATCTTCGACTGCGGGAGTGCAATCTTTATCGAGTATTATCGGTACGATTGTCTATGTTTTGATTTTGATTCCTGTGGCGATCGCAGCCCTTGATGCTTTACAAATTGCTGCTATCTCGCAGCCGGCGATCGCCATGCTACAACAGGTTCTCAACGCTGTACCTGCCATCTTTACAGCTATAGCGATTTTGATTATTGCCTATTTCCTGGGACGGTTTGTAGCAGATTTGGTTACAAGTATCCTGACTAATTTAGGCTTTAATAACATTTTCACTGTATTGGGTTTGACAACACCTACTAGGCGAATTGTCATTTCCACGGAATCAGCAGAATCAACACCTCCTCCAATTCCCACCCGTACACCATCGGAAATTGCAGGCATTGTTACCTTAGTAGGTATTATGCTATTTGCAACGGTAGCGGCGGTAAATATCCTGAATATTCCGGCACTGACAGCCCTAGTATCTGGTATTTTGGTGATATTCGGGCGGATTTTGGCGGGTTTGGTCATATTTGCCATTGGTTTATTCTTGGCAAATCTGGCTTTTAACATTATTACCAGTTCTGGCGACCGGCAAGCACAGATTTTAGGACAAGTTGCGCGGATTTGCATTATCACTTTAGTATCAGCAATGGCATTACAACAGATTGGAGTTGCTAGTGATATTGTGAATTTAGCCTTTGGACTTTTATTAGGTGCGATCGCTGTTGCTATTGCCCTAGCTTTTGGTTTGGGAGGTCGTGATATTGCCCGCGAACAAGTTCAAGAATGGCTTAATTCTTTCAAAGGTAGAAACTAAAATTTGATGAAGGCGCGATTTCGTCCCGTAAGTATCAATAGTGGAGAAAATCTATCGATAATTTTGGCTAAAAGATTGATAGTTAAAGTTTAGAAGCTCGGAGTTTGAGTGTAGAACTTGATATTTTAAGTTCCACACTCAAGTTCCGAGTTTTAAATATAGCAGGAAACAGGCAATGAGCAATAGGCAATACATTTAAAACAGGCTGGCAACTGCTATACATATCAGCTCTACTGGAGTTTAGACAGGGCGTGTTTTCAAACTATTTGTTTAGCCTCCTAACTTTTTAGATCTCCCTAAATCCCCCGATAAATTGGTGGACTTTAAGAGACTCTTTGCCCCCCAATTTATCGGGGGGTTGGGGGGATCTAAGACTTTGAAAACACGCCCTAGCCCTTTTAAGGTGGCCAACGAAGATACGTTGTTTCAGTGCTACAATCTTGAGTACTCCGCTCAGATTTTGGGCTTTTTGAAGGTTGAAATAACCAATTCTCGTTCTAAATTTCACCACCTTGAAAGGGTTAATTCCAGGACTTATACCGTTTCTTTGTGAAGCTGCGCCAAACTCTCTCAAACTCTTACCTTGGCGCTCTTCTCTACGAGACGCTGCGCGTACCCTTCGGGATCTTGCTACGCGTTCGCGCAGCGTGTCGCAGACAAGCGTTTCGCAGGAAAGGCCTACTTGGCGGTAGCCTGCGGCAAGCCGCTTTGCGTCTACGTTAAAAAAATTAAATGCATCTTCATACAGAATTGGTATTACGCATTGACAAATTAAACAAAAAATACAGTAAGACGAATTAGCAAAAAACAGGCGATCGCCTCAGCCGCTAGAGCCGTAGCATATTCGGGATCTTGCCACCAGTAAGCCAGCCAGCTACCATCATTTTGCTGAGTCGATCGCAAATAATCCTGAAGCTGAAAGCGGTATTCCGGCAAAGCTGCTATTGCCGCACTCACGCAAGTATGCGAACCGCACCAACCCGCAAATCCGATTTCGGGAGAAGCATGAATAAAAGCCCGAATCGATTCCTCATTTTCATAGGTGCAAATGCCTCCATCCGATCGCTTCCCTTAGCGAACAACCGATTTTCATCAACGATAACTCTAGAACAGTCATAGCCAGCAAGCACAGCACGGTTCAGCTGCAATGCATCCATTAAGGCGATCGCATCCTATTGCAGATATTTCTTCAATTGGGCAGCAGCTTGAACAAATAGAGAGCGGGTTTCTGGCAACTCGGCTAAACCATTGAGCAGTCCAAAGTCATGAATCATACCGTTGTACTGCACCGTTGTCACCTCTACCCCAGCTTCATCGAGCTTGCGTCCGTAGGCTGTGCCTTCATCATGCAAGATATCGCTCTCTGCAACCACGATTAACGCCGGAGGCAAGCCTTTGAGTTGCTCAACTGTCGCCTGTAGGGGAGAAGCATAAATGTCTTTGCGCTTTTCTGGATCGGCAATGTACATGTCATACATCCACTTCATCGTTGGTGCAGTCAGAAAACGCCGATCGCCAAATTCGTGATAAGAATTCGTTTCAAAATCCGCATCTACAATCGGCCACATCAGGATTTGTAGCTTGATGTGTGGGCCTCCTTTTTCTTTCGCCTTCAAAGCAGTGACAGTTGTCATATTACCGCCGACACTGTTGCCAACCACTGCCAAATTCTTGCCATCCACGCCAATCTCCTCGCCATGCTCGGCAACCCATTTGGTCGCAGCATAAATTTCATCGATCGCCTGTGGGTACTGAGCATCTGGCGTGCGCGTGTAGTTGACAAAGACACCTGCAAACCCTGACAGCACAACCAGATCGCGAACCATGCGCTTGTGTGTTGGGTAATCACCCAGCACCCAACCACCACCATGAATAAAGATAAAAACAGGTAATATGCCTTTGACCCCTAATGGTCGTACAATATTGAGGGTAATTGAATAACCGTCAGCAGTAATTACCTTCTCAGACTCTTCAATGCCTGAAAGGTCTACTGGAACCGAAGCCTGTGCATCCACAAGAACTTGACGTGCTTCTAGTGGAGTGAGTTTGTCCAGCGCCACACCCCCTGAATTCAGCACTTTCAAAAATTCCTTCGTTCCTTTGGAGAGACGTGGATCGTCCGCAACTTCCAAAATTTTTGCTGATTGCGAGTTTGCTTGAGTAACCATGACATTCTCCTTGAATAAATTGTAAACAATCTGTTGAGATGTTATGTTAATTGATTTACCACTGCTGCTTAATAAGTAGTAATTGTAGAATGACAATCACTTTTTACTGACATTGTTTAAGAGCCAAAACTATTTGTTACTAGTGGTTAGCTTGGTATTCTCTACAACGCGAGCGGTCAGAAAGCGACGAATATGGTCTGCGATCGCAGCAATGAATTTCTCTACAATCTGGGCCAAGCGATCGAACGTGTAATCAAATTCATTTACCGTGGGCATGGAACTGTTACCAAAACCGGGATAATCGGGAGCAACGAGATGGAAGCGATCGCCAAGCGCAGGTATGAGATTGCGGAACATGTGGGACGAGGAGGGGAAACCGTGCAACAGCAGAATCGTTGGATTATCGCGAGAACCAGCTTCACGATAGAAAATGTCTAAACCATCTATCGAAACTGTACGATATCTAGTCATAGGATTACCCAGTGTAAGTGATAAAAGTGACATGATGGCGTTTTCCAACAGGTCGATGTATCTCACATCTTGACGACCGAAGAAGGGGAAAGGGAAAGGGGAAGGGGAAAAGGGCGCAAGAAAGAGTTTTTAAACATGGAGAAGGAAAAAAGATGTATTTCCAGATACGTAGTACGAGGAATACAGCCTCATACTATCAAGCTCCTAACTTTAGTTATGGGGTTCCCTTTCCCCTTTAACCTTTACCCTTTTCCCCACCCGAAGGGCGTTGACGAATCTGCTCCTGAAAGTAGTCCCGCCAGCTTTCGGGTAACGCTTTCAGTTGAACTGCACGATGCAGTAACTCTGGATTGTTTTGCTCGCGAACATAAAGCTGAGTGATATCAGCAACTGTAATATTGTTGGTATCTCGACTCACCAACTCTAAAGTGTCTCCGACTCCAACTTCGCCCTCTTGCAAAACCCGAAAGTAAAATCCGGTGCGACGACTGGCGAGAAATCGTTTCACCATATCCGATCGCCCAAAGCGAATCGCTAGTTTGTAGCAGGGTAAGCGCGGTTGAGTCACCATTAGTTCCGCACTGCCGATTTTGAAGCGATCGCCAATGTTAATTTCCTCTTCTTTAAATCCTGTAACTGTGAAATTTTCACCAAAGATTCCTAGCGTTAACTCTGTGTCAGGCAATTCATCTCGCCAGTAGTCGTAATGCTCAAAGGGATAGACATAAACTGCTTTGTCAACTCCGCCATGAACGGTGAGATCCGCTTGGCGATCGCCATCTAAATTGAGTTCGCGCACCATCACTCTCGAATTAACTGGCTCTTTGAAAATTCCAGTGCGGACGGCTTTTCCTTTCCAAGTCACTTCACGCGGCAGCCCGACATTAACAGAGATCAGCTTCATCTTTAACTCCTTTTTGACTTCAAATCTGTGCCATACCGCCATCAACAAACAACTCAATGCCGTTCACAAAGCTGCTGTCATCTGAAGCGAGAAAAACAACGGCTTTGGCAATTTCATCGGGTGTGCCGACTCGTCCCAGTGGGATGGTACTGGCTTGGCTGTCCACAAATTCTTGCAACTGCTGGTCATTCAGTCCCAAACCATCGTAACCAGGAGTCGGAACCACACCAGGGCTAATAGCATTCACTCGGATCTTGCGTTCTCTGAGGTCGAGTATCCAATTTCGAGCAAACGATCGCACGGCGGCTTTGGTAGCGCTGTAAACACTGAAAGCTGGCGTACCTTTTATAGAAGTAATCGAAGCATTCAGGATAATAGAAGCGCCCTCTGGCAACAGTGGCAGCGCCTTTTGTACAGTGAACAGCAAACCTTTGACGTTTACGTTGAATGTTTTATCAAAGTGTTCCTCAGTGATTGCTCCAAGTGGGGCAATTTGTCCACCGCCAGCATTAGCGAAGATAATATCGAGGTGTCCTTGCTCTTGCTTAATGGTGGCAAACAGGCGATCGAGGTCTGCCAGATTAGAAACATCGCTCTGCACAGCCGTAACATTTTTACCAATGGCTTCTACAGCAGCATCCAGTTCGGCTTGGCGACGACCTGTGATGTAGACATAGGCTCCTTCAGCAACAAACTGTTTGGCTGTGGCAAGACCGATACCACTGTTGCCACCCGTGACAAGGGCGATTTTTCCTTCTAGTTTTTTCATGATGCTAATCCTTTGATTGTTGGGTTTAAAGCAGTCAGTTGCTAATAGAGAGCGGAGTCAGGAGGAAGAATAGTCAGCCCGTATTGGGGAGCTAGTAGTTCGCTTTCGTGACTTGGCGGGGTAAAGGGGAAGGTGGGACCCCTGAAGGGGAAAAGGGTTTAAATCCCTTACCCTTTTCCCTTTCCCCTTTCCCCAGCGCTCACAAGTGCATTTTTGGGTTGGCAGACTACTAGGGGTAAGGGTGCAGTAGGATCATTCGCTGGAGTCTTGACGATACGAAGCTTACTGAATAGTAACTAATCTCTAAGGGATATCTCCAGGTACACCTAGAATTTCGTCGCTAATTTTTTCTGGCATCGCCTCCAGATCGCAGGAAGTTTATTTGTCCTATAAATTTCCGACTGAAATTTTGGGTGGGTGCGCTTATATTTGATGTACATCAATTGCCGTAAAGGTTTGGATCGCACCGGCAACTAGTCTAAACTCCAGTAAATCTGACTTTTCACGTCATGTGGAAAAGTCCACGGAAAATCTAACTTCCAAACCAGGAATTCAAAGTCTCTCTCCTCGCAGGAGAGAGATTTAGAGAGAGGTTTTCCAGATACCGTGAAAAGTTAGCCAGTAAATGAGTTACGAACAAAAAGATCCCCGACTTATTCAATAAGTCGGGGATCTGAAGCCCAATAGGATTGCTATATGAATAAATAGAAATGTCCGGCATCTGGAATTGTTGGCGTTGCGCTGTCGCACACCGCACCCTACATTTCTAGGCGTTACTTTCTAAGTTTTACTTTGTGGAGTAATTCATCTTTAATGCGGTTGAGAATTGAAGTTTCATCAAGGTTTGTCAAAATCCGATTAATCACTGCTTTTGGCCCATCAGGCCCCCAAGTCGCACCGTTGGCTAAATAAACTTTGGTAACTTGTCCAATACCGTAAGAAGAAACACCAGCGACTCCGGCTTGGGTGAGGGCTACGGATATATAAGGAGCAAGGGCAATACCAGCGGTAGCGGTTGCAGAGATACCAAGTAAAGTTTTTAATCCACTCAAACCCAAGTTTGCTAAGAGTTCGCTGGCTCCGATGCCGCCCATACTTAAGGCGATTTTTTGTAGCAATTGTACGGCTCCTGCTTCGGTCATGGAGAAGCCATAGAGTTTAGATAAACCTAAAATTAGAGCAATATCAATTACAACACTACTAAGAATATCTACCACAGTTACGGGATTAAGAGCGATCGCCACTGCCTTAGCCATCACTGCTCTCCAAATCAACTGATTGGCATTTTCCTCACGAATCATCAATTTTCGCTCTATCAATTGCTCATTTACGGTGTCAGCATAAAGCATAGTATTGAGAGCAACTAAGGCTTTACCTTCACGGTGCAAAATCTCCAATATTTTCAGCTTCAGTTCTTCGACTTGGGCATTACCAGGACGTAACTGTATGCCCCTAGTGCCATCAGGGCGAAAAACCGCCGTCTTCACCATTGGCGATGCTGCTGCCATGACAATTTCTAAAGGTGTGAGTAATTCCCGCACCCTTTCATCGCGGATTTTGTGATAAATTGCCATGCGATCGGCTTCTGGATATTGGTCTACTTTGTTAAATACCAGAATTATTGGTTTACCCGCTTCCCGCAATTGAGAAAGCGCAATGTGTTCTATTTTTGTCATATCGCCAGATATGACAAACAAAATCAAATCTGCTTGTTTGGCAATCTGTTCAGCCAGGGCAGCGCGGGTTGCCCCGTCTACCTCATCTAATCCCGGAGTATCAATTAATTCCACCTGTGATTGACCAACACTAGGGAGAGTGACTCGCAAAGCGCGTTCAGTTTCCCCAACCGCTTCTTCGCTAATACTCCAATTCACTCTTTGGGCAGCACGGGTAACACCATGTAGCGGCCCGGTTTCAAATACCGTTTGTCCAACCAAAGCATTGAGTAGCGAAGACTTACCACGTCCCACCATACCAAAAGCCGCAATCTGCACCACCATGCGGTCTAACTTCCCCAGCATAGTTTCCAAATCAGTAATCTCCACCTCCAGCCCCGCTTTTTCTTGGGGACTGAGGTCAAGATTAGTCACCAAATTTCGTAGTGCCGTTTGTGCTTGTTTATAATTCAGTTCCGTTTGAATATCTTCAAAACTGAAAATGGCACTATCTAGTTCTTCCTCCCAAGTAGGTGAGTTGCTGTGATGAGGTTCGGGCAATGTGGAAGCCATAATTTAGATTCTTGGTTAACCCCGCTATTCGATCCTAGTTATTTTTACCAGGAAATGGGGAATTGGGCATGGGGCATTGGGCATTGGGCATGGAGTATGTGGAAAGCCGAACTCTATTAACGAGTATCAAAGACTCGTCGGCGAGTATCAAAGACTCATTTTTGCATTAGACTTCTTGCAAAAGTACTTTTTGCACTCTTGGGGAAAAGGGTAAAGGTTAAAGGGGAAGGGAACAATACAGAACATTTTCCCCTTCCCCCTTTCCCTTTTCCCGACTTCTGCAAGAAGTCTATTCTACAAAATATATCTCTCATCCCCCATACCCCATGCCCAATGCCCAATGCCCAATGCCCCATGCCCACTTTTAACTCCTGAAGCCAAGTTTAAGAAATCGAGGTCTGGGTTGGTGAAGTGTTAACTTAGCTAATTAGTTGCCCAAGTGGGCAAAAAATATGAAAAGTCTTCAATCTTGCCTTGGTAAGCGTAAACAGAATAAAATAGCCCGTTTTGCAGCATCTGTAGCAGCAGCTTTGGTGATTGCTGCGCCAATGTCTTTGACAAACGCAGGCAGTATTAATTATGCCAGTGCTACTCCCATAAAAATCACTACTGCAAAAGAATTAACTTCGACATCACCCCAGTCCAGTCCAACTAAACCAAGTATTGTCCAGTTACAAACTAATCAAATTCAGTATCAAACTGCTGGAATCGATCCTTTTGTACTGATTTATATCATCCTTGTTGGTGGTTTAGTTAAATTTGTACCGACGTTCTTTGGCGGGTTGGTGGTAATTGACGAACGCAAAGTTGGCATTGTTGTCAGAAAATTTAGCTTTACCGGGCGCGGACTCCCCGCTGGAAGGTTAATTGCCCTCAATGGTGAAGCTGGCTTACAGGCAGATACTTTGGCTCCTGGCTGGCACTGGGGCTATTGGCCTTGGCAATATTCGGTTCGCAAAGAGTCGGTAATTGTTGTCCCCCAAGGTGAAATCGCTTTAATTGTCGCCGCAGATGGCGAACCCAACCCACCACAGCGCATTCTCGGCAAAATTGTCGATTGTGACAATTATCAAGATGCCCGGAAGTTCCTCACTCAAGGTGGAGAAAAAGGCCGGCAAATGGGTTTTCTCACAGCTGGGACTTACCGGATTAACACTGCGCTGTTTAAAGTTATCACTGCCGCAAATGCTACAGAACATGGCATGACTCCAGAACAGTTGCGGGTTTATAGCCTAGCTTCTGATAAAGTTGGCATTGTTACTACTCTCGACGGGTTACCAATTTCCGACGGTGAAATTGCAGGGCCGATAATTGAGGGACACAACAACTTTCAAAATGGTCAGAAATTTATTGATGGCGGTGGACGGCGAGGTTTACAAGAGCAAATTCTACTTTCTGGTTCTTGGAATTTAAATCCCTGGTTTGTTCTAGTCGAACAAGTGCCGATGACGGAAATTCCCATTGGCTATGTAGGTGTGGTGATTTCTTTCGTGGGTAAGGCGCATCAAGATGTTAGCGGTGCTGCTTTCACACATGGTAACTTGGTGAATCAAGGACACAAGGGCGTGTGGGTGGAACCACTGTATCCAGGAAAGCACCCGATTAACTCGCGAATCATGAAAATTGAACTGGTGCCGACGACCAATATTGTATTAAACTGGTCAGACCGCACCGAACGTCATAGTTATGATGCTCAACTAGCATCCCTGACAGTCCGATCGCGTGATGGATTTGCCTTTGATTTAGAAGTAGCACAAATTATCCATGTGGGTGCTTTGGATGCACCGAAGGTAATTTCCCGCGTTGGGGCAATGCAAAACCTCGTAGATCATGTATTGGAACCAACTATCGGTAATTATTTCCGCAACTCAGCCCAAGACTATACAGTATTAGATTTCTTGACAGCTCGGAGCGAGCGACAAACTGAGGCTGCTGAGTATATTAAAACAGCACTGCGGGCTTATGACGTGCAAGCGATCGATACTCTGATTGGCGATATTCAGCCTCCAGCGTCGTTAATGCAGACACAGACAGACCGGAAAATTGCTGAAGAAGAACGCAAAACTTATGAAGTCCAGCAGTTAGCGCAAACCCAACGCCAGCAACTTGTTCGGGAAACAGCCCTGGCTAATATTCAGCAAGAAATGGTGAAATCAGAGCAAAGCGTACATATAGCTGACCTGAAAGCCCAAGCCCAAATCAAGGAAGCCACAGGTGAAGCCGAGGGAATAAAACTCCGGGCAATTGCGGAAGCTGAAGGTATTCGTGCCACAGGTAACGCCAAAGCTGAAACCTACCGCACTGGTGTGGAAGCCTTGGGTTCGCAAGGTTATACAGCAATGCTACTGATGCAAATTATAGGCGATCGCCATGTCCGCTTGATTCCAGATGTTCTCGTTGGCGGTAACGGCAATAATAACGGCTTAGTAGATGGTCTACTGTCGTTGATTTTATGGAATCAAAGTGGTAATAAAAATGGTGAAATAACACCAACGCCTTTGCATCCTCAACCGATAGCCCCAACGCAACCAACCCCAGAAAATGGTATTCCACCAATAATTGTGAATTTTCCGACAGATAAATAACATAATCTCACAGTAGGGGCGTACAGCTGTACGCCCCTACCCATACATCTGTCGCATTTAGGACTTACGCACTGAAGCCTCAAACCCCGATCCCCCCTAACCCCCCTTAAAAAGGGGGGGAAGTCTAAAGCCCCCTTTTTAAGGGGGTTGGGGGATATGAGTGCGTAAGCCCTAGCATTCTTATTATTCGCTTGATTGGAGGAATTCAATGAGCCGCCCACCATTGTTAGATCCAAATCGCTCCTATACTTTTAGTAATTACTTTGAATTAGGGTTTCCAGTTGATGATTTAGTAGCTGAATTTGGTTATTCATTCGAGCGAAAATTTCTGGAATTCCCACAATATTCAGGCAAATTAGATAGGCTTGCCGACTTGAAACAACGGATTGAAGAAGTATTACCTTTTGTAGATTTAGAAAATGAAGCTACACGTAGAGAAATTTTAATTGCGCCGATTGTTACTGATTTAATCCATTATTCACGCACTAAATTACGAATAGAATACCCTATTAAAGTTGATAATTTCAAGGGGCGACAATCGCCTCTAAACCCAGCCAGATAAAGGGTTAGGAGGCACATAACCCTTGAAAAAATTGGGTGCTTATTGAGAATGAACTGTACAGTTATTAAGCAGCTATCTGTAGGGTACAGTTTAATGGTAAAAAAGAACGGTCTCGTAATTTGATCAAGACCGTCGTCAAAATGCTGGCATCATTCTACCAAAACTTCTTAGAAAAATACCTAAATAAAGCACAGTTAATCACCCTAAAGATGTTGGTGTGGTTGTTACAAAATCAGAAACAGGTGAAGATAGAAAGACTGGCAGCAACCTTACCTCTACCAATACAACAAAACAGTCGTAGACGGCATATACAAAGGTTTTTAACATCGAATGCGAAGAAGTGTAGTCTTATTGTGGTTTCCCATCATTGAAGCAATAATTAACCAACATTTTAAAATAGGGTCACAATTAACCATTGCGATGGATAGAACACAGTGGAAAGAAAATAATGTGTTGATGGTGAGCGTGATTTATCAAAAAAGAGCTTGGCCAATATATTGGTGTTTGTTAGGAAAAGATGGTTGCAGTAACCTAGAAGAACAGCAAAAAGTATTACGCCCAGTAATTCGGTTATTAAAAAAATACAAACTAGTAATTATTGGGGATAGAGAATTTCACAGTGTAGAACTGGCACAATGGCTCCACAAGCAGAATCTGAGTTTTGTATTCCGTCAAAAAAAGGATACTACTTTTCGGAAAAAAAGACAGAAATTTCAGCCTTTAAGTAGCATTGAGATTTATCCTGGTATTCGCTCCTTTTATACTGATGTTAAAGTTACTCAAAAACAAGGTTTTGGTTGGTTCAATTTAGCTGTTTCTTGGAAAAGAAAGTACAAAGGGAAACAAGATAAAGAAGCTTGGTATTTGTTAACTAATTTGCCTGATTTAAACACTGCTCTCAAAATATATGCTCAACGTTTTGGGATTGAGGCGATGTTTAAAGACTGTAAAACTGGTGGCTACAATTTGGAAAGCTCTCAAGCCAGTCCTGATAGACTTGTACGAATAATATTCTTAATTGCTTTGGCTATGACCAGTGCTTGGTTACATGGGCAAAGAACTAAATTTCAAAAACTTGATTCTTATATTTGTCGCCAAGAAGAAAAAAATAGAACCCAGAAGCGTCACAGTAATTTCTGGATAGGTTTATATGGTCAAAATTGGATAGTTGCTTGGTATGGGTGTCAAGCATGGGTTGAGGAACTCGTCGGTTTCAGTCGCAATAAGCAAGCATATTATCAGCGGGGTTTAAGGGCTATGAAGCTTATACAGCAAGCACTTTAGCCTGCTTGTCGCCCCTTGAAGTTGATAATAAACTCCAAGGAAATTTGCACTATTATCTGCGAACAACAACCAACTTAATTGTGATTGAAGCCAAGCAAGCAGATATAAATCGGGGTTTTATACAACTAGCGACTGAGATGATAGCCCTTGATAAATGGACTGACTCTACTCAATCTGAAATATTGGGAGCGGTAACGACAGGTAATGTTTGGCAATTTGGTATATTAGACAGACAAAAACAAAGTATTGAACAAGCAATTAACCTTTATCGAGTTACTGAAGAATTAGAAGTTGTGCTCAGAACAATGCTTGCTGCACTGATGAATTAATCGGTAACTTGATATAAAAACTTGTTGAATTTTGAAATGCGATCGCATTGCTATAAAAGATAAACATATTATATCATGTGCGGTTAATTACTTACTAAACCCGAAGAACCCCACCCCTTAATCCCCTCCCCGCTTGCTCTTAGGGGAGACAAAGCACCGCTTTGGCGGGGTGGGGTTTAATGATTACCGAAATCATAACTAATTACCCGAACATGATATTACTAGCCTTATGTCCATAGATTTACGAGCATTTTTTCAGGCTACTGACCCCAGTCGAACCCTGTTCGTCAACAATATGTCAGATGTAAAATACTACATTGATTTTTCTGGGGTGCGAGGCGGAGATATTATTGGTAAGCTGAAGCAAAAAATTACTTTTTTCAAGCCAAATGAAGCTACCTGCACCCTGTTTACTGGGCATATTGGCTGTGGAAAATCGACGGAACTATTAAGGCTACAGGCAGAACTGGAAAAATCGGGCTTTCACGTGGTGTATTTTGAGTCCAGCGAAGACTTGGAAATGACTGATGTGGATATTGCTGATGTGCTGCTGGCGATCGCTCGTCGCGTCAGTCAAAGTCTGGATAAAATTACACTGGAGGAAACAAGTAAGTTTAACGATTTACTCCAAGGTGCGTGGAAGGTCTTAAACTCCGAGGTCACGGGGGCAAAAATCAAGTTTGGCGGTGTTGATGTCGGTGTTGACCAAGAAAAGTTGTCTTTGGCTTTTGGGATTGGTGAAATCACTACCAAGATGAAAAGTGACCCGACGTTACGCGCAAAACTCAATCAATATCTAGCACCGCAGAAAACTAACTTATTAGAAGCGATAAATCGCGAATTATTGGAAACAGCGATCGCTAAACTAAAACAACAGGGTAAACAAGGTCTAGTAGTAATTGTAGATAACCTCGATCGCATCGATAATCGCGTCAAAGCTTGGGGTCGTCCGCAGCAGGAATATTTATTTGTAGACCAGGGTGAATTTTTGACAAAGCTGAATTGTCATTTAATTTATACCATGCCTTTATCGCTGAAATTTTCCAACGACTACGGAATGCTTACCCAGCGTTTCCCGGAAGACCCCAAAGTATTGCCGATGGTGCCACTACAATGGCCTGATGGTAGCGTTCACGAACAGGGAATGGCACTCATGAAACAGATGGTGCTAGCTAGAGCCTTTCCTGACTTGGAAGCAGGCGATCGCTTGAGTAAGATTACTGAAGTATTTGATAATCCCGCCACCCTAGACCGCCTATGTATATTGAGTGGCGGTCATGTGCGAGACTTGCTCAGACTTCTGAACACTTGGATTATGGAAGAAATGGCGCTTCCCCTTACCCGTGAGACTTTAGACCAAGTTGTTCGCGCCCGCCGTAACGAAATGATGATGCCAATTTCCGATGAGGAATGGCAACTGCTACGTCACGTCAAGCAAAACAAAAAAGTCAGCGATGACCAAGGATACCAGAAATTAATTCGCAGTCGCTTTGTTTTTGAATATCGCGATCGCGGCGAATCTTGGTTCGATGTTAATCCAATTTTGCAAGAAGCAAGGGAGTTGCTGTAAAGAATCAGGGAACTGAAAAAAATTAGATTATGAAACCAGAAACCAGAAATGTTTTGTTAAAAGCTTACGCACAATTGCACAAAATTACAGAAGAATTGTATTCAGCCTCCGATAAAGCTGTAGAAAACAATGATTTTGAGGACGCTAGCTTGCTAGCTAGTAGAGCAGATAGACTTTATGAAGAAATAGAAAATTTGGAGATTGTAATTTCAGAACAGGAGGAGATATGAAAACAATCCAAGAGTTAAAGATTCGTATTCAAGAACTCAGTAAACAAACTGTTGAATTTAGTAGAAAAGCATCTGAAGTTTGTTTAAGTGACCGTCAGCAAGCCAAGTATTTTAGACAACAAGCAAGAGAAGCTAGCAAACGCACTCAAGTATTGATACAGGAGTTAAAACGCCAAGAAATTTAATTTTGTGGTCAAATGGGCGGTTAGAAACCGCGTCTACACAAACAAAACCCACACTTCGACAAGCTCAGTGACCACCTCCGTGGGTTTCAAAACCTCAATTTTTTCTTAGTCCGCGGAGGCGGACTTTGTTTGTATAGCCGCGAATTCAATTCGCCCTGGTTTTTTTAATCCAAAATCCAAAATCCAAAATTGGTATGACCGACTCGCAACCACCAAAAGATAATCCTGTAAACAACGATGTCTGCGACGGGCTAAGCCTACGCTCTTTGCAACAATTAGCATGGGCGATTGAATCTTCCGTGGGACAATTTAAGCTGATTTTGGCACGGTGTAATTATGCCAAACTGCGCGATCGCCTAATTCAAAGATTGCGTGAAATCTGCCAAGTCGAGATTAAATTGTTGGTGGTGCAGCAATCTCAGAGAACTCTTTTTACAGCCATTCGGGACGAATTTGGCGAGAACCTACAAGGCTGTGTGATGGTTGTGGGTTTAGAGACAGTACCGAATTTAGCTGCAATGTTGACTTCTGCTAATCAGGTGCGGGAGGAGTTTCGGAAGAATTTTGCTTTTCCTTTAGTGTTGTGGATTGATGATGAAATCTACAAACAACTGATGCAATTAGCTCCAGATTTGGAGAGTTGGGCTACTACGAGGAATTTTGCGATCGCTCAGAACGAATTAACCAATTTACTCGAACAGCTTGCACAGCAATACTTTAACAACGCCCTCGATTTAAGTTTAAATGATTATGGAATTTTACAAACAGAATTAGCAGCAGCCCAGAGAGATTTACCACGTGAATTCCAAGATTCTCATCTGGAACTGAAAGCTAATTTATCATCTTTGTTAGGTTTGGTAAAACAAGTTAATAATCAAATCGATGTAGCTTTAGAACATTATCAACTAGCTTTGGCAATTTTTAAACAACTGAATTATACACAACAGCAAATCCAAATCCTTGGCGATATTGCATTTTGCTATTATCTCAAAGCCTTTAAAACTCCAGATATTAATCATCAAGATTGGCAAAACACTAGGAATTATATCCAAAAATATATCAGTTTGATTGGGGAAAATAAAAGATTAATTGCAAATTCGATATTTAAATTTGGTGTTATTCTGCGCGATTTACAAGAATGGGAACACTTAAAAAACTTTGCTGGACAAGCATTAAAAATACATCAGACTGATAATCAGCCAACAGAAATAGCAAAGGATTACGGCTTTTTAGCTGAAGTTGCTTTAGCTCAAGAACACTGGCTTGAAGCAAATAAATTCGCACAGCAAGCCATAAATCTTGTAGGGGCGCACAGCTGTGCTACCCTACCAACAGACAAACTTGTTATCGTAAATGATTTGAGTCTCTATCGATTTCTTTTGGCTCGTTCTCAATATCATTTAGGGGACTATCAAGAGGCAATTTATAACTTAGAAACTGCAAAAGATATCAGCAATCCGCAGGCAGATTTAAAGCTTTATCTCAACATTCTCGCTCATTTGCAAAAGCTTTACTTTGAGCAAAAAGCATATCTGAAAGCCTATGAAATGAAACAGCAACAGCGTTCCGTGGAACAGCAATTTGGTTTGCGGGCGTTTATTGGTGCTGGGAGATTACAGGCGACAAAACAGTTAGCAGCCACAGGACTTGCACCCCTGCGGGTTGATAATAAAGATAGTATTGCCCCAGAAATTGCTGCATCTGGTCGTCAATTGGATGTAGAACGCTTAATTGAACGCATTGGCCGCCCAGATAAAAAGTTGATTGTAATTCATGGGCCATCAGGTGTAGGTAAAAGTTCGCTAGTGAATGCGGGACTTGTGCCAGCTTTAAAGAATAAAGCAATAGGTATTCAAGATAATTTACCTGTAGCGATGCGCGTTTACACCAACTGGGTGGAAGAATTGGGGCGGGTTTTGGGAGTGGAAGAGACGCGGGGACGCGGGGACGCGGGGACGCGGGGATGGGGAGATGGGGAGATGGGGAGATGGGGAGATGAAAGAGAGTTAGAACTTCAACGTTCATCCTCAGAAGGTCAACTTTCACCCTCAGAAGGTCAACGTTCATCTTCAGAAGGTCAACTTTCAGCTTCAGAAGGTCAACTTTCAGCTTCAGAAGGTCAACTTTCACCCTCAGAAGGTCAACGTTCATCTTCAGAAGGTCAACGTTCATCTTCAGAAGGTCAACGTTCACCCTCAGAAGGTCAACTTTCACCCTCAGAAGGTCAACTTTCACCCTCAGAAGGTCAACTTTCATCTTCAGAAGGTCAACTTTCACCTTCAGAACTCGGAACTCCGCAATATTTAATATCCAAACTTAAAGAAAACGAACAGCGTAACCTCCGCACGGTGTTAATTTTCGATCAATTTGAGGAATTTTTCTTTATTTACACCGAACCAGCGCAAAGGAAGCAATTCTTTAAGTTTCTGGGAGAGTGTCTGAATGTTCTATCGCTGAAAGTTATCTTATCGCTGCGGGTGGATTACATTCATTACTTGCTAGAGTGCAATGATTTGCCCAGCTTGAAGATTATAGGCAATGACATTCTCAGTAATAATGTGCTTTACAAGTTAGGCAACTTCTCGCCTGATGATGCCAAGTCAATTATCCAGCGTTTAACTGAAAATACCAGTTTTCGCTTGGAATCGGATTTAGTCGAACAACTCGTACAAGATTTAGCAGAAGAATTGGGTGAAGTGCGTCCCATTGAATTACAGGTTGTGGGGGCGCAGTTGCAAACGGAGAACATTACAACTCTGGCAGAATATCAGCAACGCGGCACTAAAGAACAACTGGTTAAGCGTTATTTGGATGAAGTTGTTAATGATTGCGGTGTGGAAAATCAGCAGGGGGCAGAATTATTACTGTATTTGCTGACAGATGAAAAAGGAACTCGCCCGCTAAAAACTCGTGCTGAATTGGAACGGGATTTACAGGAGTACTTTTCGGAGATCCCCCCAACCCCCCTTAAAAAGGGGGGCTTAATTTCTTTCACCCCCTTATTAAGGGGGTCGCCGAAAGCGGGGGGATCGGAATCTAGGGCGGAACAAGCTTCTGAAATCAGCAAATTAGATTTGATTTTAGAAATTTTTGTCCAATCTGGCTTGGTGGTTTTGTTACCAGAAAACCCGGCTGACCGTTATCAACTGGTACACGACTACATCGCCGGGTTTATCCGCCAGCAACAGGAACCGAAGTTAAAGCAGGTAATGGCGCAACTGGAAAAGGAACGAGAACAAAGAAAAATTAGTGAGACGAAACTGAATAAGTTTCTTAGACGCGCCCTTTTTGGTTCCGTCGCCGCAGGGTTAGGATTTGCTGCTTTAGCAGCGGCAACATTCCAGTGGGCAGTAGAGGCAAATGTTAGTCAAATTAATGCCATCAATAATTCTTCAGAAGCCTTTGCTATCTCTGGACAATATCCAGATGCTTTAATAACAGCCTTAAGGGCAAGTAGCAAACTCAAGCATACACTTTGGGCACAGCACGAAAACGATACTCTAATGCACGCTGTGTTAACTTTACAGCAAGCGGTTTATTTAAAGCCAAATGAGAAGAAAGAAAATCGAGCGATCGAGGTTAATACTTTAGAAGGGCATAGCGATACGGTCAGGGGCGTAGTCTTCAGCCCCGATGGCAAGACACTGGCTTCTGGCAGTTATGACAAGACCATCAAACTCTGGGATGTCAGCACGGGCAAAGCCATCAAAACCCTCACAGGGCATAGCCGTTCAGTCAATAGCGTCGTCTTCAGCCCCGATGGTAAGACACTGGCTTCTGGCAGTT
>NZ_AP018222.1:1311629-1440377 GCF_002368035.1 Nostoc linckia NIES-25 | reverse complement strand
AGCAGTTCAGTCAATAGCGTCGTCTTCAGCCCCGATAGCAAGACACTGGTTTCTGGCAGTGCTGACAACACCATCAAACTCTGGGATGTCAACACGGGCAAAGCCATCAAAACCCTCACAGGGCATAGCAGTCCGGTCAATAGCGTCGTCTTCAGCCCCGATGCCAAGACACTGGCTTCTGGCAGTTTTGACAAGACCATCAAACTCTGGGATATCAGCACGGGCAAAGCCATCAAAACCCTCACAGGGCATAGCAGTCCGGTCTATAGCGTCGTCTTCAGCCCCGATGGCAAGACATTGGCTTCTGGCAGTTATGACAAGACCATCAAACTCTGGGATGTCAGCACGGGCAAAGCCATCAAAACCCTCACAGGGCATAGCAGTTTTGTCTATAGCGTCGTCTTCAGCCCCGATGGCAAGACACTGGCTTCTGGCAGTTTAGACAACACCATCAAACTCTGGGATGTCAGCACGGGCAAAGCCATCAAAATCCTCACAGGGCATAGCAGTTCGGTCATTAGCGTCGTCTTCAGCCCCGATGGCAAGACACTGGCTTCTGGCAGTGCTGACAACAGCATCAAACTCTGGGATGTCAGCACGGGCAAAGCCATCAAAACCCTCACAGGGCATAGCAGTCCGGTCATTAGCGTCGTCTTCAGCCCCGATGGCAAGACACTGGCTTCTGGCAGTGATGACAAGACCATCAAACTCTGGGATGTCAGCACAGGCAAAGCCATCAAAACCCTCACAGGGCATAGCGGTTCGGTCATAAGCGTCGTCTTCAGCCCTGATGGCAAGACACTGGCTTCTGGCAGTTTAGACAACACCGTTATTTTATGGGAGTTGGATTTCGATAATTTATTACTTAGTGGTTGTGACTTGCTAAATAATTACCTCATTGCCCATGCAGAAGTGTTAGAAGAGTTGCGATCGTGCCAAACTCCACCGCGGTTGCTGCAAGCGGCGAAAGTGTTAGTCATCCAAGGTGAGAACTTAGCGCGAAATGATGATATTGATGGCGCTGTTGAAAAGTTCAACAAAGCACAGCAGTGGGATAATAAATTAAAGTTTGATTCCTACGCCAGAGCAAAAGAGTTGGCGAAGTGAGACGCGATTCATCGCGTCTGTACAAGAATCAGTCCCTTGTAGAGACGGCGATTTATCGCGTCTCGTGTGCATTGACGCCCGCCATGATTGCAGCGCAGTTATTCAATCAAAATCAAGGGAATGAAGTTAAGCAGATTTATGGTTCGGTTACTAGTGGAACTAATTAGAAATTTTTATTTTTAGAAGAAAAGACTGTTTATATAGATTTTACTGAGTACTATATTAAAGAAGTTGATAAAATTTTGAGCATTGTTATTGCAACCTTTTCAACCTTTTTTAACTACTGTTTGAATAGATCGCTATGCCATTCTCCATCCAAATGTAGAGACGTTGCATTGCAACGTCTCTACAAGGATTTTGACATCATACACATTTGAGCAATTTTTTATAATAGTATTTTAAGGCTAAAAAATTACAGATAACTGTGACTGAAAACAAAAAGGATACAAGCCTCATTATTTTTGAAGATTAAGTAGGTCAACTTAATTAAACATAAAACGTAGGGTGCGTTGTCGCAAAGCGCAACGCACCTCAGTTGATGTAGAGTCTATGGAGGTGCGTTGCTATAAGGCATAACACACCCTACATTTATATACATTTACGTCTTACGTTTTTTTAGGTTGAGCTACTTATTAATTTTGAATACTTCGACAAGCTCAGTACAAGTTTTGAATTTTGAATTCGGAGCGAAGCGACGTGACTACTACACTACACTGGCAGGAAAGAGTTGGCAATCAACGAGATTGGGTTTGGCGGGGCTGGCAAACTCGCTATACTTATATTCGCTCTGCTAAAAATGACGAAAAGACACAACCCCTAATTCTGTTACATGGCTTTGGCGCTTCCATTGGTCATTGGCGACACAATTTAGAGGTGCTAGCCGAACATCACACAGTTTACGCCCTAGATATGCTGGGTTTTGGCGCTTCAGAAAAAGCCGCAGCTAATTACAGTGTGGAACTTTGGGTAGAACAAGTTTACGATTTTTGGCAAACGTTTATCCGCGAACCAGCAATATTAATCGGCAATTCCAACGGTTCGCTGATTTCTCTAGCGGCTGCGGCGGCTCATCCCGACATGGTGCGCGGTGTGGTGATGATGAGTTTACCAGATCCTTCGCTAGAACAAGAAGCAATTCCTCCTGCGTTGCGACCTGTGGTAAGAGGAATTAAAAATATTGTTGCTTCGCCGTTTATTCTCAAACCTGTGTTTAACTTTGTCCGCCGTCCAGGTGTGCTGCGTCGCTGGGCGAGTCTCGCCTACGCTAACCCAGAAGCGATAACCGACGAACTGATAGAAATTTTAGCCGGCCCTCCCCAAGACCGGGGTTCGGCGAGGGCTTTTAGTGCTTTGTTTAAAGCGACAATTGGAATTAATTTTAGTCCGAATGTCAAGGAGTTATTACCAACCTTAACAATTCCCATGTTGTTAATTTGGGGACAAAAAGATCGCTTTGTTCCGCCAGCTTTGGCTAGCCAATTTGCCCAATATAACGAGAAATTGGAAGTGCTGAATTTAGAAGACGTGGGTCATTGTCCCCATGATGAATGTCCACAGCAAGTGAATCAAGCGATTTTAGATTGGATAAATAGAAGTTAAGAGTTAGGAGTTAGGAGGTAGAAGTTAGGAGTTATTTTCCTTGTCTCCCCATCTCCCTATCTCCCCATCTCCCCATCTCCCCATCTCCCTACCTAGCCGACGGTAGTTTGGCTGCTGTCAACGTTTGTGGCGCCGTTCACAGTACGGGCGACAGAAATCATTCTGTCGAGGATTTGTTGATTGGGAACTTTACCTTTTAAGACTACAGTGCTGCCTGTTTGAGCAACCCAAAGGGTATTAACATCATCAAGTTGGTCGTCTTGGTCGAATGCCAAGGCTACTCGTTTGGCTAGACCACTTTGGTCATATTCTCCATTTAATCCTAGACGTTCTGGCGGTGTTGTTTGTGTAGCGGTAGGCGCAGTAGTAGCGGTAGGAGTTTGGGGTATTGCTTGTGGAGTAGGGTTTACTTCAGCATTTTGAGGTTTTTCCATTCCAAATAGTCTTTGTAACCAACCCATAACAACTTATCTCCGATTAAATGTTCGATCGGATTTTAATATACAAGTTTTGCCAACGTTTAACATCTGCCGATGAAAAGAGATGCGACCAAAGAGAATGATGCTTGCGAAATAATTTCTGGACAATTTATCTCTATCAATTGAAATGAGTGCAGCTATTAAGTTTAAAATAAAAGGTCTCACTTAATTTTTTTTAGTGGAGCAGTACGTCTAGCGTAGTCTTTAGCTAGTGTCTGCGTTACTCAAATCCTGCTCTAGCCTCTGTTGGCGAAGATGAAACATACTCTTTCTGTTCTGGTAGAAGATGAGGCGGGTGTTCTGTCCCGCATTTCTGGTTTATTTGCGCGTCGTGGTTTTAATATTGAAAGCCTTGCTGTTGGCCCGGCTGAACAGGGAGGTGTTTCACGAATTACGATGGTTGTACCTGGTGACGATCGCGTCATCGAACAACTCACCAAGCAATTATACAAGTTAGTTAATGTCCTCAAGGTACAGGATATTACCGAAACTCCTTGTGTGGAACGAGAATTGATGCTGTTAAAGGTGAATGCTACTAGCAGCAATCGTTCTGAAGTTATCGAACTGTCTGGGATTTTCCGGGCGCGAGTTGTGGATGTGGCGGAAGATTCTTTGACTTTAGAAGTTGTGGGAGATCCAGGTAAAATGGTAGCGATCGTGCAGGTGTTACAAAAATTTGGTCTCAGAGAAATCGCCCGCACTGGCAAAATCGCCTTAACTCGCGAATCGGGTGTAAATACCGAGTTACTCAAATCTTTGGAAGCAAAGGTTTAGGAGTTAAGAAGTCAGAATGGGCTTCTCTAGGAGACGCTATCGCGTAGCTTGCTTCCACGAAGTGGTACGCCCCACTGCGCTAACAAAATTCAGAATTCAAAATCCATCAATAGGTAGTAGGGTAGGCAGGTAGCTGTGCTACCCTACTGTGATTTAATCAATTTCGTTTTGGACTAAGGAAAACAGGACTTACGCAATATGTGATTGAAAACCTTATTTTTGCGTAGCGGTAATTCATGTAGACGCACAGCGGCTACTCTGCGAGAACGCTAAGAGCGAACCCGCAGGGTATTACCGCTACTTTCGTTATCTTTTGCCTAAGTCCTGGAAAAGTTTTAACCCACGCAGGCGGTCACTGAGCTTGTCGAAGTGTGGGTTTTATTTGTGTAGCTCTCAATTTTATTTATTGAGGCTTAAGTTAGCTTTTAGCTTTCTTTTGACTTTGAAATTTTATCTTGTTTAGTAACAAGAATTACTAGTATACACTATCATCCACTATTATGTCTTTTTATGTGCGCGATCGACGCCAATTTGGCATGACGCAACACATAAGAAACTGCTACAAATTTGTTAGAAAGATAAAACATGAAAAATAAGTTTTAATAGTCCTCTCATATGGCTATTACTTAAATTTCAATGTTTCATTCAAAGAAATTAGCGTATTTATTTCGAGCAAAAATATTTCTTCGGTATAAATGATAATGCTCAAAAACATATACACCCAATTTGTAATTTGAGATGTTGAATTTATTAAATATTAATAAATTCAGATAAGTTAGGCAAATTGCTTACATCGTCAAATTACTGAGATTTACATTTATAGGGTAATTCTACACTGTATAAATCCTTTTTTGAGGATAAACGGCTATATTTGATTGTCTAATCGAACCGATGATTAGTTAAATTATTCTAGAGGTTTTGACAGGCATGAATTTATCATTGTTACTCGTTTCTAATTGGCTACCTCAAAAATTAATTAGCAAAATATTAAATACTTTGCTGAATATCAGAAACAGGCATTTGTTTGTTTTTGATATCATTGTTTTTTTAATAACGGCTTTATTGGCTTTAAATCTATGTTTAGATGGGAATTTTATCATTGAAGAATATAAATCACAGCTAGGAATCGTCACAATACTTTTTTTAGCAGTCAAACTGACTGTATTGTGGAATTTTGGTTTTTATAGAGTTTACTGGCGCTATGCCAGTATTGAAGAGCTTTTATATATCACTATACTTATGAGTATTGCGGTATTAATCCAAGCTGTATTGTTTGATTTTATGGGATTTTTAGCATATTTAAGATTGGATATACTGCCGCGATCGCTACCTTTAATCGATGGTTTACTATCGTGTATTTTTATTGGAGGATTGCGTTTTAGTATTCGGATTGTAGAAAGAATTAGCCAGCAACGTCCAGTATTTAATCCCCAAGAACGCGTGTTAATAGTTGGCGCTGGAAATGCTGGCATTTCTCTAGTACAAGAAATGCAAAGAAATCCGCAATTAGGGTTTTATCCTGTTGCTTTTATTGATGACGATCCTCGCAAATTTGGAGCATATATACGTGGGATTCGTGTAGTTGGCGATCGCTATCAAATTCCTGATGTTTTAAAATCTCTGCAAATCCATAAAGTTATCATTGCTATGCCAACAGTTGCAGGTGCAGTTATTCGAGAAATTGTAGATATTTGCAAAGCAACTGGCACTCAAACTAGCACTTTACCAGGTATACATGAAATCCTCAATGGTCGGGTCCGAGTTGACAGCATCAGGGATATCAGAATTGAAGATTTGCTCAGACGAGAACCCGTACAAATAGATTTTGAAAAAGTTTCCCAATTTCTTCAAGGTAAAACAGTATTGATTACAGGTTCGGGTGGATCGATTGGTAGCGAACTTTGCCGTCAAATTTTTAAATGTAATCCTGCCAAAATGATACTGATGGGACATGGAGAAAACTCTGTGTTCAATATACAACAAGAATTAGAACAACTCGTTCAACTCCTTGAAAAGGAAGGCAAATCATCAATTAATCCTACTCAAATTTCTAGTTTTATTGCTGATATTCGCTTCAAATCTCGATTAGAACATGGATTTGAAACTTTCCAACCAGATGTAATTTTTCACGCTGCGGCTCATAAACATGTCCCACTAATGGAATTAAATCCAGTAGAAGCAATCACAAACAATGTAATGGGAACAAAAAATTTATTAGAACTAGCTTTGCAATATGATGTAAAACATTTCGTGATGATTTCTACAGATAAAGCAGTTAACCCTACTAATGTAATGGGTGCTAGTAAAAGAGTTGCTGAAATGTTGGTGCTGCAAGCTGCAAGAGAAAGTGGCAAGCCTTATGTCACAGTGCGTTTTGGCAATGTTTTAGGCAGTCGAGGTAGTGTAGTTCCTACTTTTAAAAAACAAATTGCAGCAGGCGGCCCAGTAACCGTTACTCATCCAGATATTTGTCGTTATTTCATGACTATTCCTGAAGCAGTTCAACTAGTTTTGCAAGCTGCGGTACTTGGTCGTGGCGGTGAAGTTTTGATGCTGAATATGGGTAAACCTGTAAAAATTGTTGACTTAGCAAAGGAATTGATTCGCCTTTCTGGATACGAAGTTAACCAAGATATTGATATTGTATTTACTGGTTTGCGTCCAGGAGAAAAACTGTTTGAAGAATTATTTATTCCTGGCGAAGAATATGAACCAACCGAACACCAAAAACTATTAGTAGTAAAAAATGCTAGTAAGATTATTCCAGAAAACTTGGATATTACTGTGGCGACTTTGTGTCAAGCAGCAGTAAAAAATGATATCAGTTTTATTCTGTTTTTACTAGAACAATTAGTACCAGGATATAAACCCAAACATTTAAATAATTATGTGGCATCAAGTATTTCCAGCAATACTTCACTCAGAGTTAAGCCAAACATGAATATGCTGGCACAGGTGAAATCTTAAAAAACACCATCAGTTTGAGTAATTTAGCATCTACCTTACTTCCAAGAATAAATATGTATAAAAGTTCTAATGTCAACAGTGTTTTGCAGGTATTTGATATTTCTAGGGTTAATAATAGATATTTAGCTGGGATTAAAAACATCGCCAAGATTTTTGTCACCAGAAGAAGTGAGTGGTCAATTGGAATTTATATAGGTGAATCTCCTTTTGATTTGGTTTCTCCAGACACAATTATTAATCCGGTATTAACTGCCAAGGATATAACAGATGTCCCGGCACACTTTGTTGCTGACCCATTTATGGTTCGTGAGGACGGCATTTGGTATATGTTCTTTGAAGTGTTGAATGGTCTACAAAATAAAGGAGTAATAGGACTAGCAACTAGCACTGATGCATATAAATGGAATTACCAACAAATTGTACTTGATGAACCGTTTCATTTATCTTATCCGTATGTATTCAAATTTCAAAACGACTATTATCTGATTCCAGAAACTTCTGAAGCTAGTTCTATTCGTTTATACAAAGCAATCAATTTTCCAACACAATGGTCTTACGTCAAAAGTTTATTAACCCAAAGTGATTTTGCAGATAGTAGTATTTTTCAACACAATAATCTTTGGTGGTTATTAACTGCAACATCAGAATCAAGAAATACATTACGTCTTTATTATTCTGAAGATTTAATGGATGGTTGGGTTGAACATCCGAAAAGTCCTGTAATTAAGGGAAATAAAAGTATAGCAAGACCAGCAGGTAGAGTTATAGTATTCGATGACAAGATTGTCAGATATACCCAGGATTGTGAGCGAATATATGGTCATCAAGTTCGAGGGTTTGAAATAACTGAATTGACAACAATGAGTTATCAAGAGAAGGAAGTTAAAAATAATCCAGTTATTAAAGCCAGTGGAATGGGTTGGAATCAAATAGGTATGCACCATATTGACGCTCACCAAATTGATAAAAATAAATTGGTTGCATGTGTGGATGGAAAGCGTTATCGATTAGTTTTTGAACCAAGATTCAATAAGTGAAAGTTTGGTAAGAGTAATTTGATTTTGATTTGTGAAATTTTTTACGTAGACGCGCAGCGGCTTGCCGCAGGCTACCGCAGAGACGCAGAGGACGCGGAGAGAAGAAGATGGGAGCAATCAAATTTACATAGGTTTAGTTGAATAAAATAGCGAGGAATCGAAGAGATGTTAATTGTTACAAAGAAGTTTATCTTTTCAGTGGGAGAAGTCTGGTTTGATGAAAATTCAGAAAAATTGGGCAATGTCGATGTAGTGCATTATAGGCAATTGTTACACCCCATTAAAGGCGGTCAGTCTGATGAATTTTATACAAGATTGATTGATTTAACTACAAGCTATGATGAACTTTGGGAATGTATCAGCAGTAATGATAGATACAAAATTAGACGAGCAGAGCAAAAAGACCATATTATTTATGAATATTGGGAGAAAATTGATTCTAACACTCTCGATGAATTTTCGGATTTTTATGATTCATTTGCTTTGCAAAAAGGTTTGACTAAAATTAACAGAGTTCAACTAAAAAATCGTGCTGATGCTGGTGTAATTGATGTCTCACGAGTTAAGTTAAATGATGAATCTTTAGTTTGGCATATTTATTATCGGACTAAAAATAGAGTTCGTCTTTTACATTCTGCATCTTTGAAAAAGAATGATGATACTTCGTACCAATCGATTTTGGGACGAGCAAATCGTTACCATCACTGGCAAGACATTGTGAGATTTAAGAATTTAGGGATTTCAACTTATGATTTTGGTGGTTGGTATACCGGAAATACAGATCGGGAAAAATTAGGTATTAATCAATTCAAAGAAAAGTTTGGTGGAGAAGTTGTCAAGAATTTTAACTGTGTTTATGGAATTACTTTGAAGGGGAAATTATATTTACATTTGCTGAATATATATGAGGTTATCTCAATTATCTTTACTGCGTAAACCTTACTTTTTCTCTCACACACCGACGCACTCGAAAGTCGAAGCCCCAGCTTCCAGCGAACCAGAATTTTCAATACCAGAAGCGCAGAGAGAGTGAGAAATGCAAAGCTTAGTTAATCGCTGGAAGAAGCTGACAAGTGGCTCTATCAATCGCCAAATTTTTGGTGCGGCGATGATAGTTGGTTTATTGACAGCGTTAGTTAAAGTGGCGGCTGTTGGTAAAGAATTAGTTGTTGCTCAGAGATTTGGCACTGGCGATGACATCGATGCTTTTTTTATTGCTTTGCTGATTCCTTCTTTTATTATTAATGTCATCGCTGGTTCTTTTAATACTGCTCTCATCCCTACTTATATGCAGGTACGAGAGCAGGAAGGTACAAAAGCTGCTCAAAGGCTTTTATGTGGAGCCACAACTAGCGGCTTGGGACTGTTAACAATTACAACAATATTGATGGTAGTTTTAGCACCTTTTTATCTACCACGAATTGCGGCTGGATTTAGTTCTGAAAAATTAGAGCTAACTTTTCATTTACTTTGCGCGATCGCACCTTTTATTCTCTTAAGTGGAATAATTGTGATCTGGGGTGCTGTGTTGAATGCAGGAGAACGTTTTGCTTTAGCAGCATTCTCACCAATTATTACTCCAACTATTACCGTCCTATTACTTTTAACGCTTAAATCTTGGGGTATTTTCGCTTTAGCTGCTGGCTTAGTCTGCGGTGCAGCACTAGAAATCATTCTGTTAGGAATAGCACTGCACCGACAAGGCATTTCATGGCTTCCCAAATGGTATGGATTTGATCATAATCTGCGCCAAGTTGTTCGCCAGTATTTCCCTATGATTGCAGGGGGACTTTTAATGTGTAGTACAAATTTAGTAGATCAATCTATGGCAGCAATGTTGTTACCTGGTAGTGTAGCAGCACTTAACTACGGTAACAAAGTAATAGCATTTCCTATGTCTCTAGCTACTACAGCATTGAGCACTGCTGTAATTCCTTATTTTTCTAAAATGATAGCTGCTAACAATTGGACAGGAACGCGTCGCACACTTAAGCAATATATACAAATCATCTTTGTCACAACTATTCTACTATCAGCATTTTTATTTATCTTTTCTGAATCTATAGTCAGAATACTCTTTCAAAGAGGTTCATTTACCGCTGATGATACCCGTTTAGTAGCTCAGATTCAAAATTGTTTTGCTCTACAAATTCCTTTTCACGTAGCAGGAATCTTGGTTGTACGCTTAATTTCTGCAATGCAAGCCAATTATATATTAATGTGGGCTTCTGCCTACAATCTCATCAACAATATTGTTTTAAACTATTTATTTCTCCACTATTTTGGCGTTGCGGGTATTGCTCTATCAACAGCCTTTGTTTCTGCCTTAGCATTCTTATTTTTATCATATTTCGCTCATAAAAAACTCAAACAAAACTCTCTTACCCTAACAATCTAATTTTCAAATCTCTTTTAATTACGTCTCTGCGTGATTTTAAATATTTGCACGCTATGAAAATAACATTAATCATTAATTCCCTTACCTATGGGGGTGCTGAACGTATTATGTCACTCATGGCAAATTACTGGTCAGCTAAAGGATGGAAAATTACTCTACTAACATTTGATGAGAATAAAATACCGGACTTTTCTTTAAACTCTGATATAACTTACATTCCCTTGGCTATAGCTGAAAAATCTCCCAATACAATGATTGGCATTTGGAATAATTTAAAACGTATCCGAATTCTACGAAATGCAATTATTAATAGCGACCCAGATGTTGTAATTAGTTTCATGTCTAGAATTAATATTACTACTCTATTAGCAACGCGATGGTTAAACATACCAGTAATAGTTTCTGAACGTAGCAATCCTGAAAAAAGCTATTTAGGTTGGAATTGGCAACACCTAAGAAAATGGACTTATTCATTTGCAGATAAAATTGTTTTTCAAACTCAGCGAGCAAGAGATTATTTTCCAGTAAAACTGCAAAATAAGAGTTGTATCATTCCTAATATGGTTGTATTGCCAGCAATAAAAAAGCATTCAGAAGATAATTTTTTCACAAAGCGATCGCTCATTGCAATGGGACGTTTTGTTCCAGAAAAAGGCTTTGATTTATTGCTAGAAGCTTTTGCCAAACTAAAAGATAATTACCCAGAATGGACGTTGACGATATTAGGAGATGGAAAACTACGTCCAGAATTAGAATGTTTACGTAACGAACTTGGATTAAGCGATCGCGTTTATTTTCCAGGCATGGTAAATGATATTTATGCTTTTTTACAGCAAGCAGATATTTTTATTATGTCTTCCCGATTTGAAGGTTTTCCAAATGCTATTTGTGAAGCAATGGCATGGGGTTTGCCAGTTATATCCACAGATTGTCCTAGTGGCCCGCGAGAAATTATTCGTGATGGAATAGATGGTATTTTGGTTCCCAATGAAGATATTTCAACATTAGCCTCAGCAATAGAAAGGCTAATATCTAACGAACAAGAACGCAATTCTTTAGCTGCTCGCGCAATAGAAGTAACCGAACGATTTAGCGTCAAAAAAATCATGGGAATGTGGGAGGAAGTGTTAGTTCAAGTTCTTGAAGAATTCAGGAGTCAGAACGGGCTACGCCCCGCTGCGCTAACAGAATTCAGAATCAAAAGCAGCAAAATTTAAATGATTCAATAGGACGAGAAAATATATTTATTTCTTGGCGCTCATGGCGGTAGCCTGCGGCAAGCCGCTCCGCGTCTACGTTTTTTCATAACCAAATATTTAACAATGAATATCCGAAAATCTCTTTACTTCAATTATGCTTATTGGCGAAAATACAATTTTCCTCAACTCTATAATCAATTTCTCAAAGAAAGTTCATTTAATATTTCCATTGCTACGACTAGAGGCTTGCTAACTAAGCTTCTACTTCACTGCAATAAATCTGTCCCGTACTATGCAACTTTCCTGAATAATCTCTCCATTAAAGCAATTCTTCAAGAAAAACCAGAGCTATATCTTTATCAATTACCAATCCTCACAAAAGATATTATTCGCGCCAACTTTGAAAAACTAAAATCTACAGACTTAGCACAGCGTCAGTGGTATTTCAATACATCAGGTGGTTCGACAGGAGAACCAATTATTTTAATTCAAGATGCTGAATATAACGATAAATCTACAGCAATTAGCTTAGTTTTCTCTTATTTAGTTGGGCGAGAATTAGGAGAATCAGAAATACGTTTGTGGGGTTCAGAAAAAGATGTTTTTGATGGCACTATGGGATGGAAGGCAACCTTTTTTAATTTATTGAGAAATACCACATATATGAATGCCTTTCAGATGACTCCTGAAAAAATGAGGGATTTTCTGAAATTGCTGAATAAAAAACCACCAAAGTTAATTGTTGCCTACGCTCAAGCCATTTATGAATTAGCAAAATTTGCTGAAGATGAAAAAATTACACTTGTTCCTCAAAAAGCAATCATAACTTCTGCTGGGACACTTTATGCTTGGATGCGGCAGAAGATTGAGAGTGTATTTCAGTGTAAAGTATTTAATCGTTATGGTTCTAGAGAAGTCAGCGATATCGCTTGTGAAAGACCAGGAGAGCAAGGATTATGGGTAGCTCCTTGGGGTAATTATATTGAGATTGTAGATGACGATAATAATCCAGTACCGCCAGGAGTTGAAGGTAATATTTTGATTACTTCTCTAACAAATTTTGCTATGCCATTGATTCGTTATAAAATTGGCGATCGCGGCATTTTATCTCCTGAATATAAATCTGGACAAATACTTCAACAAGTTTCCGGTAGAAATGTCGATATTTTTAAAACTCAAAGCGGAACTTTAATAGATGGAGAATATTTTACCCATCTTCTCTACTTCAAAGATTGGGTACATAAATTTCAAATCATCCAAAAAAGCTACCTAGAAATCACCATCAAAATTATTAAATCTAATTCTGATTATCTCACTGAAGAACTTGAAGATATTGTCAGCAAGTGCAAGCTGATGATGGGTAAAGATTGTGTAGTTAATTTTGAATTTGTCGAACGTATTCCTGTAAGTAACTCTGGTAAATACCGCTACACTATTTCTGAGGTTATTTAAATGAAGAAAAAAATTGTATTCCTGATTCGTGATTTGAATTATGGAGGAGCAGAAAGGCAATTAGTCACACTTGCAAATGCTTTAGATAAACAATGTTTTGATGTCACTGTTTTATCTTTTTATGCTGGTGGCTCGTTATCTTTAGATAAAGATTTAAAAGATAATGGCATCCCAATAATTTATTTAGAAAAACAAGGAAGATGGCATTTATTTAGCTTCTTTTGGCGTCTTGTGCAGCATCTCCAGCGCATACATCCCGATGTCTTGCATGGATATGGTGGAACGCCAAATTTACTGACGATTTTTTTAAAACCGTTTTTCCCCTCAACCCAAATAGTTTGGGGATTACGTAATTCTAATAGTGATTCTAATTTTTATGATTGGTTAGGGCGTTTAATCTTTCAGTTAGAGTGTATTTTAGCTAAATTTGCTGACTTGATAGTGGTCAATTCTTATGCTGGAAAAACATACTATCTCAATCATGGATTCCCCGCTAAGAAGATGAGGGTAATTTCTAATGGTATTGATATCGAACTTTTTCAGCCTGATTTAGAAGCTAGGACAAAAGTGCGATCGCACTGGGGAATTCCCCACACTACAATTTTAATTGGTTTAGTGGGACGCTTAGATTTAAGAAAAGATCATCCGACATTTTTGAAAGCAGCAGCATTACTGTGTAAAGATAGCCAGAATGTGCATTTTGTTTGCATAGGTAGTGGTTCAGAAAACTATGCACGGGAGTTGGATCGACTAGCTTATCAACTAGGCATTTCTGAAAAAGTTATCTGGGAAAAAGCGCGTGCAGATATGCGTGCAATCTATAACGCCTTAGATATTATTGTTTCTTCATCTTATACGGAAGGATTTTCCAATGTAATTGGAGAAGCAATGGCCTGCGGTATTCCCTGTGTAGTGACAGATGTAGGCGATTCAGCTTTGATTGTTGGTAATCCAGATGTAGTAGTACCTCCTAAAAACCCAGAAGCTTTGAAAGGTGCGATGGAGAAATTAATAGAAAAATTGAGTATTGATGGTTGCGATCGCACTGAAATTAGACAGCGAATAATTGACCATTTTTCAGTAGCTGAATTAGTCTTGAAAACCGAAGTTGCTTTACTTGGATTATGTCATGAATCAATCACTAAATACAAATTTTGATTTTCTCTTTTATTATCAATGTGCCCTAGCCGTAGCTGCTATTTTGACATTTTTTACAGATATTAATTCATATTTATATACATCAGGTATTGTTTCTCAACCTCCTTTATTTTGGATTTTAGGTTTTGCTGTAGCTTCTATTCCCTTAGCCTTTTCACGATCCAAGTACATTCCAATATCTGTAATTCTTTGGTGTTTTGGTTTCATTTTTGTCTCATTACTGTGGTTTGTACTATTTCCCTCGTCTGGAGAACTTGCTTTTGAAGAATTAAGAAAACGGCTTTTAGCATTGATTTTTATCATTGCAATGACTTTAATCTTTTCTGGAAATCAAAAAATTCATTACTTGGCTAGGTGGGCGATATTTTTAGCAGTATTAGTTACTGTATTTAACAGCATTTATGAGTTTTTTAACCCTGCTGCTTTTAATGCATTAGGTAATGGCGGCCGGGTGACTGGATTTTACTTGAACCCGAACAGCAATGGCTGTGCATTGATACTTGGGATGATTTTTAGCGTTAGTATATTACAGCCAATATATCGTTTACCTTTCGTCTATCTTGTCGGTATTGGAGTTTTCTTGACATTTTCACGGGGTGCTATTCTTGGCTGGTTAGTTACAGTTATTATTTTTACCATTACCCGCGTACTTCATTTCAATAAATTACTTTATTGGATTTTTGGTATAGGAATTTTTATTATCGCTTTAGGCTCACAATGGTGGGAAGAATTATTGCAAAATTTTGATTTGAATGCCAACTCATTAGAAAGAATTGCATGGTTTCAAAATATCTCAACTTCTGATTCAGAAAATTCCGCAGATTCGCGTTTAGAAGTAGCTCAATTGGCTTGGCAGATGTTTATGAAACATCCATTTTTTGGCAATGGAATTGGCTCAACTTTAATTTGGAATCTGGAAATATCTACGCACAATATTTACTTATATTATATGGCAGATCATGGAATTATTGGTGCTTTAATTCTACCTATATTAGTATATGCAGTGACACAGAACGCTCGTGGAGAAACTAAATATATTAGCTTGGCTTTTGCTGTTTTTATTCTTCTGTGGGGACTATTTAGCCATAACGTTTTAGAAGAACGTTATATCCTCATTACGTTTCCATTCATGGCTGCTATGACTGGAGCAAGTCGATTAGAGCAAAAGTTAAAATTAGGATATCAATTATGAAAATTATTTATATCATTACCGGACTCTCCACTGGTGGTGCTGAAGTGATGCTTTATAAACTTCTTTCCAGAATGGATAGACAACGTTTTAGTCCGGTTGTTGTTTCTTTAATGGATCGTGGAACATGGGGCGATCGCATTGCAAATTTAGGCATTCCTGTTTACACCATCGGTATAAAATCAGGAGGGCTTAAACTAACTAATATTGGGCCAATAATTCACATAGTAAGCCAACTCAAACCTGACTTAATTCAAGGTTGGATGTATCATGGAAACTTGGCTGCACAGTTTCTTAGGCTTTTTATATTTAGACAAATACCTGTTTTCTGGAATGTACGCCATTCACTTGATTCTTTAGAATTAGAAAAGCCGAGAACAACTATTATTATTAAACTATGCGCCAGATTTTCTCACTTGCCGACAAAAATTATTTATAACTCTCAGAATAGTTCTAAACAACATGAAAAAATTGGGTATTGTCTTGAGAAAACCTGTGTAATTCCCAACGGTTTTGAAACTGAAAAATTTACACCGTCAACACAAGCTCGTCTCAGTGTCCGTTCAGAATTAAATACCCCTGAAAATGCCTTATTGATTGGCTTAATTGGTCGTTATCATCCCATAAAAGACCATTTTAATTTTCTTCAAGCTGCGGCATTACTACTCAAAACTTATTCCAACGTCCAATTTGTTCTTGTTGGCAATCAAGTTGATTGGGAAAATCAAATTTTATCCGAACTAATCCATGAATTAGGGCTTGTCAAGCACATATATCTATTAGGTGAACGTCATGATGTGCCGCGTTTAACTGCTGCTTTAGATATCGCCTCTTCCTCTTCATCTGGAGAAGGATTTCCCAACGTAATTGGCGAAGCTATGTCTTGTGGTGTTCCTTGTGTAGTCACAGATGTGGGAGACTCAGGCTGGATTGTCGGCGATACTGGAAAAGTCATCCCCCCAAAGAATCCAGAAGCATTAGCCAATGCTTGGCAAGCATTAATCGATATAGGAAAAGAGGGCAGAGAAATGTTAGGAAAAGCTGCACGCGCAAGAGTCATAGAATGCTTTTCTTTAGACTCCATTGTGGCTGAATACGAAGCACTATATGACAATATTTTGGCTCAAAAAAATACTAGAACTCATATATTGTAATTTTAATAAGTATACATATTGGTAGGGGCACGGCAATGCCGTGCCCTTGCACAAAATCTCTATGTCTCAGAGTTTTAGTGAAATGATATTACGAGCCATAATTCAAGATTCAGAACCTCAAAATTTTCTCACTTACTAGGTATAGTAACTTCCCAAATTCCTTGATTTCCACCGTATTCCAAAACATAAATTTTATTGCCGATAATTTCAGTATCAATAGGATTGCTGAAACCTTGAACAATGCGTGTAGCTTCAAGTTTATAATTGGTAGTTCCTACTTTAGTCAAGTTTAAATGCAACAGATCTTGGCTGGGGTCTTTAAAAGGGCCTGCTACTGTTTCGCCAGTGGCATCGCCTGGAGTCCAACCCAATACAAATCCATCTCTGTTGAATTCTGGACTCATTGCTCCTTGGGTGTCAAAAACTAAACCTAAAGGAGAACGGTGTGTTGTAAAAGTACTCACACTTTGTCCAAGAAAGCTAGCATCTTTGATTTGGCCATTTTGAGGATCGCGGTAACTATCTGCATCCGGCCCAACATTAGGAATTGGTTCAGTCAAGGTGATATTAGGCTTAGGCGGAAAGGTCGGATCGTTATAATAATAGCCTTTTATAACTGCGCCAAATTTGGGATTTAATAAACGGTCATTGGCAGGATTATAATTTGGGTATTGTTGTGGATTATCTGTCCCGCCAATACGCCAGGGAAAGCCGTAATGAAAACCCTGACGCAGCCAATTTAATTCTTCTGACATATCCCTATCTGGCCCATTTTCTGTGCCAAATAAATCTCCATTAGGCGCGAAAGCCATATCAAAAGTATTGCGTATTCCTTCTGCAAAAATATAGCCAGCGCTCTTTAAAGTTGCTCGATTGTTTGCAAGAAATAAATTTTGTCCATTAGTAGGAAGACGAATTATACAGGCTGTTAATCCTACTTCGCGAGTATTGGGATATAACCCGCCAGCAGTTTGAACTTCACCATGATCTGTACGAGAACCGCTATTTATATAAATATAATTACCATCTAGGCTAACAACTACGCCGTTGAAACGATGGTCATAGGCTGTTTTGCTTTTAGGATACGCTGCACTTTTAGCCAAAACAGACCAAATTCGCTGTCCTGTACTTGGATTAATTACACCTTTAACAATAACTGCTTTGGTCTGATCGTTTGCAACGTTTCCATTACCAACTAAATAAATAGTACCGTTAGGGCCAATGGCCATACCTTGAGTTTCACTGACCTTATGGTTATTAAAGTTGTAGACCAGTGTAGTAGTAGATGAAGCTAAATTAACTCGATAAATTTCACCATTACGTTTGAGATAATAGAGCGTATTATTTCGCGGATCTTTTACAATCCGAACAGAAGGAGAAATCGATTGAGTATTTAGAATATTCCGAATTTTAATATCAGAACGGAGGGCTTCAGGTGCAGCATGAACTACAGTAGTTCCATAATTTAATAGAACTATTGTTAATAAAAGCGTTTTTGACCAATAAAAGCAGCTTTTGAGAGCAAATTTATAGCTAAATTTGCGTTTATCTGGCTCAGATAATTTAATACTACTCATTATTTTCTCCATAAATCAAGTCAGATGATTTTTCTCGAAATCTTCTAAATTAACAAAATCCTAAATACTATTATTCGTCCCTATGCCAAACTAACTTCTAAGGTATAAGGAACGGAGAGGGTGTCGCTTTCGCCAGAGAAAGTTCCACCATTTTGAGGCAATAAAGCATATTTGCTCACTGAAATAGAGTATGTCCCCGCACCTAGCGAAGCGGTAATTAATGACCCAAAATCTGATTCATTCCCACTATCATCATTAAATTGCAGCAAAGTCCCAGCATTGTTAAACAGACCGAGAATCGTATCATCCAGTGTCACTGTTTTGATAGTTACAGCTGCTGAATTTGCTATGGAAAATTTAAAGAAGTCAAAATCAGGATTATCTCCAGGTTGAACTGATACTAACTCGCCTGAAATATTCACATCTGAGCCTGATGATAAAGAACCTAATCCTTCTGCGCTGGATAGTGTATTGTTTGTACCTTGTCCAGCATTTTCTCGCTCATAGAAAAGGAAGTCGTCACTATCAAGTCTGAGATTGGTTCTTCCCTGTACAATACCTACGATCTCATCTAGTTCTGTTCCCGGTTTGTCTAAGAATATTTGTGTGTTCCCTGCAACAACTTGCAGCCGATAGTTCTGTACAGATCCTTTGAGTTCAATTCGATCTTCACTAGAGTTGAAGTCAGTAATAGTGGCTAAATCTCCAAAACCTGCGTTGCTAGTGTTGTTATCGTCGTAGAAAACATTTGTAGCGTTTCCAAGAACAAATCTATCTACCCCAGTCCCACCAGTCAGAGTATCAATCTCTCCCGTTCCTGCTGAAAGCAGATTACCAGGGAAAACACCAATCAAGACATCGTTTCCAGACCCTCCATTGATTCTGTCATTACCAGGCCCGCCCTGTAGGCTATCATTACCATCCTCACCATTAAGGATGTCATTGCCCAAATTGCCGTCTAGGGTGTCATTGCCTGCTCTACCATTGAGAGTGTTGTTAGCACTATTACCAAAAAGGAAGTTGTTAAGAGTGTTACCTGTGCCATTTATGGCGCTAGTTCCTGTCAGCGTCAGATTCTCCAGATTCGCTAGTAATGTGTAGCTGATAGAAGACCTGACGCTATCTGTGCCTGAATTAGCAGCTTCAGTAATAATATCGGTAACGCTGTCAATTATATAAGTGTCGTTACCTAATCCTCCGTTTAAAGTGTCAGTACCGATACCACCATCAAGAGTGTCGTTGCCATCTCCACCGATTAGACTGTCGTTTCCCGTCCCACCAAACAGATTATCGTTACCAGCCCCACCATTTAAGGTATCGTTACCGGATGTACTACTGGCATTACCGCCATTAGCCCAACCATATATCGTGTCATTTCCCGATGTTCCGTTTCTGATATCAGAACCTGTCGTGCCGAAAATAACTGCCATATTTATTATTTCTCCTGAATTTTTAACTAATGCCTAAGAGTTGTTTGAAAAGTATTTGGTTGTGATTTTAGGCACTTGGAGATCCCCCCTAGCCCCCCTTTTTAAGGGGGGAACCGGAATCAAAGTCCCCCTTTTTAAGGGGGATTTAGGGGGATCTGAAATGTTTTCCTACCAAGGAGAGGACTTTTCAAACAACCTCTAAGAGTTCTTTGAAAAGTCATTTTGAATACTCCGTTTCTCGCTTTTAGGAGTAGGGAGTGGGAAAAACAAAATTATTGATACTTTTCAAACATTCTTTAACTTTGACATTAGCCAAATAACTCTTTCTCAGTTAGATATAGATTACTTGCCATTTGCGTAATCCTATTTTGGAAAATACAAATAAAAATATCCAAGCGCTGATTGTAGCTGGGTTAAAAGCCATTCCTCTGGTTAGAGGCAAACGAGGCGATCGCCCTACAAAAATATTGGATAATTTATTTCTTTTAACTGCCTTAACCGATTACGCAAATGGTAAGTAATTGGCAAAAAATTTATTTATCTTGGTTATTTTGGTAAATTTTTATCATCGCCATAATTATTAATTATCATGAGTCAAAGTATACATGCAATGCTTTAACAAATCTTCAAAATGCCAATCTATGCCATTTATAATAGCTTGCCCAAAAATGTAAATCTTAATGAAGCTTTTTTTCAAAAAAACTAATTTTTTTAGTAAAACTTGCGATCGCTTTTCCTCAAAAGCATCATCTTGGTTAAGTTACGTATCAATATCAGATATTTTGTAAAAAAAATATTATTTTTCGCTACAAAAAATACTTTTAGATTAAAGCAATCTTTTGAAAATTGGATAAGTTAAATTGATATATCGAACAAGAAAAGTTTGGTGCTTAATATAAGTTAAACTTTACATAAATTTTATCGACGCAGCATTCAGTTGGCTATTTGCAGTATTAGTGGCTGGTGAATCAAGAGTGAAACATCACCAAATCATTGATTTAGTGATGTTTAGTTTAGATGTCAGAGTTTCTCAAGTTAACAAAGCCCTTAAGCAAAACTGACTTGTAGCGTATAAGAAAAATCAGGATTAGATACGTCACCTCCTGAGAAAACTCCACCATTTTCAGGAAAGAAATCAAATTTACTTACTGCAATGGAGTACGTACCCGCACCTAATGAAGTACTGATGAATGAGTGCAATTCTCGGCCGCCATCATTATTAACTTCCACTAAAGTTCCAGCATTGTTAAATAGTCCGAGAACTGTGTCTTCTGATGTCAGCGTTTCAATAGTGACAGTTCCTGAATTTGCTAAAGAAAATTTAAAAAAGTCAAAATCAGGATTACTTCCTGGCTGAATTGTTGCTAACTGAGCCGAAAGATTAACATTCGATCCTGATGATAACGAACCCAATCCTTCAGCGCTGGCTAGTGTATTGTTTGTACCTTCTCCAGCATTTTCCTGCTCGTAGAAAAGGAAGTCGTCACTATCAAGTCTGAGATTGGTTCTTCCTTGCACAATACCTAAGATTTCATCTGGTTCTGTTCCCGGTTTGTTTAAGAATATTCGTGTATTGCCTGCAACAGATTGCAGCAGGTAGTCTTGTACGGCTCCTTTGAGTTCAATTCGATCTAGGTTCGAGTCGAAGTCAGTAATAGTAGCCAAGTCACCAAAACCAGGATTGATAGTGTTGTTATCGTCGTAGAAAACATTCAAAGCGTCTCCCAGGATAAATCTATCTACCCCAAGTCCACCAGTCAGAGTATCAATTTCTCCTAATCCCGGTGGAAGCAGACTGCCAGGGAAAGTACCGTTGAGGATGTCGTCTCCAGATCCTCCATTGATTCTGTCATTACCAGGCCCGCCTTGTAGACTATCATTGCCGTCCTCACCATTGAGGATGTCATTGCCCAAATTACCGTCTAGAGTGTCGTTGCCTGCTCTACCATTGAGAGTGTTGTTAGCACTATTACCAAAGATAAAGTTGTTAAGAGTGTTGCCAGTGCTGCTGATGGCGCTAGTTCCCGTTTGCCTCAGATTCTCCACATTGGCGGCGAGTGTGTAGGTAATAGAAGACCGGACGGTATCTGTGCCTGAATTAGCAGCCTCGATAATGGTGTCAACAGCACCGTCAATGATGTAAGTGTCATTGCCTGCTGCTCCATTCAATGTGTCAGTACCTAAACCACCATTGAGTGTGTCATCGCCATTTCCACCGTTTAGACTATCGTTGCCACCATTACCGGATAATTGGTTGTTTTGGTTGTCACCAACAATGGTGTCATTTGCGTTTGTGCCGATGACGTTATCAAAGTTAATTGCAGTAAATGATAATGTTCCCAAACCAGGAACGTTATTAGCAGCCAAACTTTGAGTTTGGAGGTTAACGGTAATAAATACCCCAGCCAAAGATGCAGATGCATCTATGGTGTTGTTGGCAACGTTAGCATTAGCAATAACTTTTTCTACTTTAAAAAGTTGATCTTGTCCCAATGCTCCTTTTTGAATGGTTCCGACACCTGACAAGGTAATGGTTTGATTTAGTTGACTGTAGTCTGCGGTATCAATGCCATCTCCACCATTAATGCTGTCGCTACCTTGGCTACCTCTGAAGGTGTCAGTACCTGCACCACCTATGAGAGTGTCGTTTCCTGTACCCCCATCAAGTGTGTCATTGCCATCTCCACCAATCAAACTGTCGTTCCCCGTCCCGCCTGCGAGGGAATCGTTACCAGCTGCACCATTTAAAGTATCGTTACCAGAGGTACTATTGGCATTACCACCAAGGGCCCAACCAACTATAGTGTCATTTCCCACAGTTCCAGTGAGACTGTCAGGATTTGTGGTGCCGAAAATAGATGCCATGTTATTTCTCCTGAATTTATAACTAATACGTAAGTTCAGCCTCAGCCAAAGAACTATTCATCGGGAACTATTCATCAGTTGAATGTCGATCCCTTGCCATTTGCGTAGTATTAAGTTAGAAAACATTAAATTGTTTGCTTAGAAACTTCTAAACAAAAAATATCCAATTAATTATTGTCGGCAAGTCACAAAAGCCTGCCTTAGATTGTGCGCTAAGCAGACGCCTACTCTACAAAATTAGATAATTTATGTTTCTAAAAATTACTTAATTACCAAATGATAAGTAGTTAGATCGATAATTTTAATTTTTTTGTAAAATTGTCAAATTTTTTGAGCCAAGCTGTAACTATTTACTTATCACGAACGATAGGTTAACGAAATTTCTTTACAAAATCTTTAAAATCTTGATAAATGCCGCTAATAATAGATGGCAATGTAACTATTAATTTTAATTAAATATTTTTTAAACCTGAGAATTTTTTGGCAAACGTTAATAGCTTTTTTAGCTTAAAAGAGTTTTAGTTATTAACTTATGTTTCAAAAACGGTTTTTTTTGTTAAAAATAATTTTTTTTATTTACGATCAAAACTTTTGTAATAAAGATAAGAATTCAAAAAAATATAAATTAAATTTATATTTTGGCTGTAAATTTTTTACCTTAAAAAACCTTTAAGCTTTACATAAACTTTATATAGTTAGCTTAGAGGATGTTTGAAAAGTCCGTCGGTAGCAAAACGTTCTAGATCTCCCTAAATCCACGCCACTTGCTCATGGGGGTTTCCCCCATGAGCAAGTGGCGTGGGTTAGGGGGGATCGATAAAGTGCCTAAAATCACAACAAACTACTTTTCAAACAACCTCTTAGGGCTTTTGCAAGTTGCATAGCTCTTAGAGAAAGCATCGTGAAATGGTAAATTGATATTTCAGGCATTTAATAATCTCCAAGTGTAAAAGTTATCTCTCGCTTCAAGAAGATTTGAATCAGGAGAATTTGAAGTGTCTTTTTTAAATAGAAAGCTCAGGCTTGTTAACAAACTCAAACTTATCTTTGGGATATTGGGGACAGTATTTACTTTATTTGCTTGTTCCAATATCGGATTATTAGCTAATAACTCATCTTTAGGCGATCGCCCTTTTGTATGGGTAGCTCCAAGTCTAGAAAGAATAAAGCAAACAGACCCACCAGGAAATAAAACCGAGATTGATTTGTATGCGGCGCGGGGAGAATATGAACCTTTTCAGATAGTAATTGGCGCACCTAATAGCGGTCTTAAAAATGTAAATGTTGTAGTTTCAGATTTGTCTGCTGCAAACAATCGAGTAATTTCCAACACAAACATTACACTCTACCGCGAACATTACGTTCGTGTTACCCATTCCAGCCCTAACAAAAAAGGTAGTAGCAATCCATCTTTAGGTACTGGATGGTATGCTGATGGGCTAATTCCGTTTATTAATCCTGAAAGCAAAAAAGATATTACAGGTGCTGAATTAGACGCTGTTCCATTCAACTTAAAAGCTCGGAATAACCAACCTATTTGGGTAGACATTTTTGTACCCCGCAATGCCGAAGCTGGTGACTATCGAGGTACTTTTACTGTTAGTAGCGATCGAGGAGCGATCGCAGGAAAAATTCACCTGAAAGTTTGGAATTTTGAGCTACCGATCAAACCATCCCTGAATTCTGAGTTCACATTTTACGAACATGAAGATAAAAGCGAGATGATCGAACTTCTCAAACATAAATTAATGCCTGACGCTCATTTTAATCCTGCATATGAGCCAGAGTTAATTAAGCAATGGGGGTTGCGTTCCCGGAGTCTTCCTTTTTGGAGTGGCGCTAATGTTAGTACTTGCAAAATGGCTCCAGCACCTTCTGTTAAAAAGATAAAAAGTATTGCTGATAAACATAAATCGGGTTTATTTCTCTACGCCAGATATGCTGATGAAATTGATAACTGTTCAAATTTAATTGAACCAGTAAAAGAATGGGCGCGAAATTTTCATCAAGCTGGAATTGCAACTGCTTTAGCAATGACTCCTACACCTGCACTTTATGATGATGGTTCTGGAACTGGACGTACAGCTGTAGATATATGGATAGTATTGCCAGAAGTCTATGATGAAGCTCGCGATCGAATTAATAAAGTTTTGCAAAAAGGAGATAAAGTTTGGTCTTACAATGCTTTAGTGCAAGACGGATACTCTCCTAAATGGCAGATAGACTTTGAACCAATAAACTACAGAATTCATCCAGGTTTTATTAGCCAAAGTCTTGGGCTTACGGGGATTTTATACTGGCGAGTCGATCTATGGACAAAAGATCCTTGGAACGACGTTCAAACTTATTTCCAAAAGAAATACAAACACTATTTTCCTGGGGAAGGAATGTTGTTTTATCCAGGGAAACAAGTAGGCATCAAAGGAGTTGTTCCTTCCATGAGGCTAAAGTGGCTTAGAGAAGGGGTAGAAGATTACGAGTATCTGGAAATACTTAAAAATCGCAGTCGCCAACAGTGGGCGCTTTCATTAGCTCGGCGTGTCGGACTTGACTGGCAGCACTGGACGCGGGATACAACTGTGCTGGAATCAACGAGGCGACAGTTGGGCGAGGAAATACATAGACTCTCTTCTCAATAGATTATTGAGAAATTCATCATTACTTTGACTAAAATTTAGATATTTTTTAATATATCCAAGTGGATATATTTTTTTAATGTATAAATATCCTTTATACTTAGTTATTGTCTAGACTATGAATATAGTATCAAAGCTAACAACCAAAGCCAGATTTATTTTCAAAAGGAATTAAAAATATGAACCCACCAGAAGAATACATCAATCATAATTCATTTAAAGTAGAACAAGATGGATCGAATTCAGCAAGCAACGATCTCCAATTTAGTAATGGCATTAGCGAAAGTAGGAATTTAGATAAAGTTAGAGAAATTCTTGTTGGAAATCAAATTCGAGATATGGAAAAAAGATTTAGCCGTTTAGAAGAACGACTAATTCAAGAATTTACTAACGTGCGAGATGAAAATAAAAAACGTTTAGATGCTTTAGAAAATTATGTAAGGCAAGAAGTTGATTCCTTAACACAACGTCTAAAAAACGAGCAGAAAGAACGCGATATTCATGTGAAAGCATTTGCAGAAGAAAATAAAAATATAACTATATCTCTAGAAAATAAGTTGAATCAAATTGACGAACAAGCTACCAATAGTCAACGAGAGTTACACGAAAAAATTCTCAACCAATCTAAAAGTTTACAAGATGATATTCAAAAAAAATCTCAAGAAATTTTAGTTTTACTAGAGCGGGAAGTCCAAGATCTTCGTAGAGACAAAACAGACCGTTCTAATCTTGCAGCTATGTTCGCAGAATTAGCTGTGCGCCTGAAAACAGAAAACTAGTCTTAAACTCAAAATTTAGGAAATATAAAGTTGATTGCTTGAGCGTTAGTACAGTTATTCTGTTAACAAAAAATGTTACTTCATTTCAATTAGGGACTAAGGGATTTTGGTAATGAGTGACTCTCCGATTAATCAAATACCAAAAGTGTCTCCTGAAGGTTTGCAAAGCAATAGCCAGACCTCCGAAATCAAAGATGAATTAATTATACTCCGTAGTTTGCTGCTAGATATTGAGCCGACTAAACTTGAAAGACTTTATGAGCGACTAGAAAATCCCGAAATTGAACCAGAAGATATTAGTAAAATGCTTCCAGAAGCTGTTGTCCTGCGCTCAAAGCAAGATAAACAACTTGGAGAGGTAATGGTATCAACTGTTGAAGAAGCCATTCAAGTTTCTGTTAAACAAGACCATAATGTGCTGGCAGATGCATTATTTCCAATAATTGGCCCAGCTACGCGCAAGGCGATTTCTACAGCTCTTGAAGAAATGATTCAATCTTTGAATCAAACTCTAGAACATAGCTTGTCTCCACAAAGTTTTCAGTGGAGATTGGAAGCGCAACGCACAGGAAGATCGTTTGCAGAAATTGTGCTGCTACGGACGTTAGTTTACCGAGTGGAACAAATATTTCTGATTCATAAAGAATCTGGATTATTACTTCAACATTTAGTAACAAAGCAGGTTACGATTCAAGATCCAGATTTAGTGGCTGCTATGTTGACAGCTATCCAAGATTTTATCAAAGATTCGTTCAACGTCCAAAAAGGAGATGGGATAAAAAGTTTACGTTTTGGAGAAGTCATAATTTGGATTGAAGAGGGGCCACAAGCATTAATAGCGGCAATGATTCGGGGAAATCCCCCCCAAGAATTAAGGTTAGTTTTACAAGAAGCGATCGAAAAAATTCACCTGAAGTTTAGTAGAGAAATTAAAGATTTTGCTGGAGATACAGAAATATTTGATGTCAGTAAGCCCGATTTAGAAGATTGCCTGGTAGTTAAATATAAATCTGCTGCTAAAAAAAATTATACTTATGCTTGGATTTTATTAGGTGTAATGGCGATCGCTTTTGGAACTTGGGGCTTTTTTACTATTAGAGAACAACTCCGTTGGCGGGCCTATCTCCAAAAACTCAACTCTCAGCCAGGAATTGTTGTAATTAACTCCCAGCAAAGTTTTGGCAAGTACTTTATTAGGGGAATGCGCGATCCTCTAGCAGTAGATCCTAATACACTTATACAACAAACAAATCTTAACCCTAAAACAGTAATTAGTCAGTGGCAACCTTACTTGTCTTTGGAACCACAATTTACTACCAAAAGAGTTAAACAATTGTTACATCCACCCCCAACTGTATCACTACAAGTCGATCGAAACGGTATTCTCAACGTCACAGGTTATGCATCCCGTCAATGGATTTTACAAGCCCGTAAATTATGGAATTTTATTCCCGGAATCACTCAATTTCAGGATAATAATATTGTAGAAATAGAACTTAGTCAATTGGAGGAGTATAAAAAACAAATAGAACAAAAAATATTGTTTTTTGTCGAAGGTAGAGTTGAATTTAGCTCTGGTGAAGTTACTAAACTACCTAGTTTAACCATGTCAATACGCAATTTTTTGAATATTGCTAAGTATTTAAATAAAGACGTGCAAATTCAAATTATTGGACATACCAATAACACAGGAACAGAGCAAACAAATATGCTCCTCAGTCAAGCTCGTGCTGAAAAAATTGTATCTTATTTCAAATCCCAAGGAATCAATACAAAACAACTTCAACCAATAGGTGTAAGTTATAACCAACCTTTGCAGCCACAACTAACACCACAAACTCAAAATATTAGTAGCCGTCGAGTATCTTTTAAAGTATTTATAGCTAATAAATCTGACTAAAAATATACCAATTTATTTATGGTTTTTCAAAAAAAAATTTGTATGATAGGTGCATTTGCTACAGGTAAAACTAGTTTAGTATCGAGGTTTGTTCGCAGTATTTTTTCTGAAAAATACCATACGACTGTAGGTGTAAAAATTGACAAAAAAACTATAGATATCGAAGATAATAAGATAAATCTGATTCTTTGGGATCTTTATGGAGAAGATGAATTTCAAAAAGTGCGAATGTCTTACTTACGCGGTTGTGCTGGTTATTTATTAGTCGCAGATGGTACGAGGCGTAATACTTTAGAAAAAGCTTTCGATCTACAAACAAGAGTAGAAGATGCCATTGGGAAAGTTCCATTTATTTTGGTGATGAACAAATACGATATTACAGATGAATGGGAAATTGAACCTAATGAACTAGATGAGGTGATAGAAAAGGGTTGGACTGTGATTCAAACAAGTGCTAAAAATGGACTCGGTGTCGAAGAAATTTTTCAAACTCTTGCTAAGAAAATTTTGGATTCCTAAATGCTAGATGTCCCTAATACTGTGATTACCTATCTTATCAATTTTCTAACAGCAGAGCGTTCTCTTGCCTATCTGTTGGTGAACAAAGATGGGAGCCTATTAGATTGGGGAGGCAAATTGGCAGAATATGGAATTACTAACCTCACTAAAGGAGAAAATATTAAAGAGCAAGTTTATTTTCTAGAGGGTTTACTACCACTCGATGATACTTCTGTATTTCTACCATTTATAAAAACAGAGTATGGCAGCTGTGCAGATGTTCATATGTTCTCCACTGAAGAAGGAGATTGGGTGTTATTGTTAGATAGTACCTGCGATGAAAACCATCTCTTTACTACTCAACAAAAAGCTAATGAATTTAGTCTTTTACAAGAAAAATTAAATAAATAGTTCTATTAGTCAGGTGAAATCCAAATTAATCATCCAAAATTAAAATATGAATACATCTATTACAAACGATGTGCTGGCTGGTTTAAACATTTTAACTCTAGAGTATATTAATACAGGCTTATTTAAAATTATTGGTAATACTCCTGATTGGTTAAATCAATTTTGCCATCAGAAATTAACCTCAGGGATGAATATATCAGTACCAGAGGAAAAATTTTGTTTTTTAAAAAACTTTTTAATTGATGCTGAAGAATTTTGGCTGAGTAATAGCGGTAAAAAACTCAGTTCGGGTTTATGGACTGAAGTAGATACAAATGGACAAGAATATCAATTGGAAGCTTATGCGCTTTTTGTAAATAATAAAAAAATTTTATTGATTGAGCTTTTAGAAGAAACTTATCAAGATAAGCAATATCTTATACAAAAAGGTAGAGAATATGAATTAATTTATTATCAATTACTCAAAGATAACCAAAAAAAAGATATTTTGCTCCATTGTATTATGCATGATGTAGCAGGTCAATTAAGTGCTATAAATGGCTGTTTATCACTATTAGAATATGAAAATTTAACGCTCAAGGGAAAAGAATATTTAGAAGTTGGTAGACAGCAATGTTTAAAGCAGCAGGAACTAATTAAAGATATTTTAGATATTTTCTCTACTGAAGTAGTATCATTAGAAAATTCTAGTGCCGATATTCAAGAATTACCTAATATTTTAAATTCTATACAAGAAGTAATTGAATTTTTAAAACCCACTTTTTCCCAAAAAAATATCCAATTAGCGCTTGGTAACCAAATTGACACCAAAATAGACTGGAGAGTTATCGGAGAAAAATCTCGTTTAGATAGAGTGATTTCTAATTTAGTAGAGAATGCTTATCGTTATAGCGTTCAAAATTCTATTGTTACTATTAGTCTCCAGTTGGATGGAGAATATGTTTTAGTTAATGTAGACGATCGCGGTTCCGGCGTACCACCAGAAATGGTCAAAAATTTATTTCAAAAGTTCTCCCAAGGCAAAGATAAACCCGGCAGAGCCGGTCTAGGCCTTTATTTCTGTAAAATCACACTAGAACGCTGGGGAGGTAGTATTGGTTATTTACCCCGCGCGGAAGGCGGTTCTAGATTTTGGTTCCGCTTGCGAAGAAGGGCGATGAGGGGATGAGGGAGATGGGGAGGTGGGGAGATGGGGTGATGAGGGAGACAAGAGAGACAGGGCAGCAATCTTTCTTCCTTATCTCGCCCCTCTCCCCATGCCGAATGCCCCATGCCCAACACTATATGCGTGAAACAAATCCGATCGCTCCCCCTGCTAGCACTAACCAAGCAGAGTTTATTTTGAATCGAAACACAGCGATCGCACTTACAATTGCCAGAGTAATTGTTAACCAATCCACTAGTGCGGCTCGTCCTAATGTGTAGGTAACTCCTGCCATTAATCCTAGAGAAGCCGCATTCACGCCATCTAAAAATCCGCTTGCCCAACGAGATTGACGCAACTTAGAAACCCAAGGATTAACTACCCACACCAGCACAAAAGCTGGTAAGAAAATCCCAATTGTACCGGCGATCGCTCCCGCATTTCCCGCTAACAAATAGCCGATAAATGTGGCAGTGGTAAAAACTGGGCCTGGTGTAAATTGCCCGATGGCCACGGCATCTAAAAGCTGCTGGGACGTAAGCCACTGGTTGCGCTCAACTAATTCTCGTTGCAGAAATGCCAGCAATACGTAACCGCTGCCGTAGAGAACACAGCCAATTTTGACAAAGAAGAAAAACACATTCATCCAACTAAGTGATGTGACTGCTGTTGTGCTACCAACCTGAGCCAAAACACCTGAAAATGGCAATAGGAATGCTCCTGTTATGTTTCCTCTATTTTGCCAATTCTTCAGTAGCATCACTGCCGCACCTAGTAAAATCAGCACCAAAATTTCATTCAGTCCAGCAAAGTAAGCAGCGTTGGCGAAGCCCGTCGTAGACATCGCCGCTACCCCTGCAATAATTGTCGGTACATCTTTGGCTGCCTTTTTGCCCAGATTCCACACAGCCTGAAGCACCACAGCAATAATTACGGGTTTAATTCCATAAAGCAACCATTCCACCTGGGGAACAGTTTGATAGCGGGCATATATGGCGGCTAATATCCATACGATCGCCATTGCAGGGAAAATAAAGCAACTTCCCGCAACCAGTAAACCACGCCATCCCGCTCGTTCGTAGCCAATGTGAATTGCTAATTCCGTTGAGTTGGGGCCCGGAATCAAATTCGTAATCCCCAATAAATCTAACAACTTCTCCCGGCTCATCCACTGACGGCGATTCACCACCTCATTGTCCATCATGGCAATATGGGCAGCAGGACCGCCAAAAGCGATCGTTCCCAATCGCAAAAACACCATTGCCAGTTCCGTTAATCGCTGCTTCTGCTGCCTGGGAGTCAGAGCATTTTCGGATTTCTGGATATCCTCAGCTTCCTGAGTCACTGTGATTTTCCTGATTTAATGATGTTGATAGCATCAATATATCGAATTTCGATATCGTAAATCTATATATTAGAAGTTAATTCATGCTAACATGCCCTTGACCATTAAATACGGTAAATTTATCGATATTATGGAGTATATATGAGTGATATTAAAAAAGTAAGCGATGAGTATTTCGCAGGTGGACAGCCAACCCCAGAGACATTGAAACAGCTTGCAGACGAGGGGTATAAGTCCGTGGTTAATTTGCGATCGCTTGATGAAACTGGAGCATTAGCAGACGAACAGCAACAGGCTCAAGCCGTAGGGCTTGAATATGTCAACGTTCCACTCAAGCCAAGCCAAGCAAACGACAACTCAACTGCAAAAGTTCTCTCAGAACTACAGCAATTGCCGACTCCCGTATATTTTCATTGTGGTGCAGGCGGACGAGCCAGCGCCTTAGCACTCATAGCCTTTGCAACCCAACATCAACTCAACCGCGAACAAGTTTTAGCAAAAGCAAAAGAACTTGACATCAATCCAGAACAAGCTCATCTCCAACAGTTTTTGGAAAATTTGCAGTAGGGAATGGCGCATGGGGCATGGGGAAAGGGAAAGGGGAAAGGGGAAAGGGGAAAAGGGGAAAGATTAAATTTATTCCTTTTCCCTTTAACCTTTAACCTTTTCCCCATCTCCCCATCTCCCCACGTCCCCATCTCCCCACGTCCCCACTCCCTACTCCTCAAACAATTCCCCAAATAATTCCCGTACCTTTTCTTTAGCATCCTCTAAGGTCATTTTTCCTAAATCGGTAGCTCTGTAGAGTCGTCGGTTTTGGCGTCCCGATCTTTCCTCGACTGAATAGAGATATCCCTTACGCTCCATATCGTGCAGCATTGGGTAGAGCGTTCCAGCACTGAGTTTATAGCCGTGACGTGCCAATTCTTCAATGATGCCCAGCCCAAAAATTGGCTCCTGAACTGCATGATGCAGAATGTGAAGTCGAATTAAGCTTGAGTAGAACTCTCTTCCATCCATTGGCCAAGGCTTTTGCAATACTTATTTTGAATTTTAGATTTTGCGGAACACCAATGCTTCCTCCGTGGAAACTAAAAACACTGCATTGGCTTGGTTAGATATAGACAGGACTTACGCAAAAGATAACGAAAGTAGCGGTAATTCATTAATTACCGCTACGCAAGAATAAGGTTTTCAGTCACATATTGCGTAAGTCCTGATAGGTTTAAGTGTACAGATTTTTTTCAAAAATTAAATAAAAATCCTATATAAGAATAACTACTTTCAGACAGTTACGTAGATGTGGTTATGTCTTTTTATTTGTATAACCTGCGCCAAATTGGCATAACTCAAAGAATAAAACAGTGCTACAAAAGTGAGATAGAAATCAAAAAGCAACAATAGCTAATATTTAAAATTAGCTAAAACACATATTGATTGCACAATTAATCAATTTGGTTATCAAACAGAATTCAGGAGTCAGGAGTCAAAATTCAGAATAAACATAGGAATTTACTAGAATTGCTATATTTATTCATCAATAATTGTCTAAATTTTTAAGTATTCTGAGTTTTTGTGAATTGTTACCAAAAAATTTGCCAAAGACAGAAAAAAAGAATAATGACATATTTTAAATCTATTCCTATTGAAATATGAGCAACCGCATTGCAGTTATTGGCCTTGGCTACGTTGGTCTACCTGTTGCCCTGGCATTTGCTAAAAAATTTCCTCATACCATTGGATTTGATATCAACTTAGAGAAAGTTCAAAGTTTAAAGCAAGGTATCGATCGCACCAATCAAATTTCCAGCGAAGAGTTAAAAAATTCTAGTCTGATCGTTACTTCAGAACTCTACGATTTAGTAGACGCCAACTTTTTTATAGTTGCTGTACCAACACCAGTTGACCGCAACCATAATCCTGATTTGAGTTTGCTAGTTAAAGCTTCTGAACTTGTTGGCAAAGTATTACAACCTGGAGCGATCGTAGTGTATGAATCTACAGTTTATCCAGGAGTAACAGAGGATATTTGCAAAACAACTTTAGCTAAAGTATCAGGCTTGCAACCTGGTATTGATTTCAAGTTAGGCTATTCTCCAGAACGAATAAATCCGGGTGATAAAGCTCATACACTAGAAAGGATCGTCAAAATAGTGGCTGGGGAAGATGCAGAAACTCTCGAACGAGTTGCAAGTGTATACACAGCGATTATTGATGCTGGCGTTTATCGCACCTCCTCAATAAAAGTAGCTGAGGCTGCCAAAGTCATTGAAAATACCCAGCGAGACTTAAATATTGCTTTGATGAACGAACTCGCGTTAATATGCGATCGCCTTGGTATCCGCACCCATGATGTTTTGGCAGCTGCTGGTACCAAATGGAACTTTTTACCATTTACTCCTGGACTTGTTGGTGGTCACTGCATTGGGGTTGACCCTTACTATCTAACAACCAAAGCAGAAGAATTGGGATATCATCCCGAAGTCATCCTAGCTGGTCGTCGAATTAACGACAGTATGGGTACTTACCTCGGTCAGCGTTTTGTCAAACTCCTAGTTGAAGCTAACCTCTCGATTAAACAAGCACGGGTAGGAATTCTCGGTCTCACCTTTAAAGAAAACGTACCCGATATTCGCAATAGTCGCATACCAGATGTGGTGAAAGAGTTGCAGCAATTTGGTATTGAACCACTCTTACACGATCCTCTGGTAGATCCTGACGAAGCACAGCAAGAATATGGGATTGATTTAGTTGATTGGCATAACCTATCTGATTTGGATGGGTTAATACTTGCAGTCAGCCATCAGGCCTATTTAAATATGCCTTGCGAACAACTTCTTAAGTGTTTGCGTCCAGGTGGGGTACTGATGGATATCAAATCTATTTTCAGCCAAGCTACAATACCATCCCATATTCATTACTGGAGCTTATAGGAGAAACATTATGGTCAAGGTTTTAGTGACCGGTGCTGCTGGTTTTATTGGATTTCACCTCAGCCAACGTCTATTGACCAGAGGCGACGAAGTTGTTGGTCTGGATAACCTCAATGATTACTACGATGTCTTCTTGAAAAAAGACCGTTTAGCTCAATTACAAGAAAGACCGGGTTTTAGTTTTTATCAACTGGAGTTAGCAGACTCGGTAGCTATAGCCCAACTCTTTGCCGAACAACGCTTTGACGTGGTGGTTAACTTAGCAGCACAGGCTGGCGTTCGATACTCCATCAAGAACCCTCATGCATATATAAACAGTAATCTAGTGGGCTTTATTAACATCCTCGAAGGTTGTCGTCATTCAGGCGTTGAGCATTTAGTATTTGCTTCTTCTAGTTCTGTTTATGGCGCTAATACTAAAATGCCTTTTTCTGTTCGCGACAATGTAGACCACCCAGTTAGTTTATATGCTGCTACTAAAAAAGCTAACGAATTAATGGCTCATAGTTATAGCCATTTATATAATCTACCAACAACTGGACTCCGCTTTTTTACTGTTTATGGGCCGTGGGGTCGTCCTGATATGGCGCTGTTTTTATTCACTAAAGCAATTTTGGCAAAGCAGCCAATTGATGTGTTTAATTACGGAAAAATGCGCCGAGATTTTACTTATATTGACGACATTGTAGAAGGTGTTGTGCGAGTGATGGATAAAATTCCTGAGCCAAATCTTGCTTGGTCAGGAGATGCACCAGACCCAGGAACAAGTAAAGCTCCCTATAAGATTTACAACATAGGTAACAATCAACCAGTTGAATTAATGCGCTTTATAGAAGTATTGGAAAATTGTTTGGGAGTAAAAGCACAAAAAAATTTACTACCCCTGCAACCAGGTGATGTCCCTGCTACTTATGCAGATGTTGATGATTTAGTTAAAGATGTAGGCTTTAAACCCAGCACACCTATCGAAGTAGGAATTCAACGTTTTGTAGCTTGGTATTGTTCTTATTATCAAAAAGCTAGTCATAGAACAACCCAAAATTCTGGGGTGAGGGTAGGGATTAGGGAATAATGAAAATACTACATATTTGTGCAATTGGCGGCACTGTTGAGGCGCTTTTACGACCTCAAATTGATTATTTTTTGTCTCAAAATATATCAGTTGAAATAGCTTGTTCTCCAGGTGCAGAAGTTGAAAAACTCCAACAACAGGGTTATATAATTCACCCAGTTCAAATTGACCGCCGGATTTCTCCTTTGAGCAATTTGAGAAGTATTTATCAACTGACACAATTAATGAGGCGAAATCAGTATGACCTCGTTCACGTACACACTCCTATTGCTGCTGTCTTAGGTCGGATTGCTGCTAAATTAGCTGGTGTGAAAAGAATTGTCTATACTGCTCACGGCTTTCCATTTCACGATCGCTCTTCATCTCGTGAATATCGTTTTTATTTTACTGTTGAGAAACTGACTGCTTTGATAACTGATTTGATTCTCACCCAAAATTATGAAGATATTGCCACAGCTAAAAAATTAAATCTTTGTCCGCCGACAAAATTGGGTTATTTGGGTAACGGTGTAGATATTCATCGCTTCCAACGCGATCGCCTCAATCCCACTCATCAAATTGAATTACGAAAATCTTTAGGTATCCCCGATTATACCGACTTAATCATTGGCACAATTGGACGTTTAACTCATAAAAAAGGTAGTGGATATTTAATTGAAGCCGCAGCCAAACTGCTTCCTTATTTTCCGAATTTACAAGTTTTAGTAATTGGCTCTCAACTTACTAGCGATCGCGAACCTTTCCAAGAAAAATTAATTCAAAAAATTCATGAGTTGGGAATTGAAAAAAATGTTATTTTAACAGGAGAACGCCAAGATATTCCGGAAGTTTTAGGGTTATTAGATATCTTCACTTTGCCTACATTCACTCATGAAGGATTACCGCGTTCTATTCTTGAGGCAATGTCAATGAATTTACCAGTGGTCGCTACAGATATTCGCGGCTGTCGAGAAGCGGTAATTCATGGAAAAACAGGTTTAATTGTACCACCTAAAAATAGTGAAAAATTAGCTGAGGCTTTGGGAATATTATTGTCTAACTATCAATTGCGACAAAGTTATGGTCAAGCTGGTCGCCAACGTGTTGAAGCTGATTATGATGAAGAATTAGTTTTCAAACGGCTGAATAAGTACTATCAAGAGTTAGGAATTTATTGATTATAGCGATTCGTGGTTAAGTGAGATAGAGATATTAGACTTGTTGCAAAAGTTCTTCTTTGCGTTCTCTTCTCTGCGCCTCTGCGTGATACAAAAAAATATTTATGCAAGAGGTCTAAAGTTTTGAAACGCATAGGCGTTTCGCCTTCCCGCAGGGTAGGTACGCAAAGTAAAGCGCAAAGGTACGCAGAGAGAAATAATGAGAAGGATTTTGAGATTGGAGGGTGTACCGATGAATGGTAATAATTTTAAGAGATCTAGTAGAGTAATTAAATTTATATTGGATAGAGTGGTGGCAGCGATCGCCTTAATTTTTCTTTTCCCTTTACTCTTGGGTGTAGCGATCGCCATTTATTTGCGGATGGGTAATCCAGTGATTTTTATCCAACCTCGTCCCGGTAAAAATGCTCGAATTTTTAACTTTTACAAATTCCGCACTATGACGAATGAATGTGATGCTCAAGGCAATCTTCTTGCTGATGAAAAACGCCTCACAGCCTTTGGTAAATTTCTACGTCAAACGAGTCTTGATGAATTACCTCAACTTTGGAATGTCTTGAAAGGAGACATGAGTTTTGTTGGGCCTCGTCCATTATTAGTAAAATATCTTGACCGCTACACACCTCAACAAGCACGTCGTCATGAAGTGAAACCGGGTATTACTGGCTGGGCGCAAGTTAATGGTCGCCGCACATTAGATCGGTTTTGGGATAAAAAATTTGAATTGGATATTTTGTATATCGATCGCTGGAGTTTGTGGCTTGATTTGAAAATTTTATTGATGACTATATGGCAAGTAATTCAGCGAAAAAGTATCAGCCAGGAAGGTCACGTTACATCAGAAGAATTCACAGGTCAAGTTAAATAACAGTAGGGTTTCCATTGGCTATAAAAGCACAGGAAATAAAAAAGTATGAGTCTTCAACAGACAGCAGATGTATCCGCTGCGGTGTTAACTTCCATGACAGAAGAAGAATGCGCCAATTGGTACTTACAACGCGGAATACATGTGATTCGCCATCGCGATCGCTACTGGAAGGAAACAGTACGGGGTTTTTATCAACCGTTGCATTGGTTAGCGCGTTTGAGTGCCCAACAAGCAAACTCCCCGACGCCCCTATCTTGGGGATTTCAAACAACATTATCTGAAGTTGATGCAACCGCGGCTAACGCTTCAATGCCAATTCATTGGTTACCCAATTTAGAAAACTATGATTTCCACAGTCTGACATCAAATCGCCGAAATCATCTACGTAAGTGCTACAAGCGAGTCAATATCGGGCATCTGGATAAACCTACGCTTTTGCAGCAGCAGGGATATGAAGTCTTGATGTCAGCATTGAAGCGAACAGCTTATCGTCAGATACCTTCAAAAAAAGACTATTTACAAGAACTTGCCGATTATCCTACTCCTGAGAGGCGATTGATTCTTGCAGGTGTCAAAGGCGAACAGCTTCTCGGCTATATCACAGGATACGCCGTCAACAGTATTGCTTATATTGACGAAGTAATCATCGCTACTGAGGCCTTGTGTACCAACATCGGTACGGGATTGCTATTTGAATTTGCACAAGTCTGTCGTCGGTCTGGGTTAATTCGCGAATTGGTTAACGGTCTGCACTCACGAGAGGATGAAAACCTTTGTGTGTTTAAAGAAGGAATGGGTTTTCAAGTCAAACATATTCCTGCAAAGGTACAGATTAATCCCATCGCAGAGCAATTCATTCAGTGGCGATATCCACATAAGTATTATCGCTTAGTTGGTTGCCAGATGCGTGGGCGTAGCCCGTCGTAGCGAAAAGTCGAGCCAGTGCGTTCCTGTCGCCTTGCGTCGGAAAGCAACTGGCGTCGGAGCGGCGGCTTCCGCCGATCTGTTAGCGCAGCGTTAGCGACGCAGGAGCGTCACTTTTCAAGACAGACATCGCACTAAATTTTCACCAGTACTCAAAATACAAACAGTAAATGAGTATGAGTTTTCAACAAATGCGAGATGTATCTGAAGCATTGCTAACCTCAATGACTGAAGAAGAATTTGCCAGGTGGCGCTGCCAGGAAGGTGCAAACGTTGTCTTTCATCGTGGCTGCTATTGGGAAGAACGACGTTTTGGTTTCTATCAGCCAATCCATTTGTTAACTCGCTTGCAGATTGAACAAGCAACTCGTCCGATGCAACTTTGCTGGGGATTCCTAGCATCATTGTGTGAAGATGATGCGGTAAGCGCTAACGGGTCAATTCCTATTCATTTATTGTCTAATATTCAAAACTACGATTTGTATAGCGTCAACAAAAACAGCAGACAAAATATCCGCAAAAATCGTCATTTGTTTAACATTGTGGAGTTAACTGATACACAGTTGCTACAAGAGCAAGGATATGATGTTTTTCTCTCGGCAACTACACGAACGCGATGGCAATCATCGCTTTCTAGAGAGAAATATCTGGTGAAGCTTGTAGACTATGTTGTGCCCAAACGTCGGCTGATTATTGCAGGACTTAATAATACAAAACTTTGCGGTTATATCACTGGCTATGCTATCAACGGCACTGCATATGGAGAGGATCTCTACATCAGTACCGAAGCATCAGAATACAATCTCAACAGAATATTGCTTTTTGAATTTGTGCAAATTTGCCGTCGTTCTCGTGGAATTGATGAGTTTGCCATCGGTCAACACTGGCGGGAAAAGCCAGGAGTAGTGGAATTCAAAAAAGGAATGGGTTTTCCTATTGTATATATACCCGCCAAAGTGCAGATAAATCCCGCCGTTGAGCAATTTATCCGTTGGAAGTATCCACATCAATACTATCGTTTAACTGGGCACGATTGAAATTCACAAAACACTGCTCATTTAAAAGATGTCCATTGAACTAAATATTGAATATAGGGGAAATCAATGGATTATAAAATAATTAATTTTTCAGATCCATTATGGCTGCAAACTTTAAACCAATTAAAACATGATATTTATCATCTGCCGGAATATGTAGATTTAGAAGCTAAAAGAATTAATGCGATTCCAGAAGCTATATTGATATTTGAAAATGAAAAAATATTTTTTTTACCTTATTTATTACGTTGTGTCAATAATTTATTTGACACCAAGATTGAAATTCCATTGATTTGGGATATTGTATCTCCTTATGGCTACCCTGGAATATTATTGAGTCAAGCCGCAGCTAAGACGCCGGAGTTTTTGCAATTGGCAGTAAATCAGTTAATATTTGCGTTGCGCGATCGCGAAATTTGTTCGGCATTTTTAAGGCTACACCCAATACTAAATCAAGGACTACATGAAGTTTTACCACTTGGATTATGTCAAGTCAGTGGAGAAACTGTGTCGATAGATTTAAGCCTATCTACATCAGACATTTGGCATCAAACTAGACCAGAACATCGCAATCATATCAATAGATGTAAACGTCATGGTTTTACTGCCAAAATTGTGAAATTAGAAGAATATATAGATAATTTTATGATTATATATCATGAAACAATGAACCGTGTAGAAGCAAAAAACTATTTTTATTTTGATTATGATTATTTTGAAAATTTAGCAAAATTACATAACAATGTTTATTTATGCCTCATAGAGTTGAATAATGAAATTGCTTGTGCAGGAATATTTACCGAATGCTGTGAAATAGTGCAATATCACCTGGGAGGTACAAACAGCGAGTTTTTGAAACAAGCTCCTAGTAAGTTAATGTTTGATTACCTTAGATATTGGGCTAAAGAACGGGGAAATAAATTTTTGCATTTAGGTGGTGGTGTTGGTTCAGCTAAAGATAGCCTTTACAATTTCAAAGCAGGGTTTTCTAAACAAAGACATCTATTTTTAACGCTACGCTTAATTACACACCCAGAAAAATATAATTCTTTAGTTGAATTACGAGCAAAGTCGTTAAAAACCGAAGCAAAAAATTTATTTGAGTCAAATTTTTTCCCTGCTTATCGTTCTTTGAATTGAGTGAAAACTGGCAACCCGATTCAGGTAATGTGCATGAATAAACCAATTCTGCTTTCAACACCACACATGGGCGATCGCGAACTAGAATTAGTGAAAGAAGCTTTTGAAACAAACTGGATTGCTCCTGTTGGGCCGCATGTTGATGCTTTCGAGGAAGAATTTTGTCAAGTAACTAATGCTAGTTATGCTGTTGCTTTAAGTTCTGGTACAGCGGCTTTGCATTTAGCTTTGCGATTAGTTGGTGTTGAGGCTGGGGATGAAGTTTTTTGCTCTACCCTAACGTTTATTGCTAGTGCTAACCCAATTATTTATTTAGGAGCAAAACCGGTATTTATTGATAGCGATCGCACTTCGTGGAATATGAACCCCAAATTGTTAGCAGAAGCACTAGATAGCCGTGCCAAAACAGGTAAATTACCTAAAGCCGTTGTACTCGTACATTTATATGGTCAAAGTGCAGATATTGAGCCAATTTTGCAAGCTTGTAATCAATATGATATTCCCTTAATTGAAGATGCTGCGGAAGCTTTAGGAGCTACCTACAAAGGACGTGCTTTAGGAACTTTTGGACGCATTGGTATTTATTCATTTAATGGTAATAAAATTATTACTACTTCTGGTGGGGGAATGTTAGTTTCTCAGGATTTAGAATTAGTAGAAAAAGCACGTTTCCTCGCAACTCAAGCACGCGATCGCGCTCCTCACTACCAACATTCAGAAATAGGCTATAACTATCGTCTCAGTAACGTTTTAGCTGGTATTGGTCGCGGTCAATTGAATGTTTTAAATCAGCGAGTACTAGCTAGACGACGTAATTTTGAAATTTATTCTCAGGCGTTGAAAAACTTACCAGGAATAGAATTTATGCCAGAAGCTAATTATGGATATGCTACTCGTTGGTTAACTTGTATAACAGTAGAGCCTGAGGCTTTTGGCGTAAACCGAGAACAACTCCGTCTAGCACTTCTTGAACAGCAAATCGAATCTCGTCCCGTCTGGAAACCTTTGCATATTCAACCTATCTTTGCTGAATGCGAAAGTTTTGGTGGTGCAGTGTCCGAAGATTTATTTGCACGCGGTCTTTGCTTACCTTCTGGCTCTAACCTCACAGATGGAGATTTAAAAAGAGTCATTAGCCAAATTCAAAAATTTCATTATCAAAATCTAAAAAATAATACAAAAATTTTCAACTCTTCGCTTGCCATAATTTAGATAAATCATTACAAATAAATCCGAAAATCTTTCTTATAGTTTTTGTATCGTTGAGTCAGTTTAAGATGAATATAGCTCATGAATTCTGTTTTGAATAAACCAATTTAAAAATGATTACCACAAATCTATTCATCTAGCCTACATACAGAAGGTAATTCTCAATCATAAATCTAAAATCAAAAATCGTATAACTTGTAATTATTTTATGAAAACACAAGAGTCTTCTGGAAATTTTGATAGCTATTGGCAAGCCATAAAGCGCCGTTGGACTGCTGGCTTAAGTATTTTTGTTTGCGTATTTATAATTTTACAGATAGCTACGTTGTTCAAAAAACCTTACTACTTGGCAGAAGGAAAACTAAAATTTCAAAGGACAAATACTACTTCTTCTTTAACAGGATTAGGAACAGAAATTGGTAAATTAGAACCATTAGTGAGTGATAAAAGTAATCCTCTCAATACAGAAGCAGAAGTTATTCGTTCTATTCCAATTGTCAAAACTACTATAAATCAACTCAATCTCAAAGACAATAAAAATCTACCTTTAACAACCAAACAATTTCTGCAATATCTAACAGTTAAGGAAATAAAAGGAGCCGATATTCTGAGTGTTGCCTACAAAGATACGAATCCAGAAACAGCTGCACAAGTTGTTAATACTTTAATAGAAATTTACTTAGAGAACAATATATCTGGTCATAGAACTCAAGCTGCCACTGCTCGTAAATTTATAGAAAAACAACTCCCAAATGCAGAATTAGTGGTTAGACAAGCAGAAGCAGAACTAGCAGTATTTAAAGAAAAAAATAAAATTGTATCTCTACAAGAAGAAGCAAATAAATCACTAGAACTTCTCACTGCATTACAACAGCAAATAAGTGAGGCTCAATCTAGGTTTGCTGATACTGAGGCACAAAGTCAAGAAATCAAAAAACAGTTAAAAATGAACTCTCAGCAAGCCATAGTTATGACTTCTCTGAGTCAAACCTCAGGGGTGCAAGATATTCTTAAAGAAATCCAACAGTTAGAATCACAGCTTGCGGCTAGGCGGACTGTTTTACAAGATAACCACCCAGAAATTATTAATTTGGTATATAAATTAGAGTCTTTAAACAATTTACTACAACAACGAATAAAAAATGTTGTAGGAAAAAATTTAATCCAGCCAGAAAATAATTTGCAACTAGGAGAGTTAGAGCAACAACTTTCTGCAAGACTTGTAGATTTAGAATCAAATCGCCTGGGTTTAGCAAGCCAAATCACCACTTTATCTAATTTACAAGCTGCTTACAAACAACGCTTGAACAATCTCCCAAGATTAGAACAGCAACAGCGACAATTAGAACGTAAAGTACAAGCCGCACAATCTACCTACTCGCTTTTATTACAAAAACTCCAAGAAAGCCGCATAGCAGAAAATCAAAGTTTAGGTAATGCTAGCGTGATATCCCAAGCTGAAGTTCCAGAAGAGTCAATTTCTTCTCCGATGTTTTTGTATTTGAGTACAGGTTTATTGTCTAGTTTAGCTGCTTTGGGAATTATATATCTTTTGGAAAAAATAGATAAATCAATTAAGACCACTGAGCAAGCCAAGGAATTATTAAATTTTACTTTATTAGGGATTATTCCTGCTTTCAATAAGCCGAAAAAGTCTCTTCGTGGCAATGAAGAAATGGAGTTATATAGTAAAAGGCTTATAGTTCGAGATGCACCGCGATCGCCTATTAATGAAGCATACCGAATGCTGCGGGCAAATCTCAAGTTTCTGAGTGCTGATAAGGAACTAAAAGTTATAGTTATCACTAGTTCTGTACCCAAAGAAGGCAAATCCACAGTAGCAGCTAATTTAGCTATTACAATGGCTCAAATGGAGCGAAAAATCTTACTAGTGGATGCGGATATGCGCCGTCCCGTTCAGCATAAAATTTGGGAATTAATTAATAATGAAGGTCTTAGCAATTTGATTGTTGGACAAGCTGAAATTAATACAGCTATCAAACAAGTAATGGATAATTTATATGTCCTCACTTGTGGAGTTATACCTCCTAATCCGGGTTCTCTCCTTGACTCAAAAAAAATGGCTGCATTAATTCAAACTTTTTCTGTTTACTACGATTTTGTAATTATTGATGCTCCATCATTAAACGTTGCTGCTGATGCTGCTACTCTAGGACAAATGGCTGACGGTGTATTATTTGTCGTTCGTCCGGGAGTCGCTGATTGTGTTAGTGCCATTATTGCAAAAGAACTTTTAGAAAAATCTGGTCAAAATGTCTTGGGACAGGTTGTAAACGGAGTTTTTACCCAACACGAACGCTACAGTTATTACTACTCTAATGAAGAAAATAATGAAGAATTTACAAGTCAAAAATCACTTGCCAGACTTCAAATACCTGGTTCATAATTCACAACTCAGTAATATTGTCAGTTTCAGTAAATTTTCTAGTAAAAATGAACTATTAACTAAATTTAGCTTAATATCCAGTGATGAAAACCAAAATAAATATCATCAATTAAACTCTACCTTCAGCTACCCAACCATTGTAAACATTACAGCCACAAAAAACTGCGCGTCTCAATTTGGAGACATTGGTGAATTTGTAATTACTCGTAATGGCGATCCGACTCAAGATTTAATAGTTAAGTACAGCATCGAAGGAACAGCTAAGTATGGAGTAGATTACCAGCCAATTGCTAATTTTGCGATCGTTCCGGCTGGGGAAAATGAGGTAGCAATTATAATTCAACCCCAAAAAAGCGACTCTCAGGGCACAAAAACAATCTTGTTAAGATTAGAAAATTTACCCAATAGTAATCAATACATGCTTGGAGCAAATTTTCATGCAGTGTTGAACATTGTTGATTACTATACTTATTAATATTGTATTAAATAATTTGAATTTTACTTGCAGCTTTCGTAGCTTTTTCCCTAGCCTCTTTGACATTCACACCTTTTGCTAAAGCTACTCCCATTCGCCGATATGGATGGGCATTAGGTTTACCAAATAATCGAATATCTACATCTTTTTCTGACAAAGCGTCAGCAACACCAGTAAAAGCAACAGAATCAGATTTTTCTGAAGCTAAAATTACTGCGCTAGCTGATGCTCCTAGTTGTTCAATACGAGGAATTGGCAAGTTTAAAATAGCTCTCAAATGTAATTCAAATTCGTTGAGATTTTGGGAAATTAATGTCACCATACCTGTATCATGAGGTCTAGGAGAAAGTTCAGAAAAAATTACTTCATCTTTGGTAATGAAAAACTCAACGCCAAAAATTCCGGCTCCTCCTAAAGCGTCAGTAACTTTGATGGCTATTTCTTGAGCTTTTAATATCTTATCTTCAGAAATTTCTGCGGGTTGCCACGATTCTTGATAATCGCCTCTTTCTTGGCGATGACCAATAGGAGAACAGAAAATTGTTGGGGCACTCCACTGTTTAATAGTAAGTAAAGTTATCTCTATTTCAAAATTAATAAATTCCTCTACAATTACCTTTTGACTATCACCTCTAGAATTAGCGATCGCATAATTCCAAGCTTTTTCCACCTCACTTTTATCCTGCACCACAGACTGACCTTTCCCAGATGATGACATCACGGGTTTCACAACGTTAGGAAATCCAATTTCATCAGAAACAGCAATTAATTCTTCTAGACTCACTGCATAACCATATTTAGCTGTTCTAATACCTAATTGTTGATGTGCCAGTTCCCTAATTCTGTCGCGGTTCATTGTATAATTAGTAGCAGCCGCAGTCGGGATAACTGTAATCCCCCGCTGTTCAAATTCGATTAGCTTTTCTGTTCTGATTGCTTCAATTTCTGGTATAATAAAATCAGGTTGATGTTTAGCAACTACAGCTTCTAAATCATCGCCGCTGAGCATAGAAATCACTTCAAAACAGTCAGCAACTTGCATCGCTGGAGCATTAGGGTAACGGTCAACAGCGATGGCATAATTACCAAGACGCTGAGCAGCGATCGTAAATTCTTTGCCTAGTTCCCCAGCACCAAGCAACATCAATTTTTGAGGCAGTTTAATACTCATTAATTTATCCAAGCAAATCTCAATCTCATAATTTTATAACTTTTTGTATTTGAATTATCTTTTTTTCAAGATACATCAATGAAAGTTCGCGCCTGGAAATGCAAACATCTATCCCACATTCCCCACTCCTTATTTTTGTACAGACGCGATTAATCGCGTCTGTACTCCCTTTTCCAGCTAATTAAATTTAGCTCCACGCAATTGTAAATCTTGGCGTTGCAGATCGGTTAAACCAGTACCTGCACCAAACTGGGATCGATCTACTAAAGTATCTAACCAAATAGTCTCATTCAAAGTTGCACCTCTCAAATCTGCATTCCTCAAATCAGCTTTTGTCAAATTTGCAAATAAGAGGTCGGCATTAACTAAACTGCTACCTTGCAGATTTGCGGCTGAGAAATTTGCCCGAATGAAATTGAGTCCGTCTAAAATTAAACCAGATAAATCTGCTTCTTGAAGATTAGGAAATTTTAGGCGGCTTGGATATTTGAAAAACCGCATTATACAAATTATATTTGCTTCATTGAGACGTATTTTAGTTAAAAATTCATAACGAGCTATCCCCAATTCCTTGAGAATTTGCAGGCGTTGTGGTGGGCTTTGTTCTAAAAACTGGATAGCTATACAGCGTAGGTCTTCAGCAGAAGGATCTAGCATGATTTTTAAATTTTCATAGTAGTTATGTTAATTAAAAATTTCAAATTGTTTAATGAAATTCCTACTACAGATAGATGAATATATCGCAGACTAATTATTGCAAAATTTTTGAAAATGCTACGAGTTTAGATGCCAGCAACTAATTAATCATATAGCAGAAACAAGATCCCCGACTTATCAAATAAGTCGGGGATCTAATGTGTGAAATTATAGCAAACCGCAGCTATAAACCGTTTTTTACTTCTGAATTCTGAATTCTGAATTCTGCTTTATCAAACTAACGTCCTGCTAACAATGCTTTTGTCGCAGATTCGCCTGCTAATCTCACCTGTTTTCTTAACTGGAAGTTTAACAATCCAAGAACACTCACCTGGGCTAGGAATGCCATAAAAATTGTTGTGCCCTCGGAATATGATATCGCTGACCACGGAAAAGTTGAAAATAGCCACACAGTGGGATTTTTTGACGAAGAGATACCGAGTAATTCTAAAATCACTGGAGGTAGGAACATTACTCCACCAACAGTTCCAATTGCCCAGAAAGAACGTTTGGGAGTTTTGAGCAACAGAACCAATTGAGCGATGGTAGCATAAATCAAAATCATGCTGATAGACAAAGCTAGGGCTAAAAGAGATTTCAACCTATCAATATTGTCACCCGCCCAATTTGGCGTAGTGTCTGCGTTGAAAGTAGATGTAAGTGAAACCCAAACTACCCAAGGGATACTAACGATTATAAGATTAATGGCGATCGCCACTAATGCAGGACTTTTTTCGCTCGCTATTAAATCCCACCAAATACTCTTCTTGCTATCTTGATGTCTATATCTTGCCCAATCTTGTACAGTTTGACGATGAGGCGTAAGAATTGCAATCAAACTTACAAGCAAGCCCACATTATATAATGCCATCAAAGAAAAATTTTGCTCGATCTGTCGATCTAAATCAAAAATTTTGCCCCTATATTGCAAGGTAAATCCCCACATCATCAACTGGGAAAAGGCTACTATTATATAACTTTGTCCCTTGCTGATTACTGTAGCTTGAGGATTACGGAAACAACGTTTCAGTGCTTTGAAAATTCCATAAGTACACACACCATAGTTGAACAAATGGAAGCCGACAACGCTCACAATATTTGTTCCCAATGGTATATAGAAAAACTCCAAGCTTTTCAACGGAGAACCATTGTGTACGCGGAACAAGTTCGGGAACAAATAATTGGTTACATCCCAAGGATTAAAAAGTCTCAACCAAGCGCCTGAATAATTTAAACTGTTGCCATAATACGACGCTATTAGCATCGTCATAAACAAGAAAAATAAAACAGCGCCACTACCTAACCACGGCTGAAAACCACTGAACCAGCGAGTAACTAATCCAAAGAGTAATGCACCACTGTAGAAGAACATACAGCTACTAACAACAACAGCGTAGTAACTAAAAATCTGACTAAAAGATATGTTGGCAGAATGTCCAGCCCACAAATGTAAAGGAAGTGCTACTAAGATTATGAGATAAATAAAACTCGGAACTCCTAGCAATTTGCCAGTCAATATACTTGTTTCTGATTGTGGACTCAGACGAATGAAATTTAACGTACCGCGACGTTCTTCTTTGGCTAAATCATTAATTAGTAAATAAGTTCCTGCAACTAATAGTGTAAATATAAAAATTACACTCAAAGACAGGAATATATATTCCCAATGGTTTCGCCACCACAACTGCCAATCAATTTGGTTTTCAGGACAAAAATTATTGGACAGAAAATTATTGAATTCATCAATTATAGATTGATTTGATTGCCGATAAACTTCTGTTTGTCGTTGCTCGTATATTTGACGTAAACCACAGTATGTGCCAGTTAGGGAATATTTGTCATCAGGAAATTCGCGAAACTGATATAAATAAACTACTAATTGCAGTAGTAAGGAAATTCCAACGGCGATCGCCACATTAAAAAATTTCAGGCGTCCTTTTAGTTCCCGCAATAGTTGGGGATTTGCATCGCCGATTTTGTCTATCAAATTGAGCATCATAGGAAAAAAAATCTCCAAAAATGGGGAGCAATAGTTATTGACGAATCAAGATGCTTGTTTGTGACCTAGCTTTAAGAAAATGGTTTCTAAGTCTTCTTGCGTGCAGTGGAAATCACTCAATGGAATGCCTGCTTGAATAAGCGATCGCAAAAGATCCGCACAATCTTCCTGCGTTCCTGAAAAATTCACCCGCACGCTATTTTTTCCTGGTATTACCTCCCACTGTTCTACTAAAGGATGATGCTTCAATTCACTCAAAAGTGCCTCTATTTTTCCCAAAGTAGATAACACAATTTGTTGGTGTGAAAGACGTTGATAAAGTTGCTGTAGGGAAGTACTTTCTACTAAAAAGCCAAGTTCCATAATTCCCACAGAAGTACACAATTCCGCTAGATCGCTAAGAACGTGGGAAGAAATTAGTATAGTCATCCCAGCTTCTCGTAAAGCCTTAATGATTTCACGAAAATGCATTCTCGCTATAGGGTCGAGTCCAGAAACAGGCTCATCTAGTAATAGTAAAATCGGTTCGTGGATAATGGTTCGCGCTAAACTCAAACGCTGTTTCATCCCTCGTGAGAGAGTAGAAATCATGCTGTGGCGTTTGTTACCAAGTTGGATTAATTCTAAAACTTCATGTAGCCGTTGGGTGCGGCGAGGTTCCCGCAAGCGATACAAACGCGCAAAGTAATCTAAATAGTCCCAAACTGTTAAATCTTCATACAGTGGATAGTCATCGGGTAAGTAGCCAAGACGACGCTTGAGTTTCGGGTTACTCTTATCGCGTAAAAGGCGATCGCCATTAATATAAATCTCACCCGTAGTTGGTTCCTCAGCAGTCGCCAACATCCGGATGAGAGTTGTTTTACCTGCGCCATTCGGGCCAATTAGTCCATATACTTCACCCGCCTGGATTTCTAAATCAACATCATTGACAGCAACGTGCCGATCGAATTGCTTAGTTAGTCCGCGAGTGCAAATTGCTAATTCTTTTACCATCGCTGCTGGGGTGCCGCTTGTGATTAACAGTTAAGCTAACCTTTTTCTACACCATTTGTCAGGCTGGTTTCGGAAATTGAAACTGGTTTTTCCGAAAATTTACGATATAAAAAAGTAGCTAAGGCATTTCCCCTAACTACTTTTTAATTTTGACATTACATTTCCACAAAAGCGAATCACACAACCAAAGTCTTGCAGAGGTGATTCATGGCGTCTGTAGATGAATACTTTTAGGCTTAACTAAACTGTATTCAACTATAAACCCTCTTTGAATTCACGAATCCTGACTCCTGAATTCTGAATTCTCAAGTTATTTCCGATAGTGGTGGGATAACATTACTAATCTCATTCCCAGATGAAGCGCTAATTGCATAACGGTATTCGGGAATTGGATACCCAGCTTCACCGAAGGTTTCACGTATAGTTTTATTCGTGTCGAAGTAAACCTGCCAGTAGTGGTCATTATTGCAATAAGGACGTACTGCTAGTACAGGGCCTGCAAAATTAAAATCCAGAATTTCTATGTCCGGTGCTGGATTTTGGAGAACATTCGGAATTTGACTAATTTTGGCTTTCAAAAGTGCGATCGCTTCGTTATGCTTCACATTATGATGGATTTGAGCCACCAGATCGACCCGACGGTAAGGATTGGCAGAATAATTCTGAATATTATCAGCAAATATCTTGTTATTTGCGACAATCGTTAACACGTTATCGGGTGTATTGATATTGCTAGTGAACAGTCCAATTTCTGTAACGGTGCCTGTGACACCCGCAGCTGTAATGAAATCACCAACTTTGAAGGGTCGAAAAACGATTAAAAATGCGCCTGCTGCAAAGTTCGCCAGTAATCCACCCCATGCTGCGCCAATGGCCACACCAGCGGCTGCTAGCAATGCGGCAAAAGAAGTTGTTTCAATGCCGAAAAAGCCAAGAATTGCCACAATTAGAACAACTCTCAGCGTCACCCCAATGATATTCAGAAGATAGTTAATCAGTGTCGGATCGACTTGTTGGCTTCGGAAAGCACGTCGCAGTAGCTTTAATCCAAAATCAATCAAGCGTTGAGCAATCAGCCACAGAGCGATCGCACCTAAAATTTTCAGTCCAAACAGAGTTAAGAGTGAACTAGCAACCTCACCAATCTGCTTAAAATCCATAATTTTTTTGTTTGTGAATTATTAAACACAATCAACATACAAGAAATTGAATCAAAACCACATATCAATAGTTTTTTTTAATTTTTATTTGACTCTGCCTTGAAAATAAAGAGTAGAGAAAATAAATTTTTATTGCTTAAACACCAAGCTGACCAGTTTGTTGTGGCAATTCGCAAACTTTGAGAAATATAGCAGCTGCCACGTAGATTAGGACATCAACATAGCATAAAACCCAAACACAAAAAGATTTTCAAGCCTATTGCCTATTGGTTATTGCCTCTTGCCTGCTATAAAACAACAAAGGGCAAGAAATTTAACTCACCCTTTGATTCGTTTATTCACTCATCACAGAAGTACAAGCTTGAGCTTCCTGCCAAAGTTTGTGCAAAAAGAACTCAGCGCGATCGCTCATTGTGGTAATAAACACACCCGCAGCGTCCTCAGACGCATCTGATAGCCAAGAACCCCGCAAGGTGACTTCCACATATTCGGAATCGCAGACAGACAAAGCAATAATTTCTCTGTCATCTCTTTTCACCTCAGCCTTCAACACTTCTACTCCCCGTAAATCAACAGGAAGCAAAAAGGAAGCTGTACTGGGTTCAACGCTCAGAGTTTGGCCGACTCGCAGTGCCAAAATCACTCGTTGCGCTACCCATTCTTCTAGCGACTGAGTGAGAAATTCTAAATAAAAGCTGTTTTCAGTGTAAGTTAATTTCAGCATTCCTTATGCTCTCCTGTTATTCCAGGTTTGCTTGCACGTCTATCCAAAATTCAGCCTGTATATCGCGGTATCAGATAATCTAGGGTTAGATGTATGCTGCCACCGCAATCTTGGTAAATGCAATCCCCTTGTGGTAACGCTTTTTGCCAATTAGCTGCTGGAACTTTCCACATCCGCTCCCAGATGGAGTGAGTGAATCAGGCATTCACTTCCCGTGGTAAAACCCAGTGCCTGAGTCTCTTTTGTTACCAATAAAACAATCGCCCGCTTGATATTGATCCGACATAGTGGTAAATAATTCTGATAAAACATCACTACGGATTGCTCTAACACTTGCCTTGCAGTCGTCACAGCTTCACTCCTTACAAAAAACCCCCGCTTCTTGTTTGCCTGAAGCGGGGGTTGGAAATTGACCGAAAATTTTTCTGGTCTTATATCGGTACAGAATTCCTTCGCCTGTACCCCCCGCTTTCTTTATCTAGTTGTGGTTTTGCGATCGGCCAACTAATGCTCAGATATCTAAACTCATGATTACCCTCTGTGATTTGCCCATGATTTCGGCTACTACCGCCCATAAATAAATACTCCACTCCCACAGCAGCTGATTCCCAATCGGCTCGGCAATTGGTAGCGCATAAGGAAGTAGAGATGGGGTTAATGGATTTCACAGAAAATTTCACCTATTGAACATTCCTTTAAACATACTACACTTGTATTACTATCCTGTCTATACCTTTAAGGAGAAAAAGTCATGCATACAATCGCTCGCACCCCAACCACCGATATGGAAGTTACCAGCATCCGCCTAGAACGTGAACTCAAAGATAAACTCAAAGAAATCGCTGGCAATCAGGGATATCAAGCTCTGATCCGAGATATTCTTTGGAACTATGTCCAGCAAAAATCAGGTGAGTGGAAGCCGCGATTTTCCCGATCCGATATCCGAGCTAGCATAGCGGCCACAGCCCAGCAAGAAGAACGTTGTGTCCTCACAGGTCAGCTCATCCAACCCCAACAGCCGATGTTGTTAGGACTGACGAGAAATGGCGATATGGTTCCTCTGAGCGTCGAAAGTTTGGCTGGATAGGCTTATATCCAGACCAATGCAGCTCGGTTTTTTTAATTAAAATAATCGGGCTGCATTCAAAATTTAGCTCTATTTTCTCTGGTGGTTCAATACATTGTTAAAGCTTATAGTTTATTTATTTATCTTTATTTATAGTTATAATTGTGAAATTGGTAATGGATAACTGCCAATGTTTAATAATTTCTTTCCAATTACCAAAACCAAAGGCTACACTGCCTGATATACACTGAGAGTTTACTGAAAACTTGGGCGATCGCTCTGAAAAAACGAAGTCTAGCGATCGCCCCTACGTGTTGTCAAAAGTTACCATTAAAGATCCCATCTTATAGAAAGCACTTTGCGTCTAAATTCCACTTTGCCTGATTCCGCATAAGAGCTTTAGGATCGTTTATATATCTATTTTTATAGCTTTAGCTTTTGTATATCCTTTTGACACTAACACAGAGTCAAGGACAGCTTGTAAATATACTAATAGTTAAATAACTTTTACAAATAACTGAAATTATATTAAGTAATCTTACGGGTAAAACTACCGATGGTAGGGGTTTGATTCCAGAGAAATTACGGTTTATGTATACTTACAGACAGGATATTCTAAGTCAAAGTTAGTTAATCATATCAATATAAAGAAAGCAAAAATAATCTGGCTAAGGGATTTTAGCATATTTTAACTATCTAAGTATCCATGTAGCAATTTGCTTAATATATTTGGAAACTTGGCCATCTGCCATAGAAAAGGGCTATAACAGGTGAGAGAAAGTATTCATACAAAATTTGTGAATTATCAGGGTGGAGCAACACAACTAACGGTGAACAATATGCCAAAAGGTTGGGTGCAAAAACAGCGGATTTATTATCCAAGGGCGTGCCAAGAATGAAAAAGCCTTTATCGTCGCCGCCACATTACTTAAATGATGTCGATCGACTACAACCTTACCAAGCGAAGCTGATGCAGCATCAGGAAGAACCAGCCCGCCAGTTGGTACACAAAATCAACCAAATCATTGCTAATAGCTCGGCAACGGCATTGATGCTGCAAGATATTGCCCGATTGCTAGGAGTTACTTTTCAAGTAGATTGCTGTTGCTTGGTTTCAGTAACAGGCGACATCTCCGACGAACCAACTGCTACTAATTGGTGTGCTGATGATTATTTAGGGCTACCACACCCAGAAGAGATATTTTCGATGGAACAGTTGCTGATGCACTCCCCAGTGCTGCAATGTGCTGCTGAACCATTGACTATTGAAGATATTTCCATCATTCAGAACAGTCTGGTAATTGGGTGTCAATATCTGCCACTACCGATAAAAGCAGTTTTGGCAATTCCTACCCGGTTTGGTGGCAATAACAATGGAGTGATTTGTCTGATTAAATTCCAACCATATGATTGGAGCGAATCAGAAAAACAACTGCTCAAAGAAGTAGAGTCATCTTGCGCCATTGCTTTTTCTAGATCTGCACAAGCACAGCTAATTGCTAGTCAACAACAGGATTTGCAAAAAAGCAACCAGCATCAAAACTTGATCAAGCAATTAACTATATTAAGTCGCAGTAACTTGGAACTTAATCAAATGTTCCAAGTAGTTATTGCCTCTACTGCTGAATCTCTACAGGCAGATCGGGGTTTGCTGATTTTGTTGAAATATACAGATCCGCTATTTAGGACTCAAGCCAAGAAACAAATTCCCAAAGCTAAAGCTACGGTAGTTGGTGAATGGGCAAAGGCAACACAAAATTCCCGCACCAGTAAACCAGAAATCTTAAATCAGTCTTTTTCGCTTTCCGAGTGTGGTTTATGCCAGCGTGCCTTCATAGATTCTGGAAAACCAGTAATTTTCGATGATTATACCGCCCAAAACGATATTTCCTGTGGTGTTCCGTTATTTGCACTAGAGGAATTCCCTGCGGTACTGTTAATGCCACTAGAAAGTCAAGGTAAAATCTTGGGATTTTTGGTATTACAGCAATCTTTTACTCGCAGTTGGCAGCCAGCAGAATTAAACCTTGTGGAAATGGTTTGCGCTCAAGTGAGTAATGCTATCATCCAGTCACAGACTTTGCGTCAAGTGCAAACTTTGGTGGATGAGCGAACAGCAAAACTACAGAGCAGTCTGGAACTTCAAGCAAAGTTGCATGAAAGAACCCGGCAATATGTTGAGCAGTTGCGGCAGCTTAACGAACTCAAAGATGAATTTTTGAGTAATATGAGCGATCGCCTACGCTACCCTCTGACAAATATGCTGTTGTCAATTCGCAACTTACGTTTCCCAGGAATAACACCAGAGCGTCAGGTGAGATATCTGGATATCCTAGAACAGGAATGTACAAAAGAAATTAACTTAATTAATGACTTGTTGACACTCCAGAAGCTAGAGTCCCCTCACGAAGCTCCGCAATTAGAAACTATAGATTTAAATAGCAGAATTGAGCATATAGCGGCATCTTTTGAGAAAAAACTTGCCGAGAAGGGATTAAACATTTCCTTAGATTTACCACAAGAGTCGCTAAGACTGCAAACCGAACTAGAAAGTTTTGACCGCATTCTCCAAGAATTGCTCACCAATGCATGTAAATACTCAGAGCATGATACTATAGTTCACCTACACGCCTTTCATCAAGTCGATGAACAAATAGATCGAGTTATCATGAAGGTGAGGAACATCGGACGTGCCATCTCTGAAGAAGAAGCGACCTACATCTTTGACAAGTTCCGTCGCGGAAAAGGGCGCTGGACTCCAGGAACAGGCTTGGGACTTGCTTTAGTCAAGTCTTTAGTGCAGCATCTCAATGGAGCGATCGCAGTTGAAAGTCTATCAATACCGGATTCTCAACAGAGCGAAATTTGCTTCACCCTGACTCTGCCGCAATTTTCTGACGAAAGCAAACCATAATTCGCAAAGTGACTCAAGAATACAACACAACAGAAAACCTCGATTTTCAGTCTTCCACTGATGACACTAACTTAGAAGCTGATTTGTCTGCTGATGCACTTGCTTTATTGGCTAAAGTTGAAGTTCAAATTGACAAACTAGCACAGCGGCAACGACAAATCAGTGCTAAAGTTCAAATTCCCCAACCAGTGGAACAAATTTGGAAGGTTCTGACTGATTATGAAGCTTTGGCTGACTTCATTCCCAACCTTGCCAAAAGCCGTCTTATCGAGCATCCTGACGGCGGTATTCGACTCGAACAGGTAGGCTCCCAGCGTTTTTTAAATTTCAACTTTTGTGCGCGGGTGGTTTTAGACCTGGAAGAATACTTTCCTAAAGAAATTAATTTCCGCATGGTAGAAGGAGATTTTAAAGGCTTCTCTGGTAGGTGGTGCTTAGAGCCTTATTCCCTTGGCGAGCATATAGGAACCAATCTCTGCTACACAATTCAAGTTTGGCCTAAGCTCACTATGCCAGTGTCAATTATTGAAAACCGCCTGAGTAAAGATTTGCGGTTAAATCTTATGGCTATCTACCAACGTGTAGAAGAACTAGCCATTCAAAAAAGTTGAATTTCAGTAATCTATCATTCAGAGTTAATTCTGAGTGATAGTTATTACTAAAAATTTCTCTTCAAAAGCATCTTTGATTTTCGCTTTTTTAGTACCCCCAGGGGAATTCGAATCCCCGTTACCTCCGTGAAAGGGAGGTGTCCTAGGCCTCTAGACGATGGGGGCATCGGACTCAGACCTTTTATAAATTAACGAATTTTCTCAAGGATGTCAATAGGTTTTGGCAAAAAAAGTTGGTGGCGGCTAAACTGGGTGGAGGCGAAAGTTTGAAAAGGATACACAGATATGGATACACAAAAAAAAGCCCGTAGGCGCTTGTCCGGCTTTGGGCAGAGTGGCTCAACGTTCAGAGCAGCCAATTCTAGTGGATGCCTAAATAGAAAAAACGCAAAATTCCCCAAAGGAGAAAGGGTATGATGTTGTACCCTGTAGAGTTAATACCTACAGTTTTTTTACAAAAGATTTTGAAATAAATGGCTCAAAATCTACAACATGGAAGCATCTTTTGAAATCACTCTCCAGATGGCGATCGCTGTACTAGCGGGTATTAGCGCCCAAGTCTTGGCTGCATACCTGCGAGTACCCAGCATTGTCTTGTTATTACTATTGGGCATTCTGTTTGGCTCTGATGGTTTAGGGCTGTTGCACCCCCATCTCTTAGGTACTGGGCTGGAAGTTATTGTCGCCCTAGCAACGGCAATTATTTTGTTTGAAGGTGGACTGAATTTAGATCTGCGAGAGTTAGGCAGAGTTTCACTTAGCCTACAATTGCTCGTCACTCTTGGAACCCTAATCACACTGCTTGGTGGGAGTATGGCTGCTCACTGGCTGGGTGAATTTCCTTGGAACATAGCTTTTCTCTATGCTTCCATAGTCGTGGTTACAGGCCCGACTGTCGTTGGCCCCCTGCTCAAACAAATCAATGTAGATCGACAAGTGGCAACACTTTTAGAAGGCGAAGGAGTTTTAATTGACCCTGTAGGGGCGATCCTGGCTTTCGTTGTCCTCGATACGATTTTGAACGGCGATGCTCAGCCAATCAATGCGATGGTTGGTCTACTGATGCGGTTGGGTGTTGGTGCGGCAATTGGCGGCGCTGGCGGTTATCTGATGAGTTTGATTTTCAAACGCGCCAGTTTTCTGTCATTCGAGCTGAAAAACTTAGTGGTGCTGGCGATACTTTGGAGTCTGTTTACCTTATCGCAAATGATTCGTAGTGAATCGGGAGTAATGACGACAGTAGTCGCCGGAGCGGTGTTTGCTAACTCCTCAGTTCCAGAAGAACGTCTGTTAAGAAGCTTTAAGGGTCAGCTGACAATTCTCAGCGTTTCGGTACTGTTCATCCTATTAGCAGCTGACCTATCCATCGCCAGTGTATTTGCTTTGGGCTGGGGTAGTTTACTCACTGTTTTGGTACTAATGTTCGTCGTTCGCCCAATTAATATTTTGTTCTGTACCTGGAACAGTGACTTAAACTGGCGACAGAAATTGTTTTTGAGTTGGGTTGCTCCTAGAGGAATTGTTTCTGCTTCCGTTGCTTCTCTATTTGCGATTTTGCTGACACAGCGGGGTATTAATGGCGGTGACTCCATCAAAGCTCTAGTCTTCCTGACAATTATCATGACTGTCGTCTGCCAGGGGCTAACGGCTGGGTGGGTTGCTAGGTTTCTACAAATTACCTCGAAAGATGCAACTGGAGCAGTAATTGTAGGTTGTAATCCCTTGAGTCTTTTGATTGCCCGATTCTTTCAAGAACGGGGGGAAAATGTCGTGATGATTGATACTGACCCCCAATGTCTTCTGCAAGCCGAGGCCCAAAATCTCCGGGTGATTGCTAGTAGTGCCTTGGATGCGGCTGTTTTGGAAGAAGCTGGACTTGCCTCGATGGGTACTTTTTTGGCAATGACCAGTAATGGTGAGGTGAATTTTGTTTTGGCTCAACGAGCAGCTGAGGAGTTTAATCCGCCGCGTGTGTTAGCGGTTTTTCCCCGCGACCCCCAAGCGAGTAGCTCAGCCCATAATAAAGTTAATCAAGCTTTTATCCCAGATTTAGCCATTAAGACTTGGAATGAATATCTCAATGATGGGCGAGTCAAGCTGGGAACAACGACGCTCAATGAGTCGGAATTCTCCACTCAACACGATCGCATTCAAGAGAAAATTAGGACTGGGGTATTAATACCGCTATTGGTAGAACGAGAAGAACGCTTACAGGTAATGCCAGCTAACCAAGAATGGGAAGTTGGCGATCGCATTATCTACCTTTTGCATGACCCCAGACCTAGCCTTTTAAAACGTTTATCCGGTGTCACCCAATCCACCCCCCTATCTCTAGAAAAGTTACCAGAAGTTGAAGACTTACCCCTAGCGCAGTTATCTGAGCTTTCTACTACTGAGAGTGCTGGGAGATGAGGGAGATGCGGGAAGAGGGAGCAGGGGAAAAGGTTAAAGGGAAAAGGGAAAAGGAATAAATTTAATCTTTCCCTTTTCCCCGGTTGGTGAGCTTGTCGAACCATACCCCTTTCCCTTTTCCCATGCCACATGCCCAATGCCCCATTCAACATTCAATACTCTGTTGCTGCTCTTGCCAAAGTAAAGCAGATAAATGCACTATGGCCAGAATTAGTGTTGTTGTAGCAATCAGATAAGTGTGTATTGTGTAAAGGTGTTCAACAGTAACTGTGCTAATGGCTCCACCACCCGTGAGGATGTCTCGCAGTTGCCCACCAATTAGAGGAATCGCTTCGATGGTTCCTAGCTCAATGCTAAAACGCCAGTATCCTTCTTGAGTCCAGTCTAGAATCATCCCCGTCCAATCTAGCCCGATAGCACTGAGGGTCAAGAAAATCCCGCTAATCCAAGCAGTCAGCCAACTCTTGCGAAATTGGCGACTCAAAAACATGACTACAAGTTGAATTAAAGCGATCGCAATTAGGCCGTTACCAGCAAGCTCGTGGGATCTCCAAAACAACCAACCGTATGACAGTTGTGTATTAATCGTCTTCAAAGAGTTATAAGCACCGCCGGCTGTCGGCTCGTAGTAAAAAGAAAGCAAAACTCCGGTAGAAACGTAAACTAAGCACAGAGTCAGAATTACAACTGATAATATCGTCGCTACTCGTCGCAAAATCCTATCGAACTGGGTGCTTTGCATAGCTCACCCCTCCTGTTCTTAAGTAGGTATTTATTCTTATACAATTATTTTAGCTAAGAAATTTTAAGAAATTTTGTTTTTCTTATATAAAAATAAAGTTTTTTAAATTAAATATTGCACCCAGGTTTTTAACGGTTCTGGCGAGCCATACCACATACCAGGACTTCTGGGAGAATGCTTGACGCCATCAATTACCAGATTTTCTGCGCCTTCCAAGCGAGCTGCTTCGATGGGTGTGATTCCATCGCCCCAAGTGTTACCTTTACCACAGGTTAATTTGTAACTACTGTAAGCGAACCAGCTACCACGCCGCCTTTCTCCAAAAATAGTTTTGCCCGCCACGCAAACGTAACGAACGTTTTTATAAAACGCTCCAGGATAGTTATTGGTGACAAAATCGAGATTGAAGCGCGTCCAGCGTTCTTGGCTAATGTGGGGTGTACCCAAAGTGATGAGAGTTGCAACCAAGGGGTGAGCTTGCCAGAGGAATGGCTTAACATCACCGCGTGCCAAATAGGGTTTTTCTCCCATGTAGATGCGCGATATCCAACCCCCGGCTGAGTGACCAATTAAATTAATTTGAGTAGCGTTATATTGCTGCAATGTCTGTTTGACAGTGCGATCGAGTTGTTGCAAAATCGGCGTTACGGGTCTGCCGCCAATGGTGGGTAGCCAGTCACGGCGTCGTAGTGGTACTGTGACAGTGGGAAAATTTAACTGTTGTAAAGATTGTTCTAGTTGGCGGTAAGCGATGTCTTGCGACAAGCCGCTTTGCGTCTACGCACTTTCTAGATAACCAGGGACAATAATTGTCGGTAATGGCATTTAAAATTTTGGCTGCAAGGAGTTAAAATTTAGAATTTTTTAACAAAGAAATAGTCAGTAGTTAGAGGCTAAAGCTAGCCATTGTTTGACTCAATTTTGGAAGCCCCAAATACATGTTGATGGGTTTTAGGGCCACAGTGTCAAGAAAATGGTACATTTCACAACAGTTTTAGCGTCGGCTGATGTGGTAACATTGTCACAAAGGGCGTAATCTATATCATTTCAGCGTGCCATTTTTTACGTAATCTTTGTAAAAAAAAGGCAGTATAAAAGACTAAAAAATAGATCGAATGTTCCGAATCTATTGGAAATTATCAAAAAAATGAAGTTGATAAATATCCGAAATATTACTTTTAAGAGTGCGCTTTATAACAATAAAAAATCAAAACTAGCGATCGGTTAAAAATTTTTTTAGCAAGCCCAAGTTAACAATATGATAGAGCATTATTAAGAAATTCAAAAGTTAAGGAAATGGTAATCTTAGCGTCTAGATTGCCAGCATAGGAAGTTATTATTTCCTTAGAGGGACGCATCTCTTGGAATATATTGCAATATAGTCACCAAAGAGAAAATTGTCAGCCAACTGCAACTGAGTCGAGTGAACGATAACAGCCATGTCTTACGTCTCCCTGCTGAAAAATATACCAGAAATTATTACCCAGCCGATTGGGATAGCGGCTATAGCTTCTGTTGGTATCCACGGTGCGATCGCCATGATTGTACCATTGATGCCCATAGACTCTAGTAAGCCTCAGGAAACGGCATCATCAAAAACGGTGGGACTTACGGAATTGAGTCAAGCCGACCAAAGCCGTTTGCCCCAAAGCACACCCCAAAGCCAAATAGGTTTACAACAATTACCGCCAATAGCGCCACTTTCCGCACCGAATTTTAACGCCCAGACTGTATTACCTCCGTTGGGAGCGCCGACAACAAGTCAGCTAGTACTCCCTCCCCTACCTCCATCAGCTAATAGCTATCGGGTTTCCTCTGTGCCTACAAGACAGTCTCTGCGGAGGATTCCCAATTACAATTTTGGGTTTGACGCTTCTAAATTTGACAGTTCTAAATACAATAGCACCCCGAAATTCTCACCATCAGTTCCTCCAGCTCCTCGTTTAAGTCAAAGCGCGAGCAAATACGAGTCACCTCAACCGCTGGCTGTAAATAGGTTGCCACAATTGCAATCGCAGAACATACCTGATGATATTCTGCAAAGTGCCCAATCTCGCAACCTTGCTGATATTCCCCCCGTTACGACACCACCGGAAAATTTAACTCCACAAATGACGCAACCAACTGATAATGCGTCTAAAACTACTCAAAACTCCTTGATAAGTTCTCTAAAACAAGGTCGAGCAAATAGCAATACTTTAATGGGAACTAGGGGAATTGTATCTCAAACAAGCGATTTATCCCCCAGAGGAACTCAACAGACAATCGCACAACTGGATTCTTATGATGCTCTCAGAAAAGAAGTCCAGAAAGAATACCCCAATGCACAACAAAAACCAGTTATTCGGCAAACAGTAGCTACAGATAAGCAGAATGTGGAAGGGGCTGTTTTGGGAGTATTAGTGGTAGATCCTGATGGCAAAGTCTTAGATATCAAGTTCCAAGACAAGTCACTCTCCCCGGAATTACGGACAAAAGCAAGGGAATACTTTAATAAACAATCTCCCAAGGGAGATACAAAGATTAGTTCTTATCCATTTAACCTAGTCTTCCAAAATAACGGTAGCAACACAATTGGAACGACTCAAGACCAAAAGCCCTTTCCTTTAGCACCAGCAGGTAACAGCAATCAGTTAACATCATCGCCAGCGGCTACTTCTAAACCATTTTCACAAACGCCAATCAGAACTAATCAGTCTGCGCCTTTACCCGCACGTACTCTCAAACCGTTAGTTGTGCCAGGAGTCAATAACAACTCACGGACAGATGATGCAAAATCATCATCCGAAGTGCAAATCAAGAATAATCAGCCTGCTTCCTTACGCACAAATACTCTCAAACCATTAGTTCTGCCAAAAATCAATACCAATCAAACTCAGCCTTTACCAGCAGCTACTTCTAAAACATCATTACCAGCAGCTAGTAATTCTTCTGAACCGCTATTAACGCCAAGAGTTAATAAAAATCAGCCGACTCCTGAATCGGAGCAAGAATTACTACAAAAGTTACGCCAGCTAAAGGGAGACAGACAAAACTCTACTCCAGAAAAATAGCCACTTCTTTGGCATAGTAAATTGAACTCTGCTTAGTCAATTCGTAATTACAGGTTTGAGCAATTCGTCTCGTAGGTTGCTACGGCTAGATAGGACACTAGTTAAGATAAATCCCAAGTGAAACTTTTTCACTTGGGAAACTCCAATAAATAAATTATCTTTCTTGAAGCTCCTGAAAGTTGACTTTCAAGCCACAAACTGGTACGTAGATTTTGTAAATTTAAATGGAGCTAAGCGGGTTCGAACCGCTGACCTCTGCAATGCCATTGCAGCGCTCTACCAACTGAGCTATAACCCCTTAACTGCCTGAACTAGGTTAACCTAGTCGTTGCTGCTTTGTCAATATTTTGAGATTAAATTTTAATTATCTCTCATATTACTGAGCAATGGTTAAGATACTTGCAACAAATAAGCCATACAGTGGCCCATTAAAAAGTAAACTACTAACATAGCAGCCGCCGCCAGTGCGACCAATGTACCAGCCAACATCAAAGAAAATTCTTTATTCTCGTAGGCTCTTTCCATGAGGTGCAGCGACCATGCAACTAGGGCTACATCAAAAATTAAAATAGGAAGCAACATATTTCTTAATATTTATTAATAGATGTAAACTTATATTAACATCCTTTTGTGGAACTGTGTCTAACTAAAGATAGATGCAATTGATAGATAAATCGGCACTTATTGAAACGAACGTACTGGCACCTGGCGATCGCGCAAATAATTTTTGATTTGAGCTATGCTTAGTTGACCGTAATGTAAGAGCGATGCGAGTAGCGCTGCTTCAGCTTTACCTTGTGTTAGCGCTTCGTATATATGTTCGCAATTACCTGCGCCACCAGAAGCAATGACTGGAATTTCCACAAGTTCAGCAATTGTCCGGGTTAACTCTAGGTCATATCCGGCTTGGGTTCCATCAGCATCCATACTTGTGATTAGCAGTTCTCCGGCCCCCCGTTTTTCAACTTCTTGTGCCCAGAGTAGGGCATCTAAGCCTGTATTTTCCCTGCCACCGCGGACATAAACGTCCCAACCTGGATTTTCTGGGTTAACTCTGCGTCTGGCATCAATAGCAACAACTATGCATTGATTACCAAAGCGATCGCTTGCCCGATTAATCAAGTCTGGTTCGCGCACTGCCGCAGAATTAATACTAACCTTATCTGCTCCAGCTCGTAACAAAGCTTTAACATTTTCTAAGGATTGAATACCACCACCCACAGTCAATGGAATGAAGACTTGTTCGGCAGTGCGGTAAACAACATCTAGGATTGTAGCTCGGTCTTCATGAGTGGCTGTAATATCCAGAAATACTAACTCATCAGCACCAGCTTCGTTGTAAACCTTTGCCAGTTCTACAGGATCGCCTGCATCTTGCAGGTTAACAAAATTAACTCCTTTTACAACCCGTCCCGCCTTCACATCTAAGCACGGTAAGATTCTTTTAGATAACATAGTAATTTTTGTACTTCTAGGTAATTGACCGGAATTTAAATTTTAAATTGGCGCGGGTATTCGCAAACGAAAATTTTCAAATATGGGGAATGGGGCAAGCAGGAAGTGTGGGAGGGGTGGCAGGTGTGGGAGGATAGGGAAGAAACCTTTCCTCCCACACTCCCCACACTCCCTCATCTCCCCAGTCCCCATTCCCCAGTAAAGAGTCCCCTAAAAAGTAGACAGCTGAATTATGGCGATAATCTCCTCGAAAAAACAGCCTCCAGAACCTAACGGAGAACCAAAACAGCGTCGGGAATCGGCGAAAGCAGCATCCACGAATAATATTTTGCAACCTGAAGCTGCTATTGATGAACAAGACAGACAGGAAGAAAGTATTCGACCGCAGCGATTTGCCGATTACATTGGGCAAAAAGATTTAAAGGATGTACTAGACATTGCCATCAAAGCAGCTAAGTCTCGTGGTGAGGTGCTGGATCACTTACTGCTTTATGGGCCGCCAGGATTGGGTAAAACCACAATGGCAATGATTTTAGCATCGGAAATGGGGGTAAATTACAAAATTACTAGTGCGCCAGCCCTGGAACGTCCGCGAGATATTGTCGGGCTACTGGTAAACATGAAACCAGGTGATATTTTATTTGTCGATGAAATTCATCGCCTCTCCCGAATGACAGAAGAAATTCTCTATCCGGCGATGGAAGATTATCGGTTAGATATTACTATTGGTAAAGGTTCGAGCGCTCGGATCAGAAGTTTGCCGCTGTCAAAATTTACTTTGGTGGGAGCTACAACCCGCGTAGGTGCTTTAACTTCACCACTGCGCGATCGCTTTGGTTTAATTCAAAAATTGCGATTTTATGAAGTTGACGAGCTGACTAAAATTGTACTGCGAAGCGCTGAATTACTCAAAACCACCGTTACAGAAGATGGTGCCGCAGAAATAGCCCGGCGATCGCGGGGAACACCACGTATTGCTAATAGACTACTAAAACGAGTACGTGATTATGCTGAAGTAAAATTATCTGGAGATATTACTGAAAACGTTGCATCTGAAGCATTGCAACTATTCCAAGTAGATCCTTGTGGTTTAGATTGGACAGATCGTCAGATGCTGAGTGTAATTATTGAACAATTTAATGGCGGGCCAGTGGGGTTAGAAACAATGGCAGCCGCAACAGGTGAAGATACCCAAACAATTGAAGAAGTTTACGAACCTTACCTGATGCAAATTGGTTATTTAACCAGAACTCCCCGTGGCAGAATGGCGACAAAAGCAGCATACAAACATTTGGGATTTACGCCGCCTAGCGAACAATTGTCGTTATTGTAATTACGATAAATTGGGCATGGGGCATAGCACATGGGGCATGGCGCATTGGGCATGGAATGATGAGAGAGAGTTAAAATTGAAAGTTTTGAGCTTCAGAGGTTCAACCTTCGAGTAAAAAGGTGCAACTTCCGAGTTCAAAGGCTCAACATTCGACCTCAGAGGCTCAACACTCAAGCTTATCTCTCCCCAATGCCCAATGCCCCATGCCCCACTCTCCACTCACTTACGGTAAATCCAGATGATGAAGTTGATTTGTATTTTTCTGAGTTTGTTACTTGTGTTTGGCTGGGGTACGCCAGCGATCGCACAATCTCAATTGCCAAGTATTACTCAAGAGCAATTAAAACAAGGTGATGAGTGGGCAAATCAGGCTTTTGTTGCTACAAATAATGGTGATTTTGCCACTGCTGAAACATATTGGACAAAAATTATTGAGCAATTTCCCACCAATGCGGGGGCGTGGAGTAACCGAGGAAATTCGCGGGTAAGTCAGAATAAATTACAAGAGGCGCTGACTGATTATAACAAAGCTATAGAACTTGCCCCAAATGCTACAGATCCTTATTTGAATCGGGGTGCGGCTTTGGAAGGATTGGGAAAATGGGATTCGGCGATCGCAGATTATAATCGTGTCCTAGAACTCGATCCTAACGATGCGATGGCGTATAACAATCGCGGTAATGCCGAAGGTGGTTTAGGAAAATGGGATGCGGCGATCGCTGACTACAAAAAATCAGTGGAAATAGCCCCAAATTTTGCCTTTGCCCGCGCTAATTATGCCCTCGCCCTTTATGAAACTGGTCAAATAGACCAAGCAATCAAAGAAATGCAAAATATCGTCCGCAAATATCCCAAATTTGCGGATATGCGTGCTGCCCTCACAGCTGCCTACTGGGTGAATGGAAAACAAGGGGAAGCTGAAAGTAACTGGGTGGCAGCTTATGGATTGGATAGCCGTTATAAGGATATCAACTGGGTAAAAAATATCCGTCGTTGGCCTGCGAGTATGGTGGTAGCTTTAGATAAGTTCTTGAAAATCAAATAGAGGCATTAATCGTGACTCATTTTGGTATCATCTGTCCTGGTGCAGCAACCGGCCCCCTCAACACTATGCTTCCCTTGGGGCAGGAACTTCAACAACGTGGGCATCGCGTCACTCTCTTTGGAACACTCGATACTCAAACTAAAGCACTAGCAGCAGGAATAGAATTCCAAGCAATTGGTGAAAAAGATTTTCCCTCTGGATCGACAGTAGAGTCGTTTACCAAATTAGGTAAACTACGTGGATTTGCTGCGTTTCGATACACTATTGAATTGCTCAAGGATGTCTCATCTATGACACTCCAGCAAGCTCCAGCATTAATTAAAGCAGCAGGGGTAGAAGCTTTGCTAGTAAACCAAAGTTCACCAGAGGGAGGGACAATTGCAGAGTTTCTCAAAATTCCTTTCATCACTGTATGCAGCGCTGTAGTGCTGAATCAAGAACCTAGCATTCCTCCTTTTTTCACAACTTGGAAGTATAGCCCAGCTGCGTGGGCACGTTTACGCAACCAAATAGGTTACACGTTAGCTAATAACGTCATCAAACCACTTGAAGATTTGATTAATGAATATCGTCGAGAGTGGAAATTACCCCTGTACTCTAGTCTTAACGAGAGCAACTCTCAACTAGCTCAAATAAGTAATGCACCTGCTGAGTTTGAATTTCCCAGAGAAAAATTACCTCCTTGGTTCCATTTCACAGGAAGTTACCATACTTCAGCCAATCGAATACCTGTTTCTTTCCCTTATGAAAAATTGACAGGGAAACCGTTAATTTATGCTTCGATGGGAACATTGCAAAATCGTTTGATTTGGGTTTTTCAAACTATTGCTTTAGCTTGTGAAGATTTGGATGCTCAGTTAGCGATCTCTCTGGGAGGTTCTGCTAAACCAGAATCACTACCAGACTTGGCAGGAAATCCTTTAGTAGTTGAGTATGCACCTCAATTAGAAGTGCTGGAAAAAGCCACCCTCATGATTACTCATGCGGGAATGAATACAACAATGGAATGTCTGAAAAAAGGAGTGCCAATGGTGGCGATTCCAGTTGCCAATGACCAGCCAGGAGTAGCAGCCCGTATCGCTTGGACGGGGGCGGGTGAGCTTGTCACTCTCAAAAAACTGAATGTTCCGAGATTGAAAAATGCTATCAGCCGGGTGTTGACAGAAGAATCTTATAAACAGAATGCCCTCAGATTACAAGCAGCTACTCACGCTGCTGGGGGGGTAAGTAGAGCCGCTGATATTATTGAGCAGGCCGTATCTACAGGTAAGCCTGTCTTAGCTAAAACACAGCATTAATAAAATATTTTACATATGATTTGATTCCTGAGTCACTCGTACAGAGAAGAACTCTTAACTCTTAATAATGAAGTTAAAACTCTTTAAACTAAGTTAGTTTCTCAGATTTGATTGAATTCTGACTTGAATAATTCTTCTTCAATTACTAATAACAATCTCTCCAATCATACCTGCTTCTGTATGTCCAGCTATTGGACAACGTAAACTATAAGTGCCAGATTTCAAAGGCACAAACACCCACTCTGCCTCGGCACCTGGCTTGAGTTCTAGTTCGTGAATTGCTCCTTTAATTTCTACTTTGCCTGCTTCAACTTTTTGTGTCCAGATTCCATCGGCAAAATCTTTAGCAGTAAAATAATGTTTCAACTGACTGGGATTAGTCAGCCGCAGATTATAACGTTTGCCAGCCTGCAATTCTAAGTGATTTGGTTCAAATTTGAGTTCGTTAGCTGCATTGCCCAAGCTAACTTTAATTTCTGTAGCTGGTTGCTTGAGCAAATCATTAGACAAATTCGCCGCAGCTGCTGGAGTTGCATTGATGAAATTCAAGCACAAAAGCAAAGTTAATATTACGGAGTTTCGCCGTGGTGCTTGTAGGCAAGCAGAAGCAGTGAAAGCCAGAATTGTTGTTATAAATTGGTATAAATATTTGCAAACTTTCATTGGTAGTTGTTAAAAGGTAAAGGTAATTGTGGCGATCGCCAAGCCAATAAATATAATCGGATTATTCAGCGAATAATTTACCTACGACTAAATACTTTGCTTTGCTAAGACAATAGGCCCAGCAGTGACAACTACGATTTGATCCGGGTGAATTAACTCTTGCGCCGCTTGATTTACTTCCTCAAGGGTGACTTGCTGGATTTTTTGAGCGAACGAGTGCAATTCTGCTCGGTCTAGTCCGTAGACTTCATTCATCAGAATTGTATCTGTTAATTCCTCTGAATTTGCTAAAGAAACATTATAGTTACCGATGAGGGTGCATTTAGCTGTTTCTACTTCTAGGGCAGTGACGCCTTGGTGATGGATTTGTTGTAATATTTGGCGGGTACTGGCGATCGCTTTGATGCTATCTTCAGGACTAGTTTGCATTTCTATTAAAAATGTCCCCGCATTTTTACCGACTAGGAAGTAGCTATAAATTCCATAGCTCAAACCTTGGCGATCGCGCACTTCTGTTCCTAGTCTACTTGATAGAGTATCGCCTCCCAAAATTTGATTTAACAGCAAAACAGCATAAAACCGAGGATCGTAACGGTTAATACTGGGATGGCCTATATAAGTCACAGCTTGAGCCTTATCTGGTAAGACTCTGTTAACACTGACTATTTTTTCTGGCAGTGACACTGTAGGATATTTTAATGTCGGTGGTTGAGCGCTAACTTCCCAGTCAGCAAACTTCGACTCGATGAGCGATCGCATTGACTCCACCTCAAAGTCTCCTACTATTACTAGCACCATTGTGTCAGGACGATAATGTTTAGCTTTGAAATCAATTAAATCCTGGCGTTTAATCCGCTGTAAACTCTTCTCTGTAGGAAAGGTGTTTAGGGGATGTTTTTGCGGATAAATTGACTGAACAAATATTCTTCTAGCTACTTCTGACGGTTCGTCTAATTCTATTTGCAGATCTATTAAAGTTTGTTGGCGATGCAGTTCTAATTCTTTGACTGGAAATGTACTATTTTTCAGAACATCTGCCAAAATTTCGATGAGTATCGGCAAGTCCGGTGCTAAACTATCACCCTCAATCTGCACGCCTTCGGGATATGCATGGAAGTCTAGACTTGCACCTCGTTCTGCCAAGGTTTTGGCAATTGTTAAGGCATCTTTCGTTTTTGTGCCACTAAGCAAATTTTCTGCCACAAAAGCAGCCAGTCCAGCTTGCTCATTTGAATCAAATTCTGTTCCCGCTTGAATGTAGCCGCTCAGGGTAACAGTAGGAGTGCTACGATCGCTTAACAGCAATAGCCGCAGCCCATTGTCAAATTGGAATTGTTGTGGTAATGTTTGGGCGATATCTTCTCTACCAGAGGCTTGGTCAACCACAGCAAGCAACCCATCTGTTACCAAATCCACATTCGGTAAGTACTTTACCACTTCACTAACAAGTACAGGTGCGACAGCAGAGAAATTTTCCGTGGTTTGGGTTAAATCTGGTTTGGGACCAACTTCTGTTGTTTGCTTGTGAGTTGGTTCAAAAAAGCCGAGTGTACGCGCTTCTTTTGTCAGATATTTGTTAATTACAGCGACAACATCCGTTGGCTTAACCAAACGCACAGCGGCTAAATAGCGGTCTGTATAGCGATAATCATCAGCAGTGGTTTCATCGTGGCCTAATTGCATTCCTTGAGAAGTGATATCACGGTTACTCAAAATGACATCTGCTGTTAATTGAGTTTTGGCTCGTTCCACTTCTTCTAAAGTCACACCTTTTTTTGCTACATTGGCGATCGCACTATTGAGCACTGAGTCAATTTTTTTCAAATCTTGTTTAGATGCAGCCGTCACTAACACTTCATACCAGCCAAATTCCCGCAAACTGGTAACTGATGCTGTAACTTCACGAGCTAGACCTGATTCTACCAAAGCCTGATAAAGCCGAGAATTCCGCCCCTCAGTCAAAATATAATCCATTACATCCAGCGCGGGCACATCCGGCTGATTCACATCTGGTAATGGATAAACCGCCTGTAACAAACGCCCTACTCCTGGTTCTCGCAATATTATGGGACTGGGGAGTGGGGAGATGGGGAGATGGGGAGACTTGTACTGAGCGGAGCCGAAGTATGGGGAGATGGGGAGATGGGGAGAAATAACTACTAACTCTTGCCTGTTTGGTAATTTGCCAAATACTTCTTTAACTATTTCTAGGGTATTTGCAGTTTGAAAATCTCCAACAATTATTAAGACGGCATTATCGGGAGTGTAAAAATTGCGGTAATATTTCTGTACCTGTTCCAGTTCAAATTTTTCAACATCTGCCTTCATACCACCTACAGGCAATCCATAGGGATGATTGGGAAACATTGCTTGCATTACGGCGCGGTTGAGGCGATATTCTGGACTATTTTCGTAACCTTGCAGTTCCGAAATTACTACCCGCTTTTCACTTGCTAGTTGCTCTAGTTCAATCTGGGAATTTTGCATTCTGTCCGCTTCCAGCACCAAGAGTGCTTTGAGCTTGCTTCGTTCCACAGTCCCGTAATATGCAGTTTGGTCATAGCTAGTAAAAGCATTAGAGTCACTACCCAAAGCACTAAACAAACGTCCAAATTGAATCGGACGATTTTTTGTGCCTTTGAACATCATGTGTTCCAATTGGTGAGCAATACCATTGACTCCCGGTTCTTCGTTGCGCGAACCAATCTTATACCACACCTGCACCGTTACTACTGGCGCAGTATGCACTTCCTTGGTGAGGACAATTAAACCATTTTCCAGTACTGTCTTGCGGACGTTTTCTGTCAGTGTTGAGACCATTATTATTTTTGCTAGCAACCAAGACTTATAAATTCAGATTTAGAATTTACTTCTATTAAATAACTTTGTGAATTTATCTATCACACTTATTTTTTAAATTAGTATTATTTTGCAGGACGATATAAGTTTAATTTGGCAAATAAATCTCTTTCCTCGACAACACTAAAAAAAATATATAAAAGTTCCAGCATATTTTAATACATAAACAACTTATAAAACTCCTACATTCACAGACTTTCGCAAGCCTACTGGCTTTTGCCTGCTATATTAGCAACAAAATTAATAAAAAAAGCTAAATTATGGAAGTTTTGCTAAAACGCGAATAAATTCTAAAGGTAAGCCATCGGTATCGGCGATAAAAGCAACTTCATAAATGCGATCGCCTATTTGCTGTTGTGTCGGTTCTAATAATACATTTAACGGTTGCAATTCTTCTGTTTTTGAAACACGTTCTTGTAAATTTGTCAACCAGCTAGGTAGATCTGGCGTCATCTCAGTTAAGTCAAAAGAGAGATGATAATATCCCACATAATGTTCGTCAGCAAAAGCATCTGGGGCTGGTTTTGGTTCGGGAATTTGGATCAGTTCAATTCTGCCGCCCAATCCTTCCATCCAACAAGCTAGGGTGTAGCCTGTAGTAAAGCGTTCTGAAATTGTAAATCCCAAATGTTCGTAGAAAGCGATCGCTCGATGAATATTCGCCGTCCGAATAGAAGCGTGGTGCATAACAAAAATTAGAAGTTAGGAGTTGTGAGCTAAGAGTTAGGAGTTGTGGGTTAGTAGTTTTGAGTTGTGAGTTAGTAGTTCTGAGTTGTGAATTCAATTTAACTCCTAACTATTAACTCCTAACTCCTAACTCCTAACTCTTAACTTTTAACTTTTAACTCCTAACTTTACTCAAATAACCTGAAATAAGGGTAGCGTACAGGGACGCCAGGTTCTTTTTCCAAGTCAAAATTAATTACTTCCCAGCAGGGATCTTCTGGAGGTTCAGGACTAAACTCTACCGGTAAACCGTAGAGTCGCGCGGCTGATGCTTCTGGCTGTCCAGACCGCCAAGGAGTACTGCGTTCCAAGTAGCCACTCATCAATTCCTGATAGCGTCGAGCAATAATAACTCGTGTTGCTCGATAGCCTTGGGTATACAGCTTGTCTAATGCTTCATGGATTTCAAACCGGATACCATCAGGATGAGTATGCTGTCTATACCATTCATTATTCCACCTCCGCCAGTGACGCCCAGACTGTAAATGGATTAACTCTCCATTTTTCGGGTTAGCTTCAAAAGCGCCATGACGCGGACATAAATAGGTATCTGTTAGTGTCAACGCCGGAATAGTCTGGCGACAGTGGGGACACTGTATTTCAGGGCCAAATATTGGGTACTGCAAGCCTGGATTCATCATGAAGTGCGTACAAACATAATTTTGCTTTACCAGCACTAGGCACTAGTAGGTTGGGTTATACACTTCGACTCCGCCACTTTGGGATATTTTCTCACTGCTAACTCAACAAGTAAGTTCTGAGTCATGAGTTTTAAGCTTTTTATGAAAAACTCTCCTATAACTCAACACTCATAGTACTTAGTTAAGCACTCAGCACTCTTGAATTTAGAGGCTTGACGCTGTGATATCCTGGTTGTGCAACCAGCCTCAAAGGTTGGAGTTTCTCCAGTGTTCCTGGGTACCATATTAATATTCTATCGTGTCTACCGCTTCTTACTGGACATCTGTCGATTTTTCTCAAGCTGCCTTCATTGCACCCAACGCTGTTGTTATAGGTTCGGTAAACATAGCAGCAGGAGCAAGCATTTGGTACGGGGCGGTAGTTAGGGGAGATGTTGAACGCATTGATATTGGCGAATGCACGAATATTCAGGATGGCGCAATTTTACATTGCGATCCTGGTTTTCCCACAATCATAGAAGATCGTGTCACCGTAGGGCATCGTGCTGTGGTACATTCTGCTTACATTGAGCGTGGAAGTTTGATTGGCATTGGCGCAGTGATTTTAGGTGGTGTACGAGTGGGCGCTGGTAGCATTATTGGTGCCGGCGCAGTCGTAACTAAAAATATACCCCCCTTATCCCTGGTTGTCGGTATTCCTGGCAAAGTACAACGCCAAGTAACAGAAGTTGAAGCCGCAGAACTCATCGAACACGCCCAGCGTTACGAAAAGTTAGCTTTAGTTCATGCAGGTAAAGGGACTGATATCGGCTTTAGTAAGGGTTAGGGAGTGGGGTATGGGATGAGGAGGGAAGGGAAGCAGGGGAAAAGGTTAAAGGTAAAAGGGAAAAGGAATAAATTTAATCTTTCCCCTTTTACCCGGTTGGTGAGCTTGTCGAACCATACCCCTTTCCCTTTCCCCATACCCTGTTTGCCCAATGCCCAATGCCCAAAATTTAAACATTCTTTACATATAAGCTAGGAAAAATTGCCCACTTCAGCTAAAAATAAAAATGAGAGCAGTTGACAAAACTTTAATTTCTTCTTAAAAGAGGGGTTCTAGATATGGATATCGATTTTCGTTTAGCGATCGTTTTAGCTCCAATTGCTATTGCCGCTGGCTGGGCAGTGTTTAATATTGGCGCTGCGGCTTTAAGACAAATTCAAGGCTTTTTAGATAGAGAAGCCTAACTTAGGCTTAATATCATTTCTTTTCAACCGACTGTTTCTTTTTATTAAGACAGTCGGTTTTATTCATATTCAGTATGGGGCAAACAGGGCATAAAGAAAGGGTAAGGGGTATGGTTCGACAAGCTCACCAACCGGGGAAAAGGGGAAAGATTAAATTTATTCCTTTTCCCTTTAACCTTTAACCTTTTCCCCTGCTTGCCCTGCTCCCCTGCTCCCTGTGCCCTACACTCCCCACTCCCCTCCTTGTGGATATCGATTCTGTAATCCAACCTCTTCAACGTTTTGGCGTCCATCTCGGACTCGATCGCATTCTCAATCTCTTAGCAAATCTTGGCAATCCCCATCACCAAGTCTCGGTAATTCACGTTGCTGGTACTAATGGCAAAGGTTCAGTTTGTGCTTATCTTTCCTCAGTACTTACTGAGGCTGGTTATCGTACAGGACGCTACACTTCGCCCCATTTAGTTGATTGGACGGAACGTATTTGTCTCAACGAACAACCAATTTCTTCTGAAGAATTAAGCCAATTATTTCAACAAGTACAAGCGGCGATTCCTCCCAATGAACAATCGCCAACTCAATTTGAAGTAATTACTGCCGCAGCCTGGTTATATTTTGCCCAAGCTAAAGTCGATGTCGCAGTCGTAGAAGTTGGATTAGGGGGGCGCTTGGATGCTACCAATGTCTGTTTGGAACCTTTAGTTACGATTATCACTTCTATCAGCCGGGAACATTGGCAACAATTAGGCCCCACCGTTGCTGACATTGCCAGAGAAAAAGCAGGTATTCTTAAACCGGGGCGTCCTGTTGTAGTTGGACAATTGCCACCAGATGCCGAAGAGGTGGTGCGATCGCGTGCTTTAGAATTACAATGCCCCATTTTTATACCTCAACCCGCCCGCCAAATCGCCACAGGATGGGCGGAGTATGAAAGAGGGAGAAATGGGGAGATGGGGAGACTTGTACTGAGCGGAGCCGAAGTATGGGGAGATGGGGGGATGGAAAAATTACCTCATAAGTCGATTAAATATCCTTTGCCGTTAGCGGGGCAAATTCAGTTAAATAATTCAGCTTTGGCTTTAGCTGCTTTAGAGATTCTCCAACAACAGGGGTGGCAGATTTCGGAAGCAGCCATAATTAACGGTATGGCGAAAACTAAATGGCCGGGGCGGATGCAATGGGCTAGTTGGAAAAATCATAAATTACTAATTGATGGCGCCCATAACACAGCCGCAGCCGAAGTTCTGGCGCAGTATGTTGATAGCTTAGACGCAGTAAAACGCAAACCCGTAATTTGGATAATAGGAATGTTTGCTGATAAAGATCATGCCGATATTTTTGCTGCTTTATTGCGCCCAGGCGATCGCCTTTTTTTAGTGCCAATATCAGTAGAACCTTGGCCTGGTAGAACTTCTGCTAATTTAGACGAACTAGCCAATTTAGCTTACAACGTCTGTCCACAATTAAGCGATCGCCAAATACATCCAGACTTATTCACCGCAGTAGAAACCGCAACCTCAACCGCCACCAAAGACGATTTAATCGTTGTGTGTGGTTCGCTTTATTTAGTCGGCGATTTTTTGCAAAGGTGGAATAAATAGGGGCTGGTGACTAGGGAGTGTAGGGCACAGGAAGCAGGGGAAAAGGTTAAAGGTTCAAGGGAAAAGGAATAAATTTAATCTTTCCCCTTTTCCCCGGTTGGTGAGCTTGTCGAACCATACCCCTTTCCCTTTCCCCATGCCCAAATTTACCTTTGATCCCACTGTTGCGCGGCATCTTCTACAGCTTTATCTACTGTTTTTTCGCCTAACATTGCTGCTTGCAAGTTCTCATAAATTGCTTTTTGCAATTTATTTGAATCCTTCAAAGTAGGAGTTAATATTTCTGCTTGTTGAAGTTGTTTGGCAGTGATAACTCGCGCTTTATCTATGGTTGAAGCATTAGCTGGAACATCTTTAAAGTAGCTGTCAGACAATGCTTTAACTGTAGAAGGTAGAACATTTGCGGCTTTTGCAAAGGCTAACTGATTTTCGTCATTGGTGACAAATAAAGCAAACTTTACGGCGGCGTCTGGTTGTTTGCTGTCACGGGGAATAACTATGTTCATCACTGCAACATTTTTCTTACCTGTGTCGCCGGTGAGTTGGGGTGCTATTTCTGAAGCTTGAGCAATTTTCGGGGCATTATTGGCGATCGCTTTGAGAAACTCTGGCCCAGAAGCGAGAAAAACCGTTTCTCCGGATTGGTATAAATCGATCGCGTGCCGATGTCCTTGAGTCAAAGCCTCTTTAGGTAGCAAACCTTTTTTATACAAGTCTACCCAATATTGAAACGCTGCTTTACCTTGTGGCGAATTAAACGCAGCTTTACCTTGGTCATCTATTAAAGTCACTCCCATCTGCACAAAAGATTCCAACACTTCCCCGGAATCTTGCGGTACAAATGTCACAAAAAAGGCATACTTCCCAGTCTTATCTTTAATTTGTTGGGCTGCTTGTGCCAATTCTGCGTAGGTTGTAGGTGCTTTATTTATACCTGCCTGTTTTAATAAATCGGTGTTATAAATGGTTAACCTTGTGGTGAGATACCAGGGAATTCCAAAACTCTTACCATTAAGCGTGCTTGCTTTCCAGATATTCGGTAGATAGGAGGAACGTACATCATTTGACACCTTTGTGTCCAAATCTAACCAAGCATTTCGTCCGGCAAGTTGGGAAGCAAAACCGGGATTGAGGTTAACAACATCAGGTGGCGTTTTACCGGAGACAGCTGTTAATATTTTGTTCTCCATTGCTGCCCAAGGTACATCAACCCAGTTAACCTTTATACCTTGATTTTGCGATTCAAAATTCGCAATCAGGCTTTTGAAGTAGTCAGTAAATTCAGGTTGCAGTTGCATCGTCCAAAACTCAACAGTTGCTACTCCTGAAGTAGTTTGTTTTGTATTTGTGCCAATATTACCTGTACCACAGCTTACAATCCAGCTAGTTAACAAGCCCAGTAGTACTAAACCAATAAGTTGTTTAAATTTTCGCAATTGAATCATCTTCCCAGTATTTTTACGCTTGTTCGTGGTGAAAATCTTATGCAGAATTGACGAGATTATAGGCTAAATCAATTACCAGTAGTAAACATAACTAGGCAATAGGGAATGGGGAATAGGGAATAGATCGAAATGCCCAATGCCCAATGCCCAATGCCCAACATCCAATTCAATTTAGCAGTCCAGCGGGCACAACTGTGGTGAAAAGCTTCAATAGTCTGTTTGGCAAATCAAATAAAGGGATCGGCATTGAACTTGCTCCCGAACGAATAAATGTAGTTCAGCTACGCAAACAGCGTCAAGGCTTGAAACTAGAAATTTTGACATCGGTAGCAGTTCCCGAAGGTATAGTTACCGATGGTCAAATCACCGACCCTCCAGCAATGGCGCAGTTAATTCAAGAAGCGCTAGCCCAAAGCAAAATCAAAGCTTCTCATGTTGCTACCGGTGTACCAGGGCGAGATTCTATCGTCCGTCTGATACCAGTACCAGCAGAGTTAGATGACAAGGAACTGCGGGAAATGGTACTAAACCATGAAGCAGGTCTGTATTTACCCTATCCTCGTGAAGAAGCTGATGTAGATTATCAGAAACTTGGGTACTTTGTAGATGAAGATGGCATTGAAAAAGTACAGGTACTGTTAGTTGCCACCCGCAAGGAGGTAACAGATACCTATATCAGTACATTCGAGCAAGCAGGATTACAAATCGATGTTTTAGAAATTAACAGTTTTGCTCTCATTCGGACTATTCGCGATCAATTGCGACAATTTGGCCCCCAAGAAGCAGCAGTACTAGTTGATATAGAGTTCGACAGCACAGAAATTGCCATCATTGTTAACGGTGTACCGCAATTTTCCCGCACGGTACCCATAGGAACTTATCAAATGCAAACTGCCCTCGCTAGGGCAATGAGCTTACCTGCATCACGAGATATGGAAATGTTATATGGGATGGTCATCACCCCAACTCCCATAGACGGCGGCAAAACTGGCGTCACCGAACTCAATCCTGGGATGGCAGCGATATTGAGAGTATTGGGCGAACTAACAGATGAACTGCGCCGTTCCATCGATTTTTACCTCAATCAAAGTGAAAATTTGGAAGTAGCGCAGATTTTATTAGCTGGGCCTGGAGGTGGACTCCAACAGCTTGATGAATTCTTTACCCAACGATTAAGCTTGCCAACTGTCCAAATAGATCCAATCGGTGCTTTGTCTTTGGAAGTTGACAGCGACAAATATCCACAAGTACAACGCTCTGGGTTGGCAGTCGTACTTGGTCTAGGAATGCGGGAGGTCTAACTAATTTTGGATTTTGAGAAAACTTTGAGCTAAGGCTTCATTAGATAGAAGTTTTTCAAGAGGGATTTTAAATTTTGGATTGTCTGTTTTGACAGTCACACTGTTTGAGAATTCTCAAACCATAATATTTATCTCTAGTTGGTGTGAGAAAATGTACAGTTTGGATGTGAACTTTCTTAAAGACCGCCCAGCATTTCAGAAAAAGCCTGACAAAAAGGTAAAACTAGGCCTCAGTCTTCCTGGAGGGAATTTAACGCCAATATATGTGGGAGTTGCACTTGGTGTAGGTTTGCCAGGTTTGTTAGGAGTTAGTTGGTGGTTGTTGCAAGGGAAGATCGTTGAGCTAGATGGCACAATAGCACAGCTAGATCAGGAAAGCAAGAGGCTAGATACAGAAATCGGAAACTTGAATAAAATCAAGGCCGAGACGACCGCAATTAAGGGGGAAACCCAGGCTTTAGTCACTGTATTCGATCAAATTCGCCCTTGGTCAGCAATGCTGCAAGATTTACGCGATCGCATTCCTGTAGCAGTACAAATTGAGAACATCAGGCAAATCCCACCTATTGCTGTGGCGGAAGGTAAACCGCCAAATAATCCAGCAGGAGGATTAGAAATTACCGGATTAGCTCGTTCTTTTAACGATGTCAATGATTTTTTATTGAGCTTGCAACAGTCCCAATTCTTGAAGTCTTCAGAAAGCAGAATTATTACCGCAACCTTAGTAGATGCTCCTATAAAATCAGGTGCTGCTCAATCAGTTCCTGGTGTAACAATTAAGCCTCCACAAGTCGTTAAATACACCATTCAATCGGCCATGAATGATGTTCCTGCTTCGGAATTAATTCGGGAGTTGGAGAAAAAAGGCACAGTGGGACTAGTGGCTCGAATTCGTAGTATCCAACAAACGGGAGTCATTTCAAAATGACGCTGAGTGATGATTTAAATTTTGCCGACCAAGCCGGAGAATTCGATGCAGCAACCCCAGCGCATCCGGTACTATTTGGCATCGCTTTCACACCAAAAATCATTGGTATTTTGGTAGGGGTAATTGGTTTAGCAGGAGCAGGTTATATAGTATTAAACCTGTTGATGCCAGCTTGGGAAAGCTATCAGCAACAGCAAGCAAAAGTCTCGGAACTTCAAGGGCAAATAGACCAAAAGAAACTTAATATCAAAGAGATTAACAAAGTTAAAGAGGAACTAGCACAGGCAAAACAGCAAAAAGTTCAAGTTTTAGGTTTATTTGCTAACGAGAAAAGTTTGGATACATTGCTGTTGGATCTGAACCGCTTAGTTGAGTCTGGCAATGCTCAAACTCCCATTAATGGAGTCAGAGCCAAACTCAATAAGTTCGTGCCAATTTCCCAACAACCAGAACCGATTACTGATGGAAGTCTAGGAAAACAAGTTGATGGCAAACTGCAACGCAGCAGTATCAGTGCGGAAATTACAGGAACCTACGAACAAACTCAATCGATAATTCGTAATATTGAGCGTTTACAACCTTTGTTGATAGTTAAAGATTATCAATCAACTTTAGCTCCAGCCGAGTCAAGATCCGCAACAGATAAAACACCCGTGCGAGTAGGTCCACCAGGTATTAATACATCATTCCAATTACAGGTATTGATGCCACTTAGTCCAGAACAAGTAGCAGCCGCAGCAGCTAAAGCTGCACCGAAAAAGTAGTTATGAATTATGAGTTATGAATTATGAGTTATGAGTTGTGAGTTACGAGCTACTATTAATTCCTAACTTCTCACTCCTCACTCCTAACTAATTACTCTTAACTCCTCATTTTTTAAACTCAGTACTCATAACTACTCAAAAATTGATTCTAAACAAGGTTTTATTTAGGTGAGGAATGAACTGTGAAACAGGTTCATAGTAATAGTTTTATATTAGGCACTGCTGCTTTTGTGTTTTTGGCAGCTCAACCAGTTTGGGCGCAAATTGCTCAAGTTACTAACGTACAGTTAAATCAAGCTAATGGTGGAGTTAGCGTTGTTTTAAAAACTTCTTCAGGGTCGCGTCCCCAAGTTTTTACCACTAAAAGAGGTAAGGCTTTAGTTGCAGACATTATTAACACTCAATTACGCTTACCACAAGGTAATAGTTTCCGTCAAGATAGTCCAGCACCGGGAATTGCTTCGGTAGAAGTTAATCAACTTGATGCCAATAGTGTTCGGGTGACGGTAACTGGCAGCAACAATGTACCTGGCAGCGAACCTGTGGTGCGATCGCCAAATGGAATTACACTCAGCTTTAGCCCATCTGCTGGCACCAGTGTATCAGCACCAACGCCAACAACGCCAACATCCACAGCGACAGCGCCCCCTGCTTCTACTCCCGCTCAAACAGGTCAAAAGCCAGACGTTCTCGTTCCCAACCCCCAAGTCACCATCGACGGACAACCAGCACAAGCAGCTGGGCCGGGTCAGCCCGTGAGCCAAGCTCCACCTTTCTTACCGAGAGCCGTTGCCCCACCTGTGGGAGATATTGCTATTTCTGCTACCGATGCTTCTCCTAGCACCATCGACTTAGCAACACAAGAACGCGTACCCCGTTTAGTACTACGAGATGCACCGGTGCGTGAAGTTTTGTCATTGCTTGCTCGTGCGGCTGGTTTGAATCTGGCTTATGTAGGAAGCGAACAAGGTGGTGGAGGTCAGCAAGGTGCTACTGCACAAGCAGCCTCTCAAACAATCTCGTTAGATATAGAAAACGAGCCAGTGCAAGATGTGTTTAACTACGTGTTGCGCCTGAGTGGTTTAGAAGCTAACCGCAGTAATCGCACAGTCTTCGTAGGGCCAAAACTACCCAATGCGACCCGTGACATGGTTATGCGTAGCCTGAGACTCAATCAGGTAACGGTAGGAGTCGCCCTGAATTTTTTAGTCGGCTTGGGGGCAGAAAGCGCCGTCAGCCGAGAACGACAAGTTACAAGCGTTAATGCTGTTCCTGTGGGTAGTGGAGCTGCCCCAATCACCCAAACTCAGACGACTACAGAAACCAGACTCGAAACTCAACGCGCTGAATTTAAAGACTCGAACCCATTACTCAGAGGTTTACAGGCATTAGGAGACGAGCGCACCAATTCTCTGACTTTAATTGGGCCTCCCAGACTAGTTGAGATGGCAATGTCTCAACTAACTCAGTTGGATATCCGGCGTCGTCAGGTGGTAGTCAACGTCAAGATTATCGATGTTAACCTCTTGAATACTCAAGACTACAACACTAGCTTTTCCTTTGGGATTGGCAACAACTACTTTACAAATGATGGTGGTGCAGCATCTCTAAATTTTGGGGGTTCGAGACCAGCCACAAGAGCTGAAGCGTCAAGTAGTGTGACTAGTACACCAGTCATCCAAAATCCTGTAACAGGAACGCCTTTTCTTGACCCGAACAGTAGCGTAGCTATTCCAGGAACAACTCCAGGTACAGTAGTAGTAGACGCAAACGGCAACATCACTAGAGTCGCAAATCCAGGAAGTGGCAATTTCTATCAACCGGTTGCACCTACTAATACAAACCCCCTACAACCAGGTTTCACTAATATCACTCCAGCAACCGATAACATCATTAAAATAAACGCCGATGGTACATCAAGTGTTACACAAGGTACTCTTGGAACAGCTACTACAGCTTTGCCTTCTCTTTTCCAATTCCCCAAACGCCTGCTCGCTAGCTTGCAGGCTCAAGTCCAAAATGGCAATGCCAAGATTTTGACAGACCCAACCTTAATTGTCCAAGAAGGTCAAACCGCTAATGTTAACCTAACTCAGGAAGTTGTAGGCAATATTAAAAGGGAAATCGTTCGTGATTCAAATCTTGCTACAGAAACGATTTCAGCAGAAAAAGACCGAGTGGGTTTAACTCTAGCTGTCAAAGTCGAACGGATTGACGACAATGGCTTTGTGTCCCTATCAGTAGCTCCTGTCGTCAAGGCGCCCCAAGCTCCAGCTACTATCAATGTTGGAGGTGGTGGTAGTCAACAAATATTCTTGGTATCTGAGCGCTCTCTCAATTCTGGCTCGATTCGCTTGAGAGATGGTCAAACGCTAATTCTCTCAGGTATTATTCAAGATTCAGACCGGACAAGTGTCTCAAAGATTCCTATTTTAGGAGATCTGCCGTTAATTGGTTCGCTGTTTAGAAGTACAAACAGATCCAACCAGCGCAACGAGGTAATTGTGTTGCTCACACCTCAGATTATGGATGACTCTGAGAACTCGTCCTACGGCTATAATTACACCCCCAGCCCACAGGTACGGCAAATGCTTGAGCGTCGGGGCTTGAAGCTTCCTAGTGGCCAGTAACAAGGATAATGTACAAGGTGAGTCACTTCTCGTAAAGGCTCAGCTCCCCGACTTCTTTAAGAAGTCGGGGAGCTTTTTGTTCGTGAGTAAGATTAAATGTCATATTCTAAAATAAAAATACCCAATCACAATACAAGTAGTAATAGTGGTGAATACTAATGAGTACAGAACAAGAGTTATTAACAAAGTGGCGTTCTCTTCCACAACACAAACAAGAGGAAGTTTTAGATTTTGTTGAATTTCTTAGTTTGAAAAACACTGCAAATAAAACTCCCTTGGGAGAACGTTTGCAGCAAATTCGTACTAGGATTGTTGCTTCTGGTAAACATTTATTAGATGAAGATGAAATCGAAAAAGAACTTGCCAGTCGCAGAGGCGGGCTACAGAGTAGAGAAGAATGAAAATAACTTACATTGATTCAGGAGTGTTACTTAGCGCAACAGATGGTGTTGGTAGAATTGCCGAAAAAACCCTTGAAATATTAGGAGATTCCCAACGGGAATTCGCCTCTAGTGAGTTTGTAAAATTGGAAGTAACCCCCAAAGCGATTTATAACAAGCAAACAGAAGAAGCTCAATTCTATGAAGAGTTTTTTAGCGATGTTAGGGACTTCCAAATAAAAAAATATACAACTTTTCTTGTGGGGTGGACATCTTGTCCGCCCCTGTCACCGGGCGGGCGAGACGCCCACCCCACAAGAGTGGATAATTTATTTCTTGGAAGTCCCTTACCTATTGGGCGAACGATTTGGCTCATATCGTTCAAGAGGCTTACCAAATTGCTTCTCAGTATGGTTTAGCAGCTATGGACGCGCTTCATGTAGCTGCTGCGTTGTCAGTTGGTGCAGAAGAATTAGTCACAACTGAGAAAAAAACAAAGCCCATGCATCGAGTAACTAGTATTAATGTAGTTTCTATTTTTGATTAAATTGATGAGGTTTTATAACAAAGCGATCGCCTTTAGTCTCAAGTGCAGTTAGTTGGCGATCGCCCTATAGCCAATTATGATTAAGCTGGTGGAGCTTCTCGATAAAAAGCGTCTGTAGAATTCTCTTCAAAGAAAAAATTTGATGCCTGCATAATAAATGGAAGTTCTGCTCCTACAAGACCCCGTTGGATGCGTTCTGATGTCTCAGAAAAAACCACAAATAAAGGATATATGCTATTAGCTCCCTCGCTCAAAATATGGCTGTGGCGTAGAGGCATCAACCATTCATAATCATTGTCTAAAACAACTTGGGATTGTCGCCAACGTCCTAACAAATCAGAAAAGTCTTCATGGGGACGATGGATAAAGATTAAAATCTCTACTCCCGTTTTAATTTTCCACTCTGGATCGCACATCAAAATTGCCACATCGCAAGGCAGAGAAATTGTTTGTGAAACTGTTGTAGCAGTCTGACGAAGACGAACGATTGGTAAAGGGATAGAGATTACACTTTCATCTGGACGGCGTAGACTGGGAATCATTTCCAAGTAGGGACGGTGTTGTTTTAGTAAGGCGATCGCAGCCTGATGATTACTGTACTCTGCCAAGCTCGCTTCGTACTGAGATTTTTGCATAGTCATAGTCAATTAATTAGGAGATGCGATGAATCCTTGTCTGTACAAGAGTAAGGAGTGAGGAGTTAAGAATATAAAATTAGTTAGTTTATAGTTGGAGTTGAAGAGTTAAGAATAAAATTAATTATTTAATAATTAAAAATCATAAATTAAGAGCTTTAACTCTTAATTCTTGTACAGACGCGATTCATCGCGTCTCTCCTAACTCCTAACTCTTAATCCCCTATCCCAGTTTTTCAAATACCTTAAACATTGGTAAATACATTGCCAGCAAAATTGTACCAACCATTCCCCCTAAAACCAAAATCATAATTGGTTCTAAAACACTGGTAAGTGCTTTTACTGCTTGCTCAACTTCATCTTCATAGAAGTCGGCAACTTTCATCAACATTCCATCTAACTCACCGGTTTCTTCGCCGATACTAATCATCTGAATTGCCATAGCCGGAAACACTTTATCTCTTTGCAAAGCAATGCTAATCATGCCTCCTTGTTGAATCTCTACGCGGGCTGCATCTATAGCATTAGCAATTACTTGGTTTCCTGATGTATCTCGGACAATTTCCAAGCAAGTTAAAATTGGCACACCCGAACGAGTCAAAGAACCAAAAGTCCGGCTAAAACGTGCAACAGAAGATTTTTGAATCAAGTCACCAAATAAAGGCATTTTCAGAGAAAGGCGATCGATTGTTTGGCGACCAACAGGAGTTTTAGAGTACTTTGAATAGGCAATTTTCAATCCTACAAGTCCACCGATAAGCCCGAAAACTTTTGGACTTCTCAAAAATAGACTAGCATCCATCAAAAATTGGGTTAGAGGTGGTAATTCAGTTCCGATTTCTGTAAAAATTTTCGCAAAAACGGGAATCAGAAAAATGGTCATACCGAGAAAGATAGCAACTGCTATAAAACCCACAACCGTTGGATAAGATAATGCTGATTTAATTTGGTTTTGTAGGCGAGCAACATCTTCTAACAACTTGGCTAAACGATTCAATACTTCGTCTAGAACACCACCAACTTCGCCAGCTTGAATCATACTCACATATAATCCATCAAAGCAGTCAGGATGCTTCCGCATTGCTTCTGAAAGATTCATTCCAGTTTGAACATCGTTACTAATCTCCACGAGAGCTTGTTTGAGTTTAGTATTACTACACTGTTCAGAAAGTACTCCCAGACTTCTAACGATCGCAACTCCCGCATTCATCAAAACGGCAAATTGACGGGAAAAAACCGCTTTATCTTTAACAGACACTTTCACAAAGGAATTTTGGATTTTCTTTATATCCAATCCTGCTTGAAAGCCTTTAGATTCTTTAAGTTCTTGAACTACAAAACCTTGTTCTCTGAGACTAGTACGAGCTTGCGCCAAGGATTCGGCACTAATTTTTTCTGTTCGAGATTTTCCTTGAGAATCCCGAACACGAGCAACAAATGTTGGCATAAACAAATTCAAAATAGTTGTTAGTTGTCGGGCATGGGGCACTTGTACTGAGCGTTCGCGTAGCGTCTCGTAGAGAAGCCGTTGGCGCAGCCTCTCGTAGAGAAGTATTGGGCATTGGATTAGAAAAACTCAACTCTTACCCAGTCCCTAGTCCCCAGTCGCCAGTCGCCATTAGTCTAATGTGCTTTAACAGCCCCGGCTCCCGGTTTTGCACCTGCTGGTGGTGTTGAAGTACCAATGAGACGTTGGATTTCATCTGGTTTGGAAGTCTTAGACATTGCTGCTTCAAAGGAGATTGTTCCTGCTTTGTAATAGTCCGCCAAAACTTTCTCCAGAGTTTGCATACCCAATTTCCCGCCCGTTTGAATAGCTGAGTAAATTTGCGATGTTTTGCCTTCTCGAATTAAGTTAGAAATAGCTGGAGTAACAATCAAAATTTCTTGAGCCATCACCCGACCATATTCGCCAGGCTTGGGATTTTTCTTAGAAACTAATGTTTGACTAAATACTGCTACTAAAGAGTTTGATAATTGTACTCGCACTTGGGTTTGTCTTTCATGGGGAAAAACGTCGATAATCCGGTCAACGGTTTGTGCAGCGGAACTAGTGTGTAGTGTACCGAATACTAAGTGCCCTGTTTCTGCTGCGGAAATCGCCAACGAAATCGTTTCTAAATCCCGCATTTCACCCACCAGAATAATATCTGGATCTTCCCGTAAAGCTGCTTTCAAAGCATTAGCAAAACTCTTGGTATCTTCGCCCAATTGCCGTTGGTGAACTAAGCTTTTAATTGGTTCGTAAACGAATTCAATGGGGTCTTCTACTGTTAATATATGCTCTGCTTTGGTGCGGTTAATTAAGTCAATCATTGCCGCTAGGGTTGTTGTTTTCCCTGAACCTGTAGGGCCTGTGACCAAAATTAGTCCTCTGGGCTTATCGGACATTTCCCGCACTACATCAGGCAGACCTAATTTTTCAAAGTTAGGAATCTTAGAACTTAATGCCCGTAAACAAGCAGCATAAGCACCACGCTCTTTATAGACATTCACCCGGAATCGAGCCAGACCTTTAACACCATAAGAACAATCTAATTCCCAGGTCTGCTCTAAGGTTTTACGCTGGGTATTGTTGAGCATACTAAAAATCAGCCTTTGACACTGATCTGCTGTCAACACATGCTCACCTATGGGAGTGAGTTTGCCACTGATGCGGAAGTAAGGAGGCAAACCTGCGGATAAATGCAGATCCGAACCTCCCATTTCAATCATCTGCTCCATCAAGTCTTCAATCATCATTTCCATAGTTTTGCTTCCTTTTAATCTTTGTTATTTGTCTTTTGTCATTTGTCAGTTGTCCTTTGTCATTTGTCAGTTGTTTTAAGTTACTAAGCATCAACCAATGACTAATGACTAATGACTAATCTTGAAAACGAGATGTCAGACAGTAGGGACAATCTAGCCATTCTGGTTTCAAGGTGGCATCACAAGTCCGACAAGTAAGACCTGTCTTGCGTTTGGCTTTTAATTCTGCTTCCAAACCTGTATCTGTAAAGGTCACCCGTTCTACTTCTTCGAGGGTAGTGGAGCCTTGACGTACTAAGTCCAGACTGTAAGCCAGCAAAGTTTTCATGCCTTCTTCTACCGCCACTTCTTTGATACGTTCTGTGGGTGCTTCTTCGTTGATTAGGGTTTGCAGGTTTTCGGTGACTCGCATGACTTCATAAACACCACAACGCCCTTTGTAGCCGACGCCATTACAAGCTGGGCAAAGGTGATTTTTGGTTTTGGCTTCTGCGATCGCTTCTAATGTCAAAGTGTTGGCTTTGTAGAAAGTGACTTCCACTTCAGAGGACGCTGACAGACCATAACGTGACAATTCCTCAGTTGTGGGAGTGTAAGGAATCCGACATTCAGAACATACCCGCCGCACCAAACGTTGAGCCAAAACGCCAATCAGGGAACTAGAAACCATGAAAGGCTCAATCCCCATTTCTCCCAAACGAGCGATCGCTCCTGGGGCATCATTGGTATGTAAGGTAGTTAATACTAAGTGACCAGTTAAAGCAGCCTCAATCGCTGTTTTTGCTGTTTCCTTGTCCCGCGTTTCGCCCACCAGTAATACGTCTGGATCTTGTCGTAAGAAAGCCCGCAATGCTGTAGCAAAATCCAGCCCTTTTTCTCGAATCACCTGTACTTGAGTAATCCCTGGAAGACTGTATTCGATCGGGTCTTCTACAGTACTGATATTAATTCCGGGATCGTTCTTTTCCGCCAGCGCCGAATACAGCGAGGTTGTTTTACCGGAACCAGTCGGCCCAGTCACCAAAATTAGACCAAAGGGACGGCTAACCATATCCTGGACAATGTGTAAAGTCTCTGGATCGGTGATTAATTTATTCAATCCGAGTTGGGTAGAAGAATTATCCAAAATCCGCAGCACCACCTTTTCCCCGTAGCGACTGGGTAAGGTATTTACACGGAAGTCTACTTTGCGTCCCTCAAACATCCGGCGGATGCGTCCATCTTGGGGTAAACGCCTCTCGGCAATGTCTAGATTGGAGATAATTTTAAACCTAGCTGTCACTGCCGGGATGATTTTTTTCGGCATCAGCGGGAAAGCTTCACGCAACACTCCATCTTTACGAAAGCGAATGCGTAAGTTTTCTTCTTGTGGTTCCACATGAATATCCGAAACTTTTTCATGCAAAGCTTTAGCTAGGATTCTGTTGACAAGGTTAATAACTGGAGCATCTTCAGCGCCCTTCATCGCTGCCCCTAGATCGGCCTCCATCTCCTCAGGGGCATCTTCAATGTCGAGATTTCCCAGATTTTCTAAATCCTGACTAATATCTGTAGAGCTTTCTCGTTCTAGGTGCTTTTGCCGAACAGCCAGGTCATCCAAATATTGATTGATTACCTGTTGGTAATCTTCCTGTGTAATCACCATCCGCTGCAATGCCAAGCCTTGGGGTCGCAAGATGCGATTCAGGTCATCACAAGCCTCCAGATTATCTGGAGCAACCATCGCCACTAAAACTGAAGGTGGGGTTTGGTCTTCGTGTTTGGAAAGTGGCACCAAACGATGGCGACGACAGATATCCACTGGAATCAAGGTATCAATCAGGTTGCCCACCATCGTACCGGCAAAGGAGTTGACTTCCGGATCGAGGAACTCAACACCGTAGAGTATTTTTAGTTCAAATAGCTGTTGTTTTTTGTATTGCCTGAGCAGTTCGGGTGATAGTTGTTGGCCAGTAATTGACTCTAATACTTCCGTTAGCGGTCTACCGGATTTACGGCTTTCAATTAGTGCCTGTCTCATCTGTTCGCTATTAACATAGCCAGATTGCACTAGCTTGTTGCCGAAGGGCGAAAACTCTGTTCTAGTAGTTAGAGCGGTACTGCGCCGTTGTGGTGACGATTGAGTCATAAAGGAGCAATTGATTTGGGAAAACCTCTGGTTAGAGTATTCCCAGCATGGGACACAGAATTCTCATCGCTCAAAAAACTTCTCACCAGAAGAAGACAAGAGAATGGAATTTCATGTTGATGGTTGACTGTTGACGATTAACTTGAAAATATTAATGTTCTCATTTTCCAATCTCAACCTATTTAATTAACATTAGGTCTGAATCGTTAAATTTCAAGTAGTAACCCATTAAAAACCCGATCCATAAATTCACCTGAGGGGTGAATCAAATTCACCGCCACTCTTGCAAAATACTTACTCCTGGAGTTACGCTAGCGAAAAACTTGGGTTAGAGCCTCGACCGCTTACGGGCGATTTTATTCTACTAACCGCGCAAGGGATTTTTAGAATTGTGGTAAAATAGAGTCAGGAGGCAACAAGCGTGTTTAACCTGACTTACGAATTCAAGCTAAAACCAACACAAAAACAAATATTACTGTTTGAAGAATGGATAGAAACTCATAGACGGGTTTACAACCATGCTTTAGCTGAACGCAAGGACTGGTATAAGTCCCGTAGTTGTCAGGTAAACGCTTGTAGCCTCCATAGCTGCTATATCATTCCTGCTGAGGCATCGCGCCCAACATTTGCAAGCCAGTGCAAATCTTTAACTGCTGCACGCCAAGAAAATGAATATTTAAAACGAGTTAATGCTCAGTCTTTACAGCAAACATTGAGGCGACTTGAAAAAGCTTTTGTGAGTATGTGGGAACAAAATCATGGGTTCCCAAGATTTAAAAAGCCAGGACGGATGCGGTCTTTTTGTTTCCCGCAATTAGGGCAAAATCCGCTAACCAATGGTCAGGTAAAATTGCCTGTAATTGGTGCTGTAAAAGTGCGTCAATCACGAAGCATTCCTGATGGTGGAATCATCAAGCAAGCGCGTGTGGCACGAAAAGTTTCTGGATGGTATGTGATGTTAACCATTCAATGGGATGTATCCATACCAGAAAGGTTGCCACACGGGGAAGCGGTAGGAATTGATGTAGGTTTAACTAATTTTGTTGCAACTTCTAATGGTCTTTTAGTTAAGCGTCCAAAGTTTTTTGTTGATGCCGAACGCAAGCTTAAATTGCTGCAACAGCGCGTTAAGAGAAAACGTATAGGCTCGAACAATTGGCGTAAAGCCCAAAGGAAAGTTGCTTCACTGTATGAATACGTTGCCAACTGCCGTAAGGATTGGCACACAAAGCTATCTCATCAAATTTGCAACGATAGTGGGATGGTTTTTATTGAGGACTTAAACCTTGTCGGACTATCCCGTGGAATGTTGGGCAAGCACTGTCTAGATGCAGGATTTGGGCAATTTTTCAGTATTTTGGATCGGATTTGTTTTAAGCGTAGTGTCTATTTTCAAAAAGTAGATGGCCGTAAAACAAGCCAAATCTGCCCAAACTGCCAAAGCGTGACGGGCAAAAAAGATTTATCAGAGCGTATTCATAATTGCTCAAATTGCGGCTATACAACCCATAGGGATGTCGCCGCTGCACAAGTAGTTCTCCAGAGGGGACTTGCAGCCGTGGGGCACACGGTCAAGATGCTTGCTGAGGGTAAATTCGTCGGAATCCCTGTGAAGCAAGAATCCCTAGCATAATGGCTCAGGAGTGTCAATCGTTCGGGTTACCGCACTACGAGTGTTTGAACTAGCGCGTTCACCATTTGTCACAATAAGATGACGGTGACATAACTCCAGGAACTTGTTGGCAATAAAATCAGCCTCAGTTGCAAGTCGTCAATGACGACAGTTGCAAACTATGGGGATGTAGTGCCATAAAAAGCATCTGGAATCATTAGACAATGATGGATGAAAATAAACAGATAAACAATACAAGCCAGCAATTGGGTGAACCAACAGAGGTAAAGCAAGCAATGAAAAGCGACTCCCCAGCCCCAATCAATTCCAATGAATCTGGCAGCGAAGTTAATGAGCAAGTGGCAGCCCAAACCAATGTAACGGTGGATACGGCTACTCTTGATCGAGAAAATGGCGTCGCTGCCAGTGAAAAAGCTGAACTACAAACAGCAGCTTTGGCAGAACTGACTCAACAAATCGAGTCTCTCAAAGCACAAGTAGAAGAACGTAGCACTCAATATATGCGGATTGCCGCTGATTTTGAGAATTACCGCAAACGCACTAGTAAAGAAAAAGAAGAACTAGAGGTGCAGATGAGGCGGAACACGATTCTGGAGTTGCTACCAGTGGTCGATAATTTTGAGCGGGCGCGATCGCACCTCAAACCGCAATCCGAAGGCGAGATGACCATCCATAAAAGTTACCAAGGTGTTTATAAACAATTAGTAGATACCCTGAAACGCTTAGGTGTTTCACCCATGCGTCCTGAAGGTCAAGAATTCGATCCCAACCTGCACGAAGCAGTAATGCGCGAACCTACGGATGAACATCCTGAAGGAACAGTGTTAGAAGAGTTAGTGCGCGGATATTACTTGGGCGAGCGCGTGCTGCGCCATGCAATGGTAAAAGTAGCTGCTCCCAAGGAAGATACACCTACCGCACCAGACGATCAGTCGAGTCAAGCCTTCAGTTAAACTGTAACCGCTCGCCTCGCTGACCAAAAGTGCCTGGTTTCTAGCAGAGGCGAGCATCATTACTGAGTATTGGAAGATGAGGGGGATGAAGAAGCAGGGGAGGCAGGGCAGGCAGGGTTAAAGGTTAAAGGGAAAAGGGAAAAGGAATAAATTTAATCTTTCCCCTTTTCCCCGGTTGGTGAGCTTGTCGAACCATACCCCTTTCCCTTTCCCCATGCCCCACACCCCATTCCTAGATGCTGAAGTTTTGAGCTAGCCTTGGTTCGGAGTAACAAAAATTAATCCGCAACATCATAATTACAGCATAAAAACTCAGTAAAAATACTGGCAAATATGGGAAAAGTTATTGGGATCGACTTAGGCACTACTAACAGTTGCGTCGCAGTTTTGGAGGGCGGTCAACCACTTGTGATCTCCAATTCTGAGGGGGGACGAACTACTCCAAGTATTGTGGGATTTGGCAAGAGTGGCGATCGCTTGGTCGGTCAACTGGCAAAGCGCCAAGCCGTAACCAATGCCGAAAACACAATTTATAGTATTAAAAGATTTATCGGTCGGCGTTGGGAAGATACTGAAGTAGAACGCGATCGCGTACCCTACAACTGTGTCAAAGGGCGAGATGATACCGTCGATGTGCAAATTCGCTCAAAAAATTTTACACCACAAGAAATATCTGCCATGATCCTGCAAAAGCTCAAGCAGGATGCGGAAAACTTCTTGGGCGAAACTGTCACTCAGGCAGTGATTACCGTACCAGCATATTTTACAGATGCCCAAAGACAAGCAACTAAAGATGCCGGTACTATTGCTGGATTGGAAGTCCTGCGAATTATCAACGAACCAACGGCTGCGGCTTTAGCTTTCGGATTAGATAAACAAGAACAAGAGCAGTTAATTTTAGTCTTCGACTTGGGAGGAGGCACCTTCGATGTGTCGATTCTGCAACTTGGGGATGGTGTTTTTGAAGTTAAGGCAACTTGTGGTAACAACCACTTGGGTGGAGACGACTTTGATAATGCGATCGTCCGTTGGATGATCGAACGCTTCCAGCAACAAGAAAAAATCGACCTTTCCCCAGATAAGATGGCGCTCCAACGCCTACGGGAAGCAGCGGAAAAGGCAAAAATTGAACTCTCCAGTATGGTCAACACCTCCATAAATTTGCCTTTTATCACCGCCGATGAAAGCGGCCCCAAGCATCTGGAGATGGAACTGAGCCGCTCTAAATTTGAAGAACTTTCAGGGCAATTAATCGAAGCTACCATCGAACCAATGATCCAAGCCCTCAAAGACGCAGCTCTCAAACCACAAGACATAGATCGAATTATTTTGGTAGGTGGTTCTACACGCATTCCCGCAGTCCAAAATGCGTTGATCAAGTTTTTCAATGGCAAAGCTCCCGATCGCTCTATCAATCCTGATGAAGCTGTAGCACTAGGAGCTGCTATCCAAGCAGGGGTTTTGGGTGGCGAAGTCGATAATCTCTTACTATTGGATGTCACCCCCTTGTCCTTAGGGATTGAAACCTTGGGCGAAGTATTCACCAAAATCATTGAACGCAACACCACAATTCCTACTAGTAAGTCACAAATATTTTCCACAGCCGTTGATGGACAAACCTCGGTGGAAATTCACGTCCTCCAAGGCGAACGGGCAATGGCACGAGATAATAAAAGTCTCGGTAAATTTCTCTTGGCAGGAATTCCTCCATCACCCCGTGGCGTACCCCAAATTGAAGTATCTTTTGAAATTGATGTCAACGGAATTCTTAAGGTTGGAGCGCAAGACAAAGGCACAGGTAGAGAACAAAGTATCAGGATTACCAATACAGGTGGTTTAAGTAATAACGAAGTCGAACGGATGCGCCAAGAGGCGGAATTGTTTGCCGAGGAAGACAGGAGACGTAAAGAACTAGTTGAACTCAAAAACCAAGCAGATAACCTATTGTTCAGTTACGAATCCACCATAAAGGATAACGGAAACTTTATCGGCGAGCAGATGAAAACCTTGGCTAGTGAAAAAGTCGCACAACTCCAATCAGCAATGATTGACTCCACCATCTCCACAGTGGAATTTAGACAGCGCCTAGACGACTTCCAACAAACCCTATTTGCCATTGGTGCCGATGTCTACAACCGAGCTAACAGCCAAAGCGACGAAATTGGCGAACCTTCAACTAGTGCATTTACCCCAGAAATAGACTCAGCTATGAACGGGACACTCATACCCCAATTCAACTTTGATTTTGACGAAGAAAGTACCGCACAAGCTGATTATGAAGCGATAGATTAGGGATTGGGGATCGGCGACTGGGGACTGGGTACTAGAAATTAAGGATTGGGTATTGGGCAAACAGGGGGTGTGGGAAGAAAGGGGGCATAAATTCTCTTTCCCCCACACTCTTGCATTTCCCCATCTTCCCCAGCCCCCAGTCCCCAGTCCCCAATTTTGAGATTTTTATTAAAACACCTTAATATATCTGAATATATTGATGCTAAATTTAGCGAAGTTTCACAAAATCCCAGCAGTTTGCTAGATTGTAGAAGCAAATTACTGTGGGCTAAACGGTGTGCTAGTTGAGATGCGATCCAAAGCATATGGGTGGTTTTCCACACCTGATGGTGCGGCTAGCCCCTCTGGTTGATGGGCGGGGTTTTCCTCTCCTACGTAGCACAATTGTAAAAGAGACAGCAAACTCGGCAGTCAGAAGTTTGAGCAGGGGTTTTCTCTGTTTGCAACTATTTCTGTAATTTTTGTCGTCTCCCACGAGGAAAGCGCCTGTTGCTCAAGATTTGTCGGTGATTTTTGTAAAAGGTAAAGGGTAAAATCAATTATTAACAAAAATTAATTTTACTTCTGCCTGTCCTCCGGCAAGCTGCCCTCCCAAAGACGCTTTGTAGGCAAAACTTTTGTAGGGTACCAAGTAACCGTAACGTTCTACTGCCTCCTGCTTTGTTCCTTCTAACTTTTACCTTTGCTATATGGCCCGCGACTATTATGAAATCCTGGGTGTCTCTCGTGACGCCGACAAAGAAGAAATCAAACAAGCTTACCGCCGTTTAGCCCGGAAGTATCACCCAGACGTGAACAAAGAAGCCGGGGCGGAGGAACGCTTTAAAGAAATTAACCGCGCTTATGAGGTACTCTCTGAACCAGAAATTCGCGCTCGTTACGATCGCTTTGGTCCAGAGGGCGTGTCAAGTGGAGCCGGTGCAGGCTTCCAAGATATTGGCGATATGGGTGGTTTTGCCGACATCTTTGAAAGCATTTTTAGTGGCTTTGCTGGGGGTATGGGTGGTCCGGCGCAACAACAAAGACGCCGCAGCGGCCCTGCACGAGGTGATGACCTGCGGCTAGACCTGAAGTTAGATTTTCGGGAAGCAGTATTTGGGGGTGAAAAAGAAATCCGCATTTCCCATTTAGAAAATTGTGAAGTTTGTAACGGTTCTGGTGCGAAACCAGGAACGCGTCCGCGTACTTGTTCGACTTGTAGCGGATCGGGTCAAGTCCGTCGCGTTACCAGAACACCCTTCGGTAGTTTCACCCAAGTCTCGACTTGTCCCACTTGTAATGGAACAGGGATGGTAATTGAAGATAAGTGTGATGCTTGTGATGGTAAGGGCGCAAATCAAGTCACAAAGAAACTCAAAATCACAATTCCGGCTGGGGTGGATAATGGCACGCGCTTGCGGATTTCTAATGAAGGGGATGCCGGTCAACGTGGTGGTCCTCCTGGGGATTTGTACGTTTACTTGTTCGTCAATGAAGACGAGGAATTCCAACGGGATGGCATCAATATTCTCTCGGAAATTAAAATTAGCTACTTGCAAGCAATCTTAGGTTGTCGGTTAGAGGTCGAGACGGTAGACGGGCCAGTGGAACTAATCATTCCTGCGGGAACCCAACCAAACACGGTGATGAAGTTGGAAAATCGCGGTGTACCGAGATTAGGAAATCCCGTAAGTCGGGGCGATCATCTGCTGACAGTATTAATTGATATTCCCAATAAAGTAACACCAGAGGAGAGGGAATTGCTGGAGAAGCTGGCTAAAATTAAAGGAGATCGTACTGGTAAAGGCGGTTTAGAAGGATTCTTGGGAAATCTGTTTAAGTGATGAAGTCCTCTTCTGTTTCAACTCCTGATGCTCAACTTGATTTACGCGGCACCCCGTGTCCAATTAATTTCGTGCGGACAAAACTACGTTTAGAGAAAATGCCATTGGGGAGTTTGCTAGAAGTCTGGCTAGACCCAGGAGAACCTATTGAGCAGGTTCCCGATAGTTTAACAATGGCAGGTTATCAGGTGGAAAAAATTACAGATTGTAGTAGTTATTTTTCCCTGTTAGTGCGTCGTCCAGTTAATAACCAATGACAGCGGAAAGTTTTGCCGCAACTGGACAGTTACTGGGCACTGTGCTGGCCGTGCAGGCTAATTTTTATCGGGTACAGCTGGATATGGGAGACACAAAGACACGGAGAGATCGAGAAAAGTCTGAAATCGAGCTTCCTTCGATCGCAACGGCAGATACAGAAAATTCTGTCCCCCCGTCTCCTCATCTCCCCCTCCTCCTCTGTACTCGCAGAACGCGGCTGAAAAAAATCGGACAACAGGTGATGGTGGGCGATCGCGTTGTTGTAGAGGAGCCAGATTGGGCTGGAGGACGGGGAGCAATTGCTGAGGTTTTACCGCGCGAAAGTGAATTAGATCGTCCAGCGATCGCCAATGTCAACCAAATTTTATTAGTATTTGCCGTCGCCGATCCGCCTTTGGAACCTTATCAATTGAGCAGATTTTTGATTAAGGCTGAGTCTACTGGCTTGGATGTGCTTTTATGCTTGAATAAAAGCGATTTAATTTCACAACCCGAACAACAGCAAATTAGCGATCGCCTATTGGGTTGGGGTTATCAACCGTTATTTATCAGCGTCGAAAATGGCATAAATATAGATCGAGCAGCCAACTATCTCAGCAATAAAATTACTGTAATTGCTGGGCCTTCCGGTGTGGGCAAATCTAGCCTAATTAATTGGCTAATTCCCAACGCCAACCTGCGAGTGGGGGAGGTTTCTGGCAAATTAGCTCGCGGTCGTCATACTACCCGCCATGTAGAATTATTTGAATTGCCCAGTGGTGGTTTATTAGCAGATACTCCCGGTTTTAATCAGCCGGACATGGATTGTAGCCCAGAAGAATTAGTACATTATTTCCCAGAAGCAACAGAGAGATTAGCAGTTGCTAAGTGTAGATTTAGCGATTGTCTGCACCGCGATGAGCCTGAGTGTGCAGTGCGGGGAGACTGGGAACGATACGAACATTATTTGGAATTTTTGGATGCAGCGATCGCTCGTCAAACACAACTTCACCAACAAGCCGATCCTGAATCTACTCTCAAGTTAAAAACTAAAGGTAAAGGGCAGAGTCAATACGAACCCAAACTGGAAACTAAAAAGTATCGCCGTGTTTCCCGAAAGACTCAGTTACAAGACTTGCAACATCTGTATCAAGAAAGTGAAGAATAGAAAAAGAAGCCGTCAAAATAATTCGTAATTCGTAATTCAAGCCCCCACCTTTAAGTATGAGCTTGAATAATAAATAAGTTTTTATTATAGGTAATCATCCTGACATCATCAGGACTTACGCAATATGTGACTGAAAACCTTATTCTTACGTAGCGGTAATTCATGTAGACGCGGAGCGGCTACTCTGCGAGAACGCTAAGAGCGAACCCGCAGGGTATTACCGCTACTTTCGTTATCTTTTGCGTAAGTCCCGATCGTATTAGAGGTTGTTTGGAAAGTGGCAAACTCTACTAAAAACCCCCATTACCCTTGTAGGGGATGGGGGCTTGGAGGCTGGGGAGTTAGGTTTCTAAGATTTTGATGTTAGCAATAATACTTTTCAAACATCCTCTTGAGCTTGTTTTTTATTCTTAGCAACCAACGCTCCCAAGGATAAACCTAATAAACCTAAGATGCTAGCTGGTTCAGGAACAGGGGTAACATCTGCCTGTGCTATCCCCTGATAAGTTCCAAAACCAGCTGCTGAAAAATAAAGCGATCCGAAACCGGGTTGGAAACTTAAAGGACCAGCATTTACAAAATCGACAGACCCTCCGAAGGGGCCGCCACCTGAACCACCGAAGTTGATGAAACGATCGCTACCATTAGTTTGGATTCTTGCAAGAATATTAGCCACCGGCGTTGCAAGAGCCGTGTTGGTAAAGCTATTTCCATTAACATTAAAGGAAAAGTTAAAGTTTGATAAAGACGTAAGTGCGAATGTTCCATCTCCAGGGTCTCCGTCAAAGCTAAAGGTTCCTGTTCCTACGAAGGGAGAAGTTACAGTGGCATTAGGCGTATTATCAAATTTAAAATCAAAGGTTAGTGCTTGTGATTTGAGAGGTGAAACGGCGATCGCAGTTACGGCTACTATGCTTGATGCTAAGACAGTAAAGATGTTTTTGCTCATTTTGACCTGGTGTAGTCTACTATGTCAGATGTACTGAAAACAATGCTAACACCATGTATATATTAGAACTGTAAATTTACTTTTTAATTTCAATTAATTCCGATGGTAATTGTATATAAATATACGTATTTCCCGAATCAAGAAAACAGAGCAAGTTCATACTTGAGAAGTCCAGCAATCAAGTTGCAATGTAATCCAAAACTTTTTCTGCGGTTACGATATCGTGATTTCAGGATGCGAAAAATCTTCAGTTGGCGATGAATGTCTCCACCAAAAATACTTATTTAAGGTGTATTCTTTGTATGCTTTCTCTATTCGCGCAAGAGGTCTAATTTTTATATCTAAAAGTAGCGTCTTATGCCATTTTTGCTTTAATACTGGTATAATTATTGAGCCATGTATGTGTAATTCTAAGCACAATAATATTGAATTGCAAATTGGCAACCCCCGACCCCTCCCCTTGGCAAGGGGAGGGGAGGTTTTGCGCCAGCAAAACCGGGGTGGGGTAACGCGGATCTTGATGGTAAGTGAGTAGAACTCGCTCATCACGTTTTCACTAGGGTTTCACGTGAAGTTGACACGTATGTACAGCTGTGCGCCCCTACAAATGTACAAATAATTTGGGATAATTTATTTTTTGGAACTCCCTAAATTAATTGAAAACTCGTATAAACCTAACTGACGATCCCCATAAAGTCTTAAAATATTGTTAATTTCTGGCAAACCCCTCCACCTTCAACTTACAAGTATCACCCCAAAATCACTATGGCTATTGGCTATGTCGCGCTTGTCCTTCATGCACATCTGCCCTTCGTTCGTCACCCAGAAAGTGACTATGTGTTGGAGGAAGAATGGCTCTATGAAGCCATCACAGAAACTTACATCCCATTATTGAAAGTATTTGAAGGCTTAAAGCGAGACGGTATCGACTTTAAAATCACGATGAGTATGACACCACCTCTAGTGTCGATGCTTCGTGACCCTCTACTGCAAGAACGCTATGACGCCCACTTAGCACAACTAGAAGAACTTATAGAGATGGAGGCCGAGCGTAACGTCCATAATGGACATATTCGCTACTTGGCCGAACATTACGCCACTGAGTTTAACGAAGCGCGTCAAATATGGGAACGCTACAAAGGTGACTTGGTAACGGCTTTTAAGCAGTTCCAAGATAGTAATAACCTGGAAATTATCACTTGCGGCGCTACCCACGGCTACTTGCCATTAATGAAAATGTATCCGCAAGCAGTGTGGGCACAAATTCAGGTAGCTTGCGAACATTATCAGGAAACCTTTGGACAAGCACCAAGAGGTATTTGGTTACCTGAATGCGCTTACTACGAAGGTGTAGAGCGGATGCTGGCAGATGCTGGTTTACGTTACTTCCTCACCGACGGACATGGCATTCTTTACGCCCGTCCCCGTCCGCGCTTTGGTACTTATGCGCCAATTTTCACAGAAACTGGTGTTGCTGCCTTTGGGCGAGATCATGAATCTTCTCAACAAGTATGGTCTTCTGAAGTCGGCTATCCTGGGGCAGCGGAATATCGAGAATTTTACAAAGATTTGGGCTGGGAAGCAGAATATGAGTATATCAAGCCCTACATTATGCCCAATGGTCAACGAAAAAACACGGGCATTAAATATCACAAAATTACTGGACGCGGTTTGGGGCTGTCAGATAAAGCACTCTATGACCCTTATTGGGCGCGGGAAAAGGCAGCGGAACATGCTGCTAATTTTATGTATAATCGTGAGCGGCAATCGGAACATCTCTATGGTATAATGCAACGCCCGCCGATTATCGTTTCACCTTACGACGCCGAGTTGTTTGGACATTGGTGGTATGAAGGGCCTTGGTTCATTGATTTTCTATTCCGGAAGTCATGGTATGACCAAGGAACCTATGCAATGACCCACTTAGCAGATTATCTGCGATCGCATCCAGTACAGCAAGTATGTCGTCCTTCCCAGTCAAGTTGGGGTTTCAAAGGTTTCCACGAGTATTGGTTGAACGAAACAAACGCCTGGATTTATCCACATTTGCACAAAGCCGCTGAGCGAATGATTGAAATATCTCACTTGGAACCAGAGGATGAGTTGGGGTGGCGAGCATTAAATCAAGCAGCGCGGGAATTGTTATTAGCACAATCTTCTGACTGGGCTTTTATTATGCGGACGGGAACGATGGTACCCTATGCAGTCAGACGCACGCGATCGCACCTAATGAGGTTTAATAAGCTCTACGAAGATGTGAAAGTTGGCAAAATTGACAGCGGTTGGCTCGAAAAAGTCGAGGTAATGGATAATATTTTCCCTAACATCAACTATCGCGTCTATCGTCCGTTGTAGTAGTAGGGACTCATCTTTATTGGGGAAAGGGAAAATACCAAATCTTTCCCCCTTTCCCCCGCCCCTTATCCACTTCAGGGGCCCCACCTTCCCCTTTTCCAGACTTCTGCAAGAAGTCTATTGTATTTAGTAATGGTATTTGGGATTTTGTCAATGAACCCGAATTATCAGCAAATGAGTTTTCAAGAATTGAGAGCTTATGTAGTGGAAAACCGCGAAGACATTGAAGCTCTACGTTTTTTGATGAGCAAACGTGACCCAATTCTCCCAAGTATCCTACGCCCTTAACAGAAGCCGATATGCAAGCCCAGATGGAAATCATCAGGCGCAAGATTAACGGAGAACTTTGAAATTATTATTCAAGTTAACTAAACAACAGTAGACTTCTTGCAGAAGTCGGGCAAAGGGGAAGGGGGAAAGGTTTGGTATTTTCCCTTTCCCCTTTAACCTTTTCCCTTTTCCCACAAGAGTGCAAAAAGCACTTTTGCAAGAGGTCTAGTGGGGTGGGTGTTATTTACCCACCCTAATTTTTTATCCACATTCTAGTAAGCTGCCTTTATTGTTATTGGGGCACGTTACGGCTGGTGTAAGTATCTATCACGTATGCAGGAATGCGTTTTGTGTAGTCTATATCCACGCCAGTGATGGACTTAGACAACTTTTCAAAAGACTCAGAACGCCAGTTACGCTCGTGGATAGGCTTGCTTTGTTCTCCCAAGAAATAAGCCAGAGAGCCTAAAACTGAAACAGCCACCCAACCTACAACCGCTAATGCAATTACTATAGTCATCGTTAAACCTCTGTTTTAAGTTTTGTAAATTTATGTAAATAAATATAACTTTAACAAAATAAAAGTTGCAATCTATCCACGGGTGTGTATGCCGATAGACTAAGTACGGTATTTCACACTGAACAGTACCAAGTGATGAGTATTGGCTCAAACAATAAGACGGGAGTAACGCCGAACTATTATGAAACTATTATGTTAGAGGCTATCTGGGTCAATATTTAATTCTCGGAGTTTAGCAGCTAATCTTTGCGCCTTTTCTTCTGCGGCTTGTCTTATCGCTACTTCTTCTTCATGAGTTAGAAGTATTCGATCTGTAGCTGGATCGTAAAAACGCAATTTACCCTGTTCTAAACGCAACTCCAGCCCTAAAACTTCGCTGGGTAAGGATAATGTGTCATTTGATAAGCTATTGGTTGGCACTGGAAAATAATTATTTTCGACCAAGCGTAAACCTTGGAGTCGCGGATTAAGATAATCGCCTGTAGGATCGTACTGGAAATATTCACGCACCCCTAGAAAGGCGTAGATTCCTTTCTTTGCACCTTGGTCTTTGCTACGAGTGGTTTTTGAGGTAATCTCTAGAACAAAATCTGGGATTTTATCGTTTTCTTCCCAGGTTTTGTAAGAACCGCGATCGCGTTTTTCTGCTCCAAACACCACGAATACATCTGGTGCGACAACTGATTCTGGATTACCTTTTTCGTAATAGATAAATAAATTACCAGCTACGTAGACATTTAGACGATTTTGAAAATAAATATCCAGCACAGTGGTAGCGTATACGAGACACTTGCGCTGTAAATCACCTTCAGCCATTGGCTTACCGTCCTCATCTGGATATTCAATTGGTGTAACAGGGATATACTCAACTGAGGCTGTCATGGGCAAATCCCTCAACTCAACTAGGGCTAGATTCAATAATATCGCTCAAAATGCGATCGCCATGACTAGGAGGTTGTCAAGTCACTAAAAATTCCAAATTCTCTCTAATCTTGACTTTTATCATTAGAATCTTCTAACTCGCATTCTGCAAGTAAATTATCAATACTTTCAGGAAACTCTCCATTTTCAACTTTTTTATTAAAAACTTGATAACAATCTTTTTTATCGCCTTCCTTCCGAGGAAAACCTAACCAAAGAATAATAATAATTTTTTGTTTTTTGAACGCTCTAAAAAATAACCTATATCGTTCAGGTAACCCCATTTTTTTCAGGCGCCCATACTTTTGCAAAGGTTTTTGCAAAGCAAAGTGACTAGCAAAAGGATCTTGAGGAATTTTTTCTTTAATGTCAATATTCAATGCTTTTAAGAATTTGACATCTGAATGTGTAATAAATTCTTCTTTAGATAACTCACTTTTTAAAATCCGAACCCTATTACGCAATTATACCCATTCTTGAAAGAACAATGGGTAGAAAAAATCTGCCAATCATTACAAGTAAATGCAGCCATTAATCTATAACTACATCAGTTAGTAAATCATCCATTTCATTACTCATTTCTTGAGTATAAGGAACAAGTTTAGAAGGATTTTGCATCGCATCCTTCATCAAAAAGTCCAGAAAAAGGCTCATCATAAGTACATATACTTTTAAAGCAAATTGCATATCAAGGTTGGAATCTAATAGGTCAGCTTAGAAGCATAACAAAAAAGACAGGCAAGATGCCTGTCCAACAAAGAATAATTTAGCAAAGAATTTAGAAATTCATCTCAGCAGCTTGGACTCTTTCAACCTGCTTCTTCTTCAGCACTAGCATAACTTGAGCCAGCATTACAAGAGCGATGAATGCAATTAAACCTTTGACTCTGCCAGCATCTTGCAGTACGATCTCTGCATCTTTTTGACCGAATCCGCCGACGTTGGGGTTATTGGTCAAAGCATCACCAGACTTAACAGCTTGTCCTTCGGAAACAATCAATTCTGGGCCTGCGGGAACTGTATCAACGACAACATCGCCAGACTCCGGTTGGATGTTTACTTGATATTTAACGTTACCGTCTTCATCTTCCTCTTTGGCAATTTTGGTAATTGTGCCAGTGGCGGAAGCATTGTAAAGGTTGTTGTTGCTCTTTTCGCCGGTGGGATAAACTTGTCCGCGTCCGCGATTACCACCTACGTGAACTGAATATTTACCGAAGTGGATGTTTTTGTCGGTTGCGGGGTTGGGAGAAAGAACTGGGAAGACGATTTCTTGGTACTGTTCGCCAGGTAACGGGCCGACGATAACAATGTTGTCTTTCTCTTCGCTGTAGGGTTGGAAGTAAGTATCGCCGATTTCTTCTTTAAGCTCCTCGGAAATGCGGTCTTCGGGAGCAATCTTAAAGCCTTCGGGTAGCATCAGCACAGCACCGACGTTTAAGCCAGTTTTAGAACCATCAGCACCAACTTGCTGAACGCTGGTATCGTAGGGAATTTTCACTACAGCTTTGAACACAGTGTCAGGTAGCACCGATTGGGGAACTTCCACTTCTGTCGGCTTGGCTGCTAGGTGACAGTTCGCACAAACAATCCGCCCGGTTGGTTCGCGGGGGGTTTCAGGATAGGTTTGCTGTGCCCAAAACGGATAGGCAGCAGCAGATTGGGGAAGGGCGAGATCGCAACTGAAGTAGAATGTCACAGTGGCGATCGCTATGAGCAATGTTTTTACAATTGCTCTAGCACTGCGAGTTAACCTCGCTGTTACAGAAGCATTTCTCATCTCTATAAGGACAATGATTGAATTAGTCACTAGTCACTAGTCATTAGTCATTAGTCATTGGTCATTGGTCATTAGTCAAAAGACTAAGAACAAAGGACAGATGACTAAGGACAAAATTATTAAGTCCACCAAGGTGCATCGCCGGTGCGGAAGTCGGTTTCAGTCCAAGGACTTAACACAATTTTGTCTTCTGATGTGTTGGCGTGGGCTAAAGCCAAAGATAGTGGTGCTGGGCCGCGAACAACTTTACCAGTTGAGTCATACTGAGAACCGTGGCAAGGGCACTTAAATTTGTTCTCAGCAACGTTCCAAGGAACAACACAACCTAAGTGGGTGCAGATAGCATTAATGCCATAATCTTTGATGGCTTCTTTGTTTTCTACCACAATATAGGTGGGGTCACCCTTGAGTCCTTGAACTAAAGTGCGATCGCCTGCGTTACGGTTTTCCAGAAATTTGGCGAGACTGACATCGTTACCCAACTCGTCTTTTGCTGTGGTTCCACCACCAGCACCACCGCTAGCTGGTGGAATAAAGTACTTGACAACGGGATACAATGCACCCAGAGCTACTCCAGTGACAGTCCCAAAAGTGAGCAGATTCATGAACTGACGACGCCCCATATCTGGCACGTCTGCTGATTCCGAAAATTGAGCCATAATCTACGCGCTCTTTGTGTATTTTGTTAAGCATTTTGACAGGAGTACTTGTACTTGAGCAACTCTTGTCTAAGTCGAAATGCTAACGCTTACGACGATGCCATATTTCTCTGTTCCAAGATATGTTTAGCATCTTTTCTGTTAGCATTACATTTCTTTATATCCTTATCATACTGGAGTTACGGAACTTAACATCATAACTAAATGTAAAATCTGATTGAGAAAAGCTATGACAGGACAGGAATTACGTCAACTGCTGATTGAGAAGTGGGGATACTCTTACGATGTCCAGTTTCGGCGGACACAGGGCAAGATATTTTTACAAGTAATGTGGAAATATCTGGAGCAAGCTTCTTTTCCCTTAACTGAGGCAGAATACCAAGAGCATCTTGATAGCATCGCCAGTTATCTTCATGCTTTGGGTGGAGCAACGCAAGTGCAAACATTTATCACCCAAACACGCGATCGCCCCCGACTCGGCAAAGCTGTTAGTATTCCTCTAGATTTGGGCGATCGCGCTTCAGAATGGATCTTATGAACTGTTATTAGTTGAACATTAATTTCTCAGTCATTACATTTTTTGTATATAAATAAGTTTATGGACTAAAATATGCTATAAAATTTTCTTGGCCAAGGTCTGCATCTCTATCTAGCTGAATTAACACAACCTCACCATCATCTAAAACTACTCCCAAGACTAAAACGTCCGAAATGAAATCGGCAATTTCACGGAGTAGAAAGTTAGTTACAGCTAATATTAATCTACCGATTAATTGATTTGGTTCATAAAGTTTTTTAATTTGTGCATTATATTTTTTGATGCCCAAATTTCCAAAATCTATCCACAATTTATAAACTGGCTTTTTAGCTTTAGAAAATTCTTCAAACTTGATGATTTAGCCAACATGAATTTCAACTTTTTCAAATTTAATTTTGGATTTTAGATTTTTATCAGCATAGCTTAATTTGTTGGTAGGCAAGACAAATTTACTTACTATCAGACATTTCTAAATCTTGAATTTTAATCCAAAATCCGTCTTTAAAAGTTTAGATCGGAGGAAACCTCCGCTCTAACTTTTCGCAAAATTAAAAATCTAAAGTTCGGTGAGTTTGGGTTTAAATATTTTAATTTTTTCTTGGGCGTGGCGATCGCTATTTTCCTGTGAGCTTCACTAAACCAATGCCGCCAAAGTAAAGTCCCAGCACTGCACCAGCTAGAAGGCTTTGGGTTAAGGGGTCAGTAGAAGGTGTGAGAACAGCTCCTAAAACCACTGCTCCCATAATCACGTAACGCCAACCAGAAACCATCTTCTCAGAAGATACAATATTCAAGTTACCGAGTAATAGTTGAATGATGGGAATTTGAAATGCTAAACCAGTGCTGAATAAAAGTAGCAGCACAAATTCAAAATATTTGTCAATTGACCAAAGTTGTTCGACTACATCTGCTCCGTAGCTGATGAAAAATTTCAAAGCTGCGGGAATCAGAAGTAAATAAGCAAATACTAAACCTGCTGCAAATAAAACACTCGACCCTAAAACCACAGGCCCTAATAAGCGGCGTTCGCGGCGAGTCAGTCCGGGAAGCACAAACTGGATAATTTGGTAAAGAATGAAAGGGCTAGAAAGTACCACGCCTGTGTAAGCTGCGACTTTGAGAGAGACAAAGAAATATTCTCCAGGTGCAAGTTGAAGAAATTTGACTCCCTGTGCTGGAACCTCAAGTAGTTGGACAATGGGCTTAACGGCAAAGAAACAGCCGGTAATGGCTATGGCTACAGCAATTAGCGAATAAAAAATTCGCTGTCGCAACTCTTCTAGGTGGTCGAAAAGTGACATTTCGACTTCACCCGGCAACTCATCTAAAGGATCTGTTTCGGAGTTGCCATCTGCTTCTGTATTTATATCAGGAACGTTTACAGTATCTACGTCTTGTGAAGGCGTCATGAGTCAGTTAGTAGGCAACATTTATAATATGGGTATGGGGCATGGGGCATCCCTTCGGCTACGCTCAGGGCAAGTGGGCATTAGTTTTTCTTTGCGTCCACGCGTCTGCCTCATCTGCTTAGTCAGCATTGTTAACTATTTTATCTGGCGATCGCAGCCACCAAGATATGTTTTTGAATGCTGGGAGTTTTTTGTCCTGTTTTTTTAGGGTTGCATGTGCATAAGTTAGTAGGAAGCCATCTTGTAGGCAATGCCTAACCTAAAATAGGGTGGAACCGATAATTTGTAAATCACGTCTCTGCGGCTATTAGGACTGAGTAACTCAACACAACATCAATATACAATGCTCAGTTTTTCAATTCCGGTTCATCAAGGTGGCATCTAAGTTTAGCGTATTCGGAAATTTTTAGCTGAGGTTGTATGAACCGGACAATTTGCATTGGTCTGATGGCATTGCCTATTTATTTATCCAATGCTGAGCTAGGCAATGTTTATAGTAATGTGTCAATTGTCAAAAACCAGTTTTCTAACATAGCTGCTCTGATGGTTTACAGCACAAAACCTCCCTCAGGTATATTGCCGTGGGATATATCGGCTAGAGATGACCAAACCGAAGATTGTCTTCGCTCTGGTATCTGCAAGGATTGATAAGTAGAAGGCAGGGGGCAGAAGGCAGGGGGCAGGGGGCAGGGGGCAGGAGGGAAAAGCCAGTTTTTATCGGGGTTTTAAACTTTTGTCTTTTAGATTTAATTATGCCTACCTACTTACTAAGCTGTTACGCATTTAAGTTGCAGATTAACTTGTGGGCTTGTCATTTATTTTTTACTAATGATTAATGACATACTTCAAGAAAAATGCAACATTTAGGTGCGTTAGCTTAATTCACAATTAGGACAGTACAGAGAAATATTACAGTAGTTTCATAATCAAAAAAACTAATGGTTGCAGAAAATTATCAAGGTACAGTCCTGATTACAGGAGCGTCAACAGGAATTGGTCAGGCCTGTGCTTTGCTTTTAGACCGATTGGGATTTTCTGTTTTTGCTGGTGTGCGTCAAGATATTGATGCTCAAGCACTCCAACAAAAAGCTTCACAAAAACTGATTCCAATTTTTTTAGATGTTACTGATGCTGAATCCATCGCTTCTGTAGTTGATAAGGTAACAAATACAGTGGGTGATGTTGGAATTTTAGGTTTAGTGAATAATGCCGGAATTGCTGTCCCCGGCCCTTTAGAATTATTACCGATCGCGGAATTTCAACACCAGATGAATGTTAATGTCACTGGACAATTAGCGGTAACACAAGCATTTCTTGGTTTATTACGCCAAGGTCGGGGTCGAATTGTCAATATGGGTTCGATTGCTGGGAGAAGTCCCACTCCATTTTTGGGCGCTTACAATGCTTCAAAATTTGCCTTGGAAGCACTCACTGATGTGATGCGTATGGAGTTAAAACCGTGGGGAATTTCAGTTTCAATTATTGAACCTGGTTCTATTGCTACGCCTATTTGGAATAAATCTCTAACTCAAGCTGAAATTGGACAAGATAGTTTACCAGAATCTGCACTGAATCTTTACGGTCAGGCGATGAATACTGTACGTCACAAAATGCAGACGATCGCATCTAGAGGAATTTCTGCGGATATTGTCGCTCAAGCTGTTGTCCACGCGCTAACTGCAAAACAGCCAAAGACACGCTATCTGATTGGACAAGATGCCAAAATTCAAGCTGTGCTAAAACATATTTTGCCCGATAAGCTCCACGATCGCCTAATTTTATATTCAATGGGTTTGTAAATTATACGATTTGGGATTTTACATTTAATTCAGCAGAGATTAAACCCCCGATTTAAAGAAGTCGGGGATCTCTACACCACGAATTCTCACCAGTCAAATAGGATTACTATAATATTCAAGAACACCACAAAATTGTACTTAACAGTACCTTTTTTTGTGTCGGATATTTTTAATATTCATAAGAGTACCTTATTTTATATTTGAGTTTTCTGCTATTTATACTTATAGTATTTCTGCCTAGTTAAAATTAAATGCCACCATTGCGGTGTGCTATATAGAACGTAGATATGAAAAATCAAGCGGAATGCTGTTAACTTAGTTAGTAATTTAAGTCAGATGTACCTAAATTAACTGATAAATTCCCAAATATAAATTTTGTCATCCCTATTTGTGAATGAACTCGATTAGTTATGCTCCTAGATTTAGAAAGATTTTATCAGGCTTGCAATCCAAGTAGACCTCTAATGATAGGAGATGCAAGCGATCGCCGATATTATATCGATTTTGCAGCGGTGCGGGGTGGCAAAATCATTGAGGCTTTGCAGCGCACCATCACTCGCATATCGCCAGATTCTCCGACTTGTCAGCTGTTTACGGGACATCTCGGCTGTGGAAAATCGACGGAATTGTTGCGCCTGAAAGCTGAGTTAGAAGTGCAGCAATTTCATGTGGTTTACTTTGAGTCTACCCACGTCTTAGAAATGGCAGATGTAGATGTGACTGATGTTTTATTAGCGATCGCTGGTCAAGTAAGTGAAAGCTTGGAAGCGATGAAAATTAAACTCAAGCCTAGTTATTTTACCAAATTATTTGGCGAACTTGTCGATTTTTTGCAAACACCAATTGAACTGGGAGTTGAAGCCGAGTTATCTGTGGGGATTGGCAAAATTACAGCTAAAACCAAAGAAAGCCCCCAATTGCGGCGGCGGTTAAGGGACTATTTGGAACCGCGAACGGCAAATATTTTGCAGTCAATCAATCAAGAACTATTAGAACGTGCTAACAAAGAACTTAAAACTAGGGGTAAAAGAGGACTGGTAGTAATTGTTGATAATTTGGATAGAGTAGCAATTCGACCTTTACCATCGGGGCGATCGCTACCAGAATACTTGTTTATTCAACGAGGCGAACAGTTACGCAAACTAAATTGTCATGTTGTCTATACTATTCCCCTAGCTTTGACTTTCTCCAACGATAGCGCCGAACTTCAGCATCGTTTGGGGGGAGGAGTAGCACCAAAAGTTTTACCGATGATACCTGTGCGTTTGCGCTCTGGAGAGGTTTTTCCCCAAGGGCTAGCATTGATGCGACAAATGGTGCTAGCGAGGGCTTTTCCCGACATATTACCTAGCGATCGGTTAGGCTTAATTACAGAAGTGTTTGATAATTTGGAAACCTTAGATCGGTTGTGTTTGATTAGTGGCGGTCATGTGCGCGACTTGTTGGGGTTGCTGTTTGATTGTTTGCGGGAACAAGATCCGCCCTTCGAGCGGGAGTGTGTCGAATTGGTGATTAGAAGACAGCGGGACTACCGAGCCAACGCCATTGACCCCCATGAATGGGAACTCATCTTTCAGGTGGTGCAACAACAGAGGGTGAGAGGTGATATTGAATACCACACTTTATTGCGGAGTTTATTTGTATTTGAATACCGCGACAAAGAAGGGGCTTGGTTTGCCGTCAACCCAGTTTTAGCAGAGACGCAGAGATTTAAATCATGGTTGAACGACACTCACAAGTAGATATCAGAGCAAATAACGAGCGAGCGTTGCGGAGTTTAGGGAGAGCGATCGCACTTTCTAACGGTCAGTTTTCCCTAGTTTTAGTATCCTGCAATTATCGAGTTTTGCAAGAGGAAATGTTGCAACGACTTGAAGAAGTTTCTTCAGGATTATACCACATTCAAAAAGTAATTTTACCGCACAACGCTAGAAGTCTTTACACAACTATTCATTTACAATTAGTTACCGAAAATCAACCGCCATCGGCGTTGATGATTTTGGGTTTAGAATCTGTGGATGGACTTGATGATTTCTTAAGGTCTATTAATCATATTCGTGATGAATTTCGCAAGCGCCATCTATTTCCGATAATTGTGTGGATGAATGATGAAGTTTTGCAAAAAGTGGTACGTTTAGCACCAGATTTTGCGAGTTGGGCGGCGACACCGATTCATTTTGAAATGACAACTAGTTCGTTGCTGCAATTTCTCCAACAAGAAACTGATTCTTTGTTTGCTAGAGTTTTACCCAAAAATAATGCACAATCCCAAATATCGAAATTTGCAGAAAATTATTCTACTTTAGGGCAAGTTTGGGAACATAACTACGAACTCCACTTTGCCATCAAAGAATTACAAAATCGTGGTATTACCTTAGAGCCAGAATTGCACGCGAGTTTAGAATTTGTTTTTGGCTTAGATAATTATGTTAGCGATCGCATCAATCCAGCCATAAATCATTTTCAGAAAAGTTTACAAATTTGGCAAAAGTTGGGAGACAGGGGAGATGAGGGGATGGGGAGACTTGTACTGAGCGTAGCCGAAGTATGGGGAGATGGGGAGGAAATTTCACCTCATCTCTCCAGCACCCCACCATCCCAACACCCCAACACCTCCTCATCTCCTTTTTCTTCCTCATCTCCCCCATCTCCGCCATCTCCTTTATTTCTAAGACAGGGAGTTTTGCTGTTTTATCTGGGGTTATGTTGTTGTCGTTTAGCCGAGCAAAATCAAGTAGAAAATCGCCGTCATTGGTTAGCAGCAAAATCTTATTTTCAGCAATCTTTGAATATTTTACAAATAGCTGGGTGTCTAAATATAGTTGCTGAATTTATTGGTCAGCTGGCTGAAGTTTTGCAAAATCTCCACGACTGGGAACAATTGCAAATTGTTGCCCAAAGGTCTTTGGAGTTACATCAAATTTATGGCAATCAAATTCAACTTGCTTGCGACTACGGTTTTCTTGCACAAGTAGCTGTACAGCAATCGCGTTGGGTACAGGCGAGTATCTTAGCACATGTATCGCTGCTGAAATTAGCTGAGGCGCAAAAGCAGAATGACCCTTATAACTGTTTATTTCCTTTATTATTGGCGCAAATTTATTATTTGATATTAGCGAAAGCACAACGCAATATAGGCGAGAAAGAAGTTGCGCGTGAATATTTAGAAAAGGCGGCAAAAGAACTGCCGGAGGCGTTAGAATACAGCGCTCATCAATATGATGCCCATCGTTATATTCGCCTGTTGCGGACATTGCGATCGCTTTATTTTGAAGAAGGACGATATTTAGAGGCTTATTACATTCGTCAAAAACGCCGTTCTGTGGAACAGCAATATGGTTTTCGGGCTTTTATTGGTGCGGGACGTTTGCAACCCCAAAGACAAGCGACAAACCCTGCATTAATGTTACCTGCTGGGAGTAGTACTGTTGCTTTAGAAATTGGTGCTTCTGGCCGAGAACGAGATATTAATGATTTAATTGGCAGAATTAGTCGTGCTGACCAAAAGTTAATAGTGATTCACGGTCAGTCGGGAGTAGGAAAGAGTTCCACAGTAACTGCGGGTTTAGTTCCAGCATTACAAAATCGAGCTATTGGCGATCAAATTGCTGTACCTGTGGTGCTGCAAGTTTATACAGATTGGGCTAGGGAATTAGGCAAATCTTTAAGTGAGGCCATGTCTCAGATTAAAGGAGAAGCAGCCATCGAACCGGAGGTTTTACCGGAGTCGATTACCCCTAGCACCATTGTAAATATTTTACAGCAATTAGAAAAAAATGCCGATAATCATTTGATTACAGTTTTAATTTTTGACCAGTTTGAAGAATTTTTCTTTGGATATAGCGATCGCCATCAAAAGCAAGCATTTGATAAATTTATTAGCGACTGTCTCAATATACCCTTTGTCAAGGTTATTCTTTCTTTACGAGAAGATTATTTACATCGTTTATTAGACTTTAAACATCTTTCTTCTCTAGAAGCAATTAACAATAATATTCTGGATAAAAATATCCGTTACCAATTAAATAACTTCTCGCCAGAATATGCAAAAGCAATTATCAAAAAGTTGACAGAGCGTTCTCAGTTACACTTAGAGCCTGCCTTAATCGATGCCCTAATTTCAGATTTATCCACAGAATTTGGAGAAGTCCGCCCCATTGAATTGCAAGTTGTGGGAGCGCAAATCCAAGATGAACGAATTACCACCTTGGAAGAATATCAGCCATATAGACCCAACAAACTAATTGAGCGATATATCAAAGAATTAATCAAAGACTGCGGCCCGGAAAATGAACGAGCAGCTTTACTAGTTTTATATTTGTTAACAGATGAAAGCAACAATCGACCTTTTAAAACTCGCGCTGAATTAGCGGCACAATTAACAGAGTTAGAAGATGCTAGCAAACTAGAATTAATTTTAGATATTTTAGTCCGCTCTGGGTTAGTGGTTCTTTTTCCCGACGTGCCAGAACGCTATCAACTCATTCACGATTATTTAGTAGACTTAATTCGCTACTTGCAACAACAGGAATCAAGCTTACAAGTCCAACTCAACCAACTACGCCAAAAAGTAGAGCAAAGTCAAGCTGAAATTGAGCGACTAAAAAGTGAGTTGAGCCAAAAAAAGCAGCCAACCAAATTAATAGATACTCATCCGCAACAGGGATTGGGTTTATTAACAGAATTGCGGGAGTTACAAAAACGTGAAGAATTAAGTCAGTTAGAAATTGAGCAATTGCGAGCTGAACTTAAAGAAAAAGAGTTAACAGCTAAACTAGCAGAAAGTCAAGAAAAACAAAGACTCAGCGAAGCTAAATTAAATCGTTCTTTAAAAATTGCTTTGACTGCTTCTGTGTTGGCGATATTTGGTTTAAGCGTTTCCATCGTTACAGCAATAGATAGTGAAATTAAAACCTTAAGTGTATCCAGCGAAGCTTTATTTGCCTCACAAAAAGGTATTGATGCTTTAAAAGAAGGTATAAAAGCTGGGAAAAAATTACAACAAACAATCTGGGTAGATTCCAATACCAGAGAGCAAGTGCTGACGGCTCTCTATCAAGCGGTTTCGGGGGTAAGAGAATATAATCGTTTCGACGGGCATATATCTGGGGTAAACAGTGTTATATTTAGCCGCCATAGCCCTTTAATTGCCTCAGCCAGTGCAGACACTACAATTAAAATCTGGGGGCTTGATGGTAGCTTGGTCAAAACTTTGTCAGGACATAAAGATGTAGTCAATAGCATCAGTTTCAGTCCCGATAGCCAAATTATTGCTTCCGCCAGTCAAGATAAAACAGTGAAACTGTGGAATCTTCGGGACGGTCAACTCCTAGCCACTTTATTAGGACATCAAGGTGTGGTGAATAGTGTGAGTTTCAGTCCCGACAGTCAACTTATTGCTTCGGCGAGTACAGACAAGACGATAAAACTTTGGACTCAGGACGGTAAATTACTCAAAACCTTAGACGGACATAACAGTGCGGTTTTGGCTGTTGCTTGGTCGCCCGACGGACAAACCATTGCTTCTGGGAGTGCTGACAACACCATCAAGCTTTGGAGTAGAGACGGTGAGTTACTGAGAACCTTTCCAGGTCATGACGATGCAGTTTTAAGTGTGGCTTGGTCGCCCGATGGTAAAACAATTGCTTCCGCTAGTTTAGACCAGACTATCAAATTGTGGAGTTTAGAAGGCAACCTCCAGAGAACTTTATCAGGGCATAGTGCAGGAGTTACCAGCGTCAGTTTCAGCCCCGATGGTAACATCATCGCCTCTGCAAGTACCGACGAAACCCTCAAACTTTGGAGTACTGAAGGTGTGTTGCTCGGTACCCTTAGGGGACATAATAATTGGGTGAATAGCGTTAGTTTCAGCCCAGACGGTCGCACCCTCGCTTCTGCAAGTCGGGACAAAACCGTTAAACTCTGGCGTTGGGACGATGTGCTACTGCGAAAACCCAAAACCGATAACAACGATTGGGTGACGAGTATCAGTTTTAGCCCTGGAGGCCGCACTTTAGCCGCAGCCAGTCGAGACAAAACTGTAAAACTTTTCAATCGAGAAGGTAAATTGTACCGTACTTTCACTGGGCATCAAAGTCAAGTTTGGGGCGTTAGTTTTAGCCCTGATGGTAAAATAATTGCCTCAGCGAGTAAGGATAAAACAGTAAAGTTGTGGAGCCGGAGTGGCGAATTGCTCCATACGTTACAAGGTCATAATGATACAGTATTGGCTGTAGCTTGGTCAGCTGATGCTCAAGTAATTGCATCAGCTAGTAAAGATAAAACAGTAAAGCTTTGGAGCCGTAACGCTATACTGCTCAACACCTTGCAGGGACATCAAGATGCAGTCAACTGGGTAAGTTTTAGCCCTGATGGCAAATTCATAGCCTCAGCTAGCGATGACAAAACAGTGAAACTATGGAGTAGAGATGGTAAATTGATACAAACATTGACCGGACATAGCCGCCGAGTAAATGGGGTAGCTTGGTCGCCTGATAGTCAAATTCTCGCCTCAGTTAGTATTGATAGCACAGTGAAGATTTGGAATCGAGACGGTGAGTTGCTAACTAATCTTAGTGGGGATGGTGATAGTTTCATCAGTGTCAGCTTTAGTTCAGATGGTAAAACTCTAGCAGCCTCCAGCGATGACAAAGTGAGAATTTGGAACCGCGATGGAACATTGTTAATTGCTTTGAAAGGTTATAAAGACGAGTTAACCAGCATCAGTTTCAGTCCTGATGGCAAGACTTTAGCTGTGGGAAGTGCCAGTGGTACGGTGATTTTCCAGGATTTAGCAGATATCAAACTGGATAAATTGGTGGCACAGGGTTGCGATTTACTGCATGATTATTTGCAGACTAATCAGAAAGTGATGAAAAGCGATCGCGCCTTGTGTTCTGATAGGTGATGGAGAACAATGTTTATAAGTATGATGCCTGAGTTAAGCGATCGCACTCCATCGACTCAAACAATAACTTTAAAAAATGCAACAACTAATTTTCAGTTTGATTGAGATGTTGTTGTAGCCAATCGAGCAAATCATCTATTGTTGTAAAATCCAACAAGGCTTCCCCAAGTGCTTCTAACTCTTGCAGTGAAAGAGACTGTACTTGCTTTTTCACTTCTTCGGGTAACTCTCCTACTCGTTTTTGTAGTTGCCGTAGAACGAGTTCCTGTTGTCCGCGTTCGTAGCCAATGCATTCGCCTGTGGTAATGTAACTCATAGTACGCTCCTGTTCAAATTTGCTAACTACAGGTGCGGTAACTTCGTGAAGCTGCGAAGATAGCTAATTTTCAGTTTCATTGAGATGTGCTTGTAGCCAATTGAGCAAATCATCAATATGTTGCAAAATCTAACAAAGCTTCCCCTAGTGCTTCTAAATCTTGTAGTGAAAGAGACTGTACTTGCTTTTTGATTTCTTCGGGTAACTCTCCTACTCGTTTTTGTAGTAGCCGTAGAACTAGTTCTTGCTGTCCGCGTTCGTAGCCAATGCGTTCGCCTGTGGTAATGTAACTCATAGTACGCTCCTGTTCAAATTGCTTAAATTCTTCCCAAAACTCCGTATGCTACTTCTTTAATACAGTAGATAATTGGCGCAAGCGATCGCTTCTACCAAGTTACGGATGCGATCGCTAAAAATCTTTACCTTGAGCGATCGCATCTAAAATCTGCCTAAACTATAAAGTCTTAGCACTAAAAGCTGCTATAGCTACATGCTAAAATACATAATCTGAATTTACTGCTTAACATCTAAGCACACCCTCTGCCAACGGTGTATCGCATTATATATATTAATTTAATCATCTATCCAAATAATCCTAATTTATGGAAAAATTCGTATCCGATCCAAAAATAATGATGGGCAAACCTGTCGTATCAGGAACTCGTATTACAGTTGAGTTAATTCTTGAAAAACTTGCTGCTGGTGAAACACCTCAGCAAATACTCGAAGCGCATCTGCGACTTACTGATGAAGGCATTAAAGCAGCTTTGGCATTTGCAAAACAATGGACAAACACACAACTTGTAGAGACGCGATTCATCGCGTCTTGAGCTAAAGATGCGTCACAATCATGTCGCAATTATTAATTGAATTCGTATGAATTATTGATTTGGCCGCCATGTCAAATCTGAATCGCTTTATCACTGACTATTAATCATGGCAGTAATAGTAGATAAAGGTACTTCAGCAAAGTATTTTTGCTGAAATTGTTCTTCGCTGACAGCAGCTACAAATTCTCTAACAGCTGTATCAGCCTTAGTTTCAAAAACATTGCTGGGATTCCAGGTAATTTGCAAATCGCGGTCTTGTCTTGTAACTGTGAATCCGTAATATTTTAAAGCTTTGATTCCTAAAAATAAGGTGTGATCGCTAATGCCAAGTTTATCTAAAAGTTGTACGCGAGTGACTAATTGATTGGTACGACTGAGATATTTAGCAATCCCAACCAAGGTTCGCCAGATTTCTTTTGGTGGTTGGTGGTTGGGTTTAGACCAAGCAATGGCTAGTTGTTGTTGATTATCAATCGTAGACGCTGAGTTGCTTGCTGCTAAACATCGCCGCAACCATGCACGTAAATCATCCCAGTTCGTCGGACAATGTTCAAGAATTACTGCCGAAGTAGCTAGAGACGGGATTAATCGCGTTTGTGCTGAGTTGTCCTGATTCCGTAAGTCGAGGATGAATGGCAAGTATTGAGTAGTGAGTGCTGAGTTTTCACTTGGGCGGACGGCAATTAATCTAATTTCATAGCGTTTTTTAAAGGTATTGTAGTCGAGTTCAGCTATACAATCACACCTGCCTATGGGCAATTCATCTTTGTAGTGTCCCCACCAAATACCAGGAAAGGAACTTCTAGTTGAATCATCCCGAATATCAAACTCAGTTTTAATGTACTGTACCTTTTTTCCTCGCCAATCTTGCTGATTGCGATGCCAACTATTTTCAAACCAGCAGTTTTGAATTAGCAATTTGGGAACAGGGTTACCCATTCCACAAGGTTCTAGCAATTTCAGTTCTAAAAATAACTCTTTCCCCAAGTCTGCAACTGTTACTACTATGTCTGCTTGCACCGTTGGTGTGAGAGTTGTACCGCCCAAAGATTGCCGTAACTGCTGATTAATCGCTGCTGTAAATAAAGGAATATTCTCAATCGGCAAACTCAAACCCGCTGCAAAAGGATGTCCGCCAAAGCGGTGCAACAGATGTGCTTGGTCTTTCACCAGTTGATACAAATCAACGGAATTCACCGAACGGGCGGAACCCCTTGCAAGTGGGGGGGATGAGGTGATGGGGTGATGGGGTGAAATTAATTCTCTTCTCATCTCCCCATCTCCCCATCTCCCTATCTCCTCATCTCCCTCTGTACTCAACAAAATCGTCGGGCGTCCTGTTTCTTGTGCTACTTGTCCGGCGACTAAGCCCAAGACACCAGCAGGCCATTGGGGATCTTCCAGGACAATGACGCTGGTGGTTGATAAATCTAATTGAGTAAGTTTTTGTGCTACTTGGGCTTGTACATCTTTCTGCAAGGATTTGCGCCTGGTGTTTGCTAGTTCTGTAACTTCGGCTAATTCGTTACAACGTTTGCTATCGCGGCTAGTTAATAATTCGACGCAGAAACTAGCATCGCCTTGGATGCGGCTAACGGCGTTGATTCTAGGCCCCAAACCGAAGGAAATATCTGTGGGGCGATCGCCACTTTTCTGGCACAATTCTAATAATCGCCCTACTCCCGGTCGCCGTCTTGCTGTGGGTGGCTGTTGAAAATCTGCTTGCAGTCGTTGAATTCCTAACTGTGCCAAATAACGACAATCTCCACTTAGCTGCACTAAGTCGGCAATTAATCCTACTGCCACTAAATCTAATAAATCCTCTAATGGATGTTGGGGAATATCAGGCAAAGTTTGATAAAGTGCTTCCACCAATTTATAAGCTACCGCCACTCCAGAAAGATTAAATAGCCGATGTTCCTTTGGCAGATATCGCGGATTAATAATTGCTGTAACTGGCGGGCGTTCTTCAGGTAATGTGTGATGGTCGGTGACTATGACATCGATACCTAATTCTTTAGCATAAAGAATTTCATTAATATTTGTGCTGCCCGTATCGCAAGTGACTATTAATTTACAACCTTGTTTTGCTAAATTTTCAATTCCTCGATCGTTCAACCCGTGAGATTCTTTTAAGCGATTGGGAATGTAATAACTTAACTCGATATTTTGAATAAAAAACTCTCCCAATCCGTCCCAAAGTACGGCAGTGGAGGTAATTCCATCAGCGTCAAAATCTCCCCAAATAGCAACTTTTTCGCCAGCATTACGCGCTTTTTGTAAGCGGGCGATCGCCAAATGCATTTCTTGTCCAAACTCAAACGGACTTGCTGCTTGATAAGCTTTATGGTTGATAAAAGCTGATAATTGCGATTTTTCTTTAATTCCCCGTTGCCACAACAATTGTGCTGCATACACTCCATTTGATGCAGGCGTATGCTGTTTCACTGCTTGGATGAACCACTCTGGCGGTTGTTCTGTTGTTGCTAGAGTCCACTGTTGTTCCGGCATATAAAGAAACTCAGGAAAGTAATAAATTAAGTTTTAGAGTTTTTTAAAAGCAATTTATTTGCTAAATCTTGTAGAGACGCGATTAATCGCGTCTCTAATTTTATTAAATTGGCGATTGATCTTCCGTAGGTTGAGATTCATTCACTAGGGGATTAAGTAATATTTCATTAGCAACACTATCGGGTTTACGGGCGCGAATTGCTGGACGCGATCGCCTGTAACCTGCTCTTTCTGCTTTTTGATGTTCGTAATCAATTAATCTGCCATAATATTCATGTTTGCTTAAATTCATCGACAAGAAAATATGCTGGCGGATATTACCAAAACCTTTGCGATTAAAAAACTTTAATGCTGAAACATTGGTGGGGTCAGTATCTACTAACATGAACCGCGCTCCATCTTCAATCATGCGGGCGACAACTTTATCAACTAATTTGTCTGCTACTCCCCGACGCTGAAATTTAGGACTAACTCCCAGCCATAAAATGTAACCGTAAGTCCAAGATGCTTTGGTAATTATGGTTCCCAAAACAAAGCCTGCTAGTTCTCCGTCTCTTTCAGCCACCAGGCAATATTCTGGATCTGTATTGTAAAGTCCAATTACTTCCCATTCATCCCAAGTGCGGTATAAATAAGGATATAAATCGCTGGTAAATAACTCTTCTCCCAAATGATAAACGGGAGAAATGTCATCAATTCCCAATTCGCGTACATAAATCGCTTCAGTTTCGTCAAAGTCTTTCATAATCCTGGAAATTGTGATTTATTATATAAATCTTTTTTAATTTTAGCGATATTGATATAACGATTTTCAGTTGAGTATAATATTGATTATTGTAGGTTAGGGCTGCCGTCCCACCCCATCCGTATATTTAATTATATGCAATTCACTATACAAACTCAGTTTATAAAAATTTATTTTATTATTATTTTTTTCTGTATGGCTGATTCGAGAACGCGGAAATGTCAAAAATAGACTTTTTGCATAAATATTTTTTGTCTAATACCATTTCACACAAATTTTGATACATATAGAATATTTTTTGTGGAGGCGCACAGATGTGGGTCTATAGCAACGTATTTGTACAATTATTGAAGTGAAACTCTATCACGCATAGAAGTCCAGGGGCTTTCTGCACGGTAAATGTATAGGTGTAAACAAAAGCGCGAAAATAAGGCCTTTCGCAAGAAACATTATAGGTAGTATTAATTTAAGGTAAGTTTTTACTTTTCTGTCTGTTCTTATTGAGCAGTTTTTTGTTCGGCAGATTGCCTAAATTTTTCTATCTGCGATATACACCAACGCAAGTTTATACTTGCCTGTTTTGCGTATTTTTTCAGAGTATTGTCACCATTTTGTTCTAAATCTTCAATTCTTCCATTCAGATTTCTTAATCGTACATCACCTTTAATTTTAAAGAAATATCTAAAATCTTCTATTTTTTTTAAATAACTTTCTGAGGTTACTACAGTAATAAATTTACACAAATTGATATGAGTGTCTACTGCTAATTCTTCATTTAACAAATCAAAAATTGGAAATGGTAGTGTCGTTTCGCTATAAAAACCCCAAAAATCTTCTTGCCAAAAACTAGATAAAATATCGTAATTAATATCTAAATATGACTTTGTTATTGCTATATCTGCAAGTTTACCAAGAGCATCTGCTGCATTATGGTGTTTTATACGTAATAAAGTTAAAGATACAACAAAATCCCATCTTGCTGATTTTTGTTCTCCAGTTAGTATCCTTCTTGCTGCTTGGAATAGACTGTCTATAGAACTAATATCAAGTTTATTCAGTAACAAAAAGGCGGAGTGAATAACTTCCAAATTGTCCAGTGTGGCTAATGCCTGTTTCATTACAATTTCTCTGTTGAGAGTCTTAAGAATATCACTTATTTTGCCCATTGCGTCAATGTTAGATACCGACAAAAGCTCTTTGATAACTTCTTTTTGAATTACTAATCCCGGATTTTCAGCAGTAGCTAAGCACTCTCCTGCTAATATCACTGCTTCTGGCTTATTGGTTTTAATCAGTTCTTTTAAAAGAGTTTCTACTGAATCTTTTGAAGCAATTCCTGCATACAGAGCTATAACCTCTGACCATTGAGGATGTAACCACTGAGAAAAAAGAAAAAAGCGATCGTAGTTTTTACTCTCCTCCTTATAGTCTCCTTCCTTAATGGAAAGTGCAGCTAGATATTCTTGGAATGTTAAGTGAGAAAAGCCATAAATACCTGGTCTGCGTTCTACTAACAATCCGCTTCTATCCCGAATATTTGCTAATATCTGCTTCACATCTGCTTTTTCACCAACTTCATTAAGGGAATTTATAAAAGATTGCTCAATCTTGCTTTCTTCAATCTCAGCTACACCTTCAACTTGCATTTCAAGAGCTAACCGACGCAACAGTAACATCTTGCGAGAAAGTTGCAATCCTAGAATAACTTCTGGAAGCCCTCTTTTTTGATCCCAATGAAATAGTAAGCCTTCTACGCATCTTTGGTACAAAACTACTCGTCTATTTGGTAATCTACCACCTTCATACTTTTGCACTAAGCAAAGTGTAGATAGCATTAGAGGATTTGCAGCAATTCCTCGAACATAAGGGTTACTCTGAGTGCTATCAACAAGTGCATCAGCACTTTCAGTACTTGCTTGCTCAATTTCCTCTTGAGATTTACTTTCAGAGAGTTCAATAGCTGTTGTCCAACGTTGAACATATTTACGAATTTGCTCTGAGGTAAAGTTACAGAGTGTGACTTCGGTGAAGCCGAGCTTTTGAAATTCTTCTGATTGATAGCCAGCAGGTCTTGAAGAAATTACAAATCTCGAATTTGGATACATTTCTACAAAAGCTCTTATCCATGCCATTACTGCTTGACGCTTTTCCGGTATTACTTCATCAAGTCCATCAATTAAAAGCAAAACTCTACCTATTTCTAGCTGACGTTCCAAAAAGCCAGGACACTTATCAGATAAAACTTGATTACCCTCAGCAGCTTGTAGCAATTTATCTGCTCCTGGTAAGTTATTGAGATCTAACTCTCGTATTTTTACAAGAACAGGTATTACACCTTTGGCTTCACCAAATAAAATGTCACGGTTTGCTGCAACCAAAAGAAGATGTTGTAATAGAGTCGTTTTTCCACTGCCTGGCAAACCTACAATTGCACATTTTTTGTGTTGCGGAATAAATTTTTCTGCTGCTACTCTCTGATCTTCACTCTCTCCACGCGATATGAAATTTTGTCTTTCGTTTTCGAGGGAAATCAAGCAATCAATTTTTTGAGCTTCATTTTCTTGTACCTGGAATAATCTGCTTATACTAATAACATCAGGCTCGACAAAAACTGTCGTTAAATCTAGAGAAACAGTGGAAGATGGTCGTAAGGTAGAAGCATCTATTCTTGCAAGTTTTCGTAGTAGGTATGACCTATAATATAGATTCTCAAATTTTTCGTCACCACCTTCTCCGCCACTACCAATTTTATCGATAATTTCGTTCAATTTTTCTAAAATCTTGTCGATTCCGTCAAAATTTCGTTTCCACCCTTGTTTTTCCCAATCAGCAAAACTCAATGCCACTTCACATAGTCTTTCTGCCGATACTTGGAGAGCCATTTCAAAAAGATACTCTAATTTCTCTTCTCTTATGGATTGAGGAATAGGATATTTCTCTAAAATATGGTCAAAAAGTTTTTCTGGTTTCAGTGATACTGATGCAAGTAGTTCCGCATTTATTTTTGATAAATGGATTGCTTGTTGGACTTCGTAAATAACTAACTCTACTTGACTTTCACTTAACTTTTCACCTTGAAAGTAATTGTCTAGTAGTTGTCCTGCAACATCAGCACATTCGCCTATCTTACGCACTACATTTCTCTGCTTAATAATATCGCCAATCTTATCTTTAACTGGTGCTAGAATTACTCCCGCTAGCAACTTCTCGAAGAATCCGATAGAATTATGTAGCATACTTAATTTTAATGTACAAGATATTTGTAATTTAAGTATATGCGTATGATTTCATTCGCAAAACATAGCATAGCATTTGTTAATAAATAAAAATTGTACCTAAATTGTTACTTACAATAACTAATATTCATCAAAAATCAAAGTGAAACTTCTTGAATGCTGTCTAGATTTAGCATTGAATCTTTCACCTCTTCTTCTGTGACTCCTGTGCGATCGCACCTTTGGGCAAACTGGCAATAATCACAAGTTTTACTACCCTCCGCTACTTGCGGAAACTGCTTGTTGTAATTTTGGTAATCTTCCAACCAAATAGTTAACTGATTTAACAGTTGGTTAAGTTTCTTTGCTGTTTTTGTATGTTGAGCGGTATTGTAATTAAATTTAATATTTTGTGGTTTACCTTCAGATTGCACAAACCAGTAAGTCATAGAAATATTTTCTGGCGAATACACGCTGGTTTCAGCCAAAACATACATATAAAGCCGTGTTTGCCAGTTGGATTCTAACTTGCGTTTATGAGGTGGTTTCGGATAAGTTTTCCAGTCGAGAATTTCTGCTTGTTGGTTATCTGCAATCAATAAATCATAGACAACCGTCAATAAATAGTCCTGAACTTGGAGAGTGCGGTAGTGTTCGCTTTCACGAAAAGTTTGATTGTCAGTTGCAGACATTAAAATTTCTGGAGCTGCATCAGCAAAACCAGCCATCCAGCTTTGTAGTTGAGGATCTGCTTGGAGGAAACTATCAATTGGTAAACCCATTTCTCGCTGCTGCATCAGCAGGTGAAAGCGACTACCTAAAGTTTGGCGTTCTTCGTGTTCGGGATTTGTCGGTGAATTGAGTTGTTCTAAGTATGTGTGTTGGAATTTACGCGGACAAGCTTCTAGTAAGTTGAGTTGTCCTTGAGAAAGTCGTAGTAGTTGAGTGGTAGTTGATAGCATCCTTCTATTGTAGAAGCAATGTTTAACAACAACCCACTCCAAATTCAACTTTTATAAAGTTATTTTTTACTACCGTCCTCATCGTTCTCCAAATCTTTCTGCTTCTCGGAATCTTGAGTTGTTCCTTGCGATTTGATGGAGCCAAAGCTGTACGCCATAGCTATTTTAACTATGTCAAAATATGCAGGGTGATTATCTTTGTTAATAATTGCTAGAGAAATTGACCCTGCGACTAAGATGACTAAAACCGGCGAAAGTGTTTCTTTTAGACTGCTGTTGCTGTTGTTTGGCATGGTATAATTCCCTTTGAATAAGCCTTTGGCTGAAGTGAAAGATAGCCAAAGGCAATCAATTAAGTTCCAACATGAGATGCGATTCCTACTGTTTCCTAAATCAGGAAGTAAATAATTAACGCCAAGATTCGATAATCATGGCGATCGCAAACAAACAAAACAAAATAACCGCTACCCGAAACAACCATTGCCATAAAGCTGCTGATAAAATTATCCCTGCGATGGAGACAGCCCCAAGCACCTTAGATAGAATCAAGGCAATTCCCAAACCGAGTAGAGTATAGAGAAAAAACCTCAGCCCTTTAGTAGCCCACTTAAATAAGCGGTTTTCATCGTTTTTGAGATTGGTATTCATAGTTTTTGTCCTTTTTTGACAGTTGAATCTTGCTAGCCAACACATACCCGACTTCAGGAGCGAATAGTTATAAAATTGCTCCTAGCAAGTTAAGGAAAACTACGGCCATACTCCTAAATCGAGTTAGCTTGGTATTTGTAGATAATGAAAATTAAGCCCTGAGATTAATACAGGTGAGTCAAGGAAATTTATGTTTAAAGGCAAGTAGAGAGAAAAAAGGTTAATCTCAACCCGATCAACTCTTAGATAAATTGCAATGGCAATTTGAAAATTCATATTAGGCGCTAAATGCTCGTGATGGCGCAGAACGCAGATTACGCGCATCAAGCCCTAGAATGACAACATATTTGGAATACTTGCCTTTTGGACAATCTTCAGAATCAAGGCATTAACCACTAAGTTTCATGGAGTTACCTGTAAACTTACTAAGTTACCCAATTAGCTAGTGTTAAACTCACTATAAAGTAACTAAGTTACTTAGTCAAGGTATAAAGTGAGAAAATTGTCAAAAAAGCAGCATAGCAACAGACAGTAACTATAGACAGTTAGCTTAACCGTCCTGTTTGAAAGATTGATTTCTCACATAGTGAGCTAACATTGGGAGTGTAGTTTGCATTGGTGAGAGCATGAGTGCGATTCCCCAAGATTTTGTTGTGGCTTTAGCCCAAGAACGGGGCGTATCTAGCAGCGAGCTAGAGGTATTGTTAGGTGTGATTGAGGATAAATCGCCAAACGCGATCGCTAAAGAATTGAAAATTAGCGCCGAGGCAGTACGCAAAAGATTGAGCGAGGTTTATAAAAAATTTCATGTTAGCGGTGTCGGGCCGGGGAAACTCACTAAGTTACAGCAAGTGCTCGAAAGTGAGTATCGAGCATCTTCAGTTAGTCTGCACATTGCCAGCAAGCCTCCAGATTGGGGTGAAGCACCTAGTATCAGTGGTAGCTTCTACGGACGAGGAGTAGAACTGTCTCGCCTTAAGCAATGGATTGTCCAGGATAAATGCCGATTAGTAGCATTATTAGGGATGGGAGGAATTGGCAAAACCACTTTGTCTGTAAAGCTAGCAGAGGAAGTGCAATATGATTTTGAATATTTGATTTGGCGATCGCTCCGCAATGCCCCACCTCTCAAAGAACTTTTGGCTGAGGCGATCGTATTTTTATCTGATGAAAAAGAAATTGATTTACCAGAAACTATAGATAGTCAAATAACTTTACTGATTAAATATTTACGAAAACAGCGTTGTCTTTTAGTTTTAGATAATGCCGAAACGATTTTGCAGGGGGGAGAGCGTGCCGGAGAATATAAAGAAGGATATGAAGCTTACGGCCAACTACTCAAACGAATCGGGGAAGAAGCGCATCAAAGTTGTTTGGTATTAACTTCTCGCGAAAAGCCCAAAGAATTTGCACCTTTAGAGGGAGAAACATCACCAGTCAGAACATTATTATTACCTGGCTTAGGCGAAATAGAAGGGCAAGAAATTCTTAAAGATAAAGGTATATTTGGCTCAAAGCAAGATTGGACAAAGCTAATTGAAAACTATTCAGGTAATCCCTTAGCACTAAAGTTAGTTTCTGAGCCGATTCGCGAGCTATTTGCTGGTGACATCGCCGCTTTTCTGAATGCAGGAGAAATAATTTTTGGTGACACCCGTAATTTATTGGAGCAGCAATTTGAGCGTTTGTCAGAGCCAGAAGCAGAAATTATCTATTGGTTAGCAATTAAGCGCGATCCTGTTTCTTTAGAGAAATTGTTAGATGATATTGTGAGTTTACCAAAAAGAGAATTGCTAGAAGCACTAGAATCTCTACGACGGCGTTCTCTAATTGAAAGAGCTACAGAAGGAATTAATTCTGTTGCTACTTTCACACTCCAACCTGTAGTCATGGAGTATATAACAGACCGTCTATTAGAAGATATTTGTCAAGAAATTGCTGATGGGCAAATTGCAATATTTGAAAGCCATGCTCTCGTTGAAGCAACAGCCAAAGATTATATTAGAAATACTCAAATTAGTTTGATACTTAAACCAATTTTAGATAGGTTAAAAACTATTTTTCTCAATCCTGACGATCTAAAAAACCAATTAATCCAAATTTTATCGAAACTCCGAGAAACATTTCCACCAGAACCAGGCTATACAGTTGGAAATGTCTTGAATATGCTTTGTCAACTACAGGTTGATTTGAGCCGTTATGACTTTTCTGGTCTGATTATTTGGCAAGCATACTTGCAAAATGTAAATTTGCAAAATGTTAATTTTACTGGTTGCAATCTTGCTAAATCGATTTTTGCCGAAACCCTGGGTAGTATTTCATCGGTAGCATTTAGTCCTGAAGGAAAACTTTTGGCTACGGGCGATGTTGATGGTAAAACTCAGCTATGGCAAGTTGCAGATGGTAAATCACTTTTGACCTTGCTAGGGCATAGCAGTCCAGTATGGTCAGTGGCCTTCGGCCCTGATGGTCAAATCGCTAGTGGTAGCGACGACCAAACCGTGAAATTATGGAACATCCATGACGGGAAGTGCCTCAAAACCTTGCAAGGGCATACTAGTAGGGTACGGTCAGTTGCATTCAGTCCCGATCGCCAAACTCTCGCTAGTGCCAGTGAAGATCGAACAGTGAAATTATGGGATGTTCGTAACGGCAAGTGTCTGAAAACCTTGCAAGGACATACTAGTTGGGTATGGTCAGTCGCCTTCAGTCCTGATGGTGAAATTATCGCTAGTAGCAGCGATGACCAAACGGTGAAGTTATGGAATGTTGGCGACGGCACATGTTTTAAAACTTTCCAAGGTCATAGTAATTGGGTACGGTCAGTTGCTTTCAGCCCCAATGGCGAAATTCTCGCTAGCGGTAGTGAAGACCAAACAGTGAAGTTATGGGATGTTCGTAACAGCAAGTGTCTCAAAACCTTGCACGGGCATAGCAATCGTGTCTGGTCAGTTGCCTTCAGTTCTGATGGTCAAACTCTCGCTAGTGGCAGTGACGACCAAACGGTTAAGTTATGGGATGTTGCTGGCGGCAAGTGCCTCAAAACCTTGTACGGGCATACCAATCGGGCATGGTCAGTCGCCTTCAGTCCTGATGGTCAAACTTTGGCTAGTGGCAGTAAAGACCAGACGGTGAAGTTATGGGATATTCGTGATGGCAGATGCTTCAAAACTTTGCAAGGGCATACCGATAGAATACGGTCAGTGGTCTTCAGTCCCGATCGTCTAACTTTGGCTAGTGCGAGTGAAAATCAAACGGTGAAATTATGGGATGTTCGTGACGGCAAGTGCCTCAAAACCTTCCAAGGACACACTAATCGAGTATGGTCAGTTGCTTTCAGCCCTGATGGTGAAACTTTGGCTAGTTGCAGCGAAGACCAAACAGTGAAGTTATGGAATATTACTGACGGAAACTGCCTCATAACCTTACACGGGCATACTCATCGAGTGCGGTCAGTTGCTTTCAGCCCTGATGGTGAAACTTTAGCTACTGGCAGTGACGACCAAACAGTGAAATTATGGAATATTGCTGACGGAAATTGCCTCATAACCTTTGAAGGGCATACTAATCGGGTGTGGTCAGTCGCCTTTAGTGCTGATGGTCGAACTTTGGCTAGTGGCAGTGACGACCAAACAGTGAAGTTATGGGATATTTGCGAGGGCAAGTGTGTCAAAAGCTTGGAGGAGCATACCAATTGGGTTTGGTCAGTCGCCTTTAGTCCTGATGGTGAGATTCTCGCAAGTGGCAGTGAAGACCAAACGGTGAAATTATGGAATGTCCGCGATGGGAAATGTCTAAAAACTTTACAAGAGTATACCAATCGGGTACGGTCGGTAGCCTTCAGTCCTGATGGTGAAACTTTGGCTACTGGCAGCGAAGACCAGACAGTAAAGTTATGGAATGTCCGTGATGGTGAATGTCTCAGAATTTTGCACGAGCATTCTAGCTGGGTACGGTCGGTAGCCTTCAGCCCTGATGGTGAAACTTTGGCTAGTGGCAGTGAAGATGAGACGATTAAATTGTGGGATATGCAAACTGGTGAGTGCTTAAAAACACTGCGATCGCCAAAACTCTACCAAGGAATGAAGATCGCTAAAGTAACAGGCTTAACCGCAGCACAGCTGATGACGCTCAAAGCCTTAGGAGCAGTAGAAGATACAGAATAAAAATAAAAGGTAAAAGGATGAAGTTAGTACTCTTAGTTCATCCGTTTACCTTTTTTATGTACCTGATGCTTATTTCATGTTAGCCCTTGCGTCCCTCACTGCGGCAAAGAAAAATAAACCTGTGAGTGGAATGCTTAATGCGAGGATAATTGCTGTGGTTGTGACGCCGAAATCTGGTTGTCCGTAGCTGAGTTCAAAAATCGAACCGACAGCTGCGATCGCACTTACACAACAAGCACCCAGAAACAAACCGCTTTTTGGAGTTAAATACACTACTAGTCCCCTATGCTACTGGTTTCACCGCTTGATACGAGAAGCCATTTTTAGATAGCTCCTGCGCCAATGTCAAGGAGTTTTCCACGCGGTCTACAAACACCACACCATTGAGATGATCCATTTCATGCTGAATGCAGCGCCCCAACAGGTCGTTAGCCTTTAAAGTTTGGGGACGACCATATTCGTCTTTATAAGCGATTTCCACGACTTCAGGGCGCTTTACATCCAGGTATACATTGGGAATACTTAAACAGCCTTCTTGGGCAACAGAGATGTCGCGGCTGACTTGTTTAATTATGGGGTTGATCAACACCAAAGGTTGATTCGCTGCGTTGTCTGGTTCCAGGTCAATGACAATTAATTGTTTGTGAATTCCCACTTGGGGAGCAGCCAAACCAATGCCATCTTTACTGTACATAGTTTGCAGCATTTCGCGCACCACTTTGCGGAGTTCGTCATCAACTTTAGAAATCCGCTTTGCACCTTGACGCAGCACGCGATCGCCTAAATAATGAAGCTCCAAAGGTGGATTTTTTAACTTTTTTTTCTCGACAGCAATTTCAGAGGGCATGAGTCTTGATGGCTAGAGGGTGAAAATTCCTACCTCAATTCTATCAAGCTGGGGAGTGGGAAGTGGGGAGATGG
>NZ_AP018222.1:1211700-1311106 GCF_002368035.1 Nostoc linckia NIES-25 | reverse complement strand
GGGGAGAGGGGGAGATGGGGAGATGGGGAGGTGGGGAGGTGGGGAGATTAGGAGTGCTGAATTCTTAATTGTGAGTTATCAATTATAAATTCTGAATTCTGTTAGCACAGGGGGGTGTACCCCTACGGGTAAGCAAGCTACGCGGTAGCGTCTCGTAGAGAAGCCCATTCTGACTCCTGAATTCTGAATTCTGAATTATGAATTTTTGCCTGGGGTGATTTGTGTTGAAATCTCTCACGAAACTTGACTATCTGCTCAAAGAAACTTTCCTTGGCTTACTGCGGGGAGGTTGGATGAATTGGGCAGCTGTCAGTACTGTAACGGTATTGTTATTTTTATTCGGCTTGAGTTTGCAAACTTCTTGGCAAGTCGAAAAACTTCTCTACCAGTTCGGTAGCCAGCTAGAAGTATCAGTTTATCTCGAACCGGATATGCAAGTTCAAAGCATTGAGCCACTGATAGCAAAAATGCCACAGGTAACAGCGATACAAACAATTACCAAGGAGGAAGCCTGGAATAAGTTAGTTAAGGAAATGAGAATTTCGGATATTGAAGGCGTTACGCAACAGCTAGGCGAGAATCCTTTAGTTGATGAAATTAAAGTGAAAGCGCGTAGTTCTCAAGTTGTGCCAACTTTAGCAACCCAGTTGGCTAAGTTACAGGGAGTTGAAACGGTGCAGTATATTGATGAAGCAGTCAAACGAATTGCCCAGTTGCACCGGGGTTTGAACTGGATTACTTTAACAATTACAATTATTTTGACTGTAACAGCGATCGCCGTGACTACCACCACAATTCGCCTGATTGTCATGGCGCGACGCCAGGAAATTGAAATTATGCAACTAGTGGGAGCAACTTCTATTTGGATTTATCTCCCGTTTATTTTACAAGGAATTACTTTTGGTTTAGTCGGTGGTGCGATCGCTTGGAGTTTCATTTCTGTAATTCAACAGTTTCTCAGTAAATTGCTAACAAATCAACCTGAGTTTATTCAAGTTATCACCAACGGAATACAACTAACTCCAGCCCAAATTTTATTATTGCCTCTAATTCTCTTGAGCTTCGGCGCCACGGTAGGATTAATTGGAAGCTTATTTGCTGTCAGACGTTTTGCTAAAGGATAAGCATGGGGCATGGGGCATTGGGGCATTGGGGCACAGGAGTGGAGTTCAATGACTCATTCACGAGTATCAAAGACTCATCCGCTATTCTCCACGCCCCATACCCTATGCCCCATACCCAATGACCAATGACAAATGACCAATGACAAAATCGTTATGAAATCACAATGGGAATGTTTTTTAGAAAATCTCGGTGTTTGGGAAGGTTCATTCACTAATTTTTCTCCCCAAGGTACACTTTTGACCGATACTCCTAGCCGCCTTTCCCTAGAACAATTGAATGGTAGTCAGAAAGTGCGCCTAACTCTGAGCCGTTCGGGACAAGATTTAGTCAGAGAATTTAGTTCTGTAGGGGGAGGTTTGCTGTTTTTTCAAAATGGATCGTTTTCTGAAGGTTTAATTCAGATAGGGCCGTTTTCCGAATTCGGTGGAGAACTCGCTTTTGTTCGGGAAAATCGCCGCTTACGTTTGGTGCAACTATTTGATAAGACAGGTAATCTCAGCGGACTAACCTTAATTCGAGAACATCTAGCCGGAACCCCAACAGCAGAACATCCACCTTTGCAGTTAGATGACTTGTTGGGAGAATGGCAAGGTCAAGCAGTGACAATATATCGGGATTTGCGATCGCCTGACATTTACTCTACAACTCTCAAATTACAATTAGATAACGCTGGCCGATTAATTCAAAGTACTTCTTTTGCAGAACGCACAATTACTTCAAGTGCTACCATCAAAGGTTCCATCATTCTCTTTGACGAAAATCCCGAAAAACAGATACAAGTGTTATTCTTACCCGGTGGCGCTTCTGCAACTTCACCATTAAAAGTGCAATTACGTCAACCTTTATTTTTAGAAGCTGGTTGGTTAATTCAACCAAATCTCCGCCAAAGGATGATTCGCAGCTATAACGACAAAGGCGAATGGGTTAGCCTGACATTAGTTACCGAACAAAAAAGATAAAATACTTATGATAATTGAGCAATTGTTCTTAGAAAAATGGCGATCGCTACTAATGAAAAACAATCTTTCAGACTTCATTTACCATATCTAAAATTTGATTGTAAAGAACAGGAGAGACTCTAAACTGTGATGTAGAAATCAAGGCATCCATCAAGGGTTTGACTGCAATGATGAGATTTTGGTGTTTCGCCTCAATCAAAATACCCAGCAATCCAGTAATCCTCAACCCCAGGCGATGGGCTTCTGCTCTACCTCGACGCTCATCAATCAATAGCAAATCAGCACTCAGTTCTAGTGCGAGGGCAATTGCCTCAGACTCTCCAGGATCTAATCTTACTTCGTATCGCAGTCGTTCAATACTCTCACAGTTTGTAACTTGTCGAACTTCCAACCAAGAAGCAGCTTGAACTTCAGAGGTTCCTGGAACGTCAGGATCGATATCGGTAAGCTCACGATATACTGCTTCTGGAATGATTACTTGAGTGTAGAGTTGAGGCAAAAGTTGCAAGTGTTGAATTGCTGCTAAATTTGTGATTGCTGATGTATCGCTGATAACAATCACAGTCTTCCTAGCTCTCGCAAGTTTTTCAAATCCAATTCAAAATCTTCAACATCGTAGGAGTAAAGAGGAATGTTTCGTTGCTTGAGGAGTTGGCGAAAGGTATTAGGTTGCATATCCGCTAGCTGACTGGCATACCCTATCGTTAAGCGTCCTGTTTGAAAGAGAAACAGCGCAATTTCTTGACAAAATTCACTTGGGGTAAGCTGAGATGCTTGTACAATTTCGTCTGAGATTACAACACTCATAACAAGGCTAATTTAACAATAATATCTTCAGGGTAGCCCAACAAATCTCAAAACAACAGATTGACTCAGTTTTGGTTCAAGAGGTTTGTAAGAGGTGCGATCGCGCTTCTCATTCATGCAAATGGTTAACATTGGCAGTGGGAACATATATTAGGTTTGCTAGCATCAACCTAACTGACAAGTTAGTGAGTATAAAAACTATATTTTCGATTTATAAGCCTGCCATCGGTGTTGAATAAGGGCATTTTTCAAATCACCAATCGCTGACTTCGATCGCCCACTTAATGTACCGAAGATGATTCGCTCTTTCGGAAACCATGTTGTCTCAAAAAACTCACCATCTTCTCTGTTAAATCGTAATCGCCAAAATGAATCGCTTGAACTTACCAAAATCGCTTCAGAATAGTCTTCATTAGGATGGACTATCTCTATACAATATATTTTCCATTTTGCCCGCCTAACTTCACCTGACCAAAGCAACTGATTGGGTAACGAATCTTGTTTAAGGCTCTCAGCAATCATAAAACAAAAGTATAGAAAAGCTATAGTATTATTTTTGATTTTTACACAATATATAAAAACTATTTTAATAGGATTGCCATTCTTTATACCAAGTAACAACGACGGTGTAGTGCTTTCTGAAGTAAACCTTGATATTCTTCATCCCCAACCCGATAAGCCCCAAACCTTTCTAAGTGTGGATTCATCATTTGGGCATCAAAAAAGACAAATTTATTCTGGCGCAATCTTTCTACCAGCTTAACCATCGCTACCTTTGAACCATCGGGAATGCGGTAAAACATTGACTCGCCAATGAAAGCACCACCAATCACAATTCCCAAAATTCCCCCAGCTAGTTCGTCGCCTTGCCAAGTTTCAAAACTATAAGCATAACCAGTCTGGTAAAGTAGCCAGTAAATATCTTGCAATTCTGGTGAAATCCAAGTTACTTCGCGGTTAGCACAGCCAGCCACCACAGCTTGAAAATCTCGATTAACCGCCACACTAAAACGTTCTTGATTGAGAATGCGCTGCAAAGACTTGGGGTAACGAAACCTCTCATCTAAGGGAATGAAAGTCCGATCGCGACTTCCGTACCAACTCAGGCGATCGCTATCATCAGCCATGAGAAAATAGCCTTGAGCATAACCTTGAACAATAGCAGCGATATCATATTGCATAAATATAAAAAATACAAAAAGAACGCAATTTGATACTAACAATCATTCTCTGCGTTCCCTTGTAATCCCCTTTGCGTATAAAAAATATGACTGAACCAATTCCAGCAATTACCCTACCACGTCCGGAAAATCCGCAACTCGAAGGTGAATGGTTGCGAGAACGTCTACTGCGGTGGCTAGATACAGAATTTATCCCCGAAGCAGTTAACCAAAAGATTGCTCAACGAGCCGCACAGATTTTTGTGCGTCAACGCATGGAAGGAGAAAACGACCTTGGTTCTCTGGTAATTGCCATTGTCACAGAGATGCAGTCGTATGATTTTTCCAATAGCTTTTATGGAGAGTTTGCGATCGCCAACGCCGTTAGCGATCTACTCTTAGAAAGTCTGGGAATTGATAAGTGTTGCGGTCAATAACAATTGCCAGTTAGGAGTTAAAAGTTAGGAGTTAAGCTTGTGTTTATTCATCACTCATCACTCATAACTCATAACTTTTTACCAGCTAGACTTAACTACTCCAGGCAAAAGGCCTTCATGCGCCCATTCCCGCAGCACATTCCGAGATAACCCAAAATCGCGGTAAACACCTCTAGAACGACCAGTCAACCAACAACGGTTACGGCGGCGGTTGGGCGCACTGTTCCGTGGTAGCTGTTGAATTTGCCGATGGATTTCTAGCTTATCAAGGGGAGATTCTGTAGTTCTGAACTCTTCCAACAGAGCTTCCCGCTTCTGGGCATATTTTTCTACCAATCTGGCGCGTTTTTTCTCGCGCTCAATCATGCTCTTTTTTGCCATATACTCTCTAACTTACATTTAAAGACAGCATTTTCCATTCTACAGTCTTCTTTTCAATTCTAGATTACTTGTGTTCCCCACTAGTCTGTCAAATTTAAATTCATAAACACCGAAAAGGACGCGGGAACATGGGGACATGGCACGCGAAAGAAGACGCGGGCACAAAGAAGATTTTTCTTTACGTCCCCGCGTCTTTCCCTTTTTGCGTCCTCTTCTTGACCAACACTACCCTACGACCGTTGGCTTATTTGCAGAAGGACATAAATCCGCAAGATCACAAGCAACGCAGACGGGAGAACGGGCTTTACAAATAGCACGACCGTGATAAATCAGTCGAATTGACCAATTTTCCCAATCTGGTTGCGGCAATAAAAGCATCAAATCTTTTTCAATGCGGATGGGGTCTGTATGCTCAGTTAAACTCAAACGTTGACTGAGGCGGCTAACGTGAGTATCTACCGTCACGCCAGCATTAATGCCATAAGCGTGAGCGAGGACTACATTTGCTGTTTTCCGCGCTACGCCTGGAAGTTTTAACAAGTGTTCCATTTGGTTGGGAACAATAGAGTTAAACTCGGTGACAATCATTCGACAGGCGCCTTGAATATTCTTGGCTTTATTGCGATAAAATCCTGTGGAACGCACCAAATTTTCTAACTCATCTAAGTCGGCGATCGCTAAACTCTCAGCATCAGGAAACCGACTAAATAATGCTGGCGTTACTTTATTTACTCGCTCATCAGTACACTGAGCCGAGAGAATCGTTGCCACCAACAATTGTACTGGTGTTGAGTAGTTCAAAGAGCAAGTCGCATCTGGATAAAGATGCTTCAGGCGAGAGAGAATTTCTACCGCCCGTTGCTTTAAAGATAAAACTTTCTTTTCCCTACTCCCCACTGCCAATTCTCCACTCCCTACTTTCTACTGGAGTAACTTTTGTACCCACTCTAATTGACTAGTTAATTGGGTAGTTTCTTTCACTATCAGAAAAATCCCTAGTCCTAAGAGTAGCACCAAACCTGTTTGCATTACACCTTCTTGAATCCGAGCAGGCACAGGTCTACCGCGCAGGCCTTCAATTAGCAGAAAAGCGAGTTGTCCGCCATCCAAAGCAGGTAAAGGCAAAATGTTAATAATCGCCAAATTAATGCTAATAATTGCCGCAAAAGATAACAAATTTGTGCTATTGTCAGCAGCTAATTGTGCCCCGATTTTAACAATATTAACTGGGCCAGAAACTTGTCCTACAGTTTGTTGAAAATTAGTAATTAACTGGCCAAAACCGCTGAGTGTTCCCACAAATAATTGTTGAAACCTGTTAGCAGCAATGCCAAAAATTTCAAAAGGACTATTAGGACGACGATAAACTGCTGTAGCATTTGGGCTAAGTGCCACACCTACTACACCTTTGCCATCTGCTCCTAGTTTTGGTGTTAATTTCAGCGATTGTTGTTGGTTTTCGCGCTGAATTTTGAGTTCGATTTGCTGATTGGGATGAGTTTGAATTTCTTTTGTCAGCAAAGCAGTTGATTTATCAGAAGCGGGAAGTTCTTGACCGTTGACAGCCAGAATAATATCTCCTTCTCTAACTCCTGCTTGGTAGGCAATGGATTCTTGATTAACAGGCTGTACGATGACACCAGCTTTGTAGTTTAATTTCTCAGGAATACCCACAATACCCAATTGCAGAGCCAGTACTAAGTAGGCAAATATTAAATTTGCTATCACTCCAGCACTGATGACGATCGCCCGGTCTAAAATTGGACGGTTACGCAGCAGATTCGGGTCATTGGGTGGAACATCGCTATCGGGGTCATCATCCGGGAAGCCCACAAAGCCACCCAAGGGAAAAGCGCGGACAGCATATTCAGTTTGCGATCCTTGATACTTAAAAAGAACTGGGCCAAAACCCAAAGAAAAACGGTTAACGAGAATACCTTGAGAACGTGCTGCAACAAAATGTCCCAACTCGTGTACCAAGATCAGAACAGCCAAGACTGCGATCGCTGCTAAAACTGACATAAAGCAAATTAGTGAAGATATTAAGCTATGGTTATCTCCATTCTAATTGGGCATTGGGCATAGGGCACTTGTACTGAGCGCAGCCGTTGGCGCAGCCTCTCGTAGAGAAGTATGGCGTATGGGGATCGGGGGAGGCTCTTGAGGCAGGGGAAAAGGTTAAAGGTTAAAGGGAAAAGGAATAAATTTAATCTCTCCCCTTTTCCCTTTACCCCTTTCCCTTTCCCCATACCCAATTACAGCACTTCCCTCCCCAAGTACGGTTGCAGCGCTTCTGGTATCCTCACTGTTCCGTCAGGTTGTTGATAATTCTCCAAAATTGCTGCCATCGTTCGTCCCACTGCTAACCCCGAACCGTTGAGAGTATGCACAAACTGGGTGCCTTTCTTCCCCGCCTCTTTGAAACGAATATCAGCCCGTCGCGCCTGAAAGTCTACAGTATTAGAGCAGCTGGAAATTTCGCGGTACTTGCCAGAAGAAGGCAACCAAACCTCTAAATCGTATGTTTTAGCAGAAGCAAATCCCAAATCTCCACTACTGAGATTCATCACTCGATAAGGCAACTGCAAAGCCTGTAAAATTGATTCTGCACTCCCCACTAATTTTTCTAGTTCATCAAAAGAACTGCTGGGTTCGACAAATTTCACCAGTTCCACTTTGTTGAATTGGTGCAGGCGAATTAAACCCCGCATATCGCGCCCATAACTACCAGCTTCCCGACGAAAACAAGGGGTATAAGCACAGTGGTAGATAGGCAAATCTTCAGCGGAGAGAATTTCGCCCCGATAGAGGTTAGTAACTGGAACTTCGGCTGTAGGAATCAGCCATAAGTCGTCATCAGCGCACTTAAAGCTTTCTTCAGCAAACTTAGGTAACTGACCAGTCGCCGTCAATGAGTTGGTATTCACCAATAGCGGTGGACTAATCTCCACATACCCAGCTTGGGTATGGACGCCCAGCATAAATTGAATTAATGCTCTTTCCAGTGCTGCACCAGCACCGATCAATGTCACAAAGCGGCTTTGAGCAACTTTCACAGCTCGCTCAACATTGAGAATACCTAGCTTTTCAGCTATTTCCCAATGAGGCAGAATATCCGGGTTTTGGGGAAGATACTCATCACCCCAACGCCGCACTTCTACGTTATCTTCTTCACTCTTGCCAATGGGTGTAGAGTCGCTTGGTAAGTTGGGAAGTGCTAAAACAAGCTGGGCAATTTCAGCTTTGAGGTCTTTTTCCTGGGGTTCTAGTTCGCTCAATTTAGCTTTGACAGAGTTACCTTCATCCCGCAAAGCTTGAATTTCTGGGTCTTGAGCATTGATACCAGACTTGAGCTTTTGCCCGACAATTTTACCAATTTCGTTGCTACGGGCTTGGAGTTGACTGCGTGTCCCTTCTAATTCCCGTTGTTGTCGGTCTAACTGTAATATCGGTTCAATGTCGTATTTACCACTACGACTGTTCAATCGATCTTGAACTAATTGCGGATTTTCCCGTATTTGCTTGATATCCAGCACAGATTTTTCTCAGTTTTTAGCCTATTATCTTCATGCCAACACCCCAGCATATACTGATTTTGCCTTGCCATGAGCAGAAAAGCAAACATAAAAATTTTGCCCTGCCAATCTTGCCAGGGCAATAAAAATTTAAATCCAAAATCTTAAATCCAAAATTAGGTTAATCTTCTGATTTTCTAGACTCCCCAGCACTGGCAGGTGAAGGTAGCCAGTAGGCGAGTACACCCGATAAACCACTCCAGTACACTGCCTGGTTTTGGCTATTCTGGCGCTCCATAAATATTAAGGAACTACACAATCCAATCATTAGGGTACTAAAAAATACTTGTATGCCAAATTTCCAAATCTCTAATTTTTTCATAGTGCAAGACTTCCAATCCAGATTAATTTCATCCGATCGCAGTTCAGATATCACCTTTTAGGTGGATGTTAATATGAGCAACTGGTGTTAGTCTTCACGTTGTATTTTGAAAATTTCGGAAAAGCACTACGAACACATTTGAATTATTTGGTATGTAACCTCCTAAGAACGGGAGAAACTCATACAGAAAATTAGTAAACAGAAGTATAGATTTTTAGCTTAATTTTTGGTCTTAACTCGCCTCGTTCACGGTTTGTTGATGCGATTAAGTAGCCAAAGGGACGCCACAAGACCTGCAAAGTGGGCTGAGACAGTGTTAGTGTTTGCCTGCACAACAAGCATATCTAGACCGCTAATAATTCGAGTTGGATCAAAAAATTGGGTAGTTATCGCTTGGGGAGATATAGATCTTGCCACCAGCGTACCAACTATCGCCTGCGCCCCCAAAAGAGTGACCAGCGTTCCGCCTAAATTCACCCACAGTCCTAAGCGTAATATTTGCACACTCTCGCTTTTCCGAGGGCGGTTGCTGGGATTAGACGATTCCAGTTGCCTACCAATTCTGGTGTAACGGTAAGCTAAGTAAATCCCCACACCTAAAATCACCAATCCGCAAACGGCTAAAAATACGCCAAAGCCAGTCCCAGGATTATTACTAGGACTGCCAGATCTTTGATTAAAGATTCCGAACAGCAGCACAATTATGCCAGAAACAACACCTAGTACTAGCTGAATCCAAAAGCTAATCCAACCTGCAAGGCGAAAGGTTTGGGCAATTGCCCGGAGATTAGAGGAAGACGATGGGGCATCAGGAGTTTGTGACATACTAAATCACCAATGTGCTAGGTGCTTTTAAAGAAGGCAGGGAATAGGAAATGGGAAAGTAGGGAGATGAAGGAGCAGGGGAGCAGGGAGCATGGGAAAAGGTTAAAGGGAAAAGGAATAAATTTAATCTTTCCCCTTTCCCCCGGTTGGTGAGCTTGTCGAACCATACCCCTTTCCCTTTCCCCATTCCTATGCCCAATGCCCAATACCCAATGCCCCATTTTTTTTAAGGAATTTACTATCACATTTACCAGATACCACAAGAGGATCTCAAGCCTAAAAAATTATTAATAGTTACTACCCAGGTGTGTTTACAAATTTAGGAGTTTGAACTTAGACATATCCTCTAGCTGAAGTTTTTAAAATTTGCATTGGGAAAATCACTGTAAAAAAAAGTGTTTATTAAGTTCTACAGACAAAATAGCATTTTACCTGTAAAATTTCTTCGATGGCATCTTATTGCTTAAGCAGTTCTAATAAACTCGGCATCGCTTAACACCAAAACAGTGACTTCCCCACTGTCTGTTCCCTCCTCACCATACCTGATTTAGCTTGGGTCGGAGCATACTATCTTGTACCCTGAAACTCGCGAACTATTCCCACAACTTTAAAGACGTGGGTAATTATTTGGTGTTTTCGCTTTGGAAATCTAGCTTAAGTAGCTTTATATATTACTCATTTAAGAGTAGCAGTATATACTGACTACGAGGATTGTAGACCTTACCCTAAGGCATTTTTTTAGCCATTCCCTAACCATGAAACTTGAGGATATATATCAATTCTTTGAAAATCCTCCGCCAACCTACCTTTGTCAGGAATTAGCAGTTTGTTACATACTGTCTATTTTGTTAGAAGGTGAATCCTACGGCACCGAGTTAATTCAACGATTAGAAACTGAATATCCTACCTATCGGCTTTCGGATACTGTACTTTACAGTGCAATCAAGTTTCTGGAAGACGAAAGGGCAATTAATGGATATTGGAAAAAACTCGAAGGACGGGGACGCCCCAGGCGGATGTACCAAGTTTCTCCAGAATGGCAAGTTCAAGCGGAGAATTTAGCTTTTCTTTGGCAAGACTACATCAACGGGCGAATAAAGTAACGAATCATTGATAATGAATAAGTCTCCTCCAGTCAAACAATAACAATTAGTTATGGATACTCCTATTCTGCCATCTACCTTGCTGCTAACCTTGTTGTTATCGGTTGGGCTGTTTTTCTTTATTCGTGCTTCGACTAAAGACCGTACAGAGACAGCGCACTTAGTATCCGAACAAGACGAAGCAGCTTTCATGTCTCAATTAAGAGAGTATTTTCGATCGCGGTCTTACCGAGTGGCAGCGGTAGACCGAGAACAAAACCAAGTGACTTTTGAAGGTAATGTTCGTCCTAGCTGGTTTTTAGCTATATTTCTCACCCTACTGGCAGCTACTGGTATAGTTTGTCTGTCACTAGTGGTATACCTACTTTTTCCTAACCTGAGTAGGTTTATTCTAGCTCTGGTGCTGCTGTCACCTTTGAGTGGTGTTTTTTATTGGAAAAAATCTGGAAGACTTGAGAAGGTGTTGCTCAAAGTAGAAACAACTCAGAGCGAACAAACCCCCTCAAGCAAGGTTACTGTAGTTGCCCATCGAGATGAACTCACTGAGTTACGGAGGACTCTACAGTTAAAGGCTGGTGAATAATTGTTGGTTTTTATGACCATCTCTTAACTTATGAGGTGTTCCCTTTCTGACCTGACCTACTCTTGAGGCAATGAAAAGTGGTAAGGAGTAAATCAAGACTGCTGCTTTGCCAATTTTATCCATAACTTGTGTTGCGGGTAAAAATTTGAATTTATTTGAATTCTTTGACAGAGCTTATCTTCCAATCTATTTGGATAAGAACGCAACTTCACTAGCGCTTTCGGATGCGCTTGGCTCTATATCCGCTCCTGTGTACATCTTTTAAACAAGTACCAAACCATGCAAACTAGCGTGGTTTGACACATATTGACTTTTCAAATGCCCAGAATAGGTTGACTGGCAAATCACCTACAAACTAAAAAAAAATTAAATTTTGCATAAACTTAGCAATTTTGCCAGTTAATTAATAGTCAGGGGCCACATTCAATGCGTGAGATGACCAATTTCTTATCGAGCAGTCAAAGCAAGGGTTTCTTGACCTGTAGGAGCCTCTAAAGTCCTCAGGCTGGGAAACAAGAAATGGTTTTCCTCTACGTATTGAGCGCCAAACAGTCCCTTTTCTGCCCAGAAATAACGGTCTGTGGTGTGTTCGTTTCGCTTTACGAGTAGAAGTGCCGGTGGCAAAATACCTTCAGCTTGAATGAATCTTCTCGCTGCTGTCACAGGTTTTTCTTCACCACTCTCGATGCTATATTGAGGCACATGTTCCAGAATGCGCCGTCCTTCCTGACGACGACGACTTTTTCTTTTGCGTCTCCTTGCCAACCTATTGTCCTCCTCTTTCAAGCTATAGATTGTAGTGATAGCTACAAAATCCGTCGTAATTATAGAAGTTCTAGTTCAAAAAATCAATAGTTTTTTAACTTTTGATCCAATAAAAATTAATATCTTTAGAGGTATAGATAAAACAAAACTTTCTCAGGATAATAATCAGCTGGTACAAAACATCACTCAGAAGATTTCAGTTAAGCTGTATTAAAACAATGAGGTAAAAACTAGCTATCCTCTCTTAATCATGCCTCATAATCTGTAATCTTGAGCAAAAGCTAAAAAATGTTAATGTCTGCCAGTTCTGATTTTCTTGCTCTATGCCGAGAGCAAATAGCACTGCTGGCCCAAGGGCTGGGAGCAACTTTAAGTATTGTGTACCTAACACAAGAATTGGTAGAAACTCCCTCTGGTGAGGCAAAACTGATTCCTGTAATGATTTATCCGGAAACAGCATTATTACCGCAAGCAGAGGAAAGTGCCGCCACATTACCTAAGCAGCTTCGAGTTGGTAATGCATTGGTATTACCCAACGATCGCCAAAGGTTATTAACACCAGGATTGGATTCTTCAACTTCGTCGGCGGAATCTGAGATACCGGATGCGTCCGGGCCTTATTTACAAGAGGAATATTTACTCAGTGGTAACCAAATTGTTTTACCTTTGGTTTATGAAGGTGTGATGATGGGGTTGCTAGTAACTGGTAGAAAAGACCGAGAATGGAATGAACGCGAGCAAAGTCAGATTCAACACATAGCCCAAACACTGGCGATCGCTTGCATTTTAGATCAGCGGCGAGCATGGTTACAACACCAACTCCACGAACAACAAATTCTTCAAGAAAAACAGCAGGATTTGTTAGATAACCTGTTGCATCAGTTTCGTAACCCATTAACAGCATTACGGACTTTTGGTAAACTTTTATTAAAGCGACTGCGACCAGCAGATACTAATCGGGATGTAGCAAATAGCATCGTGCGAGAAAGCGATCGCCTACAAGAATTATTGCAACAATTTGAGCAAGTAATTGACTTGGCAGACACAGATTTAGCACCACGACATCTGCCAGATGAAGTATTTTTAGAAGCAACTGTGCAAAAAGATGCAAAGCCGCCTCTTTTATTGCCGGGAACCGGAGATAAAGCTGTTGATTGCTCGGTAGCAGATATATTAGAACCATTATTAATATCAGCTAAAGCAATAGCACAAGAGCGCAAACTAAAACTGATAACCGAATTTAAGCACAATTTACCTTTAGTACGTGCCAACATCAAAGCATTACGAGAAGTGTTAAATAACATCATCGATAATGCATTGAAATACACTCCTAGTGGTGGTAGAATTTTGATTCAGGCTGGGGAACAAAAAGGTAATTTTCAAGGAATTGTCATCAGTGACAACGGGCCTGGCATTCCATCGGAAGACTTAGAGCATCTTGGAGAACGACATTACCGGGGCGTACAAGCGCAAACAGAAATTCCCGGTACGGGTTTGGGGTTAGCGATCGCTAAACAGTTAATCGAACAAATGCAGGGCGAAATCGAGGTTTTCAGCCCTGCAATCAACTCTAAATTAACTTCACCGAATAGGCCGGGAACTACATTTATTATTTGGTTGCCAGAAGTTGAGAGTTAGTCATTTGTCCGTTGTCATTTGTCCTTTGTAAATACTAATGACCAATGACTAATGACAAATGACTATTTGAGTGAAACCAACAAGTTTTGATTGATTGTCATTTGTAAATCGGTATTTGGGTCAATTGCGATTAAGTCAACACTATTTCTACCGAAGAATAAACCAATCAATGCACCGATACCAGCACCACCTAAAACTTCTTCTGTGGCAATGGCGCGATCGCCTGTGACAGCAGATACCGCAGCGGCGGCTCCTGCGCCCAACACAGTATCCTTAATAATCGACCCGGCACTAGTACCCTTTTTGACGGTTTCAGTCTTGGTAATCACTTCAGAACTAGCGTTAAGTTGATATTCTTGACCTGTAGTCAAAACTAGTTTTTCAGCAACGAATTGAGAACCGCCTGTAGCAGGTTTGAGTTGACCGATAACTTGGCTACCAGCAGGAATCACCACAGATCCATCTTGGGTAACCACGCTTTGGGATACAGTCAGTGTCAAAGGTGCTGTTTCGTCCTTGGTGACGAGAATTTTTTCTGCCTTGTCATACTTAACAGGAATAGCAGTTCCTTGAGGAATGGTCACAGATACAGGTGTTGGGGTAGTATTCCCAAGAGCTACGATGTAGGGCGAGTTAATTGCTGAGGCTTGATTAGAACTAACCAATGCTTGGTAAATAAAAGCTGCTACTTGGGCGCGAGTGGCGGTTGCAGTTGGATTCAGGAACTTCACGTTTGGATAGTTGACCACGATTTGCTTCTCAGTCGCCGCTGCAATTGGGCTACGGGCGTAGCTAGCAATGTTAGAAGCATCGTTGAAGTATTGCAGAGTGCTTTCGGTATTACCGCTAGCACTATATTCCAAACCGTTAGCGAGGGAAACTAAAACCTGTTGGCGGGGAATAGCTTGGTTAGGCTCAAAGCGATTGCCGGGATATCCTGATAAGAAACCAATGGTATAAGCTTGCTGAATGGCGCTGTATGCCCAATAGTTGCTAGGCACATCAGTAAAGCTGATTGGCGATCGCTGTTGTGCTTTTTGGAAAGCTTTATTCACCATAGCGGCAAATTGAGCGCGTGTTACTGCTTCTTCAGGGCGGAAACTACCATCAGGAAATCCGGCAATTACACCTCGTTGTGATAATTGTTGAATAAATGGTGCTGCCCAATAATTAGATGAAACATCAGAAAAAGTAGTTTGAGCAAAAGAAGGTGCAGCTGTCACAAAGGGTGCTACAGTTCCAACTGTAACGCTTAAAGCCATGAGTGCTGCTGTTCCAGATTGCCAACGATTTAAACTAAACATTGCTTTTTTACTCCATTAAATTTATTTTTTTACTGTTAATTTATTAGACAATTGCTGAAGTTTGATGTTCCCATTAGTTTAGATTTTTTCTAAACAATATTCCTTGAAGAATACGACTAAAATAAAAAATATCTGTCCAACTATCTAGGCAGTAGATAATAGGCTAATTAGCCTTTTAGCTATTAACTCTGATCGCTAAAGCAAGTTTCAACGAAGTGCAGTATACAACGGTTCGTCTGAGATGTATGTGGAAAGCTTGTTTAACTTCTAGAGCCTGAATTATGCTGTAATTAGTCCCAAAGTCTAGATAGTTCTTAAGACGATGCACATATAGAATAGTTGCACAGAAATAGATTTTTTTAGGTTAAAAATGAAGGCGATCGCACACTATAGTTAAAGTGGCGATCGCCTATTGACTGATGATTAAATTCACAACTTAAATCAAGTTAAACCTATTAGCGGTATAAAGTTAAGTTAGAATTCAGTGTCAGCCTCAAATCCTGTGCAGGTTTGATAACAAACGCATTGGTTTCTTTTTTCCGCAACAGGACGCTTGCTCCTGCACCCGCAGCCGCACCAATCACAGGTTTCAGATCGTCAACTCTGTTATTACCAGTAATTAGTGAACCCAAAAGACCAGCACCTGCACCAAGACCTGCATCAGTTAACACTTGACCTGTGCTAGGCCCTTGTTTCACTCTTTGAGTTGTGGTGTATGTCCGAGAAGTAGCATTAATTGACTGACGGCGACCATTAGAAAATTCTAATTCTTGGGCTACAAACCGCACGCCTTTTCCTTGGTTATCATCATCTCTTGAATAACCATCTAGATCCACAGGTTCTAGGCGTCCAATTACTTTAGTACCAGCAGGAATTAAGACGTTTCTATTCCTGTCAGTAATGTTACTCGCGATTCTCAAGGTTACGGATTTACTTTCCCCAGGAGCAATAGTAATTGTTTCTTTTTCGTAGTTAACAGGAAGATTCACTCCAGAAGGAATGGTAACGTTTCCATATTGCCCAACATTGTATTGTGCATTAGCAGGAGCAAAGGGAATCATGGGAGCAACGACGGTGGTGGTAACAGCCATTGCCATGAGTGCAGCAGTTCCAGATTTCCATCGATGTAGATGAGCCATAGGTGAGTTGACCTTTATGTATGTTATGTGTGTAATGACGAGGGTTTACTGAGTTTGTTTCAGACTATTCTTGAACATGACTTTAGTCATATTCCGAAGGTAAAAGCACTTATTTGACTATAAGTATGTGCGTAAGCGTAGCCGTTCGGAGGTATGGGTTGTCACAATTTTTACTCTCCTAATCTGCGTTACTAAATAGGAGGCAAGATACTCTTGATGACGCTAAATTAGTTTAATTGTTTCCTAACTTTGCTTTATTGCTTACGTCCAGATACTTACGCCATTGCGAACTATTACTTCCATTATATAAGACCTGTATTTGCTTTTTTCTAACTCGAAAAGCTTCTTTTCCATTCCCTATATCCTACGACTTACTCGCTACTAAGCCAAGTAAGCTCAAAAATCAAAGCCGATTACTATATATTATTTACTAAGACTTGGAAAATACTTTCTCTTTCCTTTAGAATTGCGAGAGCCAATTTGTAGAGTAATTCCTGATGGAACCGAGTGAAGCGCAATATTTAATTATTAACGCACTGACTACCCTAGATTTACTTGGTAATACGTTCTATGATGAAGATAGTGGCAATTGGTATATAAATACGCCCAGCCCAGTCTTGCCGATTGCTATGATTTTGCAAAATGGTGATATTGTTCCGACTAGTTGGGACTTGTAATTATGGCAAATTGGACTGAAGATCAAAAACAAAAGTATGCAAGGTTCCAAGAAATTTTAGAAATTGGTAAGCAGCGTTATGTAGAAGCTGGTGGTAATCCTAGACATTATCGAGCAGGTTTCAAAGGTCAGGATTGCTTGACAGATGAAGAGAGGAAAGAAGCAACCAGAATCATGCGACAAATGTTTGGTATCTCTATCGCCAATGGTTATGTTTATTGTCAAGGGCGTTCTTGGCAGTTACCTGAAAACTCAGCATTAGATAAAAAGCAAGTGGAATAAAAGTAGATAGGAGATGGAAGCGAACACGCCATGATTACTAAAGAAGAAATTACTATCAAAGTTCTCTTTGAATTAGCACAGGCATACCGCAATGCCATTGAAGAAGAACGCGAACAATTGCAACTTAAGATTGCGGCAATTATGCAGTTTCAATTTACAACTAAGAGACAAGAAAGCATTGCACGTTTAAAAAACACGATGGATAAAGCTAGTCTTGAGGCACAAGAGCGAGGATTAACGTCTGATATCTTACAATCGATTTTGAATGATGACGAATAATCGACAGTTTGTTTTTGATACTAACGTACTGATTAGTGCATTTTTTTTTAGTCAAAGCAAACCACGTCAGGCATTAGATCTAGCTCAAGATATTGGCATTATCGTATTATCAAATTCTGTTTTATTGGAATTAGAAGAAGTTTTATATCGTCCCAAATTTGATAAGTATATCACCAAAAAAAGAAGGCAATAATTTCTAGAAAATTTAACAGAAAATGCTCAGTTGATTGACGTGACTGAATATATTGATGAATGTCGAGACCCAAAAGATAACAAATATCTGGAATTAGCAGTCAGTTCTAAAGCAGAGTGTATTGTTAGTGGAGATGATGATTTACTTGTGCTAAACCCCTGGAGAGGTATTGAGATTATGACTGTTCAAGAATTTTTGGCAAATAAATAGTAAGAATTACCTGGTCTCGATCGCTTAGCTATTTTCTTAATTTTTGCGATCGGTAATAGCAAGGTATCTTTTATTTGCTTTCGTACTTCACGACTGACATAACAATCAGTATTTAGGCAATCCACTAAAAACTTATTAGCTTCATAATACTGCTTAAGCAATTCTTTTTGTTTATCGCCCGCAATTTTTAGATTTAACAAAATTTGCTTTAGGTACATATATTGGCCTGTTGATACCTCGATCTAGGTCAAGCGATCGCCATTAACTATTTCACAATAGTAGGACGGGCGATTTACCCATCCCATCAAGATATTCTTAGGATTTGCTAATCAGTAGCGTTCCTGGGGTTTCTTTTTGGCGATCGCCTGTTTTAACATTTGTGGTAGCCAAGAAACATAATAATATAGTTGCTCTACGTGGCTATACAGCGATAATAACTTTGCTTGATTTAATAAAGTCTTTGTTCGGAGTGATTTGAGCATTTTTCCAGATTTATCTTCCGTCCAATTTGGGATTGAACCGCTAACAGAATACTTTTGTAAATGTGGAGGTAAGCGCCAGTTAATTTCAGGATCTGGTTGATGTATTACTGGTTCAACATTTCCACGCCATGCAACTCCCATGATTTGCATAGTTTGATATACCATTGTGTTCCAGCCTTTGTTTTTCAGGTAGTCCAAACCTTCACCAACATCGGGAGAAGCCAAATCGTGAAATAAAATTAATGCATCTGGTTCGGCAAATCGTTCGCAAATCATTACATCATTGAGTGGCGCTGGTGTTTCGTGGTGACCATCTATAAATATCAATGACCATTTACGTTGAAATTTATTTGCTAACTCTTCTACTGCTTGGGGACTATATCCTGGTATGAGATTTACAGATTCCTTGACGCCGGCCGACTTGAGCGAATCTGTAACGCTTTCATAAAATAATTCTGTGGATAGCATCGGATCGATAACATCTAGCTCAACTCCTCCTAAAGCTAGATGACAAGCTGACCAACCCATCCAACATCCTATTTCTAAAGCTTTCTTACCCTGAAATTTTAAGGCTGTATTGTACAGAATATGAGCTTCATCTCTGCTAACAAATCCTGTACCCGGCTGTCGCCGATCTACGTACCAGTTGTGAGGAATATCACGCCGCAGATAAAACCAAAAACTATCGTATGTATTTCCTAAAATCATATTAGGAAAACATGAATCTGGCTGAATAATGGAAAATCCTGGTGAAACATAATCTCCATCTGGCAATAATTCGCCTTTTATTACTTTTACTGTTTTTTCGATCATCGGATTACTGCCTGAGTATTTGAAATTTTAACAAAACAGAATTCAGGAGTCAGGAGTCAGAATTCTGAATTTTGCCTGGTTTAGCAACTTGGAAAATAGCAAAGCGATCGCCAGGATATCATCTCAGCATCACATTTGTGCTGATTTTTACTGCCACATTGGCGATTTATCCCCATCGCATATTGAGCTTCCTCATTGCTCTAGGTAAATATATTGGACTGTTGATACCTCGTCAAGTAATAGCTAGGGGAGTTAGGGGTGGGGAATCCAGTTGAGAACGAGTTAGTTCAAAAATCAAATAGAAGTTCCATATACTAAGTTGGTTCAGATATAGCATCTAGCAATAAAGAATATGGACAATTAATATCTCCCTTATCCTCCCCATCTCTTTTGATTTTTTATTCTTCGCCAGTACCAAGAAATAAAGGAGAGTCTTTGCGACTGTTTAATTTTTTTCTGAATAGAGCAAAAATTATTCATGCAACAAGAAAAATTCACTCATCAAATTGTAAATTTTTGTAAAATTGATGTCTTCAGGACTAGAAACCTGATATCTAGATAGCTAAACTAACAAACAGTGCATCTGTACTCTTAATGATTAAAAGTAGATGTGGCGCCATAGCGTGAATGATCCCAGTACAACTTATCCTCAAAAACTTCCTTAGTTACCGTGATGCAACTTTAGATTTTCGTGGTTTGCATACGGCTTGTATTTCTGGTTCCAATGGTGCGGGTAAATCTTCTCTTTTAGAAGCAATCACTTGGGCAATTTGGGGTGAAAGCCGCGCCAGTGCTGAAGACGATGTTATTTATTCTGGTGCGAAAGAAGTTCGGGTTGATTTTATTTTCCAAAGTAACCAGCAAACCTATCGGGTGATTCGCACTCGAATTCGGGGAGCTAGTAGCGTCCTGGAATTTCAAATAGAAACACCTTCTGGCTTTCGCCCACTCACCGGCAAAGGAGTAAGGGCAACCCAAGATTCGATTTTAGAACACATTAAGCTCGATTACGATACTTTTATTAATTCCGCCTATCTGCGTCAAGGTCGAGCAGATGAATTCATGCTCAAACGGCCTACCGAACGCAAAGAAATTTTAGCAGAGTTGTTAAAACTCAATCAGTACGATGATTTGGAAGAACGGGCAAAGGAATCTTCTCGTCAATTCAAAGCACGGGCGGAGGAATTAGAGCGTTCTTTAGATTCGATTAAAATTCAGCTGCAACAACAAAAGACAACCGAGGCGCAAAGAGACCAGTTAGAAGCTGAACTCAATCAATTACAACAAGTACAAGCTTTTGACAATATTCAATTACAAAGTTTGCAAGTTGTCCAGCACCAGCGCCAAAACTGGGAACAACAACTGAACTTTGTCAAGCAGCAATATCAAAATCTTAATCAAGATTGCGATCGCCTCCAACAAGAGCAGTTAGCGGTTGGGAGTCAGCTATCACAAATAGAGAAAATCTTAGATCGAGAAGCTGAAATTAAGGCTGGATACGCCCAATATCAAAGTCTGCAATCTCAAGAAGAAGCGATGAGCGCCAAGTTTGAAGAATACAGCCGCGCTGGGCAAAGTCGCCAACAAAAGCAACAACAGCTTACCAAACAAATTCAAGAAATCGAACGACAACTGCAACAAGCCCAAGCCCAACTCGAAGCTTTGCAGCAACAAGAGCGAGAAATTCAGCAAACTCTTACCAAATCAGGTGAAGTCGAAGCTGCTTTATCACAACTGGGCGCAGCACGTAATCATCTCGCTCATTTAGATCGATTGCAAATGCAGGTGGCTCCTTTGTTGCAACAACGAGCAGCTTTACAAAGCCAATTAGATCGGACTCATGCTGGCTTGGTAGCGCGACTCGAACAACTGCAAAATACAGAAAATCAATTGGAACGCCAACAACGACGCCAACCGCAACTACAACAAGCAGTGATGGATGTCGCAATCCAAATTGAAGAACTCGACAAAAAGCGGGTTTATCTCCAACGAGTCCAGGAAAAAGGGCAAGAAAGGCGTCACTTTATCGAACGCCTACAAGCTCATCAACGGGATTATGAAAAACTGTTGGGAGAATTAGAGCAAAAACTTCAAATGCTGCAAAATCCCGATGCTCTTTGTCCGTTGTGCGAACGTCCTCTAGACGAGCATCATTGGAGCCGTGTAGTGGAAAAAACCCAAACTGAGTTGGATGATACTCAAGGACAGTTTTGGGTAGTGCGAGAACAAATGGCTGTGTCCGATCGAGAAATTCAAGTATTGAGGCAGGAATATCGAGAAATATCGCAACAGTTAGCAATTTATGACGGTTTACGGGAACAGCGCGGACAATTGGCAGCACAGTTAGAAGCGACGACTGATGTCCAACATCAATTAGAACAGATTGCTGCTGAAAAACAACATTTAGAGCGATCGCTACAAGCTGGTGATTACGCTCCCGAACAACAAGCCGAACTCCGAAAGTTAGACCAATATCTGCAACAAGTTAATTATAATGAGCAAGATCATGCCTTAGCTCGCAGCGAAGTTGAGCGCTGGCGTTGGGCAGAAATTAAACAAAGTCAGATTAAAGACGCTACTAAGCGACAAGCACAGCTAGCAGCCCGAAAACCAGAAATACTAACTAGTATTGCCGAATTACAAGCCAGAATTCAGCTAGAACAAACTAACTCTGAATGTGCCAAACAAATTGCGGCTCTTGAACGTCACATTGTTGAAATTGGCTACAGTTCGGAACTGCACAACAACCTCCGTATAGGTGTTAAGCAAGCTCAATCTTGGCATTTGCGGTATCAGCAACTTTTAGCAGCCCAGCAGCAGTATCCCCAACTCCAAACGAGATTGCAAGAATTAGAGGAATCTAGAGGTGTCAGAATAACGGAGCGACAAAAACTTGCCAACCAAATCGAAAGCATAATCGAGCAACTACAAGCAACAGCCAACCCATCTGCCCAAATTCAAGCCCTAGAGCAGCAGCTATCAATACGCAGACGCCAACTCGACGAGCAAATTGCCAAGTTGGGGCGTTTAGAACAGTTGGCGCATCAACTCCAAACGCTGCAAATTCAATACGAACAACAGTACAAACAATTACAATCTTGCAAGCACGAACAGCGCGTTTATCAGGAATTAGCGCAGGCTTTTGGTAAAAATGGCATCCAAACACTGATGATTGAAAATGTCTTGCCGCAACTAGAAGCTGAGACAAATCAATTACTTTCGCGTTTGAGTGCTAATCAATTTCACGTACAATTTATTACTCAAAAAGCTGGGCGTCATGGGAAATCAACTAAGAAAAATGCCAAGTTAATAGACACCTTAGATATTTTAATCGCCGATTCGAGAGGAACGCGGGCTTATGAAACTTATTCTGGTGGAGAAGCTTTTAGAATTAACTTTGCTATCCGTTTAGCCTTGGCGAAACTATTAGCGCAACGGGCGGGGGCGGCGTTGCAATTGTTGATTGTAGATGAGGGTTTTGGAACACAGGATGCTGAAGGATGCGATCGCTTAATTGCTGCGATTAACGCGATCGCTTCTGATTTCGCTTGTATTCTCACTGTTACACATATGCCCCACCTCAAAGAAGCTTTCCAAGCTAGGATTGAGGTGAATAAAACTCAGCAAGGTTCGCAATTAAGTTTGTCAATTTAATAATTCGTATTAAATTAACAATGTTCATGGCCTTATCAGGAGATGATGAGGTTGAAGCAATTAGGATTTACGCACTGTATAACTAGGGTTTTTTGTTGTATCAATAGAACCAAGTTCTTAATTTTGGATCGAGTCGAGTTTAGGTTTACCCCTACTACATATGTAGCTACAAGCAAAAGACTAAAATAAATAAGGTAATTCAATTTAAAGCATAAGACAATGCAGGAAATCAACGTTGATGCCCGTATAGATGAGAATGGTCTTCTCTACGTAAAAATGCCTCCAAGTCTTGCAGGTATGGAAATAAAAGGAAAACTATTGTATCAACTTCATCCTATTTCCTTGCAAAATATCAAAGCGAAAAAGATTGATATTAATGTTGTTCGGAGTATCTGTCATGAAATCAGAAATTTACCAACTCTTGATAGCAGAACACCCGATGAAATTATTGGCTATAACGAGTTTGGAATACCAGAGTAATGGTTATTGATACTTCAGTTATCCTGGCAATTATTTATGCTGAACCTGAAGAATTAATATTTATTCAACTAATTGACGAAAGCGAAAATTGCCTACTTTCTGCTCCGAGCTATGTTGAAGCGTCCATAGTTTTGGGTACTAAACATGGTGAGCAGGGTGTAGAAAAGTTGAATTTATTGATTCAAGCACTCTCCATAATTATCATACCTTTCAGTGCAGAACAAGCACAGTTAGCCAGTGAAGCATTCTTGAAATTTGGTAAGGGTCGTCATCCAGCAAAGCTGAATATGGGAGATTGCTTTTCCTACGCTTTGGCAAAATCTACAAATCAGCCTTTGTTATTCAAAGGGAACGACTTTATCCACACTGATATTAATCAAGTAAATTATTTTTGATGGAAATATGTCTCTTGCAGAACAAAAAACAAAGCTACAGGAAATTATTGAGAGCAGTAGGCATAGACAGTCGTAAACATCATAACTAAGTGATTATGAATTCTGACTTCTAACTTGGAAAATTGTTCAATTGTATTTAACCCGTGCATCCAGACCATAGGAGCGGAGAATTTTTGTTATTCTTTCTGCTTCGGCGCGATCGCTAAATGCCCCAGCATTCACATAATCTCCCAGGTTTGATTGCTCTGCCACAGCATGAGGTATATATTGTTGTACTTTAGTGAGAGTATCATTACTGAAAATTGGCACGATAACTGTATAGCGAGGGTTACCAGCTAAGATGTTACCGTTAGTTTCAGATGAGAAATAGCCATTAGTAACGGGTACTACATTGCGGTTGGTTTCAGTAGAATTACTTGTATTTGAGTTATTCAATCCTAATGCTTCCCAAGTTTGCCAATCTACATTTCCAGTAGAATTGAGCCGAGAAGATTGCTGGAATGCCATTACAGAGTCTCTAGTACGATCGCTGTAATAGCCATCAGAATTGGCATCAAAAAAGCCCAATTGCCATAAACGGTCTTGAACTAATCTGACATTATCAGAGCGATCGCCAACAGTGAGATAATTTCTCGCTGGTTGTTGAGTAGCATATCCACCAGCTGAGGCTCTACGTACTGCTGTCAAAACTTGGGCATTGGCTGTGCCATTGACTGGTAGTTTATAATCTTGTTGAAAGTTGGCGATCGCGTCTCTGGTAATTGGGCCAGTAGTCCCGGTGGGATTAGCTTTAAAATAACCTAGTTGTCGCAAACGCTCTTGCAGTTCTCTGATTTGTTGAGCCGAAAGACTCGATTTAGCTTGAGCCGGAGAAGAACCTAGTAGTGCGTTCCAAGTTTGCCGATTAACAGTTCCAGTAGCAGATATACCCGTATTACGCTGGAATGCAATCACAGCATCTTTAGTAATTCGCCCGAAATTTCCTGTGGGATTAGCATTAAAGTACCCGCGTTGCTTGAGACGCTGTTGCAACTTGGTCACGGCTGCACCAGTGCTACCTTGAGAGAGAGTAGGATATTGATTTACTGCCGATGGCGAATTTCGACTAACATTCCTACTAGAGGTTTTACTCTGACACGCTCTTTGCAACGCTCTTTGAGTACTAGGGCCTATAAACCCAACCGCAGGTAATCTATTGGCTTGCTGAAATTTTATGACAGCATTCTGAGTCAAAGTAGCAAACTTGCCTGTTACCGGGCCTTTAAAGTAGCCTAACTTTTTTAAACATCTTTGGCTATTGGCAACTTGTGAATTATTACTTCCAATTTTCTGAACTGCTAAAACTTCCCCAGCAACGCTGATAATTCCCATAGTCAATGCTACAGACAACAGACGCACCGCAGCAGAGCTAGGTAAATTTTTCCAATTCAAAAATTTTAAAATAATCGGCAGATGAACAACCTTGATACTTTCGGATGCCTCAAAGACTGAGGCTAGCTCAGTTAAAGAGCTATTTACCTCTGTTTTCACTTGTTTTGTTCAAGTTATGACCACACAATATTATACCATTTACTCTGTGTAATATTTATTTTTGTATGATTCTTTACAACTAGAAAAGTAGGGAGTCGGGAGGTAAAAGCAGGGAAAAAGGTTAAAGGTTAAAGGGAAAAGGAATAAATTTAATCTTTCCCCTTTTCCCCGGTTGGTGAGCTTGTCGAACCATACCCCTTTCCCTTTCCCCATACCCTGTTTGGCCCATGCCCCATACCTATTGTTCATCAGTTTTTTCAGTATTACCTGCTTTCACCCAACCTTCTTGTCCGCTATCTTCCAAACGGATTTTTTGCCAAGCTTTATCTTCGCTTTCTTCCAAGACAATAATTTTTTGATTAAAACCCACGCCACCAATGCGTTCACCGTCTTGATTTGGTTGTGCCCGCAAACTTAAACCTTCAGCCCAGCTCACACGCCCTCGGTAAGCTCCTGATGGCAATGGTGTTGGGGATGGGGTAGGTTTAGGTGATTCAGTAGGGGTGGGTGTGGGGCTTGCACTGGAAGGTGATTTAGTGGTGTTTGGTGTAGGGGTGGGTTTACCTCCAGGCTCAGTTGCTTTTGGAGCTTGGGCTTTCACCGAGGGGCTGTCATTGGAGAAAATCGGTTTGGCAGGGGGTATACCGGTGCGATTCATGAAATAGAGTGCAACTGCAACACCACCACCAATTAATACAGCGATCGCTAAGAAAAAGCCAAGTATATACTTTATCAAGCCAGAAAACATAATTAATACCTGATTATCAAGGGGTTAATGAATTTTAGACTTCGACTATGCTCAGTCGAACGATTTTAGATTGTAAACAGACCACACTGCGTCCCTTTGTGGTCTGTTCCAATCGATTATTCTAGCTGCCACTCTGTTATACCAATTTGGAAAATGAATGCAACAGATGGATTCATAGAACTCTTTAACACAACGTGAATTCGACGGTTTATATAGTGTCCGTTTAATTAGCCAAATAAAAAACCTCTCCCTGGTTTTACTACGTAAAACCGTCCCTCTCCGATTCGGAGAGGGACAGACTTGAACGTTAGTTCAAGGCAGGGAGAGGTTCGTCGAATTCACGTTAACACAAAGAAATTCCCCATCCAAAATCGTTCGAGTGAGTGTAGCCGTACCCCTACTCTTAAGCAAGCTACGCGTAGCGTTCCGCAGGAAAGTCTAAAATCCAAAATCGCATCAGCGTAGCTTGCCGAAGGTATCGCTCAAAGGACTGTGTTTCGATGCTAAACGCGCCCTCCCCGCAGCAGCCCATTCTTGAAGTTGCTGAATTTGCTCTACGGCGGTTCGTGCTAAGGGGATAATTTGACTGGCAGCCTCTAAAATATCGTCTTTAGTAAAATCGCGGTTTTGGCTAAATCCAATGTGCATGGCTTCAATTAAAGTTTGCTCAATTTCTGCCCCAGAAAAATCAGGTGTCTCATAAGCTAACCTGTCGATGTCATAACTTTTTAAGTTGTGGGGGCGCAGTCGGGATAAATGAACGTTAAAAATTGCTTTTCTCTCTTCTTGGGTAGGCAAACCGACAAAGAAAATTTCATCAAACCGCCCTTTCCGCAGCATTTCTGGCGGTAGGGCTTGGATATCGTTGGCGGTGGCGACGACAAACACGGGCGAGGTTTTTTCAGCTAGCCAGTTAATAAATGTGCCAAAAACGCGGCTAGTGGTGCCCGCATCACCTTTGCTACCAAGTCCCGAAAAGGCTTTATCTATTTCATCAATCCATAAAATACAAGGGGCGAGGGCTTCAGCTACCTGAATCATTTGGCGGGTGCGAGATTCCGATTCGCCTACCAAACCACCAAATAACCGCCCGACATCCAAACGTAGCAGGGGTAAATGCCAGTGATGAGCGATCGCTTTTGCTGTTAACGATTTGCCAGTTCCCTGAATACCCACCAACATTAAACCACGGGGGTGCGGTAATCCGTACTGCCTGGCCCGTTCAGTAAAGGAGCCTCCCCGACGAATCAGCCAGTCTTTCAAGTTATCCAGTCCGCCGATATCAGAAATTTGCTCGGTGGCGGGATAGAAGTCCAGGATTTGAGTTTGGCGGATAGTTTGGCGTTTTTCTTCCAAAACCAGATCCACGTCTTCTGGCTGCAATTCCCCGTGGCTAGCGATCGCTCTTGCCAAAACCCGCCGAATTCGTTCCATCGAAAGTCCTTGACAAGAGCGCACCAAGTCATCTAAAACTTTTCCAGGAAGGGAGTTCCCAGTACTTTGCAGTAAGCGTTCTACCTCAGTTTTAATTTCTGGGGCGTTGGGTAAAGGAAACTCGACAACAGTCAGCACTTCGGTTAAATCGTCAGGAATGGCGATGCGCGGCGACAGCAGTACAATATTTTTTGGTTGCGACTTCAGGAGTCGGGCGAGGTTGCGGAGTTTGCGGGCGATCGCCACATCTTCTAAAAAGCGATGATAATCTCGTAAAATCAAGACTGCTGGCGCTGAAGCTGGTAATTTTTCCACAAATTCCAAAGCTTGCAGTGGGTTACGCCGCCCAAACCCCGCATCATTAGGATTTCCCTGATAACCATCGACAAAATCCCAAGTATACACAGGCCGATTACCTTGGTTTGCTGCTTCTTCCCGGATAGATGCTTCTACTCGTTCCTCTTCGTATGTGGGAATATAAATCAAGGGGTAGCGGGCGCGTAGTAATAGTTTAAACTCATCACGGAAACTCATGAACTCACTCCTATCAATCTGACGGACTCCAGTTTTTTAAAATTTAAAAATAAAATACAAAAGTTTTTTCAACTTTAATTACTGTACTAATTCCTACTGTCTCTATTGTTTAAATTTATCCAATAATTTATCTACACAAGAAAACCCTCCAAATAGGAGGGTGTGAATTAGAATTTACCGATTTAACAAGCTTATTCCTGGTCTCAGTGTAAACCAAAAGCTTTGCAACCAGTATGACTAAACTGAAAATGTCAGATAACCTAAACTGCGACTACTTTGAAACCTCTAGTTTTTCAGAATCGGATTTTATTCCCAAATCCTACACTTTTCCCTGTTCCCCCAACCCTATTGCCTTTTGAAAAACTCCAGTTCCTTGGATGAGGTTTAACTTCAATTATAAAAAAATATTCTGCAAAACATAAATTAGAAACCCGATTTCTTGAAGAAGTCGGGTTCTATATAAATCTCATGAATTAAGTGAGAAAAATATTAGATAACTTACTGTCCGGGAAGTTGCTTTTTCAATGCTTCCAAACCAGCCCAACGGTTATCAACTTGAGTTTCAGAACTATCAGAATCATCAACAGTACTACTTGGAGGAATACCTGGACAATTGCGAGCGCACAGTTGGCGTTGAGGTATTGCTAAACACATCTGCTCGTACAGCCATTCGCTGGGATAAAAATAACCATCTGGTGGTAAACTTTCTACCAAATCTTCCATAGTTACTTCCCTTTCTAAAGGCAAGTCTTTTAGCTGATTTTCAGTTTCATCTAACCAGATGATTTCTTTAGTATCAATCCCCAAGCGTTGATTATATTGCTGCAAACAGCGGTTGCAGGTACAAGTAATAATAGTTTCTGCCTGACCTGACACTTGCAAATAATTACCATGATGCTGCACGCGTACACGACCGCGAACTGGCGTCAAAGTTTCCAGACCAGGCAGAAATTCCTTAACTTGAACTTCCTCTGTCCGCTCCGATGCTCTAGTTAGCTGCGGAATATAAATTGCGTCCATAGGATTTGTGAGACATCCTCACGAAAATTTATCTTGATTATCAGCAATTGGTCTGATAGTACGTTTTTTATTTTATCTCTTAGGGATAATAGAAATTTTGAAATTATGTCGTTAGAGTTCTCAATTAACTCCTAACCCATGTACAGACGCGATTAATCGCGTCTCTACTCCTAATCCCTAACTTACTCCAACGCAGCCGGACGCACAACCAAATGACGATGTGGTTCTTTGCCACGACTGAAGGTTTCCAAATCTCCAAAGTCTTTCAAGAAAGTATGAACTTGACGCCGTTCCGCAGAACTGAGAGATTTAATTTCCACTTCTCTACCAGAAAAGCGGACTTCATCGGCTGCTGCTTCTGCTAATGTGCGAATTTCGGCTTGTCTTTTGACACGGTAGCCATTCAACTCAATGGTGTAAGAAGCTTGTTCTTCCTGGGATTGGCTCAAGTTGAGAACCGAATTTGCTAGATACTGAATTGCATCTAGCGCAGAACCATCAGGGCCAATTAATACCTGGATTTGTTCTGGCGTCAAATTCGTTTCATCAATTGTCAACCAGTAGCTATCTGATTCTGGTAAATCATCGTCTTGAGGTTGGGCAGCTTCTAAATTACCGTGAATCTCAGTAGATATCCCACTGAGTTCCAGCAGTGTTTTTAACCACTGCTGACCTCGCTGCATGGGAATATTGCTCATGAGCCCCCTGTAGCCTTTTTCTTAGAACTTTTCGGCTCAGTTTTTTTGGAACTTGCTGGCTCAGTTTTCTTAGAACTTGTCGCCTCAGTTTTTTTGGAACTTGTCGGCTCAAACGGCAATGCTTTTTGTTCTTTGCCTACTTCTTTTTCTTGAGCGTCTACGATTTTTTGCAATTCTTCTGGTAACGGTTCGCGGGATAGAATGTAGGTTTGGAGTGTCTGGAAAATATTACCAATCACCATATACATCAGTACCCCGGCTGGTAGGGGGAAGAACAAAAACATTCCAGAAAAAATAACTGGGGTGATTTTGTTAACTGTATCCTGGTTCGGATTGCCACCGCTGGAATTTTGCCCGGAAAGCATTTGGCTAACATAAAGGCTGATTCCAAAGAAGACAATCATGGCGACGATATCCCAGTGGATTGTGCCATCTGGATCTTGTGCGCCAACTCTACCTAAAGCATCAATAAATAAAAATCCCTTATCGGCTGCTAGCCCAGGAATTGTTCCTTGAATGGTCACTTCTCCAGGCTGCAAGGCTTCTAAATTGCCTTGGGCATCAATTTTTACCCTTTCTTCGCCTTTGGTGATTTTCCATTCGGGGATCAGCTTAGTGTCTGGGTGTTCTGCTAAAAGTACCTGAAATGGTTTGCCTTCAACGGTCTGATACTGTATTTTGGTTTGTTCGCCCACAGCAAGTTTGTTACCGCTGGGAAGAATTGCAGTTACCTTAACGTGTTCGCCATCAGCAATGTAGATATTTTGAGGAGGAGTGGCAAAGGCTTGCGGTTGAATTTGTTCGATTTGTTCTGCGGGAAAGACTTGTAAGTTAACGCTGTAGTTCGCACCTGCAAAAGGCGAACCGCGCAAAGTAGCGAACAGCGCTAATAAAACTGGCATTTGGATCAGCAATGGAAAACAGCCAGCCAAAGGATTGCCAAATTCCTTTTGGACATTGACCATTTCTTCCTGCTGCTTTTGCGGATCGTCTTTAAAGCGCTCTTTAATTTCTGCCATCCGCTTTTGCATCAGAGGTTGTACAATTCGCATCTTCCGCATGTTGCGAATTGAGCCAGCACTCAGGGGATAGAGCGCAAAGCGGACTATCAGTGTCAAAGCAACGATCGCCAATCCATAGCTAGGAAAAATTCCATAGAAAAAATCTATGATTGGCAGCATCACGTTGTTCGAGAGAAAGCCGATACCAAAATCCATTATTCTGAATTTAACCTGAGTTACTGTAAACTGACTGAATCTAATTTATCTAAATCATGACTTATGTGCGACTGTCCTTTGCTACGGATAGCCGCACAATTTTTTTGAGCATGGGGCATTAGGAGTGCTGAGTTAGGAGTTAAGAGTGAGGAGTTAGGAGTGAGGAGTTGGGAGTTTCGAGTTATTATTCTCCTCTGCTCCCCATCTCCCCATCTCCCCATCTCCCCATCACTTATTAGCGGTGGCGCTATATTGGGGATTTTTCGCAGCAATTTTTTCATTAATGTAGTCATACACTTCCCGAAAATTGGGAATCGCACGCAGTTCTAGACGGCTGCCGTTTTTCAGGGTTAGTACCATATCTCCCCAAAGACCTATGCCGCGTGGGACTTTGACAACTTTGACAATTTCTGAGTAAATTACGTCAGTGCGATCGCGTCCTTGCCAACCTCCTGTTACAGTAACTCGGCGATCGGTGATGCGGAAGCGCAGCCATAATGCTCTGACAATTGCCCCGACTGTCAAGGGTATGCCAACAACGGTTAGCCCAATTAGCAGGTTTATAATTAGATCCCCAACATGGGGGCCGCCTTCATAATAAACTTCTTCACGAATGCCCATCGAACACCTCGGCTTGTGCCAACAACTGCTCTAATTCTTGCAGAAATTGTGGGCTTACGCACTTAGATTCTGCTGCTGTAGGTTTGACAACCACCACTAAACGCCATCCTGGTGACAATTTCGGGAGTAAGTCATACAAAGCAGCAGTAATTTGCCGTTTTATCCGATTGCGAACCACTGCTCTTTTGCTGACTTTTGTGCTAATCGAAATGCCAATTTTTGTGCTGGCAAGATGCCCTGAGTCAGTTGCTTGTTTAGTCTCAGTGGCGGCGTCCAAAGAAGGATTTATTAAAGATAAAGGTTTTAAGGCTCTCAATGTTAAATAAGAGCCATGACGCCGAATTCCTTCCCGGAAAACTGCCTGGAAATCTTTTCGGGATTTTAACCGATTCGCTTTGGGCAAAGCCACAGATACTCTATACGCCCTAAACGCTCAGACGATGACGCCCCTTTCTTCTTCTAGCCCTAATTACATTTCTGCCATCTGGTGTCCGCATCCGAGCGCGAAAACCAGAGGTTCTTTTTCTCTTGCGACAAGTCCCGCCCAGTGTTCTTTGCATACTATCCTCCTGTTAGGTGATTTTTAGAAAAACTCACAATCTCTAATTTTATCACTTTAACAGGGAATGGGAAATAGGAAATGGGGCATTGGGCATTGGGCATTAGGCATGGGGTAAGGGGTAAGGGGTAAGGGGAAAAGTTAAATTTATTCCTTTTCCCTTTAACCTTTAACCTTTTCCCCTGTCTCCTGTCTCTCCCGTGTCTCCCTACTCCCCAAAATTAACTGATACTCAAAATCCAGGTTCCCATGTATCGCAGTAGTGGCACATCGCCAGGGGAGAGAACTTGGCAATTGAAATAATACATCCCACCAAAGGAGGGGTTTTTGACGTTAGAAAAAACTAACTCAACTCCACTACCTGCTGGTACAGGTTCTTCGGGAAAAATACTAATTAGTTTGCCTTCTTTGTCCCACTTGACCTCAGAAAGCTTAACTGATTTACCTTTGACTCGTACCTCAATTTTTTTGGGGTCAAAAATTCCTTCGTAATAATCAGGATAGGTGATGGCAAATTGAGCAACAGCCAATTTCATTCTTTGACCTGGAATCCTCAATCTATAACGATCCCAACCATTGCTTTGTCCGCCAAAATCTAACCGGAAGGGCAGCTGATTTTCCCCTTTGACACCGCTAAACAGCGTAAATCCAGGTAAGCTTTGCGCCAAACTCACAACTGGAAATCCAGTTAGCAAAAAGCTAGTTACGGCTAAAGCAGAAAGTAAACGTCGCATATTTAAGCTCCCTCCACCAAAATATAAACTCTGTTATCTAAATAACTGTATGTTAGTATTCTTTACTAAACTTTACTACGGACTTCCTGACAATAGACGTTGAATAGGAAAAAAAGTGCCATTTTTGGTGACTTTTAGCTAAAAGTAATTTTGCTTAGTCAGATATTTAACTTTAAATCAATTCACTTCATTATTCTTACAGAGACTTGGTTTGATTGCTAGGTTAGTCAAATTTGGAACTAAATGAAAACATAGTTGAGATGAGATTGTGTTTCCGAATATGTATAAGTGTATCTAAATTTAAGATTTTTGTTATAAAAATTGAGCCGTATGATTAGCGATCGCCAGTGAACTTGAGATAAATTGATTAAAATAAGCTTGAACGAAAGTTGGAATTATTAAAATTTGATTTGAAAATTATCAAGCTTCCAAAATTTGGTCAATATTACTCTATAAGAAAGGATATAGCCAATTTCTGAATCCCGAAAATAAGCTGAAGATAAAGATGCAAAATTTGGGAATTAACTTAGCATGTGCAATACGTAACCCTATTTGCAAATATCTGAAAATGTAACATCTGCAAGCCGCAAAGTGAGGCTTTGCGCGGAGAACGAAGAGTGGGAGAGGAAAGATTCAAGGTTCAATCTACTAGAAAAAGTCATGGCTGATGTTCCTGCCTCAGTATTAAAAGTGCGAAATATCCCTCATCTGAGCGATCACTTACTTGGCAGAGATTAAGTATTTATCTTCAGGAGATTTCATGAGAATAGCAGTTGCTAAAGAAATTGAAGTTTGCGAACGTCGTGTGGCATTAATTCCTGACATTGTTGCCCGATTGGTAAAGCAAGGTTTAGAAGTTTGGGTGGAATCGGGTGCAGGAGAGCGATCCTTTTTTAGCGATCCTGCTTATGAAGCAGCAGGAGCCAAAATTATTAGCGATTCTGTCAAATTATGGAGCGAAGCAGACATTTTGCTCAAAGTCAGCCCACCCCAAGAACGAGAAGATGGACGTTCAGAAGTTGATTTGTTAAAGGAAGGAGCTGTATTAGTTAGCTTCCTGAATCCTTTAGGAAATCCTGTGGTGGCGCAGCAATTGGCAAATCGCAAAGTCACAGCCTTGAGTATGGAAATGATTCCCCGTACCACCAGGGCGCAAAGTATGGATGCTTTGTCTTCGCAAGCTTCATTAGCAGGTTACAAGGCAGTATTGATTGCCGCAGCTGCATTACCAAAATATTTCCCGATGCTGACAACAGCCGCAGGCACCATCGCTCCAGCGAAAGTATTTATTATGGGTGCTGGCGTGGCTGGATTGCAAGCGATCGCCACCGCTAGGCGCTTGGGAGCAGTGGTAGAAGCCTTCGATATTCGTCCGGCTGTGAAAGAAGAAGTGCAAAGCTTAGGGGCAAAATTCGTCGAAGTCAAACTCGAAGAAGAAACCGTCGCCGCAGGTGGTTACGCCAAAGAAATTTCTGAGGCTAGCAAACAACGTACCCAAGAAGTTGTCACCGAACACGTGAAAAATGCCGATGTGGTGATTACCACTGCTCAAGTACCCGGCAAAAAAGCACCACGACTCGTGACAGAAGAAATGGTGGCACAGATGAAACCCGGTTCAGTAATTGTAGATTTAGCTGCCGAACAGGGTGGTAACTGCGCTTGCACCGAACCCGGCAAAGATATTGTCTGGAATGGCGTCACAATCATCGGCCCCATCAATTTACCATCCTCGATGCCAGTCCACGCCAGCCAATTGTATGCCAAGAACGTGACATCGTTAATCCAACTGTTGATTAACAAAGAGAAAGCTTTGCAAGTGGACTTTGGCGACGACATCGTTGAGGCAGCTTGCGTTACCCACGCAGGTGAAATTCGCAATCAACGAGTGCGTGAGGCGCTACAAGCTTTGAATACTCAAGAACCGGCGGTTAATTAGGGACTGGGGAGTCGGGAGATGGGGAGATGGGGAGAATAATTCTTAACTCCTAACTCCTAACTCCTAACTCAGCACTCCTCATTCCATTTACAAAAGGAGTTTTATTTCATGACAGAGGCGTTACTTGCTGCTTTGTTTGTATTTGTTCTGGCGTCTTTTATCGGCTTTGAAGTCATCAACAAAATACCACCGACGCTACACACACCTTTAATGTCAGGCTCAAACGCAATTTCTGGCATTTCGGTACTTGGGGCAATTGTGGCCTCAGGTGCTAGAGAAACTAGCGTGTCAGTGATTCTCGGTTTAATTGCTGTGATACTGGCTACAGTCAACGTTGTCGGTGGGTTTCTAGTCACAGACAGAATGCTGCTTATGTTCAAGAAAAAGGAGATTAAGGCGTGAGCGACTTTTTACCAACTGGCATTCAGCTGACATATTTAGTCGCTGCATCCTTATTCATTTTTGGTTTGAAAAAGCTGGGTTCGCCAGCGACAGCACGGAACGGTAATGTCATCGCAGCGGTGGGGATGCTGCTGGCGATTGTGGCAACAATGCTGGATCGGCATGTGTTGAACTATGAAATGATTTTGTTAGGCTTGGCAATCGGATCGGGTATTGGTGCGATCGTTGCCTACAAAGTCCAAATGACGGAAATGCCCCAAATGGTGGGTTTACTCAACGGTTTGGGCGGTGCAGCTTCGGCTTTAGTTGCCGTTGCCGAATTCTGGCGGTTATTGGATTCCGGCGCACCCGTACCCCTAGATGTGAACATTTCCATGCTGCTGGATGTGTTAATCGGTGGCGTTACCTTTACGGGTAGTTTTCTCGCCTTCGCCAAATTGCAAGGTTTAATCAGCGGTTCTCCGATTACATTTCCATTCCAGCAACCATTTAACTTGGTGCTTCTGGCTGCTTACGTAGCTGGCAGTGTTTACTTAATTATCACACCAGATAGCCTACCCATATTCTTGGGAGTAGTTGCTGTTTCCTTGGTGCTGGGTGTGATGTTCGTCATCCCCATTGGTGGTGGCGATATGCCGGTGGTAATTTCGCTGTTGAACTCCTTGTCAGGTGTAGCGGCGGCTGCTGCTGGTTTTGTGGTGATGAACAATATGTTAATCATCGCTGGGGCGTTGGTGGGAGCTTCTGGGTTAATCCTCACCGAAATTATGTGTAAGGCAATGAACCGCTCCCTCTTCAGCGTGCTGTTCAGCGCTTTTGGTACGGGTTCTACTTCTGGCGGTGGTGCTGGTGGTGGTAGTGCGATCGATCAAACTGTCCGCAGTATCGATCCCGAAGAAGGCGCGATGATGTTGGGATACGCTCGTTCCGTGGTAATTGTACCTGGTTATGGGATGGCAGTTGCCCAAGCACAACATAGCGTCCGCGAATTGTCAGATCAACTAGAACGGATGGGCGTAGATGTCAAGTATGCCATTCACCCCGTCGCTGGAAGAATGCCGGGGCACATGAATGTGTTGTTGGCTGAGGCAAATGTGCCTTATACGCAGTTGTACGACATGGATGATATTAATCCCCAGTTTGAACAAGCTGATGTGGCTTTAGTAATTGGGGCAAATGATGTGGTAAATCCTGCGGCCCGGAGTGATGCAAATAGCCCGATTTATGGTATGCCGATTTTGGAAGTAGATCGGGCAAAGCAGACAATTGTGATTAAGCGCGGTATGAGTACGGGTTTTGCTGGTGTAGATAATGAGCTGTTCTACAAAGATAAAACTACGATGCTCTTTGGTAGCGCCAAAGATATGGTGTCGAAGTTGGTTTCAGAAGTGAAGCAACTGTAAACGAACCACGTTCGTAAAGCATCTCGCAGACAAGAGGCAAACGAAAAAAATAACTATAGATTTAGCTTGCCTTAGGGTGTGATATTCCTAAGGCAAGTTTTTTAGTCAAATAAAGTGAGTTTTACAAATTTTAATTTTGATGTTTATCTTGCATAAACTATCGATCGAGATAACGGCAAAAGTTTTGTACTTGTTTACCTTTACTGGCCCAAACTAATTAACCACCACCAACAATAGTAACTACTTCTAGGCGATCGCCCGATCGCACTTTTGTTTCTGGCCAAAACTGGCGGTGTAAAATTTCGCCGTTATACTCCACCGCCACTAAACGAGGATTGAAACCCAACTGTTGTAGTAAATCAGGTAAAAGGCTTTCAGACAAACAGCTACGGCTTTCACCATTTATCTCAACCGTAATCTCATTAGACATAAATTTGGAGATTGGGGACTGGGGACTGGGGATTGGGGATTGGGGATTGGGGACTAGGGGAAAAGGGCAAAGGGCAAGGGGCAAAGGTAAGATTCACCCTTTTACCTTTAACTTTTTCCCTTTTCCCTTTTCCCTACCCGAAGGGTTTTGACTAATTACTAATTACTTCTGGTTTAATACGATTGAGTTGGGAAAGCAAATATTGGGTTACTAGGGTAGGCTGTTCAGCTTGCATGAGCGATCGCACTACTGCGACGCGTTCGGCTCCTGCATCGATGACATCATTAATATTATTTGCATCTATTCCCCCAATAGCAAACCAGGGAATTGAACAATTTTTCGCTGCATGGCTGACATATTCTAAGCCTGTTGCTGCCTTACCCACTTTCGTGGGAGTTTCATAAACTGGCCCCACGCCAATGTAATCTACACCTTCAGCAATTGCACGTTGCATTTCTTCCGGATTTGTGGTAGACAGACCTATGATGCGCTGGGAACCGAGTAGTTGCCGAGCAACGCTGATAGACATATCTTTTTGTCCTAGATGCACTCCATCAGCATCGACGGCTAAAGCTAAATCTACGCGATCGTTAACGATAAATAAAGCGCCGTAAATGTGGCATAACTGCCGCAATTTCCTGGCTTGTTCTAGACGCAAAGAATCATCAGCGCTTTTCTCACGGTACTGTACGAGGGTTAATCCACCTTTGAGTGCAGCTTCCACAGCGCTGAATAAATTTTCACTAGGGGAAGTAACAAGATACAAACGCGATCGCCATAACAATTGATGGCGCTGATAACCCATTAAATTACTTTCTAGGGTGTAAACTTGATAACGCATTTGCTTACAAGCTTTAGCCATACTTTGGTGGTAAAGTTTGCCATATTCTTCCAGCACTCGCAACGCTTCTTCTATCCGACAAAAGTTAGCCTGCAACACCGATTTTATACTAGCTCGTTCTTCCTCCTGAGGATGGGTTAACTCAGTCCCAGGATCGCCTGGTGTATCTCGCGCCGCCCGCAATTCGGGGGTATGCCATTTGGCTACTTCTTGGCGCAAGCGCTTACATTCAAGAGCCAACTGAGCATTATTCAATCCAAAGCGACACCATTCCTCAATAATTCGCAAGCCTTCACGAGCGCGGTCTAAATTAGCGTCTAAAATCCGGTAAACAACTTGCTGTATTTGTTGTTTTTGGCTGTATGGCTCGACCATTACCACAACCCCGTTAGTACTTTCATCGAAATGTGAATTATCATATGTCCTAGTAATCATAAGTTAATTAATTTACTTTTTTGACTCAATTTTGACTAAATATACGCAAAAAGACCTAGAAATAAGGGTTATTTTAAATTATCCCATGTTCCTATAGGCAGCGATCGGGGTAGTTTGAGGCTACAGTTTAGCACTAAGGTTAGTCAAGTATTTTCCGGGAGACTACAGGCTTACAAAGAACAGGGAAAAGCGGATACAATAACAAATCCGCACTCACCAGAAGCAATAGCCCAGGAACTTCCAAATCAAAATATCCAACTACTCATATCACATTACTTATTTTCTGGTAGGTGCCTCGCTCAAAGCAAACGTATTTCATTTTTTTTACTCAGGACTTACGCAAAAGATAACGAAAGTAGCGGTAATTCATCAATTACCGCTACGCTTGAATAAGGTTTTCAGTGACATATTGCGTAAGTCCTGTTACTAATAAAAATTTCAAACATAATCTCTGGTTATTATTAGTCAATCCTACTGCTAATGAAGGCCACAAAAGGAAAATGAAAAGTATTAAGAATCATTGAGGTGCTATTTATGTATTATTTATCACAATCTTTCTTTAAAGGGAATTCAAACTTTTGGAAGGTTTGTGCAAATGACGTAAGCGTTAGGATTGCAACAATTAGGTTTGATATTATCTTCTGACTTATTAGCCCCTGAGCGATCGGGGGATTTTTTTTTAGTACTTGAATTGCCCACAATTATAGATTGATTGCACAAGAGCGATCGAAGATTTTGGGCGGTTGCTAATTTCATGTCAAAATTCAATAAAAATCCATAATTTACGTGTGATGTGAATTATGCAAATCAACAAAATATCAAGGATTGTGCGCCCTGTAGAGACGTTGCACTGCAACGTCTCTACAACGATAAATCAAGGGTTTTAGTGTCTAATCCACATAATGCGTAATTTAGAATATAGAATTGCTGAATTCATAAGACTTTAATAGACAAGCTTAATAGACTTACAGCAGATTGCAAAGGAGTGACGTACAGATATTCGTAGGGAACATGTTCCCTAGCGGTGTACTTCATTTACCTGAAAAAATACGCTTTATAAAACAGGACTTACGTAAAAATAGCCAACTTCGCTTAATTTATCGTAGACGCTTTGTGGCTTGGTGTTCCCGTACCCTGCGGGAAGCAAGCTACGCGCAGCGTCTCCGTTAGGAGAAGGGTAGGCTACCGCCAAGACGCCAATAACGCCTTTTCTGCGGAACGCTTCGGGTACGCGCAGCATCTCGTAGAGAAGATTTTGTAGAGTTTGCGTAAGCCCTATAAAAATTACGAAATTACAACACACTTCACTTTCTAATATGAAACAGAGGACAACAAGACAAGGGGAATAATTTAGTCAACATTCAACAATCAACTCTCGTTGTTTGGCCAATTGTCAATTCCTTATTTTATTAGTCGCCAATAGACCAATATGTGGGTAATATTATCGGCATAGTGGTGTCTAAGAGTATAAGAATTTATTGATACTTTCGAGGAGTTATGTTAAATATGATTCCCTATTTTCTATTTTCCACGTACCGCAGTATAAATGCTTTGCAAGCAAAGCGAAACTTTCTAGAACCAACAAAGCTTTTAGTTTTAAGTTTTTATGTTCTAATTTTTACCTTAAGTTTCAAACTAGCAAGCGTGGATAGTGCGATCGCTCAAATACCATCGGTACAAAATTCCGCACCTATAGCGGAAAAAAACAGTTCTCAGGCGAATGTGCTGTTTGTCAATCCTAATGCTGGAGACGACGTTACAGGTAATGGCAGCCAATCCACTCCTGTCAAAACCATTACCCAAGCGCTGCGATTAGCTAATCCTAATACTGTAATCATGCTCTCCACAGGTACTTACAGCACTGAGACGGGAGAGGTATTTCCTTTAATGCTCAAACCAGGTGTTTCTATTCAAGGAAATCCGGGCGATCGCGGCAAGGATATCATCATTCAGGGAGGGGGCGATTACCTAAGTCGCAGTTATGGCGGTCAAAATGTAACAATTGTTGGGGCAGACCAAGCAGTGCTAACTGGGGTAACGCTGACAAATTCAAACCGCCGTGGTTATGGTTTGTGGATTGAATCTAGCAATCCGGTAGTTATGGAAAATACCTTTATGGGTAATATGCAAGATGGGATTTCTGTCAGTGGAAATGCGGCACCCACTATTAGCAAAAATTACTTCGATGGCAATGGCGCTAATGGTATCACAATTGCTGGTAACTCCCGCCCCCAAGTGAAGGAAAATATTTTTCATGAAACCGGCTTTGGCATCAATATTGCTCAAAATGCCGCGCCTGTGGTTATAAGCAATCAAATTCAGAATAATAGATCTGGAATTATAGTCCAAGCAAATGCTCGCCCGATTTTACGGAATAATATTATTCAAGGTAGTAAAGAAGATGGTTTAGTAGCGATCGCCCAAGCAATGCCAGATTTAGGCAATGCATCCGAACCTGGGGGTAATGAATTTCAAAATAATGGCCGCTATGACATTAATGCCAGCGCAGCCAAGCAGGTAATTTCTGCTGCTGGCAATAACTTGGTGAGCGATCGCATCGCTGGTAATGTAGATCTCAACGGTACAACAGCACTAGCAACCGAAAATTCTCAACCCTCCCCTGTAGCCAACAATGTGGCACAAGAAACACCAGTATCTAGGGAAATCACTTTTTCGGCTCCTGGAGTCCCAGAAACCACCAACGCCCAAACCAGCAACAGTATTTCAGCAGATAATCTCGTTCCCGGACAACTAAACAGTCAAACCACCAACAGTATTTCAACAGATAATCTCGTTCCCGGACAATTAAACAGTCAACTGCTGCCATTGCAACCAGCAAGTGTCTCGCTTTCGCCACCCAAATTCAATCAACAACCACCTACTTCTAAAGTCGCCGGATTTCCTACCCCTAGCAGCTTACCAGCTAGGCAAACATCAACTAACACTCAAGTTGCAACTTCCACACCAACACAGCCGCCTCAGACACCCCAGTTTAATTATGTGCAGATCGATCCGAACGCGATTGAATTTAGTGCGCCTCAGTATTCATCGAGTTCTCTAGCACAGCCAGCAGTTTCCAACACTGCTAATCAAACACAGGGGTCATTACCAAAACTAGAGCCTACTACTTTGGGCAATGAACCACCCTTGCCACTTCCCGATGCTCCCGATCGGGCAAAAGTACCAGTTACAAATTCTACAAATATCTCCTACAGGGGAGATTCTGGGACACACTACGGTATACGTTATCGGGTGGTGGTCACATTAATAACAGATAAAGATCGAGATTTAGTGCGATCGCTCGCTCCTGGTGCTTTTGTCACAGTCTGGCAAGGTCTAAAAGTGATGCAAGCAGGAGTATTTGACAGTGAATATAACGCGAAAGAAATGCTCAAAGCACTTTCTAGTAAAGGCTTAAGAGTCATTATGGAACCGTTGAATTGATTGGGGCATTGGGTATGGGGAAAAGGGAAAGGGGTAAAGGGAAAAGGGGAAAGATTAAATTTATTCCTTTTCCCTTTTCCCTTTAACCTTTTCCCTGCCCCCTGCCCCCTGCCCCCTGCCTCCTACCCCCTGCCTCCCCTCCCCTATCCCGGTTTATGATCTAAACGAGTCGCTTGCTCTAGGGCGGCTTTTTCTTTGGCTCGGCGGGCATAGGGTTGTAATTGGACGCGATCGCAACCTGTTAAAATACTCAAGTTTTCTAAGCTAATTCCCCGCATTAACATTTCTACGCGCCAGGTTTGTTGCGCTTGGGCGATGACTGGCGGTTGTCCTTGGGGAGTTAATAATCCTTGACTCCATATTTGCCAACGTACTTGAAGTTCTGATTCGGAAATTGGTTTGCCTGTTTCGTTGGGAAATATTGGTGTTTGATTATCTTTACGACTTTTTACCCATTTAATTAGAGGATTATTAGTGTAAGTACCGTAGCGTTTGCCTAAAATCCACTGATTTACAGGTACTTGCCGCACAAATCCAGGAATTGTAATTTGCAGGAAGTGTCCTTGAGTATCCGAGATTTGGTGCGATCGCTCTAAGCTTATTATTTCTGTGGCGGATAAGCCAGCACCAAATAACACGTAAGCCAAGGCATAATCTCGTATCCCTGATTTTCTGGCTTGTTGCAGAATTTCATGAACCAAATTAGCAGGTAAATCAGCTATTTCTGTGCCAGTCGCGTTTCCTTGTAAACAATTAGTGGCTGATTCTGCTGAGGATGACATAGCTCCATGTAAAAACAACTCTACTAAATTCTCTAGAAAATCATCCCGATCTTCCCAAAGTTCATGAAATTCACTAGTAAATTCAATTACCGCATATCCCAAAATCATCCCATTGAGCAAACTGGCTAATTTCTCTGCGGGTAGATACGTATTCAGGTGTCCTTGCTGGATGATAGTAGCTAAGTATTGCGCCACATAACGGTTTGCCTCTGTTACTCCCCTGCCTAAGGCCCGACGATTTTCTGCCGGGAATTGGTCGGCTTCCCCCACCACAGAGCGAACAAACTCTGGCACTCGTTCTAAAGCATGTAAGCTGTCACTTGCATAATCTTTTAGAGCTTGGTAGACATTACCCGGAGGAGTTGCCCGCCTTACTAAAGATTCACCGAGATTTTTAAAGGCTGCTGACTCTTCCAGCACAGCCAAAAGCAGCCCATGTTTATTACCAAAATTCCGAAATAGAGTCACTTCGTTGACTTCAGCTTTTTCAGCTATTTGGCGGGTTGTGGTAGCACTGACTCCTTGAGCAGTAAATAACTCAAGTGCAGCTTGGATCAGGCGTTGACGAGTGGAAATCAGTTGAGACGACATATAAAAATGCAAGTGACACTTGCAACTGAACCATAGTATTGCTACGATAAACATGTAAGCGATACTTGCTTGACTCTACTGTAACGAACTGGTGTAGAGATTGGGAAAATCCCTTGGGGGATGGTATCCGAGAAAAGGCAAATCGCTTGCTCGTTTATCAACAGGAATTTTTATGACCGCAAATTTTGGAGCGCTCGGCAAAGACATTATCCCTGAGAAAGGAAATCCACCCCAACTCAGCTGGACTAATGTAGTATTTTTTACTACATTTCATGTTTTAGCACTTCTAGCTCCTTGGTTTTTTTCTTGGTCGGCATTAGGTTTGCTGGTGTTTCTCCACTGGTTATTCGGGAGTATTGGTATTTGCCTGGGATATCATCGACTACTGAGCCATAGGAGTTTCCAAGTTCCCAAGTGGTTAGAGTATGCGATCGCCACGATCGGAGCGCTAGCTTTGCAAGGCGGGCCAATTTTTTGGGTGGGCGGACACCGCCAGCATCACGCCCACACCGAAGATATCAACCTAGACCCATACTCCGCTCAACGAGGATTTTGGTGGAGTCATATGCTGTGGATTTTCTACCCGCGTCCAGAGTTTTTTGACTGCGAAACCTATCAAAAGTATGCCCCCGATTTAGCAAGACAACCTTTCTATCGCTGGTTAGATCGCTACTTCTTACTGTTACAAATTCCCTTCGGGTTGTTGCTGTATGCCTTAGGAGGATGGTCTTTTGTCATCTACGGAATGTTTGTCAGATGCGTCTTGCTTTGGCACTCAACTTGGTTTGTGAACTCTGCATCACACCTGTGGGGTTATCGCACCTTTGATGCCAATGATGGCGCTCGTAATCTGTGGTGGGTATCCCTTGTCACCTATGGAGAAGGATGGCACAACAACCATCATACTTATCCCCACATGGCAAAATCCGGCCTATCTTGGTGGGAAATTGATATTACTTGGTGGAGTATCAAAGTTTTGCAGACTTTAGGTTTAGCCAAAAAGGTTGTTTCCCATCCTCCTCAAAGTGCAACTCGCGGCTAAATTGTAACTGAAATTATCATCAATTTGTCAAGCCGACGGCGCGATCGCGCCGTCGGCTTACTAAGCTAAGGTGAGTTCGACAGACCTCACCCACCCAGCCTCCCTCTCCTAGCAGGAGAGGGAGGAGTAAAGAAAAATTAGGATTTTTACTCACCTCTCCTTGAAGGAGAGGGGCTGGGGGTGAGGTCACGGCGACGGCAGTTATTAGAATTAATAGAGACAATTTTGGTTTACAAATTTCCAACTATGAGCCGAGAGGAGATTGAAGGAATGTTTGGATTAAGCGATTTAAAACAAACACGAGTTTATCAAGAAGGAGTGCGTCAAGAAAAATTGAGAATGATTCCTTTGTTGTTCAGCTTGGCATTAAGTTTTGAAGAAACAGCAAAAGAGTTAGATTTGAGTTTAGAGGATGTAATTAGCAGTATCAGTAAATAGTCTTAAATACCCTAAAAATCTTTGGCTTACACAATTTTGAATTTTTAATTGATTGTATGATTTCCCTATCTCCGACTCTCCAAGCTAGACTCTCTCAACCTTTAAAAATTGGCTCCTTCGAGGTCAAAAGTCGGGTTCTCCAGTCGCCTTTATCTGGGGTAACAGATTTGGTATTTCGCCGCTTGGTGCGTCGTTATGCACCCGATTCCATGATGTATACCGAAATGGTCAATGCTACTGGTTTGCATTATGTGAAACAATTGCCCAAAATCATGGAGGTAGACCCCAACGAACGCCCAATAAGCATTCAACTATTTGATTGTCGTCCAGATTTCCTTGCAGAAGCAGCAGTCAAAGCAGTTGCAGAAGGGGCTGATACTGTTGATATTAATATGGGTTGTCCGGTAAATAAAATCACTAAAAATGGAGGCGGTTCTTCTCTGTTGCGACAACCGGAAGTTGCAGAAGCAATTGTGCGAGAAGTGGTGAAAGCTGTTGATGTACCTGTAACAGTAAAAACCCGTATTGGCTGGAATGACAAAGAAATTACGATTCTCGACTTTGCCAAGCGAATGGAAGATGCCGGGGCAAAAATGATTACAGTACACGGACGCACTCGCGCCCAAGGATACAATGGTAATGCGCGTTGGGAATGGATTGCGCGTGTAAAAGAAATACTTTCTATTCCAGTAATTGCCAATGGAGATATTTTTTCCATTGAGGCGGCGGTGAAATGTTTAGAAGAAACTGGCGCTGATGGTGTGATGTGTTCTCGTGGAACTTTGGGTTATCCGTTTTTGGTGGGAGAAATCGATCGCTTCTTAAAAACCGGAGAAATATTACCGCCACCCAACCCAATACAACGCTTGGAATGTGCCAGAGATCATTTACAAGCTTTGTGGGAATATAAAGGCGATCGCGGCGTTCGTCAAGCCCGCAAACACATGACTTGGTATGCTAAAGGTTTTGTCGGTGCTGCTGAATTAAGAGGACAGTTAAGTGCAATTGAAACCGTAGATCGGGGTTTAGAAATGATTGACCAAGCAATTGCTAAACTCGCTAATGGTTATGAATTAGAAGAAGAAACGCAAGATAATTTGGTAACTATTTAACTAATTAAAATCGAGGCTTGCAATATTAGTTTCCAAACACGATGAGATTGTATCTCTTCGCTAAATCCATTCTTTAGAAGATTTCATGGCAAATCCTCCGGACGGGATAAAGTGGCGAATATAATTCGCAGCTACACAGGCAAAGTCCGCCTACGCGGACTAAGGTAAAATCGGGGTTTTGAAACCGACGGAGGTAGGTTTTGTTTGTGTAGACGCGGTTTCTAACCGCTCCTTTCGCTATTCCCCATAGCCATCCCCAGTCACCTTACCTCGAAAGACAATGTATTGGTAAAGGTTATAAAACAGCATTACGGGGATGAGAAAGCCAATAAAAATCAGCATAATTACCAAGGAACTGGGGTCGGCAGCTGCTTCATAGATAGTAATTTTATTAGGAATGATGTATGGGAAGACAATTAATCCCAAGCCAATGAATGACAGCAGAAACAGCAAAATAGTCCAGACAAAAGGCGCTCTTTCTTCTTTGCGATCGATACTCTTCAAAAGTTGCCAAATCAACCAAATTCCCAACAAGGGAATGACTGCAAAGATATAAACTAAAGGTTGCTGAAACAACCTTAAACGAGCGTTTTCATAAATTATCGGTGTTGTAATTGTAATGAAAATTGCACCAATTAAAGTTGTCCAAGCTGCAATTTTGGCAGTTTTGTAGTGAGTTTCCTGCAATTCTCCTGTAGTTTTCCAAATCAGATAAGTTGAGCCGATTAATACATATCCTTGAATTAAAGTTAAAGCTACTAGTACCGATGGAATATTTAACCAGTCCCAAGTTTTACCAATAAAGTGTCCCGTATTATCGACAGGAATGCCCGCCAGCACAGCACCAAGGGCGAATCCTTGACCGAGTGCAGCAGTAAAACTTCCAGCACCAAAAGCGAAATTCCAAAACAATTTGCGGTTTGCTAATTCTCGAAATTCAAACGCTACACCACGAAAGATAAACCCAAATACCATTAAGAAAACTGGAATATATAAAGCATTTAAAATTGTGCCATAAGCTAAAGGGAATGCACCAAAAAGACCCCCTGCCATCAGAACTAGCCAAGTTTCATTAGCATCCCAAATATTGCTTAAACTGGTCATCAAAATACTTCGGCGTTCTTCATCTGAGGAAGTAAGAGATAATATCCCTACCCCTAAATCAAATCCATCTAGCATTACATAAAGGAATAGAAAAAGAGCTAAAATTACAAACCATACTTGCGGCAGAAAATACTCTAAGGTTTCCATAAAATCTCCTATTAGATAAAGGGACTGGGGCATGGGGCATGGGGCAGGGAAAAGGTTAAAGGGAAAAGGGTAAAGGAATAAATTTAATCTTTCCCCTTTTCCCCTTACCCCTTTCCCTTTCCCCTTGTCCCCCTTGTCTCCCCATCTCCCCACCTCCTCATTTTCAAAAGCAACTCACTGCTGTGCTTCTACAGGGCGTTCATCTGGAACAAACTCACCAGGAGTAGTATCTACTGCGGGTTTTGCGATCTCGGCACCTGGAATTGGTAAGTCGAGGTTTGGGCCTCTGCGGAGAATACGGCTACCAAAGTACAAAACTGCGATAAATAAAAGGCTGTACACTGTGGCAAAGCCAGTTAGCGAAATTAAGACATTACTTGCAGGTAGGCGAGAAGCCGCATCAACTGTGCGAATTTGACCGTACAGCGTCCACGGTTGTCTTCCAACACAGCGCACAATCCAGCCTGATTCTACGGCAATGTATCCTAAAGGAGCTGACAATATCCAAGCCCGCATTAACCACCGCTGTTGAGTAATGTTTTCTGCTGAGAGTTTACCGCGTAACCATTGCAGAGTACTTAATAACATTAATCCAGCGAAGAAAAACCCAATGGCAATCATTGTGCGGAAAGCGTAGTAAATCAAACCTACTAAATGAGGACGATCCTCACTTTTCCATTCTTTCAAGCCGCGCACTGGTTCGGAAAGATTCTTTTTGAATTCCAGAATGTATCCTAGTGCATTGGGAACAGTAATTTCCCAATCATTTTTCTCGGCTTTTTCATTGGGTATCGCCACAAGACTCCAATCTGCTGGCTGTCCCGCAGGTGAAGATTCCCATTGCGCTTCCATTGCTGCGAGTTTTGTGGGTTGATAATGATAGACTTGTTCGCCGCTCAAATGCCCGATGTATATTTGTAATGGAGCAACTGCGATCGCAGCTGCTAAAGCAATCTTCAATGACTGTGAAAAGAAAGCTGGATGACGTTGTTTGAGAATATACCAAGCACTAATTCCACCAATCACAAATAGCGAAGTTTCTAGTGTGGCAAAGAACATATGCAACACACTATTAACCATGAACGGATTTAAAATTGCTTGAAAATAATCATGGACAATAAACTTGCCATTAACTAATTCCCCACCCGCCGGAGTTTGCATCCAGGAATTTGCTGTCAAAATCCATACGGTTGATAGGTTAGCACCAACGGCAACTAAAATTGTTGAAAGATAGTGAATAGTGGGATTAACGCGTTCCCAACCGAATAACATAATACCTAAAAAAGCAGCTTCCAGCATGAATGCCCAGGAAGCTTCAAAGCCAATGACACTACCAAAAAAGTTGCCCGCAGCTTCCGAAAACGGCGCCCAATTAGTGCCAAACTGGAATTCCATCGGGATACCCGTTGCAACACCAATCCCAAAATTCAACACATAAAACTTAGACCAAAAGCGGGCATGGAGGTAGTAGTCTGGATTACGAGTCTTTAGCCATACTCCCTCGACGATAACCAGATAAATCCCCATTCCTGTAGTCAAAACAGGCCAAAGCATGTGGAATATCGCAGTCAGCGCAAATTGCATCCGTGATAGCACTACGGAATCTGATAAAAATTCCATGCTTGTATTCCTCTATTGAAATTCCCTGTATTTGTTCGTCTTAGTCCAATACGGTTCGGTTAAAGTGTTTATTCCTCGGAGATCCCCCCAACCCCCCTTTTTAAGGCTTGCTCACAAGCTTCTTTTACTCCCTTTTTAAGGCTTGCTCACAAGCTTCTTTTACCCCCTTTTTAAGGGGGTCGCCGCAGGCGGGGGGATCTTAACTGAACGTATTGCGTCTTAGTCCACATTCAATAGCCAAAAATCATTTTGACATGCAGATTCTCAAGCCATGCAATTTTAATTGTTAACTATTGAATATTAATTGTTGAGAATTATTAAATGATATATTATTACATCATAGTGAAAATATATCTACCATTGGGAATGATTAAAAAGTTTTGCACTATAAGTATTTTTGAATTTTATCAAAACAGAATTCAGAAGTCAGGAGTCAGAATTCAGTATGAATTGGAGTCCGAGTCGCGGATGAATATCGCGAGTATCAATCTGTATTTTTTCACTAAACTTTATTCAATCAAAAAAACATCTCTCTCTAGATAGGGAAAGTATTTTAATTGTGAGTCAATTTCCGATCTGTGTCAAAAGACGGGATGTCAAAGTACACGGGTAGGGGCACAACATGTTGTGCCCCTACGATTATCTGTACCTCACTTTTTTGCAATCTACTGTAAATAAGATTGCTATCTAAAAACCAATCAAGAGGTTTCCTCTAATGGGAAAATATCGCCGCGCAAGTAGGAGTCAAAGTGTTTTTTAAAGTACTGAATACTCGTCATATTAGGTTCATCGCTTTCTATCGGCGTGAATTCATAAATTGGCACTTTTTCTCTCACTAGTTTGACCAATTTAGGATCGAGTTTCTCAAAAGCATCTACTCTGAATATTGTGGTTTCAAATCTTAATTTGGCTGGATGAGCATATCCTAATTTCATCCAAGGCATCCAAGGACAATCTCTTGCCCATTTAGCAGGAGGAACTTCAGTTACATCGGGTCGGCAGGCATTTGATATAAAATATTCAACTCCCTTAAACTTTTCTCCAGGGCAATAATCTAAGTATTTACTATCTCCTGCTAAGGGATGCGGATATTCTAAAGGAATTTCCATCACAGAGGTAAGATATGGCTTTCCTTTAGGGATGATAAATTTCTTTGGTTTAACAGAGCCTTGGACGATTCTGTTAGCTATATGTACTACTGGTACTGGTTGATTTGCTGTTGGCGATCGCCAAAAATGTATAATTTCTTGAGTATCTGGGTCGCAAAATAGACCTAATTCTCTATTGATGCGATATCCGACTTCGCCATACTCGGAATCGGGTTTGATAAATACTTTGGTCGCATTCATCCCAATAATAGAGAACAACTTTTCTTTTGGTTTGTCTGGTGTCTCTTGCCACCAAATTTCTCCAGACCAATTGTAATAAAGCTGTAATCCATGATTTTTTTTGTAAAAATCAAGATTATTAAGTTCGTAATCATCTAAATAATCATTCATATGTATTTTGTCATTTGTCGTTGGTCAAAACCCTTCGGGTAGGGAAAAGGGTAAAGGGTAAAGGGAAAAGGGGGGATTTTACCTTTGCCCCTTGCCCTTTGCACTTTTCCCCTAGTCACCAGTCCGCGCGTCTCCCTCATCTTCCTCATCTCCCTGCGTCCCCACTCCCTAGTACGATGGTAGACGTGATAATTCTTCTCAGCAATTAGCAAATCTAATGGATAAACGGTTTTTTAGCATTTTTGGGCTAACAGAAGAACAAGCGATCGCCATTATCGATACACCTTTAGAACAACTTGAAGACGCTTCTGATAAATACATTGCTGTTTCGCATTTGATTAATTTTCCTACAGAACAATCGATCGCAGCTTTGGTGCGGGCGATTGAAACTAGTAATCCGGCTGAGTTAGACCACCGCATTGTCCGACGCAAGGCTGTAGAAAGTCTGGGACGATTGCAAGCTGAATCAGCTTTACCTGTGATTCGCCAGTGTCTGAAGGATGATGATATTTATACTGTAGAAAATACTGTATGGGCAATTGGGGAAATTGGAACTAAAGACCCGGAAATTTTGGAAGAAGTAGCACAATTACTAGATAAACCAGGTCACATTTATCGAGTAATTATTCATACTTTAGCTCATGCTAATTATCAACCATCTTTGGAACGCGTGCGTAAATTTACCCAAGCAGAGGACGAACCTACCCGTAGTGCAGCGATCGCTACAGTTTGTCGTTTTACAGGTGACTATTCCCAAATAACTGAGGTAATCGCATTGTTGCAGAGTCCCAATGTGAATGCACGACGCGGTTGTATTCAAGATTTAATTGATTCGCGCTATTACAAAGCTATCCCAGAAATCGCTCGTTGTCCTGTATCTTTGGTGTTCCGATTGCGAGGATTGCGGATGCTTTTAGATGCAGGTGTTCCATCAGGTGAAATTACTTTTGCAGAAGTTAAACCTTACTTAGAACAAGTATTGTACGATCGTCCCAACGACATTGATTTAGTACATGAATATGATGTTACGCCTGAATTAAATTTTGTCATTGAAGAACTTTATCAAACTGATTTTGGACGGTGTTATTTAGCAACAAAAACTTTATTAGATATCTATCACCAGGAAGCACCAGCAGCACTTTTAGCGACCTATGCAGATAAAGCGTATAACGATTATGGCGCTCATTACCATGTGATGAAACTATTGGGTTGGCTAAAATATCTTCCTGCTTATGACTTGTTAGTAGAAAATTTGCACAATCGCGAACCGCAATTTCAAAAATCTCGTGCTGCGTGTGCGATCGCTCTTGGTGAATTGGGTAACCCAAAAGCAATTTCCGAACTCAAAATTTCCCTGAATTCGCAAATTTGGGATTTGAAATATGCTTGTTTATTGGCGCTAGACCGCTTAGGAGATACCTCTGGTCGGCAAATCGGCGCTCAGGATACTGACTGGTTAATTAGAGCTAAAGCAGAGAGTAATAATTAGTTAATAACCATTCAATTTTGGATTTTAGATTTGAGGAAAAATCCAAAATCCAAAATTATCGATGGTTTATTTTTTAATTAAATTCTGGAGCGATCGCAAATCATAATTCAATATTTTTCCAGTATTTAATAGTTGATATCCGGCAAAAAACAAAGCAGAAGCTACTACAATAGTTAAAAAGTTAGCTGAGACAAATACACTCCCAGTCAAAGCGATCGCTACAATTCCTAGTGCTAGTAAAATCCATCCTAAATTAGGGTCTATCCGCCGCTGACAAAGGATAAAAATACCGGAGATGCATAGCAAAAAGCCAGGAATTCCAAAAAATATACCAACTCGAATATTGGCAACTAAAATTATGATACCTGCAATCATCAAAGCAAAACCTACAAATTTAGTTGTCCGATTTACTGGAGTTGGTCGGCTTAGAGGATCGATTTGAGTTAGTATTTCTGTGGAGTTTAATGGAGTATAAATATTTTGTTGATGTTGGATTTTATTTTGAAATATGAATGTTACTTTTTCACCTTGTCCCAGATTTATTTTATCTCCTAAATTAATTTGATAAGGTTTTCTCGGTTCTAACTTAATATTATTCACAAATGTTCCATTGGAGCTTCCCAAGTCTTCGATAAAGTAATTATTAGTATGTATTTGAATTTGTGCGTGAATTCGAGAAACTATATTAGCATTTGGTAAGCGGGAAACATCAATATTTGGCTTTATTTGGTCATTGGGCTTACCGATATGGAACACTGTACAATTGGGTGGTAACTCAAAACCAGTGTTGGTTTGGACGTGAAACAACTCTAAATTCAGCCCTATGGTATTTGATGTATTTAAGTTTTGCATCGCTTGTTTTTTAAGAAGCAATTTATCTAGTTGATAAAATCTTAAATTGGCAGGGTTAATAATTGCTCTGGACTATTGAACCTTGCCAATCAGTAGGCAATTTTAATTCATGAGAATTTATGAGTTTTTGGTTCTGATGCAAAGGAATCTCAATCCAAAACTCAGTTCCTTTGCCTAATTGTGATTCACATCGCAGTACTCCTGAGTGTTTTTGTACAATAATTTGATAGCTAATCGATAAGCCTAATCCTGTTCCCTGGCCGACAGGTTTAGTCGTGAAAAACGGATCGAACAGTTTTTGCTTAACTTCTTGGGTCATACCTGGCCCGTTATCTGCGATTTTTACTACTACGTGGTTATTATCAATAATTTTAGTACTAATTATAATCTGGCTAGGATTGTTCTGAATCTCTTGCTGCGATCGTTGAGCATTCCATGTATCCAGAGCATCGATCGCATTATTAATCACGTTCATAAACACTTGATTTAATTGCCCTGCATAACACTCTACCAGAGGCAATTTGCCATATTCCTTGAGAATTTCAATTTTTGGGTGTTCTGGCTTGGCTTTGAAGCGATTCTGTAAAATTAGCAGCGTACTTTCAATTCCTTCGTGAATATCAACTTCTTTCATATCTGCTTCATCGAGATGAGAGAAGGTACGTAAAGACAAGACAATCTGCTCAATTCGCTGCGATCCCATTTTCATTGAACTGAGGATTTTAGGCAAATCCTCTACTACAAATTCCAAATCAATATCATCAATTTTTTCCTGAATTGTTTGCCTATAGTTGGGAAATTCTTCTTGATAAAGCTGTACTAATTCTAGAAGTTGTTGTGTGTATTGGCTAACGTAAGTAATATTTCCAGAAATAAAATTAACGGGGTTATTAATTTCGTGTGCTACACCTGCCACAAGTTGCCCCAAACTAGACATCTTTTCAGTTTGAATCAGTTGAGCTTGGGTGCTTTGGAGTTCTTGTAAAGCCTTTTGAAGTTCTAACTGTGCCTGTTTGCGTTCGGAAATTTCCAACTCCAGGCGTTGGTTCATGTGGGTTAATTGAGTGTTTTTCATTAAAGTTTCACGAGACTCAGCTAGCTTCATTGCCATATGGTTAAATGCATCGGCAAGATCTTCTACTTCATCTTTTGTATGAATATCTAGACGGTAATCTAAGTTCCCGGCTGCAATTTCTGACGTTCCAATTTGCAAATTCTGTAATGATTTAACTATTGGACGCCAAATCAACATAAATTTGCTCACAAATAAAATTATAATTACTTGCACAACTGCAAAGGAAATAATTCTCTGCATTTGATATAAATTCTCTAATTGTTCTTCGACTAGAATATTCTGCTGATTGGCACGTTCAACCAACTGAGCGAGAAATAATTCAATGTCTCTGTCAAAAGAATTAATAGCTCTAAAATATTGCTGGGAATCCGCTACAGAAGTGTCGCTGACATTGCGATGAGTTAATTTATTTGCCAACTGCGTAAGAAACTGGTGACGGCGGCGAATAATTGAGATTTCCTTAGCATTTGGCATCAATTTTTCTAACTTATTAAGAGAGTCGAGAAACTGGGTTGAAGAGTTAACCATTGCTGTATCTGGACTCTTAAGTAAAACGATATCTTTGAGTTCAATAATTTCAGATTTTAAAGCATTTTCGGCAGTCAGAGCAAGTTTAATAGTTTCGGTAGTTCGATTGCTTTTCTCGCGGATAGTCTGCTTAATTTGCTGGACAGCTACAGCATTACCAACAAGAATTGCTACTATTAGTCCGACAGACACAACGGAAACTGTAAAAAATTTGGTAGAGATTTTCATTTTGTCGGAACAGAAATTAAGTTGAGTTCTTTTCGGAGTTGCTCAATAGAAGCGTAATCTGAAGGGGTAACAAGGGTATATCCGGCTGATTCAATTCCTAGAATATCCTCAAGACCTTCTGGGCTACTAATAAAAGCCTGCTTTAGTCGTTGAATTAACTCTGGTGGTAATTTTTTAGATACTACTATTGGAAAATTGAGTATAGGAGCAGATTGCCACACCACTCTAGAGTTTTCAGGTGTTAATTTACCAATTTTTTGTTCCTTTAAATAAGAGGAAATATTAGTAGCTGCGGCATCAACAATTCCATCTTCTAATGCAGTCAGACTTTTGCTATGGCTACCAGTATAAATAACTTGGGCAAAATCGCGTTTGTAATCAATTCCTAGTTTTTTAAAAGTAGCCAATGGCATCAAATAGCCAGAGGTTGATAATTTGTCTACTAAGGCAATGCGCTTACCTTTGAGGTCTTTTAAGCTTTTGATGGGGCTATTTTGTTTGACAATAATACACGCACGATACCAGGGTTCTCCTGTATGTTTATCGATCGCAGTAACCAAAGGTTCAATTTTAGCACCCCTGTCCGCTGCTTCCAGATAGCTCAAAGGGCCCAAATAAGCCATATCCAACTTATCTTGCACCAGCAAATCAGTGATTTCCTGGTAACTTTTGCCAATTTGGAAGTCTAGGGAAATTGCGATCGCATTTTCTCTTTTTTGAATTTCTTCTGTGTTTTGTCTTGTCTGTCTCCCTATTGCCTTTGATTGTGGCTCAATTTCAACACCTCCCCCAACAGATTGCTCTAAATATTCTTTGAGAGCTTTAATCATCCGTTCTTGCTCTATTGGATTTTCTGTGGGAACCACTCCAATTTTTAATTTGTATAAATTATGCTTATAATTAATTGGAACCTGATCCACAGTAGAGTAATTATTTTTAGATACTATTCCACTACAACTTGTAGCCAGTAGCGCCATGATTACTACTAAAATTAAAACTCTATTTTTACTGAATAAATAATATTTGGCAATGAACCACAGCAATACTAAAGACTTCTGCATAATGAAATTTAGGAGTGGTGAGTGGAAAATAGGGAGTAGGGAGTAGTGAGTTAGGCATTAAGAGCCTACTATAAAGTAAATATTAAGGTAGGGTGTGTTACGGCTGTGCAAGGATTTGAGAGTTTAAGAGAGTAAGAATCAGCCGCAGGGCACCGTGTTTCTTGGTGCGTTAAGCGTTGCTATAACGCACCCTACAATTTAAGGTTTACTTTATAAATCACCTCTAATTAATACTTATGAGTTAGGGTTTAGGAGTTAGAAATTAATTAATAGTTAATATTTATTATTAGACTCCTTGGAGAAGCCGGGAAAAGGGGGAAAGGTTTGGTATTTTCGCTTTCCCCAATAAAGATGAATCCCTTTTCCCACAAAAGTGCAAAAAGCAATTGATTGCAAGAAATCTATTCTACTCTCTGCCCCTGCACCGCTCATCTCCCCATCCTCTTTTAAATTGGAATTTGAATCCAGAATTCTGTACCTTGTCCTTCTTCTGATGTACACTTCAAAATTCCACCATGTTTTTCTACTACAATTTGGTAGCTAATTGACAGCCCTAGTCCTGTTCCTTTACCAACAGGTTTGGTTGTGAAAAATGGATCGAATAAGCGGGTTCTTACTTCTTCTGGAATTCCGCCTCCATTATCAATAATCCTAATCACAACAAAATTCTTATCGAAAATTTCTGTCCGAATTATAATCTGGGGTTTGTTTGTTGTTTTTGCCTTAATTTTTAACTCTTCTAATGCATCGATCGCATTAGTTAAAATATTCATGAATACTTGATTTAATTGCCCCGGATAGCAATCAATCAAGGGCAAATCACCATATTCTTTGATGATAGATATATCCAGTCCAATTCCGTTATTTTTCCAACGGTGATGCAAGATTAATAAAGTGTTGTCAATTCCTTCATGAATATTAACTTGCTTTTTCTCAGCTTCATCATGGCGAGAAAAATTTCGCAATCCTAAAACAATTTCACGGATACGAGTAGTACCCATTTCCATTGACGATAGGAGCTTGTAGAGGTCACTAGTAATAAAATCTAAATCAATTTTTTCAGCAAAATCTTCAATTTCTATCTCAGGCGTAGGATAATATTGCTGGTAGAGACGCAAGAGAGTTAGTAATTCTTCAAAATATTCATGAGCATAACTTAAATTGCCGTGAATAAAATTAACTGGATTGTTAATTTCATGGGCAACACCAGCAACTAACTGTCCCAAACTAGACATTTTTTCATGTTGGATTAGTTGAGATTGAGTTTGCTGCAACTGATACAAAGTTGTGGTGAGTTTTTCAGCTTGAGTTTGAGCGGCTAAAGTAGCAGAACGACTTTGAGTATAAATTTGTGCGTGGTCTATGGCGATGGCTAGTTGGTCGCAAACAGCTTGTAAGAGACTAATCTCACTATTACTCCAAATGCGATCGCCACTACAATGACTGCAAACAATTGCCCCAATTTCCCCAGAATTACTTTTAACTGGTAGCACTAGTTGAGCTGTAATCCCATCAGTTAAAAGCTCTTGCAGATCGTCGTCAAGATGAGATTTATGATTAATATCGTCAATACAAATTAACTCTTGAGAAAGAAGTATTTTCGTCAAAGAATTACTTTTTTGCTGGGGAACAGCACCTAACATTGGGAGTAAGTTAGGAGAATTGGGGTTGCGTGCTTCAGAGGTAATAGTCAGGCTTGGCTGAGAGGGATGCGCTGAATAAGAAATAAAGTAACAACGATCGATTTGTAATAAACTGCGAATTTCATTAACAGCAGTTTCTAGGATAATATCTAAGTCAAGGGAACTGCGGATTTGGCTAGCTAAACGCAGTAATAATGCTTCGCGGCGGCTGAGAAGTTCTTCTCTAGCCCAAATTCGGTCAATAGCTACAGCAATATTATTCGCAATCCAATTTAATAAATTATGAGTTGGTTCGCTAAGTAATTGCTGGCTAAATAAAGCTATGATACCGATTAACTGCTGCTCTACTATTAAAGGATAGGCAGAAAAACGAAAAATAGAAAATGTAGAATTTAGCAGTAATTCTGAACGATCGATTGTTAACTCTTGGTTGAAAATCGCTTGATGGTTTTGCGTCATTAAGCCAATAACATTGTTGGCTAAAATCATGTGATTCGGAAAATCTTCACTATTGTTCAAAGCACTACAGGTAGCCTCTGTGCAATGAACGCCAGCCTGTAATTCTAACTGGTTTGTCTGTCGTTCAAAAGTCCAGATACAAACAAAGGCGAGCTTCAAGTATTGTGAAATCGTATTTGTGCAGTTTTGCAGAATTTCTGCAAGTGTACCACTTTGAGATAATGCTAAACTAACTTCTGCACTCAAAAGTGATAACCGCGATCGCTCTAATAAAGCTAACTCTGAAAGTTTGCGCTGCGTTATATCAGTACGAATTGATACATATTGATAAGGGTTTCCATCGGAATCTAAGATTGGGGTAATCAGAGTATCCACCCAATAAAAAGTTCCATCTTTGGCTTTATTTTTAATTTCTCCCTTCCAAATTTGGCCTTTGCTAATAGTTTTCCACAAATTTTCAAAATATTCCTTTGGATGATGGCCAGAATTAATAATTCGATGGTCTTGTCCTAAAAGTTCTTCTCTAGAATATTTAGAAACCTCGCAAAATTGATCGTTAGCATAGGTGATTCTGCCTCTTTTATCAGTAATAGCTACTAATGAATGAGTATTCAAAGCAAATTTTAAAGCTTCTAATTCTCGAATAACTCTTTGTCGGGCAATTTCATTCTCTTTATTCGCAGTAATATCACGAGCTATGGCATAAATTAATTTTTCTTCTATGAAGCTTGTTGCATTCCATGACAGCCATTTATAGGAACCATCTTGACAAAGATAGCGATTTTCAAAATAAATTGCATCAATAGATTGTGTAATATTTTGGGCTACTAGAATAGTTGATTCGCGGTCTTCAGGGTGAACAAATTCGATAAATGGTTTAGCACGCAATTGCTGTGCTGACCAGCCTAGCGTTTTCGTCCATACTGGATTTAAATACATGAAATAACCATCAAAACTAGCAATACACAGTAAATCTATAGAAAGTGAGAAAAATCGAGAATATTTTTCTTCCAATTGTCGCAGTTCAGATTTAGCTAGTTTCATCTGTTTTCAGGTATTAAAATTATTTAATATTTGTCAAATAAGTTAATACATTTTTCGTAAATTAAATAACCATCCTCATCGGATATTGTCTAGCTGGCGGCTATCTAACTTTTATGCCGATGACAGCTATTTGATAAACGAATAAATACGTAATTAACTTGAGAAGAGAAGTTAAAAATATAGCTTTTTTCTAATAAATAGAATAGCTTGCAGTTAACTCAATCCTCTATTGAATATAGGTTTCCCCAAAAAAGTATAAAGTAAACATTTGTATTTTATATTTAAGATAAGAAGTGTTATTTTACGTAAACTGAACTCAGAAAACGCTACAAAAAAAGTGTCCGCGGTTCGTTAAAAAAATTAAACGCATCTTCATACAGAATTGGTGCAATATGTGACTGAAAACCTTATTCAAGCGTAGCGGTAATTCATGTAGACGCACAGCGGCTACTCTGCGAGAACGCTAAGAGCGAACCCGCAGGGTATTACCGCTACTTTCGTTATCTTTTGCGTAAGTCCTGAGCTGTAAAGCCCCTACGGTAGATCTATATGTATCTTCGTGAAATGGTATTAGGACATAAACCGATCGTCAAACTTCAACGCCAAGAAACTTCTAAGCCTCTTGCCTGTTCTGCTATACTTCAGGCAATACTTCCTCGCTTTCTAGCTTCTTTGTAGGAAGTTCCAACATTTTTTAAACCAGCTTTAATCATTTGTTGTTCGAGGAGAGCAAAAAAACGCGCTTTATCTCCACCTTTTACCACTGCTTGATTATGAGCTTCAGCGATCGCTACTGGGTATCCGTACCCTTTTTGTACTTGCGCTAACATCAGTCCCAGTGCTTGGTTTAACATAGCAGTATTTTGCGCTACCCATGCTGGAACTTCAATTCGGGCAATTTCAGTACCAACATGGACATAGCAAAAGTAAATAGTTTGGTCGCCGTAGAGTTCAAGAATCTGATTATTACTGCGCCATAAAGCACTGCGTTGTCCTGGTTTGAGTTGCGTTGCCCAAAGGGTAGTATCTCGTAAATCATCAAACTTTTTACAAGGTACTTTTTCTAGTTGATTTGGGCAATAGGTTTTACAGTCTGGCACTTTATGGGGACAAGCCAGCAACCGTAAAAAATTCGTACCTTCAATGTTGCGGGAGGCGCTAAGATAGCCCATCAAGGGAATTTCAGCATCGCGCATTTGCTCCCAAGCTTGCAGAATTGGGGGTAAAATGCGATCGCGTGCATCCATCGGTAACTGTTCCAAAAACCAGTAAATTAAAGAACCATCTACCATTGCCAGCGTCGGTGCTTCTGCTTTGGCTGCACAGGCTAATTCTGCTAAAACCGTTGTTTCGGAAGCAGTGCGGCGAAAACTCATCCATTCCTCAGTACGGATTCCCCATTGCCGAGACATGTATAAATCCTCTGGACGATAAAATACCTCCGGCAAACTATCGAGTAGGGGATGGCGATTTTGTCCGTAATGCAAAACGACTCTGCCGATATTTAACAGATAACAATAAGCAATTTCGTGATGATTCGGGGCAATTTGCGAACCATCGGTAGCGATGACAGTGTGAATTTTTGGCGGAACTGGGATATCAATGCAGGTTTCTAGCGGCTCAACTGGTGTAGCATTAGCAAAGAGAATGCGATCGCGCCATTTTTCCTGGCGATCGATTAAATCTTCTTGACATTCATAAGCATTGTTTAAATATTGTTGTGCCATTTCTAAACGCTGGCGGCTAGCAGCAGCTTCTAAAGAAAGATGCTGACTTAAACCCTGCATTTGTCGCGCTAGTTTTGTAAGGTCAAGCATAAAGGTAAGTGCGGAGTTGGGAGTTAGGAGTTAGGAGTTTACTTAATTATTTGATATTTACCTACATTTTTATAAATATCCGAAGTGAGTAAGTAAATAATTTTAGTCTACTTTAGTATCTGTAGGGTGTGTTATGGCGTAGCCTAACGCACCTAAATCGTTAACTGGTGCCGTACTCCCAGGCTAACGCAACGCCAGTCCGCTCAAGTCGGGAAACCCGCCCATGCGGCTGGCTCCCCTACGTGTATTTCTCCAAATCAAATATGAGTCCTATATCTGAAGTGAGTAAGTAAATGATTTTAGTCCACTAAAGTGGACTTAGGCTATTAGCCAGGAACTTAAGTTCCTGGCATTATATCGGAAAGAGATTTTATTCCGAATTATCTCCTAATATCTTAAACCCAAGCAGAGAAATCTTTAGCAAACTGAGAAAGTGATAACAGATGAATTCGCGGATCGTGTTGGGCAGATTCCCTTTCTGTTTGGGTATTATAGCCCCAATCTGCAAGTATGAGTTTCACATCTTCAAGGTCTGTTTGCTGTTGAACTAAATGCAAAGTCTTGAGCCTATCTTCTACAAACCAAAGACTAACTGATTTTTCCAGTTCTGCCTGCTTTAATTCTCGTAAAATTTCGTATTTAGGACGCTTTACTTCTTTACCAAAAATTGCTGCTGCTGGTAAAGTCACTCCTTCTTTTTGTAACAACTGCTGTACAAAACGCCCTTCTTTAGTTGTCACAATATATAGCTTAACTCCATCAGCAACAGTTAATTTAATTTTTTCGATTACACCCGGATAAAATCTATGCAGACTTAGCCAACCGTCTAAATCTGTAGCAATCCATTCATCTCGGATATTGTCTAGTTTTGCACCAATTTCTTTTGCTTGTAGTTTATCATCTAACAATATTTGCGGAGTAATAGTTACCCACTCATGAAGGATTTTTTCATCAGAAATTCCATTCATCAAGGCTTTGATTAAAACAGGCATTTCCCAACCTGTTTCAATCACAGGGCGTAGGCGATAGAATCTCAAAGCTAAATCATCTGGCGGTGTGTCTTTAGCGGCAGACCAAATTTCACAATAGGTGCGCCATGCTACCTCAAAATATTCAATTAGTCCGTCGCAAATCACTCCATCAAAGTCTAGGGCTAAAATCGTGGGACTACTTGGTGTCATTGTTTTGAGGATGAAAACTGCTGTTGTCAGCTTAACTGAACTAGCAATAATTTTTTGTATCAGGACTCTAGCATAATTGCAAAGCAAACGCGTGTAGAGACGTTGCAGTGCAATGTCTCTACACGCCAGAAAATTCCTTTCAAGGTAGAAACAAAATTATTCTATTCAGACACAGTAGTTGCGCCAACTGCCATAACTTGAGACCATTCACTGGCGCGGTTGTCATCTAATACAGCTCGCACTCGATAACCAAGCTGAATCTTATGCATCAACAAGATTAGTTCGCGGTTGAGTAATCCTTGTGATTTTTGGTTTTCATTGGATGCAGCTTGTATGCGAAAACAGCGATCGCTTTGACGTTCCAATTTTGGAGATTTGCCTTCCATCAACACCGCTTGGAGTTCGTATTCTTTAGCTTCGGGATATGGTTCCCAACAAAGTTGCCAGTAAGTTGACCAACGAATTAACTCTGCTGGTAATTCCTCGACTTCATCTGACAATGTAGAAATAAGTCCGGTGACAGGAGGTTGTACTAACTGAGGTTGATTGGAGGTAATGTCAATAAATTCAGGTTTGGCGGCCTGTTGTGCAGCTATAGATGAACTACCATCAACACTGAGTATCAGTCCGAATATCACAGCGAACAGCACAATCAATCGTAGGCATTGTAATCGTACCGACAAGATTTTCAGATTCATATCATGCAAAAGTTATTGGCTTACCACTCCACAGCTGAAATGATGCTGCCGTTGTCGGCATAGATTGTTCCAGAACCGATAAACGTTCTGGAAGGTACTGTAGAATTGAAGACTGCGCTTTTTACCCCAACTGCCGATTTACTGCCAATAACTGAACGGAATATAACGGAGTTCGGTGCTAACCCTACAAGATCGCCTATGCTGGTTTCAGGGCCATTAGCAACACCATTGACAACCTGCCTACCGCCATGAACTAGAACTCTCGGCCCGTAGCCAACAAGATCGCCTACAGTCAAACTAGTTGTTTCTAAAGCGTGAAAGACAACATCGTTTGCCATACCAGCAATTTTCCCGATATTAAAAGGTTGACCTTCATCAGCACGCAGGGAAATTCTATTACCTATTTTCAAGTTGAGGATTGATAAAGGATCTTCCAGAACGACATTGCCGATGATGCGGTTACGGAAGTTGGGATTGCGAGTGACATTCCCACCTATCTGCGGCAGACCTCCAGGATTAAAAGAGGTGACTGGAGCGTAATTTATTCCTTTTACGTTTGACAAGTCTGCTCTGGCCAATTCAGTGTAACCTTTAGCAAATGCTTCATTGACTGCAATGATGGCTTCCATCAATCTAACATCGGCTTCTGTCAGGTTTGCCACCTTCCCTAAGCTGCCGCTACTAGCTTGGAGGTTAGTTGTGATGTTTTTACCTGGCAGGGTAACTTTACCAGCAGGTAAAGTCACACCAGGGCCAACCCGCGAGAGAAAGTTGACTACCGTGTTTCTTTCTATGGTTGCACCATCTATTTCACAGTTGAAGCTCAGAAATGTCTCTGGAATATTGTTGCTGAACTGAGTATTGGTAGCTGGGTCAGTAAAAGGCCCGGTTAAGCCTTGAGTAGCGATTTTGGCTGCACCTTTGATGGTGGCCATGTGTGCCATAATGACTCGCGGCCCAATCTCCACTCCCGTTCCCGAAGCTATAATTCTCACTTGGTCTTGGACATTAGAATCTTCAGCGATGCTAATGGGGGCTGTGGTGGCGTTTAACTGGGCAAATGGCGCAACGTAGACTCTTTCGCCCAAACTAATATTTGTGGGATTGGTAATTGTCGCAGTTGGGTCAAGGAAAGTGGCTGAGTCTATCGGTGCTGTACTCGGACATATAGGTAGGTTATTCGAGGTTGGATTACACCCACTTCCAGAAGCAACGGCGGGTTGTTTATATATCTGTGTACCGATAACAAGGGCTAGGATAATTGCGATCGAGGCGCTAAAAATTGCGCGAGGTTTGAACATAGAAAAAACTCCTCACGGGTTATGGTATTTGGCTATGAGAAAATCTGCGTTAACTGCGTTAACGAGTAACAGATATAGTCAAGCGATCGCTTACGATCGGTCAAAGGCGATCGCACGCACAAAAATTAGCAAAAAATCAAATTGCCAAAGTCCCTTAGCTGTTACGCATTTAAAGCAGCACATTTTTTCGTGTTGACTGTTGACATTTAAACGTCAACAGTCAACAACACGAATGACCGTACAATTTAAAAGCGTAATAGCTGATTTAGACTTTCGCTCTGTTTGCGTATGAGGCAGAAGGTTAACCGCCCCAAAAACCTGACAAGTTGAGGAATTTTAGCAGGCTAAATAATACGGTAAAAATCGAAACTGTAACTGTGGTTGTTGCCCCGGCAACTGCCTCATTATAGACAGTCTCCCAAGCTTCTGGACCGGTAGTGGATTGTCCATAGACTTTTGTACTAACGGCCAACGTTAAACCAAGCACAGTTAAACCAGCTAGTATTGTGCGACGTTTAAGCATTATTTCCCAATATCCAATAGTTAGCCAACTTTCTGTGGCACAGTAAACTGAAAAGTTAAGGGTTTGTTTCCTTTAACTTTTCGGATTACTTGACCTGATTACCGACAAATTTAAGCCAATGAAGCACTAATCGCTACAGGCGCTAATTAACATCTTATCTTATTCTTATTTGCTGCTTTATACTAGAGCTTTTGATATTGATAAAAACTATGGTGGTGATAGATAATGTTGCTAAATTTAGTATTTACTATAAATAAATTATCTATCTTAGGGTGGATGTTTTCGTCCTACTTGACTTAAAATAGCTGTTTATATGGCAATCCTATGTGATTTGTGAAAATTCGCGGTGTTTAGATCCCCGATTTCTTTAAGAAATCGGGGATCTTGTTTCTCACGAATGATTTGGGATTGCTATAGAAGATAATCGCTCTGTGCTGTTAAGGCTAAAGTAGTAGATGAGATCGAGGTTAGAATACGCTTACTTGAGCTTGATATGTTGTAGGGCTAAAGCGCATTGCTGAACTCCTACAATATAGTCTTTTTACCTGACAATAGCTTACATAAATTTCAGCAATAAATATTGTTTATTATTGGAAAACTTTCATTTATGACTATAGCGGTTCCCAATCACATGAGTACAGAAATTTGTAGGGGCGCATAGCTATGCGCCCCTACCTTGTACCTCACTAGAACGATAAATCCTATATATGCGATCGCCATCCGAATCACAAGTTTTGTCTGCTGTCATCAATCATTCAATGAAGAAAGAAGATTTCTTAGTTGAAATGTCTAATAGTTATCTAATAACTAAAACTTCTTTGAAACCAGATATTTCTTGGGAATTTCTGCGGATTCCAGAAATCTTTATTCATGGAATGAGGATTGTAGGTTTCGCGAATCTTCAAAAAGATACTTATGAAGATTGGATTTCAATCAACAATCAACCTTGCTTATTAACTCAATTTCTGACAAATCCTCAAATCACTCTAATTTCCGAGGAAGAGTCCGATAAAATTTCAAAAGGCTACGATTATAGATGGTCTATTATATATACTTTGACTCGACCAGGATTATCTTTAGATTTTTCACAAGCATTAATTCAAATAACAGCCCATTGTCCAGCGGGGCCACCCCAGTGTGGGGATTTGCTTTATTTGGAAAGAACTGGCGAACAATGGGCAGTTAAATCATCTTATGGGCTGTACAACCAATAGGGAAAATCTATTTTTTATTCCCGCTTGGTATCAAAACACCGTGTTTGGGACTAAATAATAACGCTAATAAAAATAATCCCGAAACTACCAAAACAATTGCTGGGCCAGAAGGCAAATTATAATAGTAGCTGAGATACATCCCGCTAATACTAGAAATTACGCCAATTACCGCACCCAAAATCATTACTTGGTTGAGACGTTTCACTAGTAAATAAGCAGTAGCTCCTGGTGTAATCAAAAGTGAAAGTACTAAAATTACTCCTACAGTTGTCATGCTAGCGACAATTGTTAAAGCAATCAAAAGCATCAATCCAAAGTTAAGCAAATTGACTGGCAAACCTGCGGCTTGAGCGCCTAACGGGTCAAAGGTGTAAAATAAAAGCTCTTTGTATATCAAAAAAACTACTGTGAGAACAATAGCTGCGATAATGGCAGTGTGGCGCACTTCATCAACAGTAACGCTGAGAATATTACCGAATAAAAAGTGATTCAGGTCAATTTTGTTATCTTTTTGAATCACAGTAATTAAAGTGATACCAAGGGCAAAGAACGCTGAAAAAACTATGCCCATTGCCGCATCTTCTTTAATTGGCGATCGCACTCTAATCCAGGCGATCGCCATTGTACTCACAACTCCGGCAATAAACGCCCCGATATATATATTGGCTCCCAACATAAAAGCGATCGCTAGTCCTGGCAAAACCGAATGACTAATTGCATCGCCCAGCAATGCCAATCGCTGCACCATCAAATAACTACCAACCACCGCACACAACAAACCAACTAAAATCGCGATCGCCAGCGCCCGCTGCATAAAGCCGGAGCTTAACGGCTCAATTAACGCTTCTAACATATTTTGTCACTAGTCATTAGTAAAAACCCTTCGGGTAGGGAAAAGGTTAAAGGGAAAAGGGAAAAGGTTAAAGGGAAAAGGTTAAAGGGGAAAGGTTAAAGGGGAAAGGTTAAAGGGGAAAGGTTAAAGGGAAAAGGGGGGATCTTACCTTTGCCCCTTGACCCTTGCCCTTTTCCCCCAATCCCCAGTCCCCAATCCCCAGTCCCCAATCCCCAATCCCCACCTATGCCGCATCAGAAAAGTACATTACTTTGCCGCCATAAGCAAGATTGAGATTTTGTTCTGTGAGTACTTGTTGGCGGGAACCTGTGGCGACTAGTTCGCGATTTAGTAATATTAAGTCATCAAAATGGGCGATGGATTCTCCTAAATCGTGGTTGACTACTAACACGATTTTGCGATCGGCAGCGAGTTCATGAAAAACTTCAAAAACAACTGATTGCGTTTTTTGATCGATGCCTACCAAAGGTTCATCAAAACAGAAAATTTCTGCTTGCTGGGTTAAAGCACGGGCTAAGAATACGCGTTGTTGCTGTCCTCCTGATAATTGTCCGATGGGGCGATCGCAATATTCAATCATTCCAACTCTTTGGAGGGCATTTTTGGCTACCTGGCGACTAACTGATGAGAAGCTACGCAACCATCCTGTTTTCTTCACCCTTCCCATCATCACTACATCCCAAACGGTAGCGGGGTAAGTCCAGTCAATTTGGCTACGCTGTGGTACGTATGCAACTCTATCTAATTGTTGCATTAAGGGTTTACCCTGATATAGTACTGTGCCACTAGTTACTGGAACTAAGCCCAACATTGACTTCATCAACGTACTTTTGCCTGCACCGTTGGGGCCAAAAATACCCGTCAGTCTTCCCGGTTTGATAATACAGTTAACGTCCCTTAAGGCTTCTTGCGTGCGGTAATGTACCCCTACATGGGCGATGTTAATTGCTGCTGTGGAACTCATATCAGAAGCCTTGATAGTTTTTGCCGATAATTCTGGCGTATTTACTGGAAAGAAAGGAAATTTAGCTGTAAAAGGGACGTTTTTCATAACTGCTTTTAAATATTCATTTCTTGAGCTTACTATAAAAATGAGAGAAATATGAAAAAATCTATAAATAGATGTAATATCCGAGATAAATGAAACTAATACCACAGATAGAAGGCAGTAACCTTGACAGTAAGGTGATTAGCAACACGAACAAGAAAAAAATTCTTTTGCGGGTTTGTTTGGGAATGCTTGTGCCTTTGGCTTTATTTAGTTGTACCGAGAAAGACTCTAACCGCGACACTGCCAAGGGAGAGAATCAGCCACGAGTGGTTGCAACTAGCACTATCATTGCCGATTTGGCGCAAGAGGTTGGAGGAGATGAAATTGAAGTACGTGGAATCCTCAAACCGGGTGCCGATCCGCACGTTTACGAACCAGTACCAGCAGACACTAGGGTTTTGGAACAAGCGGACTTAATTTTATATAACGGCTACAACCTAGAACCGGGATTGATTAAGTTAATGAATGCTTCTGGTGAAAAGGCACGGAAGTTAGCGGTGGGGGAAGCTGTTAAATCTTTGCAGTTAGACAAAGGCAAAGGCGAAGTCGTGCCAGATCCTCATGTTTGGGGTAGTGCGGAAAATGCGATCGCTATGACTAATGCCATTCGAGATGCTTTGATTGAATTATCGCCTGAAGATAAAGAAGAATTGACTCAAAATGCATTGCAACTGACTAATGAATTAAAACAGTTGCATAGCTGGATTAATCAACAGATTCAAACTATCCCACCAGATAAACGCAGACTAATCACAACTCACGATGCATTCCAATATTATGGACGTGCTTATGGAATTGCGATCGCAGGTACTTTAATAGGCATTAGTACTGAAGAACAGCCAAGCGCACAAACAGTCAAGCGATTGGTAGAGTCAGTTAAAAAAATCGGCGTTCCCGCAATTTTCGCTGAAACTACAATTAATCCAGCTTTAATTAAAACCGTTGCCCAAGAAGCAGGAGTGAAATTAGCACCAAATCAACTTTATTCCGATTCAATTGGTGCAAAAGGAAGTGATGGAGATTCCTACATCAAGATGATGGAGGCAAATACCCGTACCATCGTAGAAGCATTGGGGGGAAAATATACGCCCTTTAATCCTAAGAAGTAAATTAGTTATTTCTAAAGTCAGAGGTTTATAAATAACCTCTGAATTAATATCTAACTTAAGATATGTACTTTTCAAATTTGTTCTTAAACTCTTTCTAGAGAAAGAACTCTTTATGGCTTTGATTTCCTAAAGTGTTACTAGTAAACGCACATTTATTAGTACCTGAAAAAGCCATGACTGATAATAAACATGAAGAAAATCAAATTAATCAACCAGTGAGCGAAGATTGGCATTCTCGCGAAGAGCCAACTGCAAAAGAAAGAAACTTAACTGCAAATCCTGGAGATAAAATCTCTGATAAGCCTCAATCCGTTGAAGAAAAGGCTCAACAGGTTGCTGTCGATCACGTACCAGATATTACAGGCGACGAAATTACAGTCCCCACTTACTTTGTTGTCGATGAACCCGACGGCGAAAAGAAAGCACTCCACCACGTTAAAGATGCTGAAGAAATTTCCGACGTAATTCGCCAAGCGCGAGTTGACGAAAATGGAAATCGAGTTTGGTGGTAGTCGGCCATTGAAAAATGAGGGGATAAGGAATTGCGAGTTGTAGAGACGCGATTAATCGCGTCTCTACAAGTGTTAGGAATTCTCCTCATCTCCCCATCTCCCTACCTCTGTGTTATCCTATCTTTCATTATTTGGAAATTCTCCAAGGATCGGCTGTAATGGGAAATATTACAACTTCCAAAGAATTAACATCTTGGAGTACGGGAGAAATTAAAAATAAGATTATAGAAATTGTTAAAGGCCGGGATTTAGATCCATTAAAAGCCAAAGTAGAATTTTATAAAAACGAATTAGCGCCATATTGTGCAGAATTAAGTCAACGTAATCCCTTTCCGAAAGTTGCAGAACAAGTGGCGATCGCCATCGGAGTTTGGGTGCCGATATGGTCTACTATTCCTTTTCAAGACATTTTACCTGGTAGGATACACGAGCAGTCTTACCAAATTTTTCATAATGATGGATACTATGCAAATATCGCCCGTTTTGCACCAGGACATCAGTCTGGTTTTTGGCGAAAATTTGCGTCAAAACTACCAGCTTATGACTTAATGATAGTGCAACAATATTCAGTTGAAAATGAGCAATGGAATATCAAAAATGTTGGCATATTTCAGTCATTGGCGAATCGAGAAGTTCCATTAACTATTGAGGATGCAGACAACTGGGTTACAAAAAATGTCGAATCTAAATTGAAAAAAACATCCTCAAAGATAGATTTACAGCAAGAACTCGAATTAGAAGATATGGACAGAAATACTGTCAAAAAATTTGAAAAAGCCTACCTAGCTACTTCTTTTCTAGAACATTTATATATAGATAATGATTTTCGATTGGTTAAAAGTCGGCGAGAAGCTACACAGCGGCCGAGTTATACAATTGCTGTTCGCAGAGGTTGAACTAACAGAATTTTAGACCTTACCGAATTGCAGTAGAGACGTTGCATTGCAACGTCTCTACATGAATTTTGATATCATACACAATCAGGCGTAGACGCGAAACGCCTTGTCGTCAGACATCGCATTTTGGTTTTTGAGGAGTGCGAACGCTAGGCTCATTGATGTCAACTTAGCGTGAAACCCTTATAAAGATGTGATATCCAGTTCTCTCACTTACCATCAAGATCCGCGTTACCCCACCCCGATTTTGTCTAAAGCCAAAATCGCCCCTCCCCTTGCCAAGGGGAGGGGTTGGGGGTGGGGTAAAAATAATTTGCAGCTTCACAGAAAATTGGTATTATCATCAAGCGCAGCCAAACGCTTGAGTTCTACTGTAAAAGTTTCTGTACCAACCATACGTGAGTTAGAGAGTGCAGTTTGAGCTTGTTGACCTATAATTAAATCTTCTAATTGAGCAAGTCGGTTGATTAATTGCTCGTAGTTTTCGGCGGACATAATCACGTAACTAGGTTGCGATTCTTCTGTTATTAAAACAGGCTCAATAGCAGCTTGGTTTAAAACTTCACTGTGAGTATTTTGGATTTCTGTAACAGAAAAGCGCTGCATTGTAACAACTTTCCCAAAAAATTCTAACTATATCGTAACGCGCAAAGCGCAAATGAGTGGTAATCCAACCCAAGCACCTACCTGAAAAATCTTCCCCTGTGAGTATTTCATGGAGCAAAGGATGATAAGCACAGGTAACGGAAAATCCTAGACGCAAAACGCCTTCCGCTTAATTGTTCAGTATTTACCCAGAGACGAGAGCCACCACTTCAGCATATTTTCATAAAAAATATTTTTTAGTGCCCAAAGATTAAAATTTTTAAGAAGTCTTGATTTACACCTTTGACATTCAAGTATATAACTCCAATAATCTTATTACGTAAAAATTCGGAATTATATAGAAATCTGACTTGCCTCTTGCTAAGTATACTGAGAGCTAAAACCTATTATGGCTAGCTCTGAGTCAGCTTGGCTTGGAAAAAATCAAATTGATTTTTATATAAACTGACATTAACAGGGTTGTATTATGCTTTTATTTAATTCAAAACCAAGCTTAAAAATTAGTCAAAAAGATAAAAGTTCAAGTTTTTATGCAACTCAAAAGAACATAATACTACTCATTGCATATTTAATTACTTTACCAATTTTTACTTTGATAACTTTATCCTTCTTAGTGCCATTATTGTCTGTATCCACTATTAATTTATCCACTTCCGCAGGGAACTTTCATCACTCTACATCAATTCCTTGGATAGATGATGCATCTGAATGCGAATATACTGGCAGAGACTGGCGCGATCGCAAGTGTTGGGATAACGAACACAGTCCCATGTTCTAAGCCAATTTGCTTTTCGGATAAATTTCCCTCTTTATTATCGAATTGGAATGAAGATCGCAAATTCTGTACCTTGACCGGGAGAGGAGTTGCATTCGATAGAACCGCCGTGTTTTTCTACTATAATTTGGTGAGCGATCGCCAATCCTAACCCCGTCCCTTTTCCTACAGCTTTCGTAGTAAATAGATGGTCAAATATTTTTTGTTTAACTGACTCACTTATTCCCTGACCATTATCAGCAATGGCAATTTTAATAAAATTATTTTCCACTGAAGTGGTAATTGCGATCCGGTTGGGATTGGCTTTAATCTCCTCAAAACTGCGTCCGCTATTTGATTCTTCTAAAGCGTCGATGGCATTAGCTAAAATATTCATAAACACCTGATTTAATTGCCCAGGAAAACATTCAACTTGTGGTAAATTTCCATATTTTGTAATAACTTCAATGGCTGGATGTTGTTCGTTAGCTTTGAGGCGATGCTTCAAAATTAAAATTGTACTGTCGATGCCTTCATGAATATCAAATGTCACTTTGTAATCTTTATCAGCACGAGAAAAAGTGCGGAGACTCGTACTAATATTTTTTAATCTCTCGCAAGCTATTGTCATGGAATCAAGCATTTTTGGTAAGTCTTGTAAACTATATTCCAAGTCAATTTCTTCGGCATGATCGATAATTTCGTCGCTTTTGTTGGGGAAACTTTCTTGATAGAGTTTTAAGTGTTCAACAATATCAGCAACAGTGGGTTTAGCTTGTTTAATACTGGCAGCGATAAAACCCAAAGGATTATTCATTTCGTGAGCCACACCAGCAACTAAGTTGCCCAAAGCAGACATTTTCTCACTTTGGATCATTTTTAATTGTGCTTGTTGGAGGTTTTGTAAAGCAGTTTCTAGTTCTTGGGCTTTTTGTTGAAGTTCGGCTTCGACAAGTTTGCGTAAGCGAAGTTCTTCGTAGACATCGGTCATATCATCTGCCAGGGAAGCAACTCCAATTATCTCGCCATCCGCAGTCACAAGCGGACTGTTATACCAAGCACAAATAATAATTTTGCCATCCTTTGTTAGATTCTCATTTATATTGTAATTACCGCCCTTCTGCGATATGATATCGTCGCTAACTTGCTCTAATTGTGCTTGAATCGTTTGAGGAACGATGAATTGGAAATGATGGCCCAAAGCTTCCTGTTTAGTGTAGCCAAACATTCGTTCTGCTGCTGGGTTCCAGTCAGTAACCTGAAAATTGTTATCCCACTCGATCACTGCTAGTGGAGTTTGTTGAACTAGTAGCTGGAGTCTTTGCTGGGATGTTCGCAGTTGTTTCTCAGCTTGTTTGGCTTCGCTAATATCTAATAAGAATCCATCCCAAACTACAGTTCCATCTGCTTTTTGTTCGATTCGAGCTTGGGCGTGAATCCATTTAATAATCCCAGATGCTGTAATAATTCGCCCCGACCATTCAAAAGGAGTTAGGGTTTGCATTGAGTTAATGACAGACTGCTGGTAACTTGTGGCATCATCTGGATGCATTGTTTCTAAGAGCAACTGCACATTAGCGATCGCTTCTTCGGCTGTGATTTCGTATAGTTCATAACATTCTCCACTGATGTAAGTAAGAGACATTGCACCATCAGCAGATATCTGGTACTGATAAACAACCCCAGGAACATTATCTACAAGTTTCTCAAAGCGAGAGTTACTCGTACTCAATTCGGCAAGCGATCGCTCTAACTGTTGGGCATATTCTAAGGAACGTTCGTAAAATCGGGCATTTTCTAGGGAAATGGCGGCTTGGGTGCAAATTAAATTCAATAGTTCAACGCGATCGCTGGTAAACGCTCCCGTTGCTAAATTATTTTCTAGATATAAAATGCCTATCAATTTCCCTTGATGCAAAATCGGACTACACAAGATACTCTTAGGCTGCTGGCGAACAATATAGGGGTCGTTGGCTAAGGTGCAATCTGCCATCGCATCCACCAAGACAACAGTCTGTTTGTTGTGCTTGACTTTGTAAATTAGCTTCAAGGGAATTTCCTGGCTGTCTTCGATGGGAAGCCGCTGGAACACCACCGGCTCTGTTCCCTGGATAATTGAGCCTTTAATTAACAAGCGATTGTCTCGCAACAGCATTAACACGCATTTATCAGCCCCTGCATCTTCGATGACGATAGAAAGCAACGATGACAGCAGTTTTTCAAGTTCGATTTCACCTGAAAGAGTTTGGGAAGCTTTGAGAATAGCTTTTAAATCTAAAATATGTGAGACACTGCTGCTGGAACTGCCCGAAGAGGTGCATGTAACACTTTCAAATGGGAAGATAGTTTCGTTAATGGAAAGGGGAGAACGGATTTGCTGTAATATCGGCGCAAGTAGTTGGGGATAGCGTGTTTCTAAGTCAGCGACTTTGGCTTTTGCACCCCAGCGAGCATAGGCGTAGTAGGCTTGAGTAATATACTCTTGAGCAATGCGATCCTTACCCCATTCGATGTAAAACTTTGCTGCTAGTTCGTTGGCGAGTGCTGCAATTTGGGTAAAATGATTTTCTTTGGCTGCGGTAATGGCGCGATCGTAACAGGCGATCGCATCTGCGTAGTTACCACAAACTCTGGCCATTTCAGCCGCAACCAACAGCGATTGATGCAAAAAGTTCTCTGGACAGGTCTGTGTCCATCTTTCTAGCAGCTGCCAGTGCTGCTGCATTACATCCCAGTAGTGCTGTTGATTCTCTGGTGTTGCTTGTGGATAAAGTGCGGCTAAACTAAGCGGGTAATAGAAGTGGAATAGAATGATGGGAAACAGACCAAGATTAGAAGCCAGGGTTTTTTCAGCAATAGCAGCAACTTCCACGGCATCGGCATAGCGACCATACAAGTACAATAGCTGGATTTTCAAGAAGCAATACCAATTGATACCAGCTTCAAAATTATTCTTGTGCCAAACATCAAGGCAGAGAATGTGGCGATCGCTCTGATTAACCAGTAAATCGGGTTCTGCCAACAAACCTTGCAGGTGCAAAAGAAATTCCTGTTGTAGGTAAAATGTATGCGTCATATTGACGTTATTTACTTGTTGCACGTAGCTCAAGTATTTCTCGGTTTCGGCATACACCTCTGATAAGTAATCGCCCTTCAAAAGCATTGTCCAAATCAGACATATTACTGCCCAGATACCAAACCCGATGTCACCTGTTTCATAACTGGCTTGAAGAGATTGTTGGTAAACTGCTAGGTTTTCCACCAGCGGTCTATTGTAAGGATTGATTGTATGACCAAAAACGTTATTGGTTTTGGGAATGAACTTGATGCTATTGAAATGGCGATCGAGCTTTCGCCCCAACGCCCCAAATTCGTAAGCACTTCGGTAGTCTCCCTGAATCGTGAGCATCATCCCATACAAACAGTAAGCACAGCCGGAACTTTCGGCATTGCCATAGGTTAATGAAGTACGAACCATTAATAGGATGCTCAGAATTGTCAGTGCTTGATTGCCACCGACATAAGCAGCCCCCCAGAGATTGGGGAGGATTGACATACATACTTTTTTCGCCGCATCGGTCATCTCAGGCAGATCGAATACATCTGCGGGTTGCACAGTTTCCAATTTGGCATGGATCTCCTGGAGTGTGGTGGCAATCAGCGCTTGCTGGCCTTCTTCGGTTGCCGGAATGCTCATGCCCATAACGCTCAAGGCGCTCAGCGCAGCCTCATAAGCTGCGGGTAGATTCACTCCCTGATTGGATCTCAGAGCTAGTTGCAGCCCATAAATCTCTGCTAGATCGAATTTATTCTCAGTGTATTGTAATGCCTGATGAAAAAGCCGTTCTGCTTCGGCAAAGCGTCCTGTAATGTATTCGCACTCTGCACATTCCCGATAAAGCTTAAATGTGAGGTCGTAGGCAATCTGCCAGCTATCTTCGGGAAGCATTTCCATGCCGATGGCGCAGTATTTAATGGCTGCCTTATAAGCTGTGGAAACTTTTGCTTTTTTGCCAGCAATCAGATTCAACTGAGCTAACTCATAGCGATCGCCGATTCCATCGATCAGAGCAATTCCATTGTTCAACTGATTAACAATATCAAAAACATTCAGTTCTACAGCTTCGGGTGCAGTATTTTGTAACAGCAATTGACCAATTTTTAGATGAGTGGCTTGCTTTTGGTCGTCAGGAATCAGAGAGTAGGCAGCTTGTTGGACGCGATCGTGTATAAATTTGTATGTAACTGCCATTTGTCCTTGGCCATTAGTCGTTTTTTTGCTCTTTTCTAATGACCAATCACCAATGACTAATGACTCTTGTTGATAAAACTTATAAATATCACCAATTGGTAAAATCAACCCTTCTTGTAGTGCTTTCCACAAACTAGCAGCCGTTTCAATTTGTGAGTGTTCCGAAACAATAGCTAAAGTTTCTAAATCAAACTGATTGCCAATACAAGCACCTAACTGCAATACCTGTTGAGTTGATGGCGGTAGTTTTCGTAATTGCAATGCCATAAAGGCAACAACGTCATCTGTAACTGCTTGAGTAGTCACTTGTGCAATGTCAAATTGCCAACAGCCTAACTCAATATCAAATTGAATGAGATTTTCTTGATGCAATGCTTTGAGAAACTGGGTAGCAAAAAACGGATTTCCTTTGGTTTTCTGATAAATTAATACAGAAAGATTCCAGGCCAAATCTTCTGCACATTTTAGGGTATCAGCAACTAAATTATTTACTTGCACTTGACTCAATGGTGCTAAAGTAATCGTATTAATCGTTGCTTGTGATTTGGTAATTTCATCCAAAGCCAATATTAATGGATGTGCTGTGTTGACTTCGTTATCACGATATGCACCAATAATGAAAAGATGACCTGCATCAACCATTAATAGCTGCATTAAATTTAGTGATGCTGAATCCGCCCATTGCAAATCATCTAAAAAGATTACTAACGGATGTTCAGCACTGGCAAAGACTTGAGTAAAATTTTGAAACAATAAATTAAATCGATTCTGTGCTGCCATTCCTGATAACTCTATGGCAGGTGGTTGTTGACCAATAATTATGTCTAGTTCTGGTATGACTTCAATGATTACCTGTCCATTTTCTCCAACAGCATCTAATATTTTGTTTTTCCATTGCTGAATCTGGGCATCACTTTCTGTTAACAATTGTCCCATTAAATCGCGGAATGCTTGCACAAAAGCACTAAAGGGAATATTCCTTTGAAATTGGTCAAATTTGCCTTTGATGAAATAACCGCGTTGCCGAACAATTGGTTTATGGACTTCGTTGACAATGGCAGTTTTTCCAATGCCGGAAAACCCAGCTACCAGCATCATTTCTGTTGTACCAAGGCTGACTCGCTCAAATGCTTGCAGAAGGCTTGATACTTCGGTTTCTCTGCCATAGATTTTATCAGGAATGATGAAGCGATCGCACACATCCCTGTACCCAATTTCAAAACTCTCAATCGAACCCGTTTCTCTTAGCTGCTGTAAACAATTTTCTAAATCAAATCTCAATCCGAAAGCACTTTGATATCTCTCCTCAGCATTCTTCGCCATTAATTTCATGACGATATCTGAAATTACTTGCGGAATCTCTTTCTTATTCGCTAAGGCAATTGGCATTTTGGCAATATGACAATGCAACAATTCCATTGCATCGTTCGCTGTAAATGGTAATTCTCCTATAAGTAATTCGTAAAAAGTTACACCCAAAGAATAAAAATCAGTGCGATAGTCAATCCCCCGATTCATTCTGCCTGTCTGTTCTGGAGAAATATAAGCCAGCGTCCCTTCTAACCCATTGGGATTGACAAGACCTTGAGTTTCTCTTGCTAGTAGTGATGCAATACTAAAATCAATTAATTTAACTTGTTTAGTTTCGGGATTAATTAATATATTGCTGGGTTTAATATCTTTATGAATAATCCGTTCGCGGTAGAGTATATCTAAGGTGTTGGAGAGAGCGATCGCTATTTGTAAAAATTCATCTATAGATACAATATTCTTGTTAGCAAAATAATCTTTCAGGGAAATTCCCCCACAGTCTTCCATCACTAACATATAGCCATTTTGGTAAGGTTCGAGGCTATAGGTTTGGATGATTCCAGGATAGTTGAGATTTTTGGCGATGGTATATTGATTGCGAAATTGTACAAGTTCGCTAAAACTGGGATAAGGATTCTTCAGCAGCTTAATAACCACTGGTAATGAATCAATCTCTCGAACAGCCCGATAAACTACCGTTCTGGAACCATCATAAAGTTTTTCACTCAGGTCATATCCGGGAATGTTAATCATAAATGCCAAATCTTCAACACCAAATTTAGTATTCCCAAATTCAGATTTGATTTGGGAATGGCTAGATTGCTTGTGCAAAAAATTTAGTATTATTTTTGTAAAAACCAACTAATGTGTATCTATTGGAGTGTTACTCTAAGAGTTTGTTTGCAAAGTGGTTAGCTGTGATTTTGATTACCCCCCTTAATCCCCCCTTGGTAAGGGGGGAAACAAGAAAATATAGTTCCCTCCCCTTGACAAGGGGAGGGTTAGGGTGGGGTAAAAAATATTTGATACATCAATCATGACTTTTCAAACATCCTCTAAGAACTTTAAAGATATTAGGATAGGTATAGCCTTTTATTCTCTTCCTTCATTGGACGGCGAGCATCAGTTGAGCATGAATACTGAGTATGAAAATATATCAAAAAACCATGCTCAAAGGGTGAAATTAGAGTAATTGAGCATTAAAAGAGCATTAGAGAGTGAAGGCTGAAGTATTGATAATATGTCGAGTTCGCGTAACCTGCAAGAAACTCACTTAAACCGTGCCCGCGCTAGTCTCAGACAGGCGCTATCTTGGTATGGATATCTTCGTAAGTCAGGACAGCTTTCATCTAACCCAGAATTGGCAGGTTTACTCAAACCAGAATTAGAAAGTCTTAACTCCACACTCAACAAACTAGACTCTAACGTGATTAGAATTGCCGCCTTTGGTTTGGTGAGTCGCGGTAAGTCAGCAGTTTTGAATGCTTTGCTGGGAGACAAGATTCTCCAAACTGGCCCCTTGAATGGTGTCACCCAATGGCCTCGTTCGGTACGCTGGCAACCAGGAAATAAAGTATTAGTGGAGTTAATTGATACACCAGGATTAGATGAAATTGAGGGTGAGTCACGGGCAGACATGGCACGAGAAGTCGTGCGTCAAGCAGATTTGATTTTGTTTGTCGTGTCTGGGGATATCACCCGCACTGAGTATCAAGCATTGCTGGAATTAAGGCGATCGCAAAAACCTTTGATTTTGGTGTTCAACAAAATAGACCTGTATCCAGATACAGACAAAGCCGCGATTTACGACAATTTGCAACAACTCGGCGCGGGACATTCCTCAGCAAAACCCCTACTACCAGATGAAATTGTTATGGTGGCGGCGGAACCAGCACCAATGGAAGTGCGGGTTGAATGGCCTGATGGCCGCGTCACCTATGAATGGGAAACACCACCGCCCCAAGTAGACGAACTCAAGCAGACAATTTTAAACATTCTCAATCGCGAAGGCCGATCGCTTTTAGCTTTAAATGCACTCATCCAAGCACGAGACGCAGAAGAGTCCATCGCCCAAAAAACCATCGACCTACGCCAACAAGAAGCCGAAGATATCATCTGGCAATTTACCAAATACAAAGCTTTGGCAGTAGCCTTAAATCCCATCGCCTTTTTAGATATCCTTGGCGGAACTGTTGCTGATTTGGCTTTAATTCGCGCTTTAGCACGCTTATATGGCTTGCCAATGACTAGTTATGAAGCAGGGAAAATTCTCAAAACGATTTTGTTGAGTTCTGGTGGCTTACTTTTGGGAGAATTAGGTAGTAGCTTGCTGTTGGGTTTGGGCAAGAGTACAGCAGCCATCGCCAGTGGTGACAATCCCACCAATATTACAGCCTTTGCTGGTAGTGCGATCGCCCAAGCTGGTGTCGCCGGTTATGGCGCATACTCCGTTGGCAAAGCCGCTCAAGTCTATCTCGAAAAAGGCTGCACCTGGGGACAGTTAGGCGCTAGCAGCGTCATTCAAGAAATTCTCTCTCAAGTTGACCAAAACACAATTCTGTATCGTTTGCAACAAGAATTAGGCATGAAGTATTGAGAATAAATAATAATTGTTTCTCATTTGTTGCCCTTTATAAGCGTTTATCAACTTCTATCAAACTCTTCTGACAATCGATACTCAATTTCCGATCCCCGTGCAAGATTTAGAACATGACCATCTTTGCTAGCCAACCCAAAAATGCGCTTGTGAGGGCTGGGGAAAGGGGAAAGGGAAAAGGGTAAGGGATTTAAACCCCTTCCCCCTTCCCCTTTACCCTTTACCCCGCTTGTGTTCCCTTAGCGAACTGCTAGTGGCTGCAAGTAACAGAAAAAGCCATAGCCTTTTCTAGCAAAGATCGCCAGAGGGTTATCCTCACTCAAGTTTGCCCAAATGATGACGGTGTTTACACCACTTGATTTTGGCAAGCGTATCTAAACTGGAAATATGAGCTTTCTAAGGTCATTAGAATCTCTGCCGTTGATTTATATCTCTGAAAACATAAGGTGACGACATGACAACAACCTTAAACGTAAATCAAGCTACTGTAGCTACAACTCTTGAGCAAACGATTTTAGAAGCCATTAGTGAAGCTCGTACAACCTGTGAGTTAAATGGTAGCAATTCTGCTAATTGTGCCGTAGCTTGGGATATCGTTGAAGAATTGCAAGCTGAAAAATCTCATCAACATCAAGCAAAACAAAACAAAACCTCTTTGGAAAACTATTGCGATCGCCATCCTGATTCCGTAGAGTGTCTAATATACGACGTTTAGTAAGAAATAATTCAGAATTCAGGAGTCAGAATTCAGTATGAATTCTGTATGACTGATAAATATTTAAGTTTTAATCCCACTAAATCTTTCGCGCAGCATTCCGCAGTCAAGATTTAGTGGTTTTCAATTTATTCTAAATTCTGAGTTCTTCTTCAACTTTTTCGCAAATCAACTGTTGCTGATTGCACGATGTTCTTAATCCCCTCTAAATCAGGCGATGATGTTTCAGTTTCCATCGCCAACCATAAAAGAAATTCGATATTTCCAGCCGGGCCAGTAATCGGCGACCAAGTTAAGCCTTTGTATTTCCATCCTAATTTTTGAGCCGCTTGCAATACTTGAAAAATAGCATCAGCTTGGTCGTTAGGATCGCGCACAACTCCTTTTTTTCCCACACGAGATTTACCGACTTCAAACTGTGGCTTAACTAACAATATAGCTTCCCGGCTAGGTTGAGTTAGCTCCCATAAAGCAGGCAGAATTTTAGTTAAGGAAATAAACGACACATCCACCACAGCCAAATCGGGAATCGGGTCATTTTCCCCATACAAATCATTTGGCCGTAGCTGTCGTAAATTGGTGCGTTCGCGCAAAATTACCCGCGAATCATTTCTTAAAAGCCAGTCAACTTGTCCATAACCGACATCGATACCGTAAACTAGTTTCGCCCCAGCTTGTAACAAACAATCAGTAAAGCCACCCGTAGAAATTCCACCATCTAAACAAACGCGTCCAGCCACGGGAATCGCAAACACTGTCAAAGCTTTGGAGAGTTTTTCACCACCTCTAGAAACAAAAGGCGATCGCTCTTTAATATTTATTTGAGCCGTAATATCAACTTCTGTACCAGGTTTATCAACTAAGACCTGATTAACAGTAACTTCCCCCGCCTGAATTAACCTCTGTGCCAAAGCGCGAGAAGAACATAAATTTAAATCTACTAATAATGTATCGAGTCGTTGTTTAACCAATTGACACCGAAGTAAAGGGGACTGGCGACTGGGGATTAGGGATTGGGTGCCAAATCTAAAATACAAATTGCTAACTATTATAACTTGATTCTTCTGGTAATATTAAGCTTAAAGCACTATTAATAATTTCTTCAGCATTAATCAGCTTTTCTAACTCTTGGACTTCATAACGTCCTTCTTCCACTTCTAAAGAAGCCTGATCAATAGCGTTTAAATAAGCTTCTTCTAAAGTTTCCCTTAATTCTTCTTGTGTGAGATAATAACCACCAGCTTGACGCCGCTTATTTTCTCGCTGAATTTCCCGAATTGAATTCCGAATCGAGACTTCCCAAGAGCGAGTCGTGCGATTTTCAGCTCGTTGTTTAATTAGATGTAACAAGAGAATCACTGCATAGCTACGAATCGTCTTGATTATGTCATTTCGGCTCATTTCCTCTAATTCTTCCACTATCAGCAAAGCTGCTTGAATATCGCCTTGAACAAGCAAGTCTTTCAAAGTTAATAATTCTTCCATAATCACCGCGTCAAACATCGGCAACTTCCATAGCAATCTTAAATCATTGGCGAAAGTTAGATCCCCGACTTGTTTAAGAAGTCGGGGATGTAGACTTGGACAATCCAAGACTTTTCGCCAAATACCAAAATTTACAAGTTTTGATAAATAATGCTACTGTCTGAGGACTGAATTTTACAAATAAAATGTTACATTTTAGCCTAAAAGTTATATTTTTTTGTCAAAATCAACACCTTTTCGTTTTTTGTTTCTAAGATGAAACTTAATATGCTGAATTGGAAAGTTATTTACAAAATTTTGTGAAGGCGCAGGAATCAAATTACTGCATTCAATTCAAACCTGATATTTAAAACAGGAGATGGGCTAACATGACACAGCAAAATGCTGCCCGACTTTTTGAAGCCGTCAAACGAGATCAAGCATTACAAGAGAAGCTCAAAGCAACTGCTAATCCAGAAGCTTTTATCAAGATTGCTCGCGAACGTGGCTATGAATTCACCCCTGAAGAACTAGACAGAGAAATCGACAAATTGTCAGAAGAAGATTTAGCCAACATCGTCAATCCAGGATGGGGAACTAGACGCCACCTCAATCCTAGATAATTCCTACTTTAGAAAACTTAAAGTCTAGGAACAAGTGAATTTTCTAACCAAGTTATAAATCAAAACAATAGCATGGTTGTTGAGTATCAACAGCTATGTTATTTTTTATTGCTTGGGGTTTTGACAATTTGCAAGTTGCGTAGGCGCAGCCCGCAGCAGGTATTAGTCGAAAACAACTCCAAAAACACAGCTTCAATAGACCTCTTGCAAAAGTCCCCTAACACCCCACCCCCAGCCCCTCCCCGCTCGCGGGGAGGGGAGACTTTGACGTAAGTCAAAGGCGGGGAGGGGTTCTTTTTTTTGATTTATGCAAGAAGTCTAATGTAGCAAAATTATTTTACAGAGGCGCGATCGCAAATTCAAAATATCACCTATTCATCCTCATCATAATTGAACATTAAAACAAATTTTTGTTTAGGTAAAACTAACATAGGTAGATAGATAGGATGATCATCCCATCCTGTACTTTTTTCTCCTTTCTGATAGCAAATAATTAAAGTTGGTACATCAGGATTTTCTTCTTTAGCTTTTCTTGACCAATTACCTGAACCAAAACCAAACTGTGACCATTTAAAAGGCTCTTGTCTTTTCATATCTAATCCTTGATTTTTATTTCTTTCTCCTCTACGAACATTTAAATAGCCTTTTGTCATACCTTTTGATTTCAAATCTGTTAATCCTTTAATAATACGTTTATCTTCCCATTTCTCAGAGGAAACATAATAACTTTTTGTATAACTGACAATTTTAATAATAAAATCTATATCTACCAGATCATATAAATCGTTGTTTTGATAATTAATTAAAAGTTTCTCAATATCTTTGAAATTATGCTCGATTTCGTCTTTTTTATAAGCTGGATTTTGAGGAAAGACTAATGAACCCGGTACTAATACATTAATGACTGAAGGATCTAAAACATTAGAACGAGTTGGTTTGAGATTTCCTCCTATCCAAACAGGCTGAAGTTGAATATTATGAATATCATCTCCAATTGCTTGACGCATCGCTTCATCTGCTTCATGAATAGAACGAAAAGCATCTAGTATATGTTCTGCTATAAAAAGACGAGTCACATCTTTTAATTGTGGACGATAACCATACATTCGAGCGTGTTGATGAACTGTATCCATTACTTTTTGTTTTGCATCACGCCCATAATAAGTTACCATTAAACCATCAATTGTTACACCTCTCCCTAATCTATTACCCCCGATTAATATGTTCATCCCAGGATTATAATTAGGCTCTTTTTCGGGGTTGTTTGCATTAATTATTTTCGGAATTGCACGTCTTAGCTGAATTTTTAATTCCTCTATCAGTTCAGTAATTGGAGGTAAATTATCAGCAGTTTTATTTACCTCATTGTAAGCTTGTTCTAACCATTTGCGAGCTTGTTGATTTTCTGTATGTGAACTCTTTTCTCTAATTGCTTGATCTAAGTTAATTACAAATTGACTAATCACTTTTTCTAATACACTATGAATATCTTGCTTATAACACACATGAGCAAGAAAAGAATATTTCTCATCTTCTTTTTCAGAAGATAACATTTTGTAGATTGCACCTAAAAAGAAGCAACAAAGTGCAAGTCGTAATCCTTCAGGAATTATCCATTTATTCCCCGGATTTATTGCACCTTTTTGTTTCTTAAGTTCGTTGATTTCTCCAGCATCTACAATATAAGAGTAGTTACTTTCCTCAGCAAAAAATAACTCTCCTCCCATATAACTATCTCCTGGCTCTGGTAATGCGGCACAAAATTGTGGCTTACAAGGCTGAGAGAGCTTTTGTAATAATAAACTTTGAGGAGTTGCTGTAATTTGAATATAAATATGATTGGCAACCTCTTGACGAATTTTACCTATCGTCTCAAAAATTTTACTATCATCAATTGCATCTTTTCCTTTTTTAGCTTGTTTAGATTCATTCGTATTTAAACTAGCGTTATCCGCTTCATCATCAAAAATCAAAGTAGGAACACATTTGATTTTTGCTGCTCTTAAAACTTTCAATAAATTATCTAAGTGATGACCGTTTTTTGTAGAAACTAATACAACACCTGTATCTTTTATATAGGGTGCAATTTTAGTTTCTGCAAAACCATCAGGGTCTTTTTTCCATGCTTCCCAATCAAAGAAAACAGGGCCTGCTTGAACTTGATTATTAAAACGATTAGCCGTTTGTTTTCCTAACCATGTATTATCAGAGGTTAAAATAATAAAACAACGAAAATTATTTTCGTGAGCCAGTGCTAAAGTTGCAATAGTTGTATTGGTTTTACCGCTTTGAACTCGACCATAAATAAGTCCAGTTGTTCCATTAGGAATAGCGTCTGTTCCATTATAAGGTTGACCCACTAGACCTGTACTATTTTTACCAACATCACCAATACCAAAATTTTCTGAATAAACATTGACACAATTTTTGACAATTTCAATAGCAGTTTTTTTTAGTTGATTCGCTTCTTTTACTCCGATTTGTTTCTCTAATCTCTTAATTAATCTATCAATACAGTCGCCATTAATTTCAATAGGAGTATGTATCATAGGTTATTTGGTGTTGATAAAATTACGTCAGGCCAATTGTTTTGAGGGACTGTATGTTCTAAGGGAACTCTTCCCGTACCTTTCACATAATAACTTCCTCTTAATTCTCTTTTAACAGAAACACGTTGGTTGGCTAAACCCTCACTAGGATCAATAATTGTCCATAATTGTTGTTCTGATAGACAACAAACGCCATCCCGATGACAAATCAATGCTACAAAGACTTTGACATCAGGATAGGTTTGATGAAACCTTGTCAGTGCATTTTCTTCCTGTGAACTGAAGCTAAATGACCATGAAGAAGTGGGTTTTTTTGATATTTTAAATAGGATAGCGGATTCTTGGTTTGAGCTTTTTATAACATAAAGAGATAAATGAATAGAAGATAAATAATTTATAGATATATAAGATGTTCCTTTGAGAAGTCGAAGAAAAGCTGCTCCTTGCAGAAATTCTAGATCGTTAATACTCATTGAACTCTTACCAAAAATTATCTATATGAATAATAAATATCATAAGAGGAAGTATAAAATTTTTCCAGTGTTTTTTCTGTTGTACTGCGAATTAATTTGTCAAACAACAAATCGATTTTTGCCGTTAAAAAAAGTAAACGCACCTTGCTAATAAAGTCAAAGTGCGATAATCATTAAGTTCACCTACGTGAATCTTGTTTTGATTCTGCGATTTATAATCGCCAGAACTAAAATCTAAATATCGATCTCGCTCAACTCGCGTGTGATGTGATCGAATGGTTCATCTACAAAAGTAGTATCAGCCACACCTGCTGCTACCACTTGATCCTTAGCTAAATCCTTGAGTATTTGCACGCCGCGAACTGTCGGCCCAATAGGTACTCCTAAAGAATTGTAAGTTTCCCGCAGACCTTGTAGCACTCGCTCATCTAACACATTTGTGTTGCCAGCAACCAGCGCATAACTAGCGTAGCGCAAGTAATAATCTAAATCCCGCAAACAAGCAGCATAACGACGAGTAGTATAAGAATTTCCACCAGGACGAATCAATTCAGGCAATTCTTCAAATAACTTTAAACCAGCCTGCTTGACAAGTCCAGCCGCATTAGAGTTGATCGCCGCCGCCGCTTGTACTCGTGCTGTACCGCTATCAAAGTAAGACTTTAGGCTATCAAGCGCATTCCGGTCAAAATAGCGACCAGCCACGTCATAATTCTTAATTAAACTTGTTACCGCATCGCGCATTCCTTTTTCTCCCAATCGTTGCTATCTATGGTTTGATATTTATTTGGCTGCACTTATGCAACAGTAAATTTTTGTGCTATTAAAAATAGATTCGGCACAAAAACAATCTATCCACTACATAAGGATTCTATGCCAAAGTTGACCCCTATGTGATGAACTTTCCAGTTTTGTACAGATGATCCGCGAAAGGTTAATATAACCTGTAATCCAGATATCTGTAGCACAAACTACAAAATCCCCTAATGTCTAGTATTTAAGATATTTCAGGTGTGTCACGGCTTGATTGAGATCGGCAGGGTTAGGATGCTTTGGAAGATTCTGGTTTTACTTTAGGAAATTGGTACAGAAGGAGTAACAATGACAACACCACAAGAAGTCTTGAAGAGAATTCAAGATGAAAAAATTCAGCTGATCGATCTCAAATTCATCGATACAGTAGGAACTTGGCAGCACCTCACACTGTACCAAAACCAAATCGATGAAAGTTCATTCACTGATGGCGTACCTTTTGACGGTTCCAGCATCCGGGGTTGGAAAGCTATCAATGAATCGGACATGACGATGGTACTCGATCCCAACACTGCTTGGATCGACCCATTCATGGAAGTCCCAACGCTAAGTATAGTTTGTAGTATTAAGGAACCCCGCACGGGTGAATGGTATAACCGTTGTCCGCGGGTAATTGCTCAAAAAGCAGTAGACTACCTAGTTTCCACTGGTATTGGTGATACAGTCTACTTTGGCCCTGAAGCTGAGTTCTTTATCTTTGACAATGCTAGGTTTGCTCAAACCGCCAACGAAGGCTACTACTTCTTAGACTCCGAAGAAGGTGCTTGGAATTCTGGTAAAGCCGGTACAGTTGAAAAACCCAACTTGGGTTACAAACCACGCTTCAAAGAAGGTTACTTCCCAGTTTCGCCGACGGATTCTTTCCAAGATATCCGTACAGAAATGCTGTTGACAATGGCAGACTTAGGTGTACCGATTGAAAAGCATCACCACGAAGTTGCTACAGGCGGTCAGTGCGAACTAGGTTTCCGCTTTGGGAAGTTGATCGAAGCTGCTGACTGGTTGATGATTTACAAATATGTCATCAAGAACGTTGCCAAAAAACATGGCAAAACCGTCACCTTTATGCCAAAACCCATTTTCGGCGACAACGGTTCGGGAATGCACTGTCACCAGTCCATCTGGAAAGATGGTCAACCTCTGTTTGCAGGTGACAAGTATGCTGGTTTAAGTGAGACTGCGTTGTACTACATTGGCGGTCTTCTCAAACACGCACCAGCACTATTGGCAATTACCAACCCCAGCACCAACTCTTACAAGCGCCTAGTCCCTGGTTATGAAGCACCAGTTAACTTGGCTTACTCCCAAGGTAACCGTTCTGCTTCTATCCGTATTCCTCTGTCTGGCAATAACCCCAAAGCCAAGCGGTTAGAATTCCGTTGTCCAGATGCTACTTCTAACCCCTACTTAGCGTTCGCTGCCATGCTTTGTGCTGGTATTGATGGCATCAAAAACAAAATAGATCCTGGTTCTCCCTTAGATAAAAATATCTATGAACTCTCTCCAGAAGAACTGGCGAAGGTTCCTTCAACTCCAGGTTCTTTGGAATTGGCCTTAGAAGCACTAGAAAACGACCACGCTTTCTTGACAGAATCAGGCGTCTTCACAGAAGACTTTATCGAAAATTGGATTGACTACAAGCTAGCTAACGAAGTCAAGCAGTTGCAGCTACGTCCTCATCCCTACGAGTTTTACCTCTATTACGATGCTTAATTAGGGGCTTCCAAATAAAAAAACATCCAATTTTTTTGTGGGACGAACATCTTGCCGTCCATAGTAAAGGGCGGGCGAGACGCCCACCCCACAAGATTGGATAATTTATTCCTTGGTAATCCCTTAAGTACCGTATCTAACTAAAAGTTTGAATTTCGCCACCTTGAAGGGTGGCTTTTTTCTGTTGGGCATTCGGCATGGGGAAAGGGAAAGGGGTAAGGGGAAAAGGGGAAAGATTAAATTTATTCCTTTTCCCTTTTCCCTTTAACCTTTTCCCCTCCTCTCCCTGCCTCGTGTGCCCCATCTCTCTACTAACTCATAGTGGCATTGCTGCGTCCATAAATCATCCGAGTTGTCGCATCTATCTTCCCTTGAATAGGGTTCCAGTAATGAGATGCTTCTTCAGGAAGACCAAGTTCTTGTGCAGCACGCATCAGCATTGATTGTTGGCGATTCTTGACTTGCTGATGTTCGCGAACCATTAACGCACGAGATTTTTCTGCGATAGACATAACCATAGTCCTCTCTGTTTCTGTAGTGAATATATATTTTTGGGTTCTTTCTTGAATCTAATATAACAGAAAAAACTGTAACATAAGCTACCGTTTTTGATTAATTTTTGGAATTATAGATTTTGAATGCCAGTAATTATCAAATAAAAAGCTTGTGCAGCAGACCTTTTAGCGATTTTCTTTTTTAAAATCATTATTCAAAAGCAATAACATTATTTACATAAGTTTATATTTTTAAGTCTGATAGTTAAGTGCAGATTGAGTAATTAGTTTTTTGAACTTTACCCTTTTTCCCTAATCCAGTAGGAATACGGCAGTTAGAAAAAACTAAGTTAGGATCGAATATGAGTTTATAAAACTTTATATAAGTTTATGACAGTTACCTACCCACGTAAATTTCAGAATGCTTTGGGTGCGAGGGAAATCTTGAAACGGGTGGTATGCGATCGCCAGATCCATCTAATTACCCTGAATCGCTACCGCTACAGCGAACAACGCAGTTGTAAAGACCTGACTGACTTAATCGAACAGCTCAATGGACAGCCACCAGAACTAGTGCGGGATTTGTCTCGTCACATTAGTGATGAAGCCCGCCATGCCATGTGGCTAACTGATTTACTCGTTGAACTAGGAAGCGATGTTGGAACTCCCCCCGGAACTTCCTATATTGATGAATTCGATCGCCTGCTTGACAAAGACGCCTACGATCCTAAACGCAACTTAGAGGACGGCATCATTGCTGCTCTAACAGCAATTAACATTACCGAAAAACGTGGCTGTGAGTATTTTTCCGCCCACATTTACGCCCTCAAGCAAGCGCCACAAACAGAAGAAAACATTAAAATTCGGCAAACAATTGAAAAAATTTTGCCAGAGGAAGCAGGACATGTGCGCTGGGGGAACCGTTGGTTAGCAGAACTCGCCCGTAAAAGTCCAGAACATCGGCAAAAAATAGAGCAAGCCAAGCGAAAATATACCGCAATTGAACAGGCGGCCTTTGAATCCGGAATGGATATCACCTTGGGAGCTGAACTGCGGCGAGTTGCCAACTTGCTGGAAGTAGCAAATACCATGCCACTTTGGGAACGTCCTCAGTACTTGATGGAACGCTTACCCCAAACTTTGCTAGCACCTGAGTTGCAGTTTACTAGAATTCAAGCTGCACAAAAAGCTTGGCAACGCGATCCACAAGCGTTTTTCGAGAAGTTTGTACCCATGTTCCTCAACGGTATCCAGCGAATAGAAGATAATCACCAGAAGACAACCGTCTGAAGAGAAGGAATGGGGAGTGGGGAGAGACGCGATTAATCTTTGTCTGTACGAAGTGGGGAGATGAGGAGATGGCGAGTGTGGGGGGCAGGGGAGGCAGGGGAGGCAAGGGAGAGAGGGCGGAAAGATTTCTTCCCCATCCTCCCACACCCCCCACACCTCCCACACTTCTTGCTTGCCCCATGCCCAATTATGTATTGATGTAAGTAATCGGCTACTCAATCTGTGAGAAAACTTATTTGGGAATAAAGAGAAGTTGCCTTAAGGTTGTTCCCCAATTAGCAAAATGTCGGAATTAGATGTGTTTTAAATTAATTGATAACCTAAGCAACATCTGTTTATAAAGCAGTTGAGGGTTCAGACGCAGAGCTTCCCAGAAATACGAGTAACAGTTGTGTGACTTTTAATGAGTTGGTGATGCTGTAGATCGAGGCAGTTGACTTGATTTGCTTTTTGATTTTCAGCTTTTATACCAACTAGTATATACAGCAAATTGCAGTTGAAATACTAAGCGATCGCTGAAGATTTTCGGATCTTAACTGTACATATCTCTGCCAGAAAAGTTGTGAAAAAAATGTAGCACAACATTTTGTTTTCTGGTAATTAGTTTTGCAAAAACAGCCATTATTTATACGGTAATTAAACAATAGCATAGAAATTTTTGGCGAATTTTTGCATTACTTCTCTGCGCCCACTACCGCGATGACGTGGCGCATCATCTGGATTTTGGTCAGATTGTGCCGAGAGGAACTGTTGCCAAGCAGGCATCGAAAGCAGCCAATTGTCTTGGAAAGTTCTGTTTGCCCTTGGTATTACTGGAAGTCGGCGTAGCTTGGGAAAAGTCGCAGAATCGTCTACAGACTTTCCGCTTGATAAGTGATTGTCCATTGCTTGGCAGTTAGAAGCTAAGGGGCCGAACACCAGACTCGAAACTAAAAGTGAAATGGCAGCACGCATAGCAGATGTCTATTTTGGAACTCTCCACTTCACTGATACTTAGCTTTTCTAGGAATATCCGGACAATTTGTCAAAAAGTATTGTGTTTTACTGAAAATAAACTCTTCTTATCCTTCATTTAAATGTTCGACTAATAACCAATTACTGAAGTGATTCTGACGACCCCATACTGTAATTAATTGTTGGTCGGGATAAGCCTCTAACTGTTCGTTGATATGCGATCGCAAAGTCACAAGCTGCCAATTTTGCCCTTGATATGGGGCGGGTGCAGTGACAGTGAATTTGTATTCTTGATGACTCAAGCGGTAGAAAATACCTTGAAAACACTTGTTTTCTGGGATTAATACCTTGTCAAAAGTCGATTCAGAATACCCATCCGTAGATGACCGATGGCAATCGCCACTAGGTGGATAGGCTAGTGGATTATTTAAGTAATACAGTTGGCAATCTAGCCAATCCGAAAGATTAGGCGACAGATTAAAAAAAGGTATGATTATTGCCTTTGAGCGGCCATCCTGTAGTAAAGCCGCTTGTAGATCCCTGACTGGTAGATCCCTTGGCTGGCAGTTTAACTCGACACACATAGCTGCTGCCATCCCTGCTGCTTGTCCGATGCCCATAACCACAGGTTGTAATCTGGTTGCGCCATTGGCAATGTGAGAGACAGAAATATTTTTCTCACAAACCAACAAACCATCTGTTGTGGCTGGAATTAGACAACTGTAGGGAATTATAAACGGAGTTCCAGTCCACCGCCCCCCCCAACGGATAGATTTTGGTTGCAGTGGAAATTGAACGCCGGGATAATGATGGTCGTTGGCGTAGTTACCAACAGCGATAGCTTCGCAAGCGCCAAGGGCGATCGCATCATTAAATATAGATGTAACTCTACCCCCAGCAATTGGTAAAATATCCTGTTCTCGGAGGGTAGTTAGCCCCACTAAGCGGCGGCTTTCCCGGTAATAGGGATGCAGTGCAAAAGCTGTAAGAGCGTGAGGAAATAGTTGTTGTGCTAAACCATAGCGACGGCCGAGTTGATTTTGAATAAAACGGGCAAAATTTTGACTGTGCCAGCGCGATTCTTGGATAAATTCACCTCTGGTCACCTCTGACTTTATCAGCCGCTCTAACCCTTGGCCGTAGTCATTGCCACAGATTGGCCAATTTATCATGAAGCGATCGCCAGGCAAACGTCCATAATTTAAAAATGTCTCTGCGCCATAGTTATCCCAAGCGCCTGCAAACAGCGATGGGTTTTCGTTTGGAGCAGCCGGAATCTCTGGGGCAACGGCTTCACCAAAGTCTTGCATAATGACTACATAAGTAGGCGCTTGCACGGGATATCTCTCTGTTAAAGAGTTAAAGCTGACTGGGGCGCTGGGTTCTCCCCACTCAGATTGCAATTCCCACCCCCAGCGGTAAGGGATATCAGCTAAAGCTAATAAATCTCCTAATTCTGTGCCGTCGAGAATAATCTTGGCTGTGACAGTAAAATCAGCAAAGCGGACACCGGTAATGCGATCGCCTTGCCGATAAACTTCTAAAGGCATTTGTCCAGAAATCCAGTGGAGATTTGGCAATTCTTCCACCCAATCAGCAAAAATCTCCGCTCCAATGCGGGGATCGTAACTAAAAAAGCTTACCCAACAGTTATCTAATCCGCCTGGTTGTCGATGTCGTAACTCCTGCAAAAACGCACCCCATAAACCCGTTTGCAAGGCTTCTAATTCATTACCATCGGGTGCAGATACTCCCGCACAAGTCAGCATTCCCCCCAACCAAGGAAATTCACTCACGAGGATAGTCTGAGCTCCTCGTCGCGCTGCTTGGATAGCAGCTGCGGTGCCTCCAGTTCCACCGCCGACAACCAAAACATCAGCTGTATATGTCTGATGAACCATATCCAAATCCTCCACCAAGGTTAGCTTGCGAACTTTGTTTGCTATCTAGCTGATTTCAGTCAATCCTTAACTGCGTTACTCATCTGTAGAAATCAGCTTTTGTCAAGTTTAAAGTAAGCACTTTATTTCTCATGGCTTACTCGCAAGCAATCGGAGTATGGAATATTACGCATTCATTTTGGTAAAGTACGGGATATTGCATTTTACACAGCTGTATGCAAAGATAATTCCACATAAAGTACTGTAAATCTATCAAATTACCGTATTAAGCAATGTTTAATACTTTTAAATTTAAGCGATCGCAAATGAAAGCGTTCAGCAAATTTTGATTTGGCAATCAATAAAGTAACTCCAATAAATAAATTATCCAACTTCAATTTGTTGAGAGTTAACAGTTAACTGTGAATATTTAGTAACGAAAAATCACAATTTAATATTTTTTATTTCTCAATACCTAACTACAATCAAAATTCCAATTGACTTGAGTATAAATCAATACGGTTCAGTTAGTTTTTTAAGATCCCCCCAACCCCCCTTTTTAAGGCTTGCTCACAAACTCTCTTTCATCCCCTTTTTAAGGGGGTCGCCGCAGGCGGGGGGATCTTAACTGAACTGTATTGGAGTAGAAATTACCCTGACAGACTGAAGAAGAAAGAATAATTTAAACTAAAAAACAATGTGGATTGTTAAACTTGCTCTTCGTCGCCCTTACACCTTCGTAATCACTGCCATACTAATTATTGTTTTAGGGGTAGTTACTATTACGCGCATGGCAACGGACATTTTTCCAGAAATTAATATTCCTGTTGTCAGTGTAATTTGGTCTTATAGTGGTGTTTCACCAGAAGAAATGGAACAGCGGATTGTTACAAGCAGCGAACGCTCTTTTACAACCACAGTTAATGATATTGAACACATCGAATCACAATCACTCAATGGTGTTAGTGTCATTAAAGTTTTCTTCCAACCAGGAGCAAAAATTGAAGCAGCAGTAGCTCAACTTACCTCTATTACTCAAACAATTCTGAGGGGTTTGCCTCCAGGAATTACACCTCCTTTGATAGTTCGCTACAATGCTTCTAATGTGCCAATTCTTCAGCTAAGTGTTAGCAGCACATCACTATCAGAGCAAGAACTTTACGATAACGGCAATAATTTTCTGCGGACTCAGTTAGCAACTGTTCAAGGTGCATCTGTACCGTTACCTTATGGCGGTAAACCTCGGCAAATCATGGTAGATATTGACCCGCAGGCGCTATTTGCCAAAGGTCTTTCAGCTACAGATGTCACAAGTGCGATTACCGCCCAAAATCTGATTTTACCTGGGGGAAATGCAAAATTAGGCGATCGCGAGTACAGTGTTCGCCTCAATAGTAGTCCCCAAGTCCTAGAAGCCTTAAACAATTTACCAATTAAACAGATTAACGGCACTATCATTTATATACGTGATGTCGCCCAAGTACATGATGGCTTTGCTGTCCAGAACAATATTGTCCGTCGAGATGGCAGACGTTCTAGCTTATTAACTATCCTCAAAAGTGGTGGTGCTTCAACTTTAGATGTTGTAGCTAGAGTCAAAGAAAGACTACCAAAAATTCAAGCCACATTACCCAAAGAATTAGATTTAGATATTTTATTCGATCAATCTATTTTTGTTAAAGCTTCTATTCACGGAGTATTAACAGAAGGATTGATTGCTGCTTGTTTAACTGCCTCCATGATTTTATTATTCTTAGGCAGTTGGCGTAGCACTTTAATTGTGGCAATTTCTATCCCTTTATCAATTTTTTGTTCTATCATTGCCCTGCGATTGATGGGACAGACCCTAAATATTATGACCTTGGGAGGTCTATCTCTAGCAGTTGGAATTTTAGTTGATGATGCCACAGTAGAAATTGAAAATATCCATCGGAATTTAGCACAAGGAAAACCTCTAGAACAAGCTATTTTAGATGGCGCACAACAAATAGCTGTTCCGGCTTTTGTTTCCACTTTAGCAATCTGTATTGTTTTTATCCCAATTATCTTTTTAACTGGAGTATCACAATCGCTATTTATGCCTTTAGGAATGGCGGTTGTTTTTGCTATGCTTGCCTCTTATCTACTCTCGCGTACAGTAGTACCAATGTTGGCAAAGTTTCTGCTTGGTAAGGAACTACATCTTTATACTGAACATGAAAATTTAGCTGACAATGGTCATGCATCTACTCCAATTCGCAAAAAAAATGTTTTCTGGCGTATTCACGAGCAATTTAATCGGCAATTTGAAAAATTTCGCCAAAACTATCGAAACACTTTAGCCAAAGCTCTAAATCGTCGCAGTGTAGTTTTTGCGATATTTGGTAGTTTTTGGGTAAGCGCCTTAGTTTTATTACCTTTTGTTGGTCAAGACTTTTTCCCTCAAGTAGATGCAGGTCAGTTTCGCTTGCACGTCCGCGCTCCTGCGGGAACCAGGCTTGATAGGACAGAACAGATTTTTACTCAGGTTGAAAATGAGATTCGCCAAGTTATTCCTGAAGAAGAATTAGAAATTATTCTTGACAATATTGGTGTACCTGTAGGTGGAGTAAACCTGGCTTTTAGCGACACAGCAACCATAGGCCCTGGTGATGGAGAAATTCTTGTAGCTCTTAAAGAAGGCAAACATCATTCTACTTGGCAATATGTTAAACAACTACGCCAAAAGTTAACTGCCCAATTTCCTCAATTAACCTTCTTTTTCCAACCTGCGGATATAGTAACTCAAATTCTCAACTTCGGTTTACCAGCCCCTATTGATATTCAGGTTATAGGGCCATCTAAAAATCGTCGGGATAACTACAAAATTGCCAAACAAATCAAAACCCAAATAGCTCAAATTCCTGGAGCAGTTGACGTTCATTTACATCAAGTCGTCGATGCTCCAGAGCTACGTATTAATGTAGACCGTTCTCAAGCACAACGTAGCGGTTTAACTCAACGAGATGTTGCCAATAACCTACTCACATCATTAAGCTCTAGCGGTCAAACATCACCCAATTTCTGGCTCGATCCTGTTAAAGGAGTCAGTTATCCAGTAGCAGTACAAGTTCCTCAATATAAACTCAACTCACTGGACAAAATTCAGAGCTTACCTATTACTAACGGTTCCAATTCATCACAACTTTTAAGCAATCTTTCTGTTGTTCAACGTGGTAAAGCACCTGCTGTTGTTAATCATTACAACGTACAGCCTGTGTTTGATATTTACGCTAATGTTCAAGGTCGCGATTTAGGTGGTGTAGCCAGTGATATTTATAAAATAGTTGACAAATTTCAGGATAAGTTACCGCGCGGAACGTCAATTATTGTCAAAGGCCAAGTAGAAACGATGAACTCATCTTTTCTAGGGTTAGAAATAGGATTGATATTTGCTATTGGATTAGTTTATTGCCTAATAGTAGTGAATTTTCAATCTTGGATCGATCCACTAATTATTATGATGGCACTGCCAAATGCTTTAGCAGGAATCGTTTGGATACTATTTGTGACTCACACAACTTTTAGTGTGCCGTCTTTGATGGGTGCAATTATGAGTATTGGAGTTGCTACTGCTAATAGTATTTTGCTTGTGACCTTTGCTAACGAGCAACGTTTGATGGGAGAAAAAGCTATTTCTGCGGCTTTAGCAGCTGGTTATACTCGTTTGCGTCCGGTATTAATGACTGCTGGAGCTATGATTATGGGAATGTTACCAATGTCTCTTGGTTTAGGAGAAGGTGGCGAACAAAATGCTCCTTTAGGACGTGCTGTAATTGGTGGATTATTAGCAGCAACAGTGGCAACTTTAATTTTTGTACCTGTAATTTACAGTATTTTGCGGCGCAAACAACCCCAAAATTTAGAAGAAGAATTATCTTCTACTATCAAATTAACTGTAGCAAATCGATAAATCATTCCTGAATAATTAGAAATCCCAAATTGTTACAAAAATTGGGGTTTTGGGAGCTACATACATTTTCGTTAGTCAACAAATCCAATAGTCAATCTATATATGGATACTCAAGAAAATACCAAAATTGCTGATTCCGATGTCACATCAACTGCGGCAAAAACTCAAAAAAGCCGCTTCAGTTCTATCACTATTATTGGTACAACTACTTTTGTTGTCACTGGGCTTTTAGCGCTTGGTATTATACCTCGGATACAACAGCAATCAGAATTAAATGCTTTCGCTAAAGCTACAACCAAAAAAGTTTCTGGTGTTAATGTGGTTAAACCCAAGCTTGCGGCTAATTTTACAGAGTTAGTCTTGCCTAGTAATATTCAAGCAAGCCAAGAAACCACAATTTATGCTCGTACCAGTGGCTACTTACAAAAAAAGTTAGTGGATATTGGCGATCGCGTCAACAAAGGACAGTTACTCGCTGTAATTGATGCACCTGAAACTGACCAAGATGTAGAGCAAGCTCGTGCGGAATTAGCAAAGTCTGAGGCGAATATTGCTCAAGTTCAGGCAGATTTAGCACAAAAGCAAAGTAATCTTTCGCAAACAAGAGCCAACTTCAAAGCTAGACAGGCTGAATTGATTGAAGCACGGACTAACCTAGAACTAGCGCGTCAAACTTGGCAACGTTGGCAATTACTTCAAAACCAAGGAGCAGTGACTACACAAGCTGCTGATGAACGTGAAAGTGCTTATAATGCAAGTCAAGCTAATGTAGAGACTTTAATTGCTCGCGTTAATTCAGAGCAAGAAAGTATAAATACTGCTCTTGCGGCTATTAATTCTCAAAAGGCGAATATTAATGCCTTTGTTGCGAGTAAAAATGCTGCTCAGTCCAACTTGCAACGAATAAAAGTTTTACAATCATTCAAACAAATTGTTGCTCCTTTTTCAGGTGTAATTACTGCTCGTAATATAGACACAGGAGCTTTAATTTCTGCCGGGAGCAATAGTAATAGTGGAAATTCGTGGCTATTTAAAGTTGCTCAGACAGACAATTTACGTATCCGAATTAATGTTCCCCAGGCTTTTGTTCAATCAATTCAACCCGGACAAACTGCCCTCGTTCGCGTTCGCGAACTACCGAAAAAATCTTTTTCTGGTAAAGTTATTCGTACTGCTGATGCCTTAGATGCCTCTTCCAATACCCTTTTAACTGAAATTGAATTACGGAATTCAGAAAATGTGTTGCGTCCTGGAATGTATGCTGAAGTTACTTTTAAGGCTCAACGTGTCAATCCACCTTTATTAGTACCAGCTAATACCTTAGTGATTAATGCAGATGGTATACAAGTAGCTACTGTGACAAAAGAAAATAAAGTTAGCTACAAGAAAGTAGAACTTGGACGAGATTATGGTACTGAAGTTGAAGTAGTTTCTGGTTTAAGCCCTAATGCGAGGTTAATTACTAATCCTACGGATGCTCTCCAAGAAGGTAAATCAGTTCAGGTACTTGCATCTAAGCCTAAAACTAAGAGTTAATTTCTGTTAGGTTACATCAGAAAATGTAGTTTTAATTAGGACTTACGCACTGTACAAATGAATCATGGTATGCGTTTCTATGCATAGGTCGTTTCAGGCTTTTATTAATCATTCTTTGATGGTAAATAGACCCTGGTGTAGGGGCTTTAGCAGTGCTCATTGGTGTCAACTTAACGTCAAACCCTTGTAAAGATGTGATATTCAGTACTCTGACTTAGCATCAAGATCCGCGTTACCCCACCCCGGTTTTGTCTAAAGCCAAAACCGCCCCTCCCCTTGCCAAGGGGAGGGCTTGGGGGTGGGGTAAAACGCTTATGGGATAAACATTTGAGCTTAAGTTGACACGTGTGAGCAGTGCTGTGCCCCTAAAACAGTAGTTCCCGATCGCATTGTTGAATTAGTGACAAATCACCCTAGCGATGTCTGACGACAAGTCGCTTCGCGTCTACGCCATGTTGTAGCTGCTGCTATAGTCGCTAAGGCTAATATAATTGTCACCTCAAACCTGAAGCATTTTCGAGATCCAGATTTAGCACCTTGGCAAATCGAAGCGAAATCTCCAGATGAGTTTTTAACTGATACCAATTTGAAAAAAGAATGGGGCAGATGGGTAGGGGCACAACATTGTTGTGCCCTTACGGATAATTGATGTGTCGCAAACATTATTTGAATTGGTATGAGTTATACGAACTCTATCCGCAACAAGTCATTGCGGTATTACAGCAACAATCTCAAAGTCTCAAAAAGCCACCCATGAGTTTTTTGAGGTTCTAGAATTACTTAGTAGAGAAGTGCCAAAGTTTATAAGCAATATTAAATCTCAAATCTGATAGCCTAACGTTGACCACTAATGTTACATCTAGTATCGTTGAGCGGTGAAAAACCAACGTGAAAGCACAGGTATTTAGAGGCGTCAATCAACTTTCTTACGAAGAGATCCCAGTTCCAACCCTGGAAGCAGATGAGGTTCTGGTACAGGTGCGGGTTGTGGGGTTGTGTCAGTCAGATATTAAAAAAATTCGTTATCCACTGTATGAACCGCCGCGCATTTTTGGACATGAAACCGCTGGTACGATCGCAGCAGTAGGATCTCAAGTCCAAGGTTGGCAAGTTGGACAACGTGTAGCAGTAATGCACCACATCCCTTGTATGCATTGCGCCTACTGTCTAAATGACAATTTTTCAATGTGCGATGTCTACAAAAACATTTCCACTACCGCAGGCTTTAATGCTAGCGGCGGCGGTTTCGCCGATTATGTCAAAGTACCAGGACATATTGTGCAAAACGGCGGGTTAATTCCCATCCCTGACAATATCAGTTTTGAAGAAGCAAGTTTTGTCGAACCCACTAACTGTTGCTTGAAAGCAGTAAAAAAAGCCCAAATTGCCCCAGGACAAACTGTGTTAGTCACTGGTGCAGGGCCAATTGGGTTAATGTTTATCATGTTGGTGAAGTATTTCGGAGCAAAAGCGATCGCTACTGATTTACTGCCTTCTAGAATTGAAAAAGCATTAAATGTAGGTGCCCAGGCGGCTTTTGATGCTCGTGACGCCGATTTACGCGCCAAAATTCATGCCTTAACTGGTGGACTGGGCGTTGATGTTACCCTGCTAGCTGTCCCCAGTGAAAAAGCTTTCTTTCAAGCACTTGACTGTACCCGCAAAGGCGGTAAAATCTTGTTTTTTGCTGAATTTCCTGATGAAGTTGAAATTCCCATCAACCCGAATATCCTCTACCGCCGGGAAATTGACTTAATGGGCAGTTACAGTTCATCTTATAGGCTTCAGAATTTGTCAGCCGATATTGTATTTAATCAGCGAATTGATGTGAAAGCATTAATTAGCGATCGCTATCCATTAAAAGATTTATCAGCAGCTGTGGAAGCGGCGATCGCACCCACAGCGGAAACTTATAAAATCTTAATTTATCCATAAAAGCGAGATGGGGGGATGGGGAGGTAGGGAGGTGGGGAGATGGGGGGATGGGGAGATGGGGAGATGGGGAGATGG